>JBAZWJ010000014.1:0-94547 GCA_041660385.1 Desulfobacteraceae bacterium | reverse complement strand
AGCGCAAAGGCGATGGACGTTGCAAAAACCGGCAGGCCATGAGCGAAATTGGTGGTCCCGTCCAGAGGATCAATGATCCACTGGCATTCGTTGTCTCCAGCATGGAGCCCGGTTTCTTCGGTCAGGATGGAGTGGGTTGGGAATGAGGATTGGATGGTATCGATAACCGCCTGTTCCGATTCGGTATCCGCTTCGGTGACAAGATCAATGCGGCCTTTTTTGACAATGGAAGAGATATTGCCGAATTTGGATCTTAAAATCCGGCCACTTGCAAATGCAGCGGCGATGCCCGTCTGTTTGATTTTTTCCATATCCATTGGGAAACTTTTATATTGTTTCACAGCCTGAGTCAATAGCCTCTCTTTGAAACAGAGGCCCATTCGATACCGGGTGTATGGCACTCAATACCTTTATTTTGATTATGTATTTTATTTTCAGTATATTATGAAAAAATGCCAGGTCGTTTTCTTTGCACCGCCATTGCTCTGGACGCCTTGATATTTTATTTGCAAATGTCATTTTTTATGATAGTCTTTGCGCCACTATGGCAAAGACAATATGTGTAGCAAATCAGAAAGGTGGAGTGGGCAAAACAACGACGGCGATTAATCTATCGACCGCGCTGGCACAGTTGTCCAAAAAAACCCTGCTCGTGGATTGCGATCCTCAGGCCAACGCCACCACGGGTCTCGGCATTGACAAACCCTCCATCAAGAAGACCCTTTACCATGGGTTGATCGGTGAAGTGAAGGTGAAAGACACCATCATTCCAAGCGGTGTTGAAAATCTGGATATTGTTCCGTCACGGGTGGAACTTATCGGTTTTGAAGTGGAAATGATGTCTGATGCGGACCGGGAGTTGCTCCTTAAAAAATTTCTTGCTCCTATCAACGGGAATTACGATTACGTGGTACTAGACTGTCCGCCATCTCTCAGTCTTCTCACTTTGAATGCCATGGCGGCGGCCGATTCCATTCTTGTGCCCCTTCAGAGCGAATTTTATGCGTTGGAAGGATTGAGTCAGTTGATGCAGACCGTGAAACGGATCAAGCAGAGCCTGAATCCACCGCTTAAAATCAACGGCATCCTTCTCACCATGTTCGACAAACGCACCAATCTGTCGTTTCAGGTCGCCGAAGAAGCGGAAAAGCATTTCAAAGATCTGGTTTTTGCAACGCGAATTCCCCGGAGTGTCAGACTAAGCGAGGCTCCCAGCTTCGGAGAATCCATTTTTACCTACGATGGCACGTCCGTGGGAGCTAAATGCTACATGGCCCTTGCCAAGGAAGTGGTCACCCGTTAAACATGAAACCTGCATGCAGGCCGCTCTCACTATATTTTCTCTCTACGAAGGTCAAAAATGTCTGATATGAAAAGTTCAAAAGGACGAAAAAAACAAGGCTTGGGCCGTGGTTTGAGCGCCCTCATTCCTGAACCTGAGATGCCCGTTGACGGGTCAGCCGATTATTTCATGTGTGACATCGACCTTATCGAACCCAACCGATATCAGCCCCGGCGGATTTTTTCCGATGCAGAATTATCAGACCTCAGTCAGTCTATTCTGGAACAAGGTGTTATTCAGCCTCTGATCGTTCGGAAAGCGGACAGCGGTTACGAACTGGTGGCCGGTGAAAGACGGCTTCGGGCTTCGAAAATGGCGGGGCTAGAATCGATCCCCGTTGTGGTGAGAGATCTCACCGATAAAGAGATGCTGGAAATGGCCATTGTGGAAAACATCCAGCGGGAAGACTTCACACCCATGGAAGAGGCGGACGCCTACCAGCGGCTTATCGACGAATTTGACCTCACCCAGGATCAGGTGGCTTCCAAGGTGGGAAAGAGCAGACCGGCTGTGGCCAATTTTTTACGGCTTCGCCAGCTTCCCCTCCATATCAAAGACAGCATCAATAAACAGGAAATCAGCATGGGTCACGCCAGAGCCCTTCTGGGAGCTGAAAATCCATCCCAGCAGGACAAGGCCTGGAAAATCGTGATCGCCAAAAGTCTTTCGGTCCGTGAAACGGAAGGCCTGATTCGCCGTATGAAAAAAGCCCTCGAAGAGAAGAAACCGGCGGAACACGGAACAAGCGAAGTCTATTTTTCACAGCTTTCTGAGAAACTGTCCCGCGACTTTGGAACCAAGGTCCAGATCAATCGGAAAGGCCGGAAAGGCAAGGTTGAAATCGAGTTTTACAGCGATTCGGACCTTGACCGGGTTCTCGCCCTTCTCGGCAAGTCCTGACCCAGAGGTTCGTCATGAAAATCACAATCGCCAAAACCGCCGGGTTCTGCATGGGGGTTCGACGGGCCGTTGAAATCGCACTGGATCAGGCCAACACCCGCAACGAACCCATATACTCTTACGGTCCTTTGATTCATAATCCCCAGGTTCTTGCCCTTCTTGAAGAAAAAGGCATACCCGTTCTGAACCATATCCCTGAAAAAGGTTCAGGTACGGTGCTGATCAGAGCCCATGGCGTTCCTCCCGAATCTTTTGACAAACTGCGGACGGCGGGTTTCACCATCGTTGACGCCACCTGCCCCAGAGTCATCAAAGTCCAGCGGATTATCCGTAAATACGCGAAAAAGGGTTACAGTTCCATCATCATCGGAGATTACGACCATCCGGAGGTGATCGGGCTGAACGGTTACGCCGAAGGCAAAGGCCATGTGGTGAACAGCCTTGATTCGCTTAAAGCTCTTCCTCCTTTTGAAAAAGCCATCATCGTGGCTCAGACCACTCAGAACACCCAGTTTTACAATCAGGTGAAGCAATGGGCTGAAAGCACTTACCCCCATTATGAATTTTTCAACACCATCTGCGATTCCACGGAGAAAAGGCAGAACGAAATTTTAAGCCTGGCCGAAACATCGGATGCAGTGATCATCGTGGGTGGGAAAAACAGCGGGAACACCCAGCGGCTGGCTGAACTGGCGGTTCAGGCAGGGAAACCTGCTTACCATATTGAATCCGAAGACGAGCTGGATATTCAAAATCTTGCCCATGCCAGTTCCATCGCCATTTCCGCAGGGGCATCCACACCGAACTGGATTATCAACCGTGTTAACAAACACCTGTCAAGTTCACTCATGGGTGCAAAACATCCGTACAGAAAAAAACTGCATGAGATTCAGCAGTTCCTCCTACGTACAAACCTTTATCTGGCTTTGGGTGCCGGCAGTCTCTGCTACGCCTGCTCCAAACTCCAGGGTGTCGAGCACGGGTTCCTTTCGGCCATTGTGGCTATGATGTATGTCCTGTCCATGCATATCCTCAATCATTTAACCGCCATTCATTCTGCCATGTACAACGAACCGGACCGGGCAGAATTTTATAAGCGATACAAAATCCAGCTGGCGTCCCTGTCGTTGATCGTGGGGGCCTTTGGTCTGCTTCTGGTGTTCCGCATGGGCTATGTTCCATTTGCCCTGCTTCTTACCATGAGTCTCATGGGGCTTTCCTACAACCTCCATTTGTTTCCAAAAGGGCTTGGTGACAACAAGTATAATAAAATCAGTGATATTCCCGGATCGAAAACCTTTTTGATAGCCCTGGCCTGGGGCGTGGTCACGGCCCTTCTTCCGGCCCTTTCTCCCCACGAGTCATTTTCCCTTGCCACCATTCCGGCTTTTCTTCTTTCAACGGGGATGGTGTTTTCACGAACCGTGTTTTACGACATTCTGGACATGCAGGGTGACCGCATCGTGGGGCAACGGACCCTTCCTCTGCTTCTGGGTGACAAAAAAACCATTCGGCTTCTGAAAAAGATCCTTGTGGGATTGCTCGTCATTCTGCCTGTGTCCAGTGCTCTGCATCTGATTTCCAGTCTTGGATATTCTCTCTCTCTCTTTCCGGTGATGATGCTGGGGCTTCTTTTCATGTACGAACGGAACAAGGATTTTTATGGTTTCCGCCTGGAATTTCTTGTTGAAACCCTTCTGATCTTCACAGGCTTCATCGCTTTGATATGGGAAGTGCTGTCTTAATCCCATAGCCAATTCAATCAATACCATGGCATGGAAATTGATATGTAACCAATAGATTGGGATAACCAGTTAAATTTCTGGGGCATCCATTTTCAATCCATTGTACATAAAGGAGTATCGACCATGGCCGTATCCCATTTGACAGGACTCCAAAGTGTGGACGCGTACAAGAGCAACACATCGGTGACAACAAAAGAAATCCCGGAGGCAACGGCACAAGAAGCCGGAAACAGTTTTGAGATGATGCTTCGGCGGATCGTTTCAGTGGCCCAGGCATCGGAAGATAAAGAATCGGCATCAAAACTGGCTCAAAAGCGTATTAATGCACTTATGGATGAGAGTGTCCTTGATATGATGGATGAAAACCCGGAAGAAACAACTTCGATAGAACCCCAGCCGTTTTTAATGCCCAAGGTCGCTCAGAATGACGGTCCGCCGCCCGAAGTGTCAAAAAAGCAACAGGTGGAAAAAGCCTATGGCCCCAGGGCAACTAAGGGAGATTTTGATTCCATCATTGAAAAAGCATCGGAAGCCCATGGCGTGGACCCCGACCTGATCCGCAGTGTTATCAAAACAGAAAGCGGATTTCAGGCTGGAAGCACATCACCCAAAGGAGCCATGGGGCTTATGCAGCTCATGCCCGGCACGGCAAAAGACCTGGGAGTTCGTAACGCCTATGATCCGTTTGAAAATGTTATGGGTGGAACCAAGTATCTTAAAAGACTGCTCGACCGTTATCATGGAGATACGCCAAAAGCCCTTGCCGCTTACAACTGGGGGCCTGGGAACGTGGATAAAAATTCGGGAAAGATGCCAGAAGAAACACGGAATTACATCAGCCGCGTAACTCGGAACTACAGAGATAATAAAACCTGATGGTGCTCGCAGAATGAACTGTGGCTTGATATTCACTTGACAGGGCCTTGAGCCTTGTGCATAAAGTACCAGTTTACTGTCCATGGCCGTTTAAGTGGTAAACCGGCAATTAAATATGCCGATATGTAGTCAATTCTGATGGGTGAAGCTTTAGTGTAATCCATTGCTTTCGTGCGATAAACATGGATGTATTTTGTTGCAGGGTTAATATTTTAACCCTGCAAATGACCGGAACTTATTACTGGGAATTCGGGGCACCCTGAGACGTTTCAGTTTTTTTGCCCGCCCGGATTGATGAGGGCATGATATGTTTCATGAATCTAATAGATCCTTGTATATGGCGTTTATTAAAGTCGTTCTATACTCTCTGTTCTCAGCAGCCATCCTTCTCCTGTTTACCATGGAAGCCAGATACCATAACGGTCCGGATTTGTTCAATGAAGAGTCCTGGACGGAAAATTTCCAGTTTATTATCCTGGCTCTGTCAACCTTGTTTCTCATTCTTTCAGGTAAAAAGAACCCCGATGACTCAGCCATAGCAACTTTGATGGCAGGTATGACCACCATTGCCATGATCCGCGAATGTGACGCAGTCCTCGATATTGATGTTTTTGACGGAGCATGGCAGACAGGGGCAGCGATAACGGCCCTTTGCACTTTTGCTCTGGTTTATCGAAAAAAAGACAAGCTGGTTCCCGGCATCATGTCTTTTATGAAACGTCCCAGTTTTGGCTATTTCGTCTGTGGTTTTATCACAGTGTTCGTTTATTCCCGGCTTTTCGGGCGATATGGTCTCTGGTTGGACATTATGGGCCATGAGCATATTGTCAGAGCGGTGAAAAACGCAGCTGAAGAGGGGACTGAACTGTTTGGATATTCTGTTCTTTTTATTGCCTGTGTGGAGTTTTTTCTGGAGTCTCTTTCGAGGAAAAAGGTTGGAGGCTGTTGAGTATTTAGCCTTGATGGGGTTAATCTGCACTCGACCCATCCTCTATAAGCTTGCAGAATGGGTCGAGCTTTAACATAATCCATAGTAACTGGATGACTAAAAATAATATTTAACGTAAAGATCCGTTGCTGTGGATTTGATACGTCTTTCATAATCGAAGTTTTCGATATATTCAGCGTTAAATGATTTAGAATTTCCGGATAGGTTCACATATTCTAACGCCGTGTATATTCCAGCGCTCACATGGTCGGTGAAGTGGTACTCCACTCCAATTGTCGGAGCAATCAAGAATCCGTCAGCCTCTGTTCTTGAACCTTGAAAATAGTACGTTGAGAGAGAGTCAGTTCTGCTTTCCTGTTCAATATTAATGTATGCACCACGCATACCCACGAGAAGATCCGTATTTGAAAAATGCTTTTGACCAGATAGACCCCCAAGCCAACTGAATACTCACTGTAATCGTTCTGATTCACATAATCATATTCCGATTCGTTCTGTGTTTCGCCCGAACTATAAGAAAACATGGGTTCGATCATCAGATGCGGAATTCGTATGGGCAGATAGATAGTTCCCCCTTGTTCCGTGGCGCTTATTCCCACACCCAGCGACGCATCACTGCAAAAAACGGGCGAAGATATCAGAAAGGAACAGGTAAAGATAATCAGGGCGGCTTTTAAAAAAAAACGATTCATCGTATCCTCCAGAAAATAATGATAATGCACTTTTGAATCAACTATTATGAACTTCAGGTGGCGGGCAAATAACGAACAGAAAGCATCTATCGTCAACGGATTGTCAAGTCAAGGGATTTCATGTTCACCGGGAATTGTTGTCTTGTTTTTCCGCATTCTGCTTTAATTCATTGGATTTTGAAAGAATGTCTCCTGCCTTTGTTCTGGGGAGCTGGTGAAATTCTCGGCCTGTGTTTATTGGTTTCTTCACTGTCTTGTCATGGACTTTTTCGCCGCGCATTATTTTTTTTGCCTTTTCGGCTATGTCCAATCTCAACTGATCATGTTTTTCCACAGCCGTGGTTTTTGGAATATAGACCACCTGATAATCATGCCCCACAGGCGGTTGATCTGAGAAACGAGCCATTCCCTGATTGTCTGTGTATAGATAGACCATATCCATGTCTTCACTGGGTAAAGGTGGAGCCTTGTCTTCATTTATCGTTTTCATTCCGACTTCCCTGTGGGCCGTGGGTAGCAAGAAATATGCGGCAAGCAGTGTGACAAAAATGATCAACAGAATGAAGATAAGGGTTTTCTTTTTAGTTATTTTCATTTTTATTCCATTGCGTGTCAGGATCTGAAATATAAGGCTGACACAAGTATCGAAATCATGACCAGAGAAAATACGATTAAAAGTCGCCATTCCTTGGAACTGAGACGTCGCATCCCTTCGTGAGACCAGAGGGAATGGGCAAGGAAAAACAGCACCATAATGGGCAGGGCCGGAAGGAATAAACCGGTTGTCTGGGCAGAAAGGACAGCCACAGCCAGCCCTAAAGCTGCAACGGGAAAGTAAAATGACAGCCGCTTTCTTTCTTTGATGGCAGACAGGCCCATTCCACCTATGCTGTCTTTCAGGCCAAATCGTACCATGGCTGAACAGAAAAAGACAAGGATCAGCCAGTCTGAGACTCCGAACAGGGGTATAGGGGTTGAAATCCCCGGCACGGTGATTTTAATCAGGATGTAATCCGTGAAGGGCGGCGGCCCTTCCATGCCTTTTTCGTAATAGGCCGCGATTCCCTCTGCCAGATGCTTGGTGGGGCCTGCAAGAACGCTGAACAGATCAGCAAGAGCCACCACAGCGCACACGGGAACGAGTTCGGTCGGCTGCTTCAACCTGGCAGTCATCCAGGTGGCGCAAAGGCAGGCAAAGACAAGAAGGTTCGCCGTACCAAACCCTGAAACAGCATGGCCTTTGAACCCTGCTTTAGTTGTCAATAGATAGACAGTAATCGCTGCCACAGCCGTCCACATCAGCATGAAAGCACGTAGAGACGGGATTTCGGTCAGATAATCATCCACGTAGACGATGAATATTTCCGTAACAAATGAGGCGATCATCATAAAAAGGATAACGGAAACAGGGATGATAAAGGGATGAATGGCTTGGGGAATGTGTAACAAGCCAAGGCTTCGCATCACCACAACGGCCATGCCCCATACAAGGTACATGGCTGCCAGAGGAAGCACTGCGGCGATCAATGTTTTTGAAGTTCGTTTGATGGAGTCTGCTTTGGGATTCATGGCGCGTATTGTTCCATCAAAAACGTTTCGGAGTCAAGAGCCTGTTTCCTCAGTTCGTTGTTGGATAGTCATTTTTCCCATTTCTTCTGCTCCCATGAAAAAGCCGCACGATTTCCATATCGGTCAGCGAGCCTCCTTTCTGTTTTGAATAGCGCCTGACTTCCATTAAAAAATCACCCGCTTTTTCAGGACTCAGGGTTAACCCTGATGACGCCAGAATGTGGTTCAATCCGGCAGTACCCGAATGGCTGCCCAGAACGAACCGCCCCTCATCATGCCCCACATCTTCGGGTAAAAAGGGTTGAAACGACAAGGGGTTTTTGAGTTGCGCGTGGCTGTGAATTCCCGATTCATGATCGAACACCCGCGCCCCTGTGATGGGCTTGTTATCCGGGACAGGCCGACCCGTGACATGGGCCACGTAACGACAGGCCAAGGCAAGACGGGCACGGTCTATCCGGCTGGGAATGGCCGAAGCAAAGGCGAGAGCTGCCGCCACTTCTTCTGTTGCGGCATTTCCGGCCCGTTCGCCCAGCCCGTTCAGTGTTGTTGAAGCGGCTTTAGCCCCGTTTTCCGCAGCGGAAAGGGTGTTAGCTGTGGCCATACCCAGATCGTTGTGGCCGTGGAACTCGAAAATCAAGGACGGTTCCGCATGGACAAGTGTGCGCATCAGATCCCCAATGGCCGATGGGCTTGAAAGACCCACGGTGTCAGCGATTCTTACCCGGAAAGCTCCCTGTTCACGGGCAAGTCGGACAAACGAAAGAAGAAACCCCTGGTCCGCGCGGGTTGCGTCCATGGCTCCAACGGAAACATGATCCACAAAACGGCGGGCCAGGGGGATGAGGAGAGAAAGATTTTCGAGCACTGATTCCCTTGTTCGCTTCATCACAGCCAGATGGATGTCCGACACGGGGAAGGAGATATGAACCCGTGACACACCTGTGGCCGCAGCGTATTCAATGTCTTCGGCTTTTGCCCTTGCCCATGGGGTGATGGGGCAGGGCAGACCCAGACGGTTCAAGGTACGGATGTCTTTTCTTTCCTCTTCGCCCATGGCCGGAATGCCTGCTTCCAGCTCGTCCACTCCGGCATCGGCCAGCATGGAGGCGATGGCGATCTTGTCTTCCAGTGAAAACACCACGCCGGGGCTTTGTTCGCCGTCACGCAAGGTACTGTCGATGATCCACAGAGGTTCATGATCCGCAGGTGTCATAGATGACCTCCTTTAAAATGCTTTCATCCGGGTTCGTTTCATCCGAAGCGTGAACCACAAGGCAGAAATCTTTTTCACAGCATGTTTTTTTGATGTAGAAAGGCGAAAGCCCCTGATCATGGAGTCCTTTGATAATACGGCAAAGAGATCCGGCAGAGCTGGGGCTGTGCATGAGGATCACAGTCTTTTTTAAATCAGGGCGATGGTAAACTGTGACTTCGGTGGCCGGATCTGTCTTTGCTTCTGAATTTTCAATGGTTTTTGCCCCGCTGTCCTTGATTGAACCCGTATCAATCTTTGCGGACCGTTCGACGAGAATGTCTTTGAGACAGGCTGTAAATCCTGCCCATTTTTTCATTTCAAACAGGGTGTCTTTCGGTGCCCTTACACGGATCAAAAGGTCGGCCCAGCCGTTTGACGCAGGGAACAGGCGGAGATCGTAAAGGTCGATTCCTGAAAGGTCAAGGGCATGAAGGGCCGGAAGAACCGGTTCGATCACGGAAGAGAAACCAAGATTTAACACCCGCATATTTTCCGTTTTCTGTAACTGAACACGAGGTCCATTTTCAGATATGACGGTTGTGTTGAAGTCTTTCAGGTTAGCCCCCTGATTGTTTTCAGACATGTATGATGGAATTTTCCAGCTTTTGCAGTTGAAGCAGGCCATAATTTTCTGTCTTAGATCGGTTTCCTTAAAATCGGAATAACACCGGGACGCCTGCGCTCTCAAATCTGCAAGGCATAAAAGATGGAGAAGTACAAGGTCAAAAGGCGAACCCAGATTTTCGAGCAACGGTTGTAAGGCCAGATCGTCCCAGGGGTCTTCACCATGGAGAAGCCGAAGCATGGTGTTGTTGAGCTTGATAAGCCCTGAAACCTTTTTGATAAAGGCCGGGGTTTTTCGAAAACGGATAAGGACAGATCGGATGGTGTTCCTTGATTTTTCCACTGATTTTTCCGAAGATTTTTCGGATTTTGCAGTATCTTCCATCGCCATGTGAAGGAGGGCGGCCCAGTGCAAAGCGGAACGGTTTTCCCGGGAGATGGAGTCAAGAGATAAAGAGTCTTTGCACACCAGTTCTTTGAGCCGGTTCAGGGTGAGCAGGGCGTGTTTCAGAACAGGATATGAAGGTTGATAGGAAAATTTTCTTTTGTGAGCCCATTCTTTGAATTCCGGGATGAATGCAAACAATAACGATGTTTCAGCCAGAACATCCAGCGCAAGTCCGGAAGTTGTCTGAGCGAAAAGAAGGGTTTCGAATCTTTCGATGATCGCTGGATCATCGAAAAAAACCTTGGGAGCGTATTCGTTGAAATGATGAAATATCTTCAATGTTTCAAGACTGACGGGTAGCCTGTTTGCCTCACTTTCCTCAAGAATTGAAAACACAAGGTCCGGGTGTTTCCGTAATTTGGAAAGGGACGTGGCCTTGACGAACCCCTTGGAGATTACCACCCATTTGACAGCTGTTTTCATCTCATTTTCAGTGAAATAATCTCCGGCTGTTTTTTCAGGCAAAAGATTTCCGTATAACCGTTTCCAGATGATGTGGATCATATCCTTACGCTTTTCCAGATCAGAAAGAAAAAGATCCACGGCTTTTTCAGATCCTCGATTTTTATATGCGAAGAACCGTGCCGCATCTTTCTGGAGATCCACGATGAGTCTGCTTCTGTTTCCATTAGCTGAAAGCTGGAGAAAAACGATGAGGTTGCGTATGTAATCACGGGATTCAAGAAGATCTTTTAATTCATCGGCGGAGAGGCCCCCTGTTTTTTCCAGACAGCCTGTGTCGTCCGTATCCCATGCAATCTGGGCGGCTGAAAAAATGCTGTTTACATCTGCAAGGCCGCCCGGTGAAAAGAAAAGGTCAGGTTCCAGCAGGTATTCCGGTCCTTGAAATTTGATATGCAGGGCTACGTCCCGATCATACAGGAAGGCGAGGATCTCCCGTTTTTTTCTGTACACGATTTTTTCACGGACCTGGGTCATCAGCCGGGAGTAAAGGGGCGATATGCCGCAGATGAACCGGGAATCAAGGAGTGATGACAGGGCTCCGTAGTCGTTTGTGGCCCCGGCCACGGCTTCTTTCAGTGTCTTTGTGCTGTGGTTGACTGTGTAGCCCAGATCCCAGAGGGGATACACGATATCCCGGATCAGTTCCACGGCTCCGTCTGGGATTCTGTCTTTGAAAATGAAAAGGATGCGGGCCTCTGCCTTGGGAAAGACCTCACGTCTGCCGTATGCACCCACAGCGATGATGGCGTATGGATTGGATATCAGATCCATCTTGAAACCGGCAAGACTGACGGAGAACCTTTCCCTGAAATAGTCATCAAGGATCTGGACATAGGTTTCCCCGTCTTCGGTGACCCGATGACGCTTGAAACTACGGTCAAGATTGCTCCGCCGTGCTTTGAGTTGTTCAAGGCTTTTTGAGTCCATGAGTGCCTCTCGGTTGTTCTTTTTATGCAGAATTGGGGTGTTGGGCACGGCACGCCGTGCCCCTACGCACCGTGTTCCACCGCCATTGTGACTTATACAGGGCACATGAAATACAGCCGTAGGGTGGGCTTTCGCCCACCACAATATGGTGGGCGAAAGCCCACCCTATATGCATAACGACTATTTGCGCTATGTATAACGTTGTTGATCAAAGAAGTAGCCCTTCCGCCGTTCCTCCGTTTTCAAGGGCATCCAGAATTTCATCCACTGCCGATTCGCTTTCAATACCGCCGTACCAGATATTATCCGGGTAGATCACCACCACCGGACCTTTTTCGCATTGCTTGAGGCAACCGGTGGTGGACAGAAGAACATCCATTCCCCGATCCAGAACTTCTTCTTCGATGTACTGGAGAAGACCGGTTGATCCTTTTTTATGACAGTAGCCTTTGGGTTCGCCGCCGACTCTGAAACTGGCGCAGAGCAGCATGTGGTGTTTGGGTTTTTCCATGGTGTGTCTCCTTTGTTGAAAATGGTTATATTTTTTTATTAAGTTCGATTGGAATATTCATCCACACCCCATCCCAGTTCCAGAGCAACCCACGCCGCACCGGGTCCGCTCTCTCTTGAAGATGTGGTTCAGCCGGTCTCCTTTAAACACAGCCGTGGCCGCTTCTTCGATCATGCCTTCCACGGTGAGAACGTTGATTCCTTTTTCCTTCAATACTTGCTCCGGTCGTTTACCGATGCCGCTGACAAGCAGGGTGTGGCAGTCTTTGATCAGATCGGCAATGCCCAGCCATCGTGAATCACCACCGCCCGGTTCGGGGGTCTGGCGTTCATCAATGCATTCCACGCTGCCATCCGTTTCCTTGAAAATCAGCAGGCGGTAGGCTTCACCCAGATGCTGGTTCACCAGAGACCCTTCAAGGCTGGCCACGGCGATGTGCTTTTTCTCCGAAGTCTTGACCGGCAGCGGAGCAAAGCTGGAATCGGGCTGGGCCGGCATGCTTTCGCATGCTTTGAGTTTGTCCATCAGCGACGCGCTTTCCTTTTCACCGATACAGCCTACCGCATCGGCCCGGCATCTTGCGCAATGGGTCATCTGGTGGATGTATTTCCCTGCCACTTCCCGGATGCGGCGGATGTCGGCTGGACTGGGTTCATCGATGTGGGCAAAGGCCGATCCTTCATTTTTGTAATAGGGCAGGCAGTTGAAGATATCCACGCCCAGCTCGGACATCCGTTTTGCCACGTCCACAATGTGGTGGTCGTTTACTCCGGGAATGACGATACTGTTCACCTTAACCGTCACGCCATTCTTTTTCAGTTCCTTGATCGCCTCGATCTGACGGTCCATCAGGACTTTAACCCCTTCTTCGGCCCGGTGAATTCTCTTGTCGTATCGCACCCAGGCATAGACTTTTGCGGCGATTTCAGGGTCAATGGCATTCACCGTCACCGTGACATGCCCCACGTTCAGCGCCGCCAGTTCTTCGATATACGGCCCAATCCCCAGGCCGTTTGTTGCAAGGCACAATATAATTTCCGGGTACTTTGCCCGCACAAGCCGAAGCGTTTCCATGGTTTCTTCCGGGTTGGCAAAAGGATCGCCCGGTCCTGCAATTCCCACAACACTGATGTTCTTTTTTTCCTCAAACACATGTTCGAGATATACCAGCGCCTGATAAGGCGAAAGAATGCCGCTGGTTACGCCGGGCCTGCTTTCGTTCACGCAGTCGAATTTTCTGTTGCAGAACTTGCACTGAATATTGCACCGTGGCGCCACAGGAAGATGAACCCGCCCGAATTTATGACGAATATCCGCATTGAAACAGGGATGATTTGAAATATCGATTGCCATGACACCACCTCATATCTTTTAGTTATATTTTTAAGGAATCATGGAAATTCAAGGATTTATCTTGTCCACCCAGTCCATGTCCACGTCGTCCACAACGTCCACCGTCCACAAAAAACTTACAAAACCCCTACAAATAACTATACCCCACCCCACTCTCCTCCTGACGCTTCTCCAGCACCGCATTCGTCACCCGGTCAAACAACTCCTGGCAACCCCTGTACCCGATGTGATGCATTCGCGGTCCGCCTACCCGGTCATGAATGGGAAACCCCACTCGCACCAGAGGAATGCCCAGCTGCCGTGAAACAGAGTACCCTTTGCTGTTTCCCACAAAAAGGTCGGCTTTCATACCCAGAGCAGCCGCTTCAATTTCCCCGAAATCCGCTGCCTGGAGAACAGTGATCTCATCATCAAAACCCTCAGGCTTCAAGCTTTCAATGGTTTCCTTCAGTTTGCCGCTTGTACCGCCCGAAGCACAGAGAACAGGAATAACGCCGATCTCCGTTAAAAATGAAAACATTCCCGCCACCAGATCCTCCTCACCGTAAATCACAGCCCGAGCGCCAAACACGTATTTGTGGCCGTCCACATAGGAATCAAGAAGTCGCTCACGCTCTTTCCGATGTTTGTCGGGAACAGGTTTTCCCGAAAGTTGAGAAAGAACATCGAACAGATGGTCCGTGGCCTTGACTCCAGCAGGCATGGGAAGAGGGTAGGCCGAAATGCCGAACCGTGCTTCAAGCAGTGCCGATGCCGTGTCATCGTATCGCCTTATATGCCCGAATTCCAGGCTGGCACAGGCGCTTGCCATGTCAGCGATTTCCGTAAGGGAAATACCTCCCTCGGGAATTTTCTGGTAACTGGTCCAGGGGCCGGCATCCAGAGTTTCGGAATAATCGGGCAGCATGCGGTAGCTAAGGCCGAAATCCTCCAGTATCTCTTTGAGGTAGCGCAGATCCGCAGGGGAATACATGCCGGGAAACACGTTCACCGGTGCCACTGCAAGATCATGATTTTTATTTATGGCAAGGGCGTCAACCAGTGCCCTCACAGCGCCCACATAGCCGTCCGCATGGGTTCCCGTGTAGCTGGGGGTGGACACATGGACGATGGGCGGAAGGCTCCCGTCACTGTCTTCCTGCCGGATCCGCCTGAGGATCATGGGCACGTCGTCACCGATGGTTTCCGAAAGACAGGTGGTGGAAATGCCCACCAGCTCCGGGTTGTACTGTCTGACCACGTTTTTCACCGACGCGCTGAGGTTGGCCCCGCCGCCGAATATCGCCGTATCTTCCGAGAAATTGGACGAAGCGATGTCAATGGGTTCCTTGAAATGACTGATCAGATAACGCCTGATATAGGTTGAACAACCCTGTGACCCGTGCATCAATGAAATCGCACCTTTCACCCCTTTGAACGCCAGGGATGCACCAAGCGGCGTGCAGAGTTTGCATGCATTGGTGGTGGCCTCTTTGGCATCTGTTTTGTCTTTGACCATCGCTGTGTTTTTCATGGTAAAACCCTCTTAATTAATTTTTTCCAACCGGCACATGGGGTTGGTTTTGATGCCTCCGGCGGCCCTTCCGGGGAAAATCCCCGGAACGAGGAATGTAAAAATGCCCCGCTCCTTCATTCGATGTTGGGCGTTCGATGTTCGACGTTAATTTTTCCCCGTTTCCCAATTCAAATTTCAAACATTCATCGCCGCAACAATTCCCACACCGGACTCTTCACCGTCCCGTAAACTTCCCGTGCAAAATGGACCATGCCTTCGAAACCGGCTAGGGGGATTTTTCGTTCGTGGTTGTGATCGCAAAAACCCACACCCATTTTGAACGCCACCGGTCTTTCTTTAACGCCGCCGATAAAAAGATCAGCCTTTTTTTCAACGATGTATTTGGAAAGCTCCAGAGGGTTGGCATCATCCAGAATCACCGTGCCGTCGTCGCACATGTCTCTTAGGATTTCATAATCCTCTTTATTCCCGGTCTGAGATCCGGCAAGAATCGTGCTCATGCCCAGGGACTTAAGGGCCTTGATCAGGGAGAACGCTTTGAACGCTCCGCCCACGTAAATGGCGGCACGTTTTCCCGTGAGATAAGCCCTGTATCGTTTGATTTCAGGGTAGATAGCCGACACCTCTTCGTTGACCAGAGCTTTTGTCTTTTCCATGACTTCGGCGTTATCGTGGAAATGGGCCGCCACATCGTAAAGGGCTCTTGCCGTGTCTTCGATACCGAAATAGGATACACGGATATAAGGTATTCCATATTTTTTCTCCATCATCTGGGCCAGCTGCATCATGGAACCCGAGCACTGCACCACGTTCAAGGATGCGCCATGGGCCTTTCTTATTTTATCCACCCGGCTGTCACCGGTCATGATGGACACCACTTCGACGCCCATTTTCTTGTAATAGTTTTCAATGATCCAGGCTTCCCCGCCGATATTGAATTCGCCCAGAATGTTGATGCTTGTTTTTCCAATATTTTTAATGCTTCCTGTTCCAATCAGGGTTCCAAGGGCGTCACAAGCAGCTTTGTATCCGTCTTTTTTTGTGCCTTTGAACCCTTCGGAGTGAACAGGAATCACGGGGATTCCTTTTTCAGCCGAAACTTTTTTGCACACTGCCGCCACATCATCCCCGATAATCCCCACGATACAGGTGGCGTAAACAAAGGCCGCCTTGGGCTGATACCGGTCGATCAGTTCAATCAGAGATCCGTAAAGCCTTTTCTCTCCACCGAAAATGATCTGGGTTTCACGCAAATCCGTTGAAAAACTTTTCCGGTGAAGCTCCGGCCCGGAAGACAATGAACCCCGGATGTCCCAGGTGTATGCCGCGCAACCAATGGGACCGTGGACCAGATGAAGGGCGTCCGCCACCGGATAAAGCACCACCCGTGATCCACAGAACACGCAGGCCCTTTGACTGACCGACCCTGCGGCACTTTTTGTATCGCAGGTCATGTCGAACGGTTGTTCACCTTTCATATAAATTTGTTTTTCCCGTTCTTTAAGTACTGTGAATGTCATGGGTGACCTCTCTTTACGTTTTGGTTTCTAATACTAATAATAATTGCGACTCAATTGTGTTCGTATTGCATCTGTTCGGGCGGTCGCAGGTCGCCCCTACGGGAATCACCCAAATAGGTTTGGCCGGTTATGGTCCTCGCCCGCCTCCGTCGTAGGGGCGACCCGCGGTCGCCCTTGCCCGCCACCCGACGGTCTTTCATGTTCACATCGCCATCGTCTTTCATGGACAACCTGTTTGGGCGGTCGCACGGGGCGACCGAGGGTGGGCGACCCGCAGGTCGCCCCTACGGTATTGCCCGGAAATCATGCGGCGAAGGCCGTTTGATAAACCAAACCCGTCATGCTACAACACCAGCTCAAACCCTTCTTCCTTGGCGTCTCTGTCAACTCTATCCAGCAGCAGATCCAGAATCTTTTCAAGCATACGGATGCCCCCCTTGTAACCCACGGTGGGGAAATAGGAATGGCCCACACGGTCGATGATCGGGAACCCGTGGCGGAGAAAAGGAATATCCTCGTCTCTGGCGATGTATTTGCCGTAGGTGTTACCGATCAGAAGATCCACGGGTTCGTTCTTGATCCACTGGTGGAGAAGGAACGTGTCGCCGTTTTCCTTTACGTTCACCGAGTACGGAAGGCCGTCTGTCAGACTTCTGATAGTTTTTTCGAACTTCTTGCCCGGTGTCCCTGTGATGATGTGGACAGGTTTCATGTCCAGATCCAGAAGGAAGCGGGTGAGGGCCACCATCTGATCAGGATCACCGAACAGCGCCACTTTCTTTCCGTAAAAGTACTGATGCATGTCGCTGATGATGTCCACCATCTGGCCCCGTTCGTAAGTGATGGAATCGGGCACCGGAACACCGGCGACTTTCCGCAAGGTGTCGATGAACGCATCGGTGCATGAAAGGCCGATGGGCAGATCAAGAATCTCGCAGGGCACCTTGAACTTGGTGTCCAGAGTCTTGGCAGCCAGGGATGAAGCTGTTTCACCAAGAGCCAGAGTCCCCATGCTGTCGCCAGTTCCTTTCAGTTGTTCCACAGTGACGCCGCCGTCAGGATACATGCTGAAATGGCCGGTTAAGGGGCCGTTCAAAACCCCGGACGTGTCTGGGAACAAGGTGAAATCAATCCCCATGGCCGTAACCAGTCGTTTGATTTCTTCCATGTCCGACGGTTCCACAAAACCGGGGATGATGTTGAAACGGTTCTGCTTCTCACCGGTTTTTTCCGCAAAATAATCCACCATGCCTTTGCACATGTTGGCAAAACCGGTGACGTGGGAGCCTACATAGCTGGGTGTGTTGCAGTGAATCACGTATTTGCCGGACGGAACTTTACCTTCATCCTTAGCTTTCCGGGCGATCTGGGTGATGTCATCACCGATAGTCTCGGAAAGGCATGTGGTGTGAACGGCGATAATGTCCGGCTCATAAATGGTGAAAATATTATCGATGGCCTGGATCAGGTTGGCCTGGCCTCCGAAAACCGACGCGCCTTCGGTGAACGAACTAGTGGTGGCCATGGCCGGTTCCTTGTAATGCCGTGTGAGCGCGCTCCGGTGATAGGAGCAGCACCCTTGCGACCCATGACTGTGGGGCATGCAGGCATGAATTCCCAGAGCCGCATACATGGCCCCCACCGGCTGACAGGTCTTGGCCGGATTGATGACCAGAGCCGATCTTTCTTTGATTTCTTTAGGTGTATGTCTTAGAAGCATGATTAACTCCTTGTAATTAATTTCATTGCACATTTATGACGGCTATGCCCGTAGGGGCGGGTTCCAAACCCGTCCTATGTGATGGGTTTCACCCATCCTACAGGTTGCCGACAACTGACCAAGGCAGGTTTGGAACCTGCCCCTACAGCACCGTCCTCCCCAAGGGCGTTCCCAAGAACGCCCTTCCATAAAAACGGCGGTAGCCGTTTTTATTCCCAGGCATAATGACCAGAAAGCTCAGGGTTCTTCTCCCAGGGAGCCTTGATGATATGTTTCACCCGGCTGTTCACCATGCGGTCGATTTCTTTGTAGAAATTGACAGCTCCCCTGAAACCTGCGTACGGTCCGCCCGAGTCGTAGCTGTGAAGCTGCTTCATGGGTACGCCGCTTTTCTGGACCACAAATTTCTCCTTGATGCCCGCGCAGACCACATCCGGTTCGTAGAACTCGATCAGTCGTTCGGTTTCGTAATGGCTGATGTCGTCGATGACCAGACTGTTTTCATCCATTTCGGGCATCATCCCTTTGTAGTCCTTGAACGTGTAACCCTGATCGGCCAGTGCCTTGAGCTGATCGTCGGTCTTTCTGGGTTTGAAGCGTTCCGGGTCCTGGGTGATTTCAAGTTCTTCGATATTCCGGCTGTCCGCATCAACCTTGATGGTGGGCAGCACTTTCCGGCCTTCGTAGTCGTCCCGGTGAGCGAATTCGTATCCGGCTGACACGGTTTTCATGCCGAGTTCGTTGAACAGTTCCTGATAGTGATGGGCACGTGATCCGCCCACGAACATCATGGCTATTTTTCCTTCGCAGCGTGATCGTGCATCGGCCATGACCGCTTCGACCATCGGCATTTCACGTGCGATTACCTCTTCCACCTTGTCTTTCAGCTTCTGCTCGCCGAAATAGTCGGCGATTTTACGAAGGCTTTTGGCTGTGGATCGGGCTCCGATAAAGTTGATCTTGATCCAGGGAATCCCGAATTTTGTTTCCATCATTTCAGCCACATAGTTGATGGACCGGTGACACATGACCGTGTTCAGATCCGCCGTATGAGCGTTGGCAAACTGGTTGTATGTGGAGTTGCCGCTGAACGTGGACACCACTTTGATGCCGCATTCTTCAAGAATTCTGTCGATCTCGAAACCGTCGCCGCCGATGTTGTACTCGCCCAGAAGGTTGATTTTGTATTCTCCTTCCTGTACCGAATCGTCTTGCCCCACTACGTGTTTGAAAATACCGTTGTTGGCAATGTGGTGACCGGCGCTCTGGCTGACGCCTTTGTAACCTTCACAGGAAAAGGCGAACACGTTGATCCCCAGTTTCTCTTTCATTTCTCTGGCCACCTGATGGATATCATCACCGATCAGACCCACGGGGCAGGTGGCGAAAATGCTGATGGCCTTGGGTTGGAACAGGTCATAGGCTTCCTGGATGGCCTGACGCAGTTTCCCTTCACCACCGAACACGATATCCGAATCCTGCATGTCCGTTGAAAAACAGTAGGGTATGAAGTTTTCGGCCATGTCACTGGGGGGCCGGGTCTGGTTACGACGTGTGAGCCAGGCGTAAAAACTGCAACCGATGGGCCCGTGCACGATGTTTACCAGATCTCTGGTGGGCCCAAGAATAACACCCTTACACCCTGCGTAAGTGCAGCCTCTCTGGGTGAGAATGCCCGGAACGGTTCGTGTGTTGGCGCCGATATCAGGCACGACATCGTCGTTGTCCACCTTGTTGATAATGATCTGCTTGGCTCTTTTTCGAGCCACTTTGGTGGGATATTTTTTCAGAATATCCTGTTTCAGCTCTTCAATGCTTTCTTTGCTGTACATTATATTTTCTGCTGATGATTCCATGGATTTTTCCTTATTTTATCATCCGGGGTTTCGTGGTTGCTCGCGATGGGTTACGCTTTGCTCCACCCATCCTACGTATTTCGTTTGCATGTTGTGTAACCCATTCGTCCATCACACAAACATACGTTGTATGAGTCACCTTGATTGCCAAATGGATCTATGCGCCGTCCAGAGTGACTTGACCTTTTTCCCCTGTTCTGATTCGGATTGATTCCGAAACAGGAAGAACAAAGATTTTTCCGTCGCCTGATTTTCCGGTCTGGTTGACACGGATCAGAGTGTCCACGGTTTTCTTCACCAGTTTATCAGGAACGATCACGCTGATCAGGCGCTTGGGAATCAGCTTACCGCCAAGTCCCAACTGGGTGATGGCCTCTTCGTACCCTTTTTCCGCCCCTTCAAGGAGGGTGAGGTTCACAAGACCTTTGCCCCTTCCAATACAGCTCAGGGCATGCATGGACACCACGCCTTGCTCGGCCAGGGCATCTTTGGTTTTACCCATCATGTTCATTCGTATGACTGCCATGACCTCTTTCATATTTTCACCTCTTCAACCGCTCCGCCTGCAAGTTCCTTGATGCCGGAGCTGATAGTGTATACTTCAAGAACCGGGTTGATGAAAATTTTCCCGTCGCCGAAAGCCCCTTTATCGCCGGTTCTGGCCGCTTTCATCACCGTTTCCACCACGTAATCCTTGTCCGAATCCTTGACCACCATGAGAATCGTCTCTTTGGGGATTTCGTCGTAGGTAATCTGGCCGATTTTAATACCGCGCTGCTTGCCTCGTCCCACCACGGAAAAACGGGTGACTGCCGGGAATCCTGCGTCCATGAGTGCAGAAAGGACGTTATCCACTTTTTCAGGTCTGACGATAGATCGAATCATGATCATGTTTTTTTCCTCCGGTTATGATTAATTTTTTTATGTTCTATTCTATTGAGCCATTTCGCATGATGGGTTGCGCTTTGCTCCACCCATCCTACATTCTCCGCACCTGAACTGAGACCGCCCGGAATGACAGGGCGTAAGGGTGTAGGATGGGTGAAACCCATCACGATCACCCATGATGTACCGTTTACCCAGCCATACCGTAATCAATGAGCAGCTTTTCAAGGGTTTCGATGGTAAGGGGCGTTGGAATCACCAGTTTTTCGTTATCCTTAATCTTTGTTGCCAAGGCTCTGTACTGATCAGCCTGAGCGTTGGCAGGTTCATACTCGATGACGGTTTTTCTGTTGATTTCCGCTCTCTGGACCACGTTGTCTCTGGGGACGAAATGGATCATCTGGGTTCCAAGTTGCTTGGCCAGTTCGTTGATCATTTCAAGTTCAAAATCCACGTTCCTGCTGTTGCAGATCAGACCACCCAGACGGACAGCGCCTGCTTCGGCGAATTTCACGATGCCTTTGCAGATGTTGTTGGCCGCGTACATGGCCATCATTTCACCGGACACCACGATGTAGATTTCTTCGGCCTTGCCTTCACGGATGGGCATGGCGAATCCGCCGCACACAACGTCACCCAGAACATCGTAGAAGACGTAGTCGAGCTTTTCGTCTTCAGAGTATGCACCCAGTTGTTCAAGAAGGTTTATACTGGTGATGATGCCACGGCCCGCACAGCCAACCCCAGGCTCAGGTCCGCCCGATTCGGTACAGAGTGTTCCGCCGAAACCCACTTTGCGGACGTCGGACAGTTCCACGTCTTCACCTTCTTCTCTTAAGGTATCAAGCACCGTGTTTTGCGTCAGGCCACCAAGGAGAAGACGTGTGGAGTCCGCTTTAGGATCACAGCCCACTACCATCACTTTGTTGCCCATTTCAGCCAGGCCTGCCACTGTGTTCTGTGTGGTTGTGGATTTTCCGATGCCGCCTTTTCCGTATATCGCGATTTTTCTCATGGTTTTTTCCCTTTCATGTTCTGTTTGTTGTTTTATTTGGGGGTGGACTTAGTGGACCAGATGGACTTTGGTGGACCCGTTATTGAAGCAGTCCGTTTTGTCCACCATGTCCACTGAATCCACCATGGTTTAACCTTGCCCTCCCTTACTGCAACCGATATGCCATTTCCCTGTGAGTGAACACTGTTTTGCTCTAATTGACTGGAAATAAAGGAAAACAAAATATTATAATGGAAAATAAATGATGGGAAATATATTTTTGATAATACAAAAATGAATCATAAACAGTATTTATATACAAAAATGTTCTATAAAATGTATAAATTACAATAAAGTATTTTATGGATGTTTTTTCACGTGTTCGGGATTGCATTCATGATAAAACTTAGATTGCCAGACCCGATGGGTTATGCTCTGAGTCCACCGATTCTACAGTCTGAATTTGGTCGTTCGTCATGGGAGGTTGATTCGGCGAACTGGAAACCTTGCCCCTACACTCGTAGGGGCGGGTTCCAAACCCGCCTGATGATTATGTCATGATGAATGCGAACAATATATTAGCCCGACCTGCTTGAGTGAACGGTATTGAAATATTGGCGTATATTATTGCCTGTTTAATATAATGGAGAGGAGCGACAGCGTCACCCACCAGCGTCACCGTGAAAGCAATTTAGAATGAGAAAAAGAATCCCCTTTATTCCCACGGCCATTTCTGCAATGATAATCCCTTGATTGTACGGCATGAATTCAAGGTTATTCCTTTTTTGTTATCAGATCATCTCAGGCAGGGATCGCATGAACAGTTCTCACGTGACACGACATAAACCCATGGTTGATAGGGAAGACAGGGAAAAACTTCATGGACATAAAGGAGCGGTGCTCTGGTTTACAGGCCTTTCAGCCTCAGGCAAATCAACGTTGTCACACATGGTTGAAAAAAAGCTCCATCAGTTGGGCTGCTCCACCTATGTGTTTGACGGAGACAATGTGCGTCATGGGCTCTGCGGGGATCTGGGCTTTTCGGCGGCGGACAGGGCGGAAAACATCCGGCGTATTGGTGAGATGGTTCATCTTTTTGTGGATGCAGGAATCATCGCTCTCACTGCATTCATTTCCCCTTTTAGAAATGACCGGGAGCGGGTGAAAACCATCGTGGGTATGGACCGGTTCGTTGAAATTTTCGTGGATTGCCCTTTAGAAGTCTGTATAGAGCGCGACCCCAAAGGAATTTACGCCAAAGCCCTGACCGGCGAAATCAAAGACTTCACCGGCATTTCATCCCCCTACGAACCTCCGGATACCCCGGATATCGTGATCCGTTCAGACCGCGAACCCTTCGAACATGCCGCAGACAGAATCATGGCGTTCATGCATCATAAGACCCTGATTAAGGAAAATTAAATGTCCGATTGGCAACCTGATCTTTACTTGCAGTTTAAATCAGAGAGAACTCAACCTTCCATTGATTTAGTTTCAAGAATTAATCAAGTAGAACCAAAAAGGATTATTGATATTGGTTGTGGCCCAGGAAACAGTACACAAATTTTAGCACAAAAGTGGCCAAAATCTAAAATTGTCGGCATCGATAGTTCGGCCTCAATGATCGAAAAGGCAAAACAAGATTATCCAAATCAAGAGTGGGTAATAGCAAATGTCTCAAGTTATGAGTCCGAAATGAAATTTGATCTTGTTTTTTCAAATGCCGTCATACAATGGATACCCAATCATGAAGAATTGCTCATTAAATTTCATAATCTTCTTTCTGATGAAGGAGTTGTTGCAGTTCAAGTTCCACAATTTTGGGATATGCCACTTGGGAAGATTATTGACAATATTGCTAACGACGCTCATTGGAAAGATCAAACCGACGGAGTTTCAGATCTTTAAACAATTCATAACCACTCATTTTATTACGATATCTTGTCTGATCTTTTCAATGTGATAGAATTATGGGAAACACACTATATCCATGTTTTGGAAAATCATTTGGCCACTTTGGAGATGATGCGAAGCACTGGGTTAAAGCCATATCTTGAAAGGTTGGTAAATGAATCTGATAAAAAAGAATTTGAAGAAGCTGTATTGAACGACATAAGAAAAGCTTATCCAATACAGAAGAACTGAAAGGTGCTTTTGCCATTTAACAGGTTATTTTTCATGGGAAGCAAGTAGCCCAAAAACAGACCAGTGTTATGACAAGTATATGAGCGGTAAAGGCTTCACAACATAAAACCCTGCTGTGCAGCTCACCACCCTGGCACACAAATCACCCGTTTGGCCTGCGGCACCCTCGCGAATTAATTAACCCGTCAACAAAAAACATCCATGTTTATCGCACGAAAGCGATGGGTTACGCTTTGGCTCCACCCATCCTACACGTTGATTCATGCGAAAGCATAACCGCTGTGCCGTTCACCACCCGGGCACGCCAATCTCCCGATTGGCCTGCGACACACTCCCGAACCGATGAAGAGCCGCGTCAGCTCACATCCCCTGTTCTCAATTCCATCAGATGCAGTTCAATCCCACAAAAACCATTTGTAGCAACAAGCTATCTGGTGTAAAAAGAAAACTCTATTTATCGGAAAATGTGCCGCCCATCATCTCTCGCCTGTTTTCCGTGATCAATCAGATTTATATGATTCAAGTTTCTATAATTATTAATTACACGGCAAAATAGACAATGTTGAACGTGCATGCTGGAAAATTTGCCTAAGAATACATGTTCTGTGTATAGCTGAATAAAAGGTATCGTATGAAAAAAATAAAAATCATAATAGTTTTAATTATTTCAACTTACTTCGTAGCATTTAACTCTTATTCCTCTGAAAGTAGTTTGTCAGAAGCCGAAACAGTAGCACAAACCTATATGACAGCCTTATTTCATGGGAATTTAAAGTTATCGTTCTCACTTATGGATCAAGAAATTTTACAGGAACAACAGAATTCGATTAAAAATGCTTACGAGAGCTCAATAAAAGACGGATCCTCAGAGATATTTGTCAAGCAATTTAATAATATTAATGATCTTGCTGAGTTATTAAAACTTCCTCCAAATGAGTTTTTTGTAATTTTATCTGAAAAAGACAGAGAGAGGGCAAGACCCGAGCACTTAGAATTGATGAAAAAAACAATTGTTAAGGTAACAGATAGTGCCTTTATGGAAGATAATAAAGCAAAAGTATCCCTTGAAATTATAAACCCAAAGCCGGATGGTAACCCTTTTATGCAAAAAGGGGGCTTAATTTTAGCTTTGAAAAATGGGAAATGGTTTGTTGTAGGAAATGCAAAATAAAATTTAACAGAACAATGTCTTGCACCACGAGCAGGCTACAGCGGCGGATTTTTGAACATTAACTTTTAATCGACCTTCCTCGTTTCTGTGGCGGCTTCTGATATTCTCCACCCGCCGTTTGAAGGCCGTTATATCGCTAAACCGGTTCCTGGATAGTCCCGAGGCTATCAGCCAAAAAGCCTTTTGAGCCAGTGCACAAAAAGCCAAGGCCAGTGAACAACATTTCCCTGTAACACCGTAAGAACCATAGTCACTAAAAATAGCATCAACACATTTTACATTATAAAAGCAAAAGAAATGACCCAAAAAAACATAATCAAAACCCTACTAATGCTCGTCTTTTCCATAGCCTGTAGTGCTGCCAATGCAACATCAATAGAACTAACACAAGAAGAGCAGGCATGGATAAAAGAACACAAAACCATTCGCATAAGCGGTCCGCAGGCGTTCCCGCCGTTTCAATATTTTGATGACGATGGCACGTTTAAAGGAATGGCTTCAGATTATATCTTCTACATTGCGGACATGGTCGGGCTGAAAATTGAGGTTCTCAAGAAAATTCCCTGGCCGGAAGTCCTTAAAAAAATTGAAACAAAAGATCTGGATGTTCTTACCTGTGCGGCTGTAACACCTGAAAGGGCGCACTATTTAAGTTATACAAAACCGATTTTTTCCTTTCCGTTAGTTATTATCACTCGAAAAGATGTGCCTTTTATCAGTGGTATCCAAAATCTGCAAAATAAAAGAATAGCGATTGTACGTAAAGTCTCAACTTACGAATGGTTGCAACAGGATAAAATCAATGTCATGCCCCGTTATGTTGATTCTCCTGTGGACGCGCTTGTTGATGTTTCCCTGGGGTATGCGGATGCCGCAATCGAAAATCTGGCTGCGGCAACCTACTTGATAGAGAAGCACGGCCTGACAAATTTAAAAATTGCGGCTCCGACCTCATATGGGAATTACAACTTATCCATAGCCGTCCGCAAGGACTTGCCTGAACTTGTAAGTATCTTAAATAAGGGGCTGGCTGCCGTAAGTCAGGAAAAACATAATGAGATCAGGCAACGGTGGATCTCTGTTCGCTACGAATATGGCATCAGTGCAAAAGATGTTGTGCGGTGGGTATTGCTGGTCGTCGGTATCGCATTAATTCTGCTCGCATCATTTATTTTCTGGAACAGAAAACTCTCTCAAGAGATCAAAGAAAGAAAAAAAGCGGAGTATGAAAAAGAAAAGGTCATTGAAGAGCTCAGAGAGGCACTGGACGAGATAAAGACATTACGCGGAATTTTGCCTATTTGTTGTGAATGCAAAAAAATCCGCGATGACAAAGGCCACTGGAATCACATTGAATACTATATCTCAAGCCGCACGGAAGCCGAATTCAGCCATGGGATTTGTCCTGATTGTTCCAAAAAGTTTTATCATGATGTTGTAAATGAAAATCTGTAATATTGCCAATGCCACCAGTCGTTCATCAGCCAGTGCGAAGATACTTGAATTATTCAAACTATTGCAGGTGCGGAAGTGTCCAGCGCTTCCCGGACTTTAAAACACAGCTTTTTTTTGGTAAAGGGCTTTTCGATGAAATGAGCACCAGGGTGCAGAACACCATGGCGAGCGATAACATCTGCCGTATAGCCGGACATGAACAGATATTTGAGATCCGGGTTAAATGCCAGGATGGTTTTTACAAGGGCCTGACCGTTCATTTCAGGCATGATCACATCGGTAATGAGCAGATGGATTTTGTGGGTGCCATCACGTGCAAGACGTATGGCGTCATCGGGATTTTCCGCCGTTAGAACGTGATAACCCTCTCTTTCGAGTAGTGTTTTTGTAATTGTCAGTATGGAGGGCTCGTCCTCCACCACCAGGATGGTTTCATTGCCGCCCAAGGATGGTTCCTCAGAAAGCACATCTTTGTTCTGTACAATTTTGTCCAGATTTCGAGGTAAGAAAATCTCGAATGATGTCCCCTGGCCAATTTTGCTGGAGACACGGATAATACCGCCGTTCTGCTTGACAGCGCCGTAGACCGTGGCAAGGCCCAGGCCTGTTCCCTTGCCGATATCTTTGGTGGTGAAGAACGGTTCAAAAATTTGGCTCAGTGTTGTCTCATCCATTCCTGACCCGTTGTCAATCACGGTGAGGCGAACATAATCTCCCGCTGTACAGTCTTTGTAAATTGAGCAGTATTCTTCATCCAACGATATATTCTCAGTCTTGATGGTGATTTGTCCCACGTCGGTAATGGCATCCATGGAGTTGACGCACAGGTTTGCAAGAATTTGATTGATCTGGGTCAAGTCAACCTTCACCAGCCATAAATTTGAACCCGGCTTCCAGACCAGATGGATGCATTCACCGATCAAGCGCCGCAATATCTTGAGCATCCCTTCCACAATTTCATTTAAATCGAATACTTTGGGTACGATGATCTGTCGCCGGGCAAAGGCCAGCAACTGCTGTGTAAGATCAGCAGAACGTTCGGCGGCCATGCGGATTTCCGTCAGATCACTATGGATGGGCTGGTCAGGCTCCACATGAAAAAGAGCCATTTCCACATGACCCAGGATAACCCCCAGCATATTGTTGAAGTCGTGGGCCACACCGCCGGCAAGCCTTCCCACGGCTTCCATCTTTTGAGATTGCTGGAGACTGGCTTGAAGCCTGGTGTTTTCATCCTCACTCTTCTTCAATACGGTTTGGGCCTGGCGTCGGTTAAGGGCTAAGGCCAGACTGACCGCAAGTCTTTCCATGCGGGTGATAAACTCCAGAGTAAAACGGTTCGGCTTGTGGTCATTGAACTGAAGCAGGCCCCATACCTTCTTATCTGTGCGCATGGGGATCAGCGCCACAGATTCATACTTTTCATCATGGCACCGGCAGTGGGTGAGAGAGCGCGGGTCAGTTTCGGTTTCACTCTCGAACAAAACCCTGATGTTGTTGGTCCAGAAGCTCCCGAAGGACGTAAAATAAGGTTTGGAGCTATCGAGCCGTCCGCAAAGAACCTTGCCGCAAAAACATTTAAGTTCGGGGTTGCCTGAATCGTCAAGGAGCACTTGGCCGCTTTGATCGTAAGCGCAGAGGCTGCTTTCCGATTGAATGAATTCAGTTGAAAATCCAAGGGTTTCGTAAAACGGGAAATCGTATCCTGAACTCAGGCGGATCCCCACAGTTTCACATCCCGACCAGTTTTTAAGAATCGAGATAAGATCCGACATGCATTCACGGTAATCTCCCGGTGTGTTGAGCAAAGTCAGGTACGACGCCAGTTCACGCTCATCATCCAGCAACTTCATTGCGGTAATATCGCTTATGATGATCAGGCACACGGGTATCCCCTCGTCGTCATTTGCCATGGCCGACTCAAGTCTTGCACTGAATGTCATTCCTGTTTTCTTTACCATTCTGAGAAAACACACCTGGGGTTCTTTGGTCTCGAAAAGCTGCTTCCGATGCAAGAAATAGATATCCTGGTCATCTCTGAAAATGAATTGGGATAAGGGGTGTTGTGACATTTCACTGCGGGATATTCCCAGTAATGTTGCGGCGGTGAGGTTGTTTTCAACGATCAGGCCCTTTTCGGAGATGGTGCAGTAACCCACCGGGGCCAGATCGTAAAGATTATAATAACGGGCTCGCAAGCTGTCCAGTTTGAATTGAGCTTTTCGCAGTTCCTCGTTCTGCATGACCAGTTCTATCTGGTGGACTTGCAGTTCATGGAACACGGAAATAATATCTACAGGCGACAGTTTCTTGAGGTCTTCTGCTGTCAAACCCGTTTTTTTTCGTGCAGATTCAACGGCCTTCTTTCGAAGTTCTGCGGTTGGGTCGATATGGTTTTCATTCTTATTCATGGCTCCCCCAATCGTCAAACGTTTGATAGCAGGTTGCGCTTTGGCACCACATATTGTCTCGGCAATGAAATACAGCATGTAGGTCGGGCTCACGCCCTGCTTGTACCCCATAGGTCCATAGCCGTCAGGCTAAGGCTTTAAATGATACAATCCGCATCGAATCCCAACGGGATTCCGTATTATAGCCCAGGGTTGCGGCAACGCCGCTACCCTGGGATCACCGGCGAAATCCCCAACCCCAAAGGGGTTGCGTCCGGATATGAGCGATACATGGGAATGTTACGCAACCCCGTTGGGGTTGAAAATCATAATCGGCAATGTCCCAGGGTAGCGGCTTTCGCCGCAACCCTGGGCTTTATGACAAAGCCCCGTTGGGGCAAAAAAAACTGTTTTTTGTCTTTAGCCTGACGGCTATGCCCTACGGTCCTGAGACGCCTGTTGGTCTATTTATTTGCCTGGTTGATATCTACACGGCATTGCTGCTGTTATCCAAAAAATTCAGGATAATGGTCCTTCCATGTCTTAGTTAATTGGTTTCACAGTTTGGGTTGGTGATGTCAAGGATGAAACCCACCACCCGGGTAATTTTTCCACTTTCAAAAACCGGCTCTGCCATGGTGCGGATCCGTATGGACTTCCCCTTTGACGTTGTGAAAGGGAACTGGAGATCGAAGGATTTGCCTGTCTCCACACACTGGTTAAAAGCAGCCTCAAGCACCGGGCGATCCGCTGGTGACAACCATTTCAAGGTATCTTCCATACCTGTCATGCCACTAAGGGATTCCTTTGGATTTCGATCATGAAGACGGAACATCTCTTCGGTCCAGTACAGGGTTTTTCTCATAACATCCCATTCCCATGCGCCCACATGGGTAAGCCGCTGAGTGATTTTGAGAAGTGTTTCACTTCGTTTCAATTCTTCTTCAATCTGTTTCCGTCTGGTGATTTCAACAAAGGTCATCACCGCGCCTTCGATGACATTGTCCAATGTGCGATAGGGCATGATCCGCATGGTATACCAGACGCCTGATGTGGACTGGACTTCAACCTCTTTGGGTATCAATGTGGAAAGAACGTCCTTTGTGTCGGCTACAAGCCGGTCATATCCCACCAGATTGGAGACGATGTGGCCCACCGGTCTGCCCACATCGCTTTTGATCAGGTTGATAATCCGGGTGGCCGTGGGGGTGAATCGAAGGATATGCAGGCTGTAATCCACAAAAACAGTGCCGATTCCTGTGCCTGCCAGAAGGTTGTTCATGTCGTTGTTCGCCTGGGTCAGATCCATAACCTTGGTTTGCAGTTCAGCGTTGACTGTGGACAGTTCTTCGTTGACCGATTGCAACTCTTCCTTGGAGGTTTCAAGCTCTTCATTGGTTGACTGGAGCTCTTCGTTCACCGATTGCATTTCTTCGTTTGAGGATTTCAGCTCTTCATTGGAGGTTTCAAGCTGCTCGGTGGTTGTTTTAAGATATTCGTCTTTGGTCCGAAGTTCCTGTTTGAGAGCAGTAATATATGAATCTGTGTCCGAGTCAGGCACTGACAGATTTTTCAGATCCGGGTCGGCTTCATGGTCCGAATGATCGTTTAGGTTCGATTTTTCTGTAGCAGCATGACGTACTTCTTCCAGAACCACGAGATAAAGATGTGTTTCCTTTGTTACACCAGAACCGGGCATAACCGGCCGGATGATTAGATTCGCGGTTGTATAATGACCATTGGTTTTAACCCGAAGTCCCAGAGAACTTGCAATTTCATTTGTATTCACAGCCTGTTGCAAAGCTGTGGTAAGTTTCATTCTCAATCCAGCACGGGCCATGGACAGGATGTTGTTGATTCCTGCAACACCCTGGGCCGGTTCCAGATACATCCCTGTTCGTCCATGGAGATAGAGGATATCCCCCTTGCCATTGACAAGAACACCCACAGCTTCAAAATGCTGCAATAACCCCTGTTCGGTCAGCTCACGTAACGGAGGTTGAGCAAGGCCGACCGTCTTCACCGGAGTCTGCGGAAGTGGCAAATCCATCCCGGCAACAAACGGAACATACCGGTCAGATCTTACTCGATAACCGCCGTGGGTGGTCTCTTTGAGGGTGTCCTCTTTGCGCTGATAAAGCTTCAGTTTCCTGTCCTGAACATCAAACAGATCGTTAAACTCGCCCACTGTTTCCGAGTTTCCGAGAAACAGGTAGCCGCCAGGGGTAAGGGCATAGTGAAACATGCGAATGATCTTTTTCTGCAAATCTCCGTTCAGATAGATCAGAAGATTCCGGCAACTGATCAGATCTATTTTGGAAAAAGGCGGGTCTTTGACCACGTCCTGTTCTGAAAAAATAAGCATGTCGCGGATGTTTTTGTGTATCCGGTACATACCGCCATCCTGTTCGGGTACAAAATAACGCGCCAGCCTTTCCGGTGTGATATCTGCCACGATACTGGCCGGATAGATGCCGCTTCGGGCCGTGGCAATGGCCTGGCTGTCGATATCGGTGGCGAATATCTGAACCGGGTTGTTTCTTTTCAACTCTTCCATCCGTTCCTTGATGAGGATGGCTATGGAATAGGCTTCCTCTCCGGTGGAGCATCCGGTAACCCACACCCGTATTGCCGAGCCGACACTCTTGCCGGAACATAACTTGAGAATAATCTTTTCTTCGAGTGCCTTAAATGCATTGGGATCTCTGAAAAAAAAGGTGACTCCGATCAGAAGGTCGCGGAAAAGCAATTCCACTTCAGGTAGCGTTTGTTGCATATACTTGACGTATCCGGCCATTGTTTCGATCTGGTGGACAGCCATGCGGCGTTCAATACGCCTTTGAATGGTGCTGGGTTTATACTGGGAAAAATCATGGCCGGTCTGGGTTCGCAGCAGGATGAACACTTTTTGCATTGAGTTCTCAGTGCTTAATGCAGGTGGATTGGGAAAACCTTTTTTTGAGAAGGCCTTTGTCGCATAGGCAATGAGCTGGGCAGGCATTTCGGAAGGATTCAGCTGATAATCGACAAGGCCAGTGTCGATGGCGCTTCGAGGCATGCCGTCGTACTCGGTGGAGTCGGGTTTTTGAGCCATGACCATTCCGCCTTCGCCCTTGATGGCACGAATACCCATGGAACCATCACTGCCGGTGCCTGAAAGAACAATGCCAATGGCCCTTTCACGTTGATCCTGAGCAAGGGACCGGAAAAAGAAATCAATGGAAAGCCGGGGGCCCCTGTCTGAGGCAGGTTCCAGCAATTGCAATGAACCGTTAAGGAGGGCCATGTCCCGGTTGGGTGGAATGATGTAAGCGCAATTGGGTCTGACGACCATTCCATCCGCCACCTCAAAAACCTGCATTCGGGTATATCTTCGGACAAGTTCAGTAAGAATGCTCTTGTGGTCTGGAGCCAGATGCTGCACAAGCACAAAAGCCATGCCGGGCTCGGTATGATCGGGCATCCCGGAAAAAAAATCTTCGAACGCCTTAAGCCCACCTGCTGACGCACCGATGCCCACAATGGGGAAATGATCGTCTGAAACAGCGGTACCGGTAACGGACTCAGATTCCATTGTCCCATCTTTTTCTGAAAGAACCTTCCGGCTTTTCCTATGCTGAATTTCTTTTTTTTTTGTGACCAAGGTTCTTTTCCCCAAAGGCTTTCTTTAAGTGTTCTGGCAGATTACGAGAAATAATACATATGCAAAACTGTATCCCAATCATGGTTTTTTGTCCATCTATAAGACCGGTTCTTGATCGGTGCGGGTTGATGAACTATCGAATGTTTCCATTTGGTTAGCTGCATCAATTCAGCCTGCGATATGTCAGATCCTGTCGATAATCCTTAAGATTCCATCAAGAATCGTCACCGGATGGGGCGGGCAGCCGGGAATGTAAAGATCCACGGGCAACAGGTCCCCGATTCCGTTGTGAACTTCGGATGAATCTTTGAAAGGCCCGCCGTTAATGGCACAGGCTCCGCAGGCCACCACGATTTTAGGGCCGGGTATGGCCTCATAAGTCTGGAGCAGGGCTTCACGCATGTTTTTCGTCACAGGGCCGGTGACAAAAAGGCCGTCGGCATGGCGGGGGCTGGCCACGAACTGGACGCCGAAACGCCCCAGATCCCAGCCGATGGTGGAAAGAACGTTGGTGTCTGCTTCACAGGCATTGCAGCCTCCGGCACTGACTTCGCGGAATTTGAGAGAGCATTTGAAAAGGTTCAGGAGATCCGGCGATAGTTTCCCGGCCATGCGGCGAGGTGCTCCGGGCCGGACAATAAGATCGGACCGTTTCCTGGCTGAAAGAATGTGGTCTGCTGTGAATGATACCGAGTCCTTGGCCGGACAGTCCGAACAGAACAGACATTTGCCCATATCAAGGGAAAGGCCTGTTTCATCAACGGCAAGAGCGCCGAAAGCGCAGGATCTGACGAGTCTTTCATTATCTTCTTTCGACGTTCCGGGTTTTATCACAGGATAACCCCTGAACCGCTCCGGAATATTCACCGGTTTTTCCGGGTAAGCAAAGGTCTGGTATCCTTGTTTGTATCGGGCGATTATCTCACGTATCATGTCCTGACCTCATTACAAATCAAACCCGCAATACGACAAATTGAAACTTTTGTTGCACAGCGGAAAATCGGAAATCTGCTGACCGCGCAGAGCCATGGCCAATCCCTGCCAGTTATGAAACGAGGGATCGGTTATTTTGTATCGTTTGAACCAGCCATGGCTGTCGGTGATGGCCACATGGCAGATTTCACCGCGCCAGCCTTCGGTCATGGACACGATGAGTTTATCCCCGGCGAGACTTTTTATTTCCGATCGGTGGGGGCCTTCGGGCATGTGCTGGAGCTGGTCGATGATAAAGTCAATGGACTTGTGGGCTTCGTGCCATCGTATCATCGCTCTGGCGCACACGTCTCCGTGATAGCCCGTGATCATGGGAATGCTGGCCATTCTGAATATTCCGAAGGGGAAATCTTCCCGCACGTCCCGTTTAAGTCCGCAGGCTCTGGCAGCAGGACCCACAAGCCCCAGGGCTTCTGCTGTCCAGGGCGGGACAACTCCGGTCCCTTCAAGTCGGGCCATTACCGACTGTCTGTCCCACATCAGGTTGATGGCGATATCCAGTTCCCATAACGCTTTTTCAAGCCGCTTGGTCAGATCGTCACGGTGTTTTTTTGTAAGGGAGAACACCGTTCCGCCGGGAACGAGAAGCCCCCTTCCGAATCGACTGCCGCAGAGAACGGCGCTCATGTTCAAAAAATCTCCACGGATGCGCCCGCAGAATGAGGCAGTGGGAAGGTATCCCACGTCCCCCGCAATGGCTCCCAGATCGCCGGTGTGATTGGCGAGGCGCTCCAGCTCAAGGGCGATTCCTCGCATGACTTCGGCGTTGGCGGACACCCGCGCGCCACCAAGGGATTCAACGATCATGCAGTATGCCGTGCCGTGACCGATGGTGGTGTCTCCGGCAATGGCTTCCATCTGGCGGAGAGTCTGGGGATAGGGGCCACCCACAAGTGCTTTTTCAATGCCACGGTGCTGGTACCCCAAAGAGATTTCAAGATGAAACACTTCTTCGCCGTGGCACTGGAACCTGAAATGACCGGGTTCGATGATTCCGGCATGAACAGGTCCCACAGCAACTTCATGTACGCTTTCACCTTCCACACGGTAGAAGTCCGTCACACCCACCCGGATGTCCGAACGATCTGTCTTGTTCCAGGGATTATTTTTTCCGTTCCATGTGCCGTGAAACCGCACAGGCTTGAACCAGGGGTGACCGGTGGGGACGAGTCCGAACTGCTCGGCGATTTCTCGCTCGAAAATCTGAACTTGTGGGCATTGCCCGGCGATGGAGGGAAATTCGTTGCCTTTAATTTCCGTCTTCACAATGCCAAGCTGACCTTTGGCTTTGTATGCCAGAACACAGCAGAGGGTGTTTGTGCCGCTTGTTTCGGGAATGGCAAAATAAGACACCACGCGCCAGCCATGATCAGTCAAACGGATCATCGTGTCGAAGAAAAGGTCAGGGTCAATAGAGGGGACTTCTTTGTAATCGATGGCTGTGCCGTTGTAGATCAAACGAAGGATTTCTGTCATGGGCGCACCTCCAGCATGGCTGCTCCGTCCTGAAGCAGCCTGATCAGAAATGGCGGCTGCCAGATTCCCAGAATGAGGATGATAAGCATGACAACACAAAGGGGAGCCACAGTGAGAACCCGGTCCTGGTATTTGGAATCCGGGATATTATCCGGCGGATCTCCAAGGACAACCGGGAGAATGGTGTTTGCCAGCCCGATGAAAATCACGGCGAGGAAAAAGAGAAACAGAACCCCCACCGTAATCTGGCCCTGTTCAAAGGCGCTTGCCACAATGCCGAATTCGCTGATGAACGGTGAAAAAGGCGGCGAACCGGTGATGGCGATGAAACCCGCGAAGAACAATCCTCCGGACCAGGGAAGACGCCGCAGGGCACCCCGGACCACATGGACGCTTTTGCTTGAATAGGCCCGGTGGATATTGCCTGCTGCGAGAAACAGAACACCTTTGCAGAGGCCATTGTTGATGATGTGAAATAGTGCCGCAAATGTCGCCCCTTTTCCAAGCCCCAGACCGATGGACAGGATGCCCACATGTTCCACGCTGGAATAGGCGAGCATTCGTTTGAAATCCGATTGTTTGGCCATGAATATTCCGGCCACAGCCATGGAAAGAAGGCCCATGCCGATAAGGGCGTGCTGAAAAAAGACGATATCCGGCACGGAGGCCAGGCACACCCGATAAACCCGGATCAGGGCGAGGAATGAGCAGTTAACAAGCCCACCTGCAAGAAGAGCCCCCACGATTCCCGGAGCTTCGCCGTAGGTATCGGGTTTCCAGGCATGGAGGGGCGCAAGACCCATTTTTGTTCCGAAACCCACAAGAAGGAAAACAAAGGCGGCATGAAGCCATGCCTTGTTCAGGTCTCCTGCGGTTTCAAGGAGCTGACCGAGAAGAAGGGTGGCGTCTTTGTGGGCCACATGGGTGGAGTATGCGAGAAACATAAGGCCCAAGAGAGCAAGGGCGATTCCCAGAGAACAGATGATGATATACTTCCAGGTGGCCTCAATAGAACGGGCGTTCCTGTTGAAATAGATCAATGGAGCCATGGCAAGGGTGGTTGTTTCCAAGGCAAACCAGAACAGGCCCAGATGCTGGGCCATGGTCACAAGGGTCATGGCTGAAAGACAGATCAGCATGCACACACAGAGAAACCGGTTGGATCGTCTGTTGTAATATCTGAGGTAGCCCACCGCATAGAACGCGCAGATGGTGAAAAGCACGCTGATGCAGAGAAGGACGATTCGACCCAGCGGATCAAGCCAGAGCCAGCCGCTGTCTGTGGGTTGCTGTGGGACTATGGTCACATAGGCGGTCATGCAGAGATGGACCAGCGCCGCGAAAAGAAGGAGCATCGGGCGAAATGTGTTTTTAATGCCCCAGGCGATAACAGCACAGAAAAGAGGCCAGAGAACGAAGAGGTGCATCATGCGATCATTCCTCTTTCAGCGTTCGCAACCGGGACGTGTCGGTGGACGAAAACTCCCGGCTGATATGGTTGATGACGATGGCCATGACAAAAACACCCACCAGGAGATCGAGAAGAACTCCGGCTTCAACAAGAACCGGCATGGCTTCGGAAAGCAGCATGCCGAAAATGAAAATTCCGTTTTCAAGTACAAGGTATCCAATGACCTGGGATATGGCTTTTCTCCGGGTAGTCAGGATCAGGAAGCCTGTGATCAGTGTGGAAAAGGACGCAGGGACAAAAAGAAGGTTCTGGTGCTCGGGTGCAAGGGGCAGCCGTTCGGAGAAAACAAAGGCCGCAGCGGTGAAAGCCGCCCCAAGGATCAGGGCCGGAATGTAGCCGAGAAAAGGTTCGAACTCCCGTTTGATCTGGACATCCCTCACTGCTTTTCCGATCATTGTGGGAATGACAAATCCTTTGCCCACAATGACAAGAACGGTGATCAGGGTAATGTGGTATGAAAAAGGGTGGATAAATCCCGGAAGAGCACCCAGGATCACCCCTTGGACAGCGGCAGCTTTGATACAGAACATCAGACGGCTTGATCCCAGCATGATGAAGTTGATCAATAGAACGGCCACCAGAAGCTGATCAGCCATGAAAAATGTTTTGGGTAAATGTGCGAGTTGTTCCATATCCATCACCTAAAAATTACCTAAAAATCAGAATCGTGGAGAATGCGGAAAAGACGATGGCTGTGATCAGCAAAAGGGGAATCTGTGTCAGGCGCAGTCGCGCCATCACCGATTCCGTTACGCCCACAGCAACGGCAAGAGCCAGAATTCCAACGATGAAAATAAGCCAGTCAGCGAAAGCATTGCCTGTCCTGAAGGGCAGGGCGATATTGAGAAAAATAGCGCCGAACAGAAATAGTTTCATGGCTGCTGCGTAGAGGATATATCCGAAGGCTGGCCCACTGTGGTCCAGCACCATAACTTCATGAACCATGGTGAGTTCAAGGTGGGTGTTGGGGTCGTCAAAGGGAATCCGGCAGTTTTCCGCAAGAAGCACGATGAACAGGGATACGGAGAGAAGAATGGTGATGGCCCCTGCCCAGGTTGAAGGGGATGAAAAGGTCAGCATGCTCGTCAGTGAAAGCTTGCCGCTTATCCGGGCCAGGGTGATCAGAGCAAAGAACAGGGCAGGTTCGGCAAGGCAGGAATAAGTGACTTCCCGGGCCGCGCCCATGCCTTCGAAACTCGACCCTGTATCAAGAGCCGCAATGGTGGTGAAAAAACGTGTGAGCGCAAGGAGATAGGCAAATAGAAGCATGTCGCCTGAAAAAGATACCGGTGCACTGTGATTGCCCAGAGGAACCAGCATGGCGGCAATAACCGTCGCGGAAAGTGTGATGACTGGGCCTGCTTTGAACACCCAGGTGGTTGTTTCACTGTACACTGCGTCTTTTTGCAGCAGCTTGAACAGGTCGTAGTAAACCTGAAAAAAGGGCGCACCTTTTCGTCCGGCAAATGCCGCTTTGGTTTTGGTGATCACGCCCAGAAGAAGAGGCGGCATGAGGATCACCAGAAGGCAATGAATAAGGGTTGTGGTCACGAGTCCTGCTCCCTGAGATGATGGACAGAATCTTAACCGGTGTCTGACCGCAGCACGGTGAAAAACCAAGGCAGCCGGTGTTCAAAGAACAATGTTAGTGCTTGATGGCATGTGAAAAAAAAGATATGTTATATCGGTTTTCAAGTCAACCCATAATACCCGGTAGATCAGGGCTTTTGAATATCTTTTTTTATGCGGTAAAAATAAAAAATGATGCATCAAAACAGCATTTCGCGCAACTGCCCCTTGTTCCGGGGATTCTCCCCGGAATACTTAACCGAAGGCTTTGCCTTCAAGGGAGTTATGTCTGAGCAATGAAGGAATGAAAAATATTAAACCGGCGAATAAATTGAACAACAGGTGCCTATGGCCATTGCCAGCGACAGAACCGTAGGGCGGGCTTTCGCCCGCCATGGGTGTCGGGCGGGAGCCCGACTTGATGTATTTTATGCCGAGTATTAACAAACATCGAAACGGTTGATAATCACGCTTGACGATAATCACGAGGCGCGTTATTAATATTTATCATGATCAAATCATTCAAATGCAAAGATACCAGAGCACTTTCAGAAGGCCGGAACGTCAAGAGATTTACAAACATCGCCAAAGTGGCACGTCGCAAAATACGACAGCTTGAAATCGCATCACGACTTGACGATTTGAGAGTACCACCCGGAAATCGTTTCGAAGCGCTTAAGGATGACCGAGTTGGCCAGTACAGCATTCGAATAAATGATCAATGGCGTCTCTGCTTTCAATGGACAGATGCAGGAGCCGATCATGTTGAAATTGTAGATTATCATTGAGGTGAATTTATTATGAAAAAACTTGACCCCATAACCCCGGGTGAGATTCTATTAGAGGAATTTTTAAAACCCATGGGGCTGAGCCAGTATCGTTTAGCAAAAGAAATCGGTGTTCCTGCCCAGCGCATCAGTGAGATTATTGCCGGCAAACGGACGATAACAGCGGACACGGATTTGCGGTTATGCAAGTATTTCGGATTGTCAAACGGTTATTGGCTTCGTGCCCAGGTGGCCCATGATGTGGAGGTGGCTGAAGACACCATCGGCAAGGATCTTGAAATGATAAAACCCTGGGCAGCGAATCCGGTACAAAGCGACGCCCATATCCGAACTCGCACCAATGAACCACGCAAAATGAACAACATGCAGGACGATAATAACATATGCTGATGAACATCAATGACGCGGCCAATGCGTTACAGGCTGAAGAAAAATCCGTTATCCAGTGGATCAAAAAAGAAAGACTTCCTGCGGAAACGGTTCGAGGCGAATACATGATCAATCGGGCCGAACTTCTGGAGTGGGCCACAGCCAGAGGACTGAAAGTCGACCCGGCTGTCTTCAAAGTCAAGGACGATGAAAATGTCCGCATGCCCGCCATTTTTGAGGCGGTGGAAGCAGGAGGAATTCATTACGGTGTCAAGGGGACGGACAAGGAAACCCTGCTGAAGAATGTGGTGGATCTTCTTGATATTCCACCGGAAATCGACCCGGAGTTTCTGCTTCAGGTTCTTCTCACCCGTGAGGCTGTGGGAACAACCGCTATTGGTGAAGGTATTGCCATTCCCCATGTGAGGAACCCCATTCTACTCCAGCTCCCTGTATCAAAAATAGCGCTCTGCTTCCTTGAAACCCCCGTGGATTTTGACGCCCCTGATGGAAAACCCGTGACGGTTCTTTTCACCCTCACAAGCCCCACAGTGAAAGTTCATCTGCATCTGCTGTCGGGGTTGTCCTTTGCCCTTCGGGATAAACGTCTCCGTGCAGCTCTGACCGAACGGAAGGACAGGGATACGATTCTGGCGATTTTAAAGGAAATTCAGTCTTGATCATTGTTTCGGCCATTACGACTTTTTTATGGCACTCGGGGGCATAGCCGTCAGGCTAAGAGAAATAAGTCGAAAAACTTTACAGCTTTTTAAGCCCTCCGGGGCCAGATTTTAAAAATCTGGACAAAAATGGTTTGGAATAATGGCAAAGGTGCGCGTTACCCATGCCATACCCGTTTGTCAAACTTTTCAAAAGTTTGGCCGCCGGCAGGCCCACCGGAGGCTTTGAGAACTTTTGAATAAGATAACATTACAAAGTCAAATCAGACCTGCTATTTGAAAAGGACGTGATGATGGAATTCTGGCCGCTTTATCTGATCATGTTTTCATCGGCTCTGGCAGCTTTATCGGGGCTGCCTCTGATGTTCCGTTTTGTTGACCCTGAAAAAGGGCAGCGGCTGGCCGCAGGTTTCATGGCAGCGTCTGCCGCAACAGGCATCATGGGAGCCCTCGTCGTCCTTTTCCGGCGGATGAGCGTGACACATGAACTGGGCTGGGCTGTTCCTTACGGCCCCATGACCTGCTCCATTGATCCCTTGTCGGCTTTTTTCCTTCTACCCATCCTCATTGTTTCCACATGTTGCAGCGTTTACGCTCTGGGGTACTGGCCTGCTGAAAAAAAACAGCGCAATATCGGAAGGCTTTCCTTTTTTTTCGGCCTGTTGGTGGCAGGCCTTATCTGGGTGGTTATGGCCCGTTCCGCCATGCTTTTTCTGTTTGCCTGGGAAATCATGGCCATTTCGGCTTTCTTTATCCTGACACCCGAAGACAACGATGAAGAGGTCAGAAAATCTGGAACTCTTTACATGATTTGCACCCATATCAGTACGCTGAGTCTGTTTGCGCTTTTCATTCTTCTTAAAACCATCACCCATACCTTCGCGTTTCCGGCCGCAGGTTCCATCAGCGCGGAAGCGCCTTTTGCAAGCGCCCTTTTTCTCATCGCCCTGTTCGGGTTCGGAATCAAAGCAGGCATGATGCCGTTTCACGTCTGGCTGCCTTCGGCCCATGCCAACGCCCCTTGCCATGTTTCCTCCGTGATGTCTGGGGTTATTCTGAAAATCGGCATTTACGGACTTCTTCGAACCCTGTCATTTTTTGATGTTATTCCTCTGTGGTGGGGCATTACGATTCTGACCCTGGGTGTGATTTCAGGAGTTCTGGGCGTTGTGTTCGCCATCGGGCAGCATGATCTGAAACGCCTTCTCGCCTATCACAGCATCGAAAACATCGGTATCATTCTGATGGGTACGGGAGTTGGACTTATCGGTCTTGCAACGGGCAACCCCCAGCTGGTTGTTCTTGGTATGGCCGGGGCTTTGCTTCATGTCTTGAACCATGCTGTTTTTAAATCCCTTCTTTTTCTGGGAGCCGGTTCGGTGATCCATTCCCTTGGAACTCGGGAAATCGATCGTATGGGCGGTCTTCTGAAAAGCATGCCCTGGACAGCCCTGTTTTTTCTCACCGGAGCCATCGCCATATGCGGTCTGCCGCCTTTGAACGGATTTATCAGTGAAATGTTCATCTATCTGGGGTTGTTTAAAAGCGCCATCTCCGGCGGTGGGGCTGCTGCGGCGTCCTGTGCTCTGGCGGCTCCGGCCCTTGCTTTGATCGGTGGTCTTGCTCTGGCCTGTTTTGTCAAAGTGTTCGGTGTTGTTTTTCTTGGCGCGGCACGAAGCCCAGTTAACAACGAACCCCATGAAGCAACCCGGAGCATGCTGATTCCCATGGCTGTGCTCGGGTCCATCTGTGTGCTTATCGGTGTCGTTCCTGTTCTTGTAGCCCCTGTCCTTGAATCGGCCGTGGCCTCATTCAGCCCCATATTCCTGAATGACTCAAAACTTGTAGCCATGGCCCCTCTGGGCTGGGTCAGTGTATTGTCCATGGCGCTGGCAGCGATAGTATTTCTTCTCTTCACCGCACGGATCAAGAACGTCACGGCAACTCAATCCGTAACATGGGGTTGCGGCTATCTCGCTCCCACACCACGCATGCAGTACACAGCGTCATCCTTTGCCGACACCATCACAGGGCTTTTCAAGAGCATTCTCCAACCCAGAATCCATGTCCCGCACATCCGTTCCAGTTTCCCGGCCCCTTCGGAATTTTCCAGCCATGTGCCTGAAACGGTTCTGGATATCATCTACATTCCCCTGTTCATCTGGGCCAATGACCGCCTAACCTTTATCAGGAAACTCCAGAACGGCAAAATGCACTACTATATTTTTTATATGTTTCTGACATTGATTGTTCTGCTTATGATTCCTTATTAAATCATGAATTTTTCTATTGCAGAGAGCGAAAGATTCATTTAAATACCCTCATAATCAAGACGGGTTCATTGCCCGCCGACCGGCTTCGGATTTTTATCCATGGACCGCATCGTTCTGCCAAGACTAATCCTCGACATAACGTTTGCTTCAAACGGTTTCATGATGAAAATCACCGAAGTGTTTTTACTAAAAGATCATAGCGCGACATCGTACTTTGACATTTGTAACAACAGGAGAAACCCATGGAACTGGGCACAAGGCAGGTCGCCGAGTATTTGAACATATCTGAAAAAAAACTGTATCAGTGGATATCACAGAAAAAGATCCCGGTGATCCGTGTGGGTACACAATACCGGTTTAACAGGGCCAAGCTTATCGAATGGGCCATAACCCATAAAATCAGACTTTCCCCTGCGATATTTTCCGAAGAGGAGCCGGACCACCCGGATGCTCTGAGGTTGGATGAGACACTTGAACGGGGCGGTGTCTTCTACAATGTCAAAGGCACGGACATCCCTTCGGTTCTTGAACAGGTTATCACGCTCATGCCTCTGCCTCCTGAAGTTGACAGGGTTTATGTCCTCAATGTCCTTCTGGCCAGAGAATCCATGGGGTCCACAGGACTTGGAAACGGTATTGCCATTCCCCATGTGCGCAACCCCATTATCATGCATATCACCCAGCCGGTTGTTACTCTCTGCTTTCTTCAAAACCCTATTCCGTTCAACGCTATTGACGGTCAACCGGTCCATACGCTTTTTACCATTGTAAGCCCCTCTTCACAGACCCATCTACAGCTTCTTTCAAGGCTTTCCTATGCGTTACGCAACCCGGAGTTTATGGGAAATATTCAAGCCAGGGCCGACAAAGACAGCATTATCAGCGCGGCCGCAAATATCGAAGTAACGCTGGCCGAATCATCAGGTAAAGCCGCAACGCAGAAAGGGGAGCCGAAAGGGAATTGATATGATCCTTTTTCTCACAGCGATTCTTGTTCTTTTATCGGGCGCTCTTGTCACAGCCCTTGCCGGACGCAGGTCATGGGCCAATACGGCAGGCCCGTTGTTCTGTGTTGCGGGTTCGATACTGTCTGTCACCGGAAGTCTTATGACTCTTACGGGCGACCGCTGGGAATGGACTCTGAGCCAGGCACAGCAGGGCAGTGTTCTTTCCATCCATCTGGCCATGGACCCGCTTTCCGCTTTTTTCTGTGCGGTCACCGGGTTGATCACGGGTATTGCCGCAGTTTACGGCGGTGGGTATCTGAAAGAATACGCCCATGAAAAAAATCTCGGGACATCTTGGGCGTTCTTCCTGGTCCTTTCAGCCAGCATGCTGCTGGTGGAAACGGCCTGGGACGGGGTTTTCTTTCTGGTTGCCTGGGAAATGATGTCCCTTTCATCGTTCTTCCTTGTGATTTTCGAGGGTGAAAAACCCGAGGTACTGAAAGCAGGCTGGATATACCTGGTGGCCACCCATTTTGCCACGGCCTTTCTGATGGTGATGTTCATGATCATGGGCAGCGGCGATTCCTTCAGTTTCAGTTCAGTGGTTATTCCTGCCTCTTTGAAAAGCGTGGTTTTTATTCTTGCTCTGGTCGGTTTCGGAACCAAGGCAGGTCTGGTTCCTTTTCACGTGTGGCTTCCTGAAGCCCATCCTGCTGCGCCGTCCCATGTTTCCGCCGTGATGAGCGGTGTGATGATCAAGGCCGGGATCTACGGCATCGTTCGTATCCTCATGCTGAGCGGAGAACCCCGACTCTGGTGGGGCTGGCTTCTTGTGATCATGGGAGCCGTAACCGGTATCGGCGGTGTGGTGTTTGCCCTGGCCCAGAAAGATTTGAAACGGCTTCTGGCTTACAGCACGGTGGAAAATGTGGGAATCATCGCCATGGGTCTTGGCCTTGGCCTGATCGGAATGAGTGCGGATCATCCGGTCATGGCGATTCTCGGGATTTCCGGGGCGCTCATGCATGTTCTTAATCACGCCCTGTTCAAAAGCCTGTTGTTTTTCGGCGCAGGTTCGGTTCTCCATGCCACCGGCAGCAAGAACATGGAAATCATGGGCGGTCTGATGAAACGGATGGGGGCCACCGGTTCCCTTTTTATGCTGGCATCCGCCGCTATTTGCGGGTTGCCGCCATTTAACGGCTTTGTCGGTGAATTTCTGATCTACCTGGGTTCGTTCAAAGCGTTTTCCGACCACTACGGAACCCAGGGTGTCCTGGCAGCCATTACGGTCATCAGCTCCCTTGCCTTGATCGGCGGACTTGCGGCGGCATGTTTTACCAGAGCCGCCGGTATTGTCTTTTTAGGCGAACCCCGGAGCCGAGAAGCTGAATCTGCGGTTGAATCGGGTCTGGCTATGACGGTGCCCATGGCGGTTCTTGGTGCTTTGTGCATGGTTTTCGGCGTGACCGGTTCCCTGGTGATCCGCATGATACAACCGGCCGTTGAAGTAATAACGGGCCGTTCAGCAGCCATGGATGTTGTGATGTGGGAAACGGGTATTTATCTGTTCAGGATCAGTCTCATCGGCCTTGGACTTGTGTCCATGGTTCTGGCTTTCCGGCTTATCCGTAACAGGCTTCTGGCCGGACGCACCGTTGGCGAAGCAGGCACATGGGACTGCGGGTATGTCGCACCAAACGCCCATATGCAGTACACCGCATCGTCTTATTCCGATCCGGTGATCACCATGTTTCAAGCAGTATTAAGACCGGGAAAAAGCGTTCAGCGGCCCGTGGGTTTGTTCCCGAAATCCGCTGAAATCGAAACGCGCATGGCGGATGTGATCCTGACCCGTCTGTTCACACCGCTTTTTTCAATGGTCATCCGGGCATCGGAACGGCTGCACGGATTGCGGAAGTGGTATAATCAGATTTATATCCTTTATATGGTTCTTGCCTTGTTTTCATTGCTTCTATGGACCTTCTATCAAGGGTATGCACGATGAACTATCCGATTTACATTCATGTGGCGGTTTCACTTGTTGCCGCTCCCTTTCTTTTCGGTGTGATCAACAAGGTTAAAGCGGGTTTTGCCGGAAGAAAAGGACCGCCCCTGCTTCAATTGTATTACGACATCTGGAAACTGATGCGCAAAGGCGCGGTTTACAGCCGGACAACCACCGGGATCTTTCGCTTGTCTCCCCTTGTGAGCGTTGCGGTGGGCGTGCTTGCTGTGATGACGGTTCCCCTTGGGCAGTCCGACAGTATCATCAGCTTTTCCGGCGATATTTTCATGCTGGCCTACCTTTTCGGTCTTGCCCGTTTCACCACCGTTCTTGCGGCCATGGACACGGGTTCAGCTTTTGAAGGTATGGGGGCCAGCCGGGAAGTTCAGTTCTCCATGCTGGCGGAACCGGCCTTGCTGGTGGGCCTTGCTGCTTTGAGTCTTTTGACCGGCGAATCATCTCTTGCCGGAATTCTGTCGGCTTTGCGTAACGGGATTGCCTCATCCACCGGCCATGTGGTTCTGCCGATCTGTATCGCAAGCCTTTTTATCGTGCTGCTTGCTGAAAACGCTCGCATACCGGTGGATGATCCCAACACCCATCTGGAACTCACCATGATTCATGAGGTCATGGTTCTTGACCACGGGGGCATGGACTTAGGGTTCATTCACTATGGTGCAGCTCTGAAACTCTGGGTGTTTGCTTCGATTATCGCCGGGGTGATTGTGCCCATGAAAATGGCAAGTCTGTGGATGGATGTGCTGCTTGTTTCGGCGGCGTTGCTTTTCGTCACTGTGTCCGTGGGTGTTGTGGAGTCTTGCATGGCGAGGCTTAGAATGCTCCGCGTTCCCCAATTACTTACAGGTGCCACCATGTTATCCCTGGTTGCTCTGATTATCGCCATGAGGTAAAAAAAATGAACCAATGGTTTGATCTGACTGTTGCCCTGATGATCGTGATGAACTTCATGCTGCTCAACACCAGCCGACTGATGTCTTGCATACGCATCGTTGCCATTCAAGCGGTCGTCGTCAGTGTGATCGCTCTTCTTACCCATCTCCATGCGCTGGATGTTCGTCTGATCATTCTGGTGATTATCACGGTGAGCCTGAAAGCCGTGGTGCTTCCCATGGTTCTTAAACGGGTGACCATTGGAACGGGTATCGAGCGGGAGCTGGAACCTTTTGTGGGGTACAGTCTTTCCCTGATCGCCGGAGGCGGCTTGCTCGGGATCAGTTTTTTCATGTCCCATTTTCTGTCGATTCCCGATGCCGGTTTGTCCGAGTTTTTTCTCCCGGCCTCGTTGTTCACAATTTTTACCGGTCTTTTCATTATCATCGCCCGGAAAAAAGCCGTCACTCAGGTGATGGGTTACATGGCCATGGAAAACGGGATTTATGCCTTCGGTGTGTCATTGGCCATTCAGGAACCGTTCATCGTGGAACTGAGTGTACTGCTTGATGTGTTTGTCGCTGTTTTGATCATGGGCGTGGCGATCTTTCATATCAGTCATGAGTTCGACCATATCGATACGGATCAGCTGTCGGCGTAGGGGCACGGCGCCGTGCTTCTATGGTTGGCCGTATGGTGAGTAATGAATGAGAAAATATGAACGTCGAACATCGAACGCCCAACATCGAACATCGTATAAAAGGATCGGGCCATTTTTTATGTTTGAAATGGCGAATGAACATTCGATGTTCGATGTTTAAAATTTAATAAGGAATCGGATTTATGCTGTGGTTACTTATCCTGTTGCCGGCGGTTGCAGGGCTGGTATGTATCATATCGCGAAACAGTTCGCTTTCACGTTCCATACTCCTGGGCGTGGCAGTAACCCATTTCATTCTGGTGATCAGATGCTGGATGACGTACACACGACCAGCGATTCTGCCGGAATGGCTCGGGTTGGATGATGCGGGACTGCTGTTTCTTGGCGTGATAAGCCTCACGTTTCTCTGCACGGCGTTCTATGCCCATGGCTATATCATACGGGAAGGGCTGGCCCAGACAAAGGACATGGAGGAGGGTTTTTTCTTTAAGAACAGCCCTGATGCCATGTTCATCGGCTGTCTGCTTTTTTTTCTTTCCACCATGACCCTGGTCACCATGAGCCTTCACTTAGGTCTTATCTGGGTAGCTGTGGAAGCCACAACCCTTTCAAGCACGCCCCTTATCTACTACCACCGCCATCACCGGAGCCTTGAAGCCACCTGGAAATACCTGCTGATCTGCTCTGTGGGCATCGCCCTTGCTATGCTGGGCAATTTCTTTGTGGTTGTTGCGGGCACAGGGATCGGCGAGCATGGCGTTCATCTTTCCCTTGATTCCCTTTTAACCCATGCGGACCAGATGAATCCCGCCTGGTTAAAAGCCGCCTTTGTGCTTTGTCTGGTAGGCTACGGAACAAAGATCGGCTTTGTGCCGCTTCATAACTGGATGCCCGCCACGTACAGTGAATCGCCGTCCCTTGTGGCGGCCCTTCTTTCGGGAGCGCTGAAAGCCTGCGCGTTTCTGGCCCTCCTACGCATGCATCAAGTGATGATAGCAGCCGGGTTAGGCGATACAAGCCGGAGTCTTTTCATCCTCATCGGTATTGTTTCACTTGCAACTGCCGCCCTGTTCATCGTTCGCCAGGCCGACATCAAAAAGATGCTGGCCTTTTCAAGCGTGGAACACATGGGGATTCTGGCTCTGGGTGTTGGCGTGGGCGGAGCGGGAATTTTCGGCAGCATGTTCCATGTGGTGAATCATTCCCTGACCAAGACAATCCTTTTTCTTGCAGCCGGAAATATCGTCAGTGTTTACAGAACGAGGCAGGACAAAGAGGTCCGGGGGCTTCTATATTCTCAACCCATGACTGCCGTGTTGTGGGTGATAGGTGCACTGGCCATCGTCGGAGCCCCGCCCTTTGGAACGTTTTTAAGTGAGCTGACCATACTGAAAGGGATGATACATGCCGGACGATACTCCCTTGCTTCTGCCTACCTTCTGATTCTCGGGATCATTTTCGCGGCGATGTCCGCTTCTTTTTTCCCCATGGTTTTTTCCAAAAAACCTGAGCATGAGCATGCGGCGGAGTCTGTGAAACAGTTGGATACAACGGCTCCCGAACCCATGTGGTCCATCCTGCCCCTTGTGGTCATGGCCGCAGGAATTCTGGTTCTCGGTCTTTACATGCCGCCTTTTCTTTCGGATATTTTTCATGGAATCACCCTGTCTCTGGGAGGAGAATAATGCAGCGCCCCCAATCTGAAACACTGGATATTTACAGTGGAGAAGTCTTCGATGTTTCGGCCTGCCCGAATACGGATATCACCTCATTCAGGACAGCGGTCCTTCAGGGTGTTTCAAAGGGCCACCGGATTTCAGCTTTGTTCGGTACCCCGATTCCGGGCGGTGCTGTCCGTCTTTACTGCGTCCTTACCGATGACAATGCCGGTCGGCTGAAAATCAGAAGCACCGATGTGACAGGCTCCTATCCCGCACTTACGCCGGACTGCCCCCAGGCTCACATGTTTGAAAGAGAGTTGTTCGAACAGTGGGGCGTAAAACCGGACGGCCATCCCTGGCTGAAACCCGTTCGTTTTGAAACCCCCATGGGTGGCGAACGTCAAACCGCCGCTCCCATCGGTATTACGGATTTTTTCCGGATGAAAGGCGACGAAGCCCATGAAGTGGCTGTGGGACCTGTCCATGCCGGAGTCATCGAACCAGGCCATTTCCGTTTTCAATGCCACGGAGAAACCGTCTATCATTTAGAAATCTCCCTGGGATATCAGCACCGGGGCATCGAGCGGAAACTTCCGGGCGGTCCTTATCCTCTGACACCTCACCAGATGGAAACCGTTGCCGGTGACACGACCTTAGGGCATATGGGTACCTATTGCCGGATGGTCGAGCATTTTGGCGGAATCGCCTCGCCGCCACGGGGTCAGGCTATCCGTGGAATCGCCGCCGAACTGGAACGACTGGCCAATCATATCGGGGATATCGGTGCCATGGCAGGTGACGTGGGTTTTCTTCCCACCATGAGCTATTGCGGACGTATCCGTGGTGATGCTCTGAACATGACCGCCGTTCTTTGCGGTAATCGATTCGGACGAGGGCTTGTGATTCCCGGCGGAACAGCCTGGGATATTGATGACAGACTGTGCGAAATCCTTCTGAAACGGCTGGATACTCTTGAAAAGGACGCCACATCGGCCATTGAACTTTTATTCAATACACCTTCGGTTCTTGCCCGATTTGAAAACACCGGCAGGCTTGACAAGGACAAAGCCCGTGAAATTGGCCTTGTGGGTCCGGCTGCACGGGCCTGTGGTCTGGGCCAGGATATCCGCTATCAGCACTCCTACGGCATTTACTATTATGTCATGGCCCAGATGTACACCTGGCATACCGGCGACTGCTTTGCCCGTGCCTATATCCGCTGGCTGGAAATCCAGGAGAGCATCGCTTTTATCCGTGAAGTGCTGAGCGCCATGCCTTCCGGCGAAATTGTGACCCCGTGGGATGGTCACCTCAAGCCCAGTGTTATGTCCGTGACCATGACCGAAGGGTGGAGAGGCGAAATCTGCCATGTGGCGGCCACCGATGAATCCGGGAAATTTGCGTTTTACAAAGTCGTCGATCCCTCGTTCCATAACTGGTTCGGGCTGGCTCTGGCGTTGCGTGATCAGCAGATCAGCGATTTTCCCTTGTGCAATAAAAGCTTTAATTTGTCGTACTGCGGTAACGATTTATAGGAGTTATACAAACGATGCTGCTTGATCTCATTAAAACACGAATCCAACAGAAATACCGCACCATGAGCTGGCCTGACGGACCATTGCCCGATCTTCCCGAACGCTTTGCCGGACGCCCTGAGATCAAAGGCACGTGCATGGACGGATGCCGGATCTGTGCGGACCTTTGTCCCACAGGTGCGATATCTCTTGGTAAAGGGACAACGTCCGGTCTTTCCCCTCGTATCGATACCGGAAAATGCCTGTTCTGCCGGAAATGTGAAACGAATTGCCCGACGAAAGCAATCCAATTTACAAAAGAATACCGCCTTGCCTCCCGTTCCCGTGATGATTTGACCGTGAGCCAGGGTAGCGCAATGTTTCCCGAAGCCCTTGTTGAAAAAGCCCGATCCATGTTCGGACGTTCCCTGAAACTCCGGGAAGTCAGCGCAGGCGGCTGCAACGCCTGTGAAGCGGACAGCAACGTTCTCACCACCATCGGCTGGGATCTTGGCCGTTTCGGCATCCAGTTCGTGGCCTCCCCCAGACACGCCGACGGCCTGTTCATCACCGGCCCCGTAACGAAAAACATGGAAACCGCCGTCCTTAAAACCTATCACGCCGTGCCCGAACCCCGGATCGTCATCGCCACCGGCTCCTGCGCCATTTCCGGCGGACCTTTCACCGGAAACGCTGAACATTGCCATGGCGCATCGTCCGTGGTTCCCGTGGATCTTTTTATCCCCGGCTGTCCTCCCCATCCTTTAACCATACTGGATGGACTGTTGCGGTTTATCGGGCGGATTTAGGCAAAAGAGAACCTTAACATTGAACACCGAGTACAGACCCAACTCCGCACCACTACCACCGGGCACGCCAATCTCCTGATTGGCCTGTGACAGCATTCAGAATGAAAGGTATTTACGCCGGATACTTGTATCTGATACGGTATTTCCATGATTGAAAAAGTGATAAAAAAAAGACGCATGACACCCGAGGCTGAGATCCGTGAAAACCTCTCGTACTGGCTTGGCCGACCGCCGGAAGAACGTGTGGCGGCTGTGGATTTTTTAAGGAAACATGTCCATGGATGTTCAGAAAGACTTCAGAGATCTGTTAGAATTATTCACCGGAAACAAGGTTGAGTTCATCATCGTGGGAGCCTACGCCCTTGCATTTCATGGGGCACCACGTTTCACCGGTGATCTGGATATTCTTGTAAGGCCCACGGTTCAGAATGCTCAAGCCATCGTCAGATCACTGGAAAGTTTTGGTTTCGGCTCTCTTGGTCTTATCCCTGACGATTTCCTGCAAAGCGAATCCGTCGTTCAACTGGGCGTTGCCCCGGTCAGGATAGACATCCTCACATCCATCACCGGTGTAAGCTGGGAGATGGCTGATTCTGGGAAAGAGGCTGGAGCTTACGGGGACATCCCTGTCTTTTTTCTGGGGAAAAATGAATACGCGATAAACAAGAAAACCATTGGCAGGAAAAAAGATCTGGCCGATCTTGAAGCGTTAGATGGATGCTGATTTATTAACGGGTGGGGCTTTTTCCATAACCACCATGCAACTTTTACGAGTTCATCACTTTTGTAAATTTCGTGATTTTTTAGAATATTATTAAACAATTTTTGCACTCCCCTCTCTCCACCCCGGGCACGCCAATCTCCTGATTGGCCTGCGACAGACTCCAGGGAGAAGGGCATTACCGCATGCTACTTCACCCGGCCCCAATATGGTTATTCTTGAAAAGTAAAAATGACCCATGGCACTATGCGGGAATCCCTGAAACTTCCTGAGTAGCTTGTCAATCGCAGGAGGATCGTGTGGCAGCCGTTGTTTTTGGAAACATGGCTGGATGTTCAGAAAGACTTTAGAGAGATTTTAAATTATTCTCTGGCTATGAGGTTGAGTTTATCTATCAGAGGTGTGATCTGAGAGGCACTGATTTTAGGAACGGTTTTTTGCATCTGCTGAATTAGCATTACCAGATCCCTCAACGATAAACCGCGCTCTTTCGAGCAGTTCGTCAAAGAATAGGATTTCAATGTTGCGCATATTGCGCCTATACAACTCTATGGTTTTTCTTTTTATAGCTGCCTCTTTGTTGTCTCCGGCAAACTGTTCACTTGTACCGATCAATAAGATGCAATCAACATCACAAGTTGACTCGGTAATTTTATAGCCATCTGATTTATAGCAGGTTCTCTGGGACTCAATCTCCCAATTTGCCTTTTGGCATAGAATTTGGCTGACAGCATCAGTTAATTCACCTGACAGTTGCCAGGACTCAGAGCGATTTTTTCTATCCTTGAATAGTGGTGTGTCAGGCCTTTTTAACTCGACCAGCTTTGTGAACCTTGTGTCTGATATTAGGAAATCTGATATTACACTATTTTTACCGTCAAGGTCAGTGCCGGAGACATGGCATTCCCGCTGCAAAATAGATAAATATCTATAACGTAAGCCGTAGCCAAAAATCCATTCATTCTTTTCTAAGAACGCCTGCCATTCAGGCTCAGTGTGATCACCTGTATTCGATAGCCAAATTTCAAACTCTTTTATGGCTTCCTTGCGGCCAAGGATGGTATTGATGTCATCATTTGAAAGGTTGTCTTTTATAATCGTCCGTAGCGCCGGAAGAACCTGAGCATGGTCTGAGCCCAACAACAACGCTACAAGTTCTTTCTGACCTTTCTTTACCTGGATGAATTCGCCTGATTCTCCTTTAAATCTATCTTTGATCATTTCATATTGATCAAGATATGAATATAATTCGGCGAGTTGCGCCATTGACATTGAACAAGTGAATTTCGACTGGCCAGTCTTGGCACAGGTGGCATACATGTAGGCAGAAAGGCTGTTTATATCACGATTTGATTTATCTAACCCTGATATATTGACCTTTAATTCAATAATTCCGTCATTGGCAATTGTGTGACTGTGATCAATGCTCATTGCTATATCTTAGCCAATACACAAGTATAATTAGGCCATTCGGGGTTATACTTTTCGGAAACCACAAATTGCTCTGCTTCATCACTCATCGATACATTGCCAAGCTCATTCAAGTCGAACATTCTGAAGCTCGGAAACTCCTGGCCGCTATCACTGACACCTGAAACTTGAACGATATGTACTTTGGTACTTTCAGAGCCATCGTTTTTCCGCATGACCCATACGGCGTGGGGGTTGCCGATTCTAACTCCCGGTGTCTTCCCTGGCTTATTATAGGTAAATGAGATTGGCTTTTGTGCTTCAATAGCCCGTTTCAGTTCAGATAGAGACATGGTTATACCTCCTGGGTTTGGGGATCTATCATGTATTTTTAGGTAAATATACAAGTACGCACATTCATTATTGTCGAACTCACCGGATGATTAATAATTATAACAACATAAACCATAAGAATCTGATTGAAAACATAAAACAGCCGAAAGATGATAAGCATCATGTTTTCCGAAAGTATGAAGGACTTTTTTACACGAAATGTCGTGTTACTTCAAATGGTTTTATGTTTGATCCTGCGTTTATTGAAAGGGGAAAAGGGGGGTAGATATTGACGCCCACACTTCATCCTTTCGGTAGTCTGTCGCAGGCCAATCGGGAGATTGGCGTGCCCAGGGGGTTGAGTGCCAATATGTTTTCCCGATAAATAGCTGGTTTTTTAAAACAAGTGGCCGGACGTAAGGCATAAATAACATGTCAAATGTCCGGCCAGCGATATAACTTATTAAGGCGTCATCAATTTTGAGAGATACAATTGCCATTATACGACAGCTTTGTCCAATACGCCGCCTGATGGATATCTTCCAGGCATTTTTTCCATAAATCCCAGGTGTCCGCAGCCATGGCGTCCATGGCTTCCGCTCCGGTGGTGGTTTGTCTTGGGGATTTGTTGGATTCCTGGGCCAGGCGCATCATTCCGGCGAAATCGCCTTTGGCTTTCAAGGACTGCATCTGCTTTTTCATATCCTGGGATTTGGCTTTACCGGCAGCGACTTCCTCGTCAGAACCCGCTGAAATCTTTTTGGGGTGAGCTGTATTACGGGCTTTGATATAGATGGCTTTGCCTTCACTGGTTCTGCGTCCTTCATCATCCGTGATCTGTTTGAAATAGGCCAGATGGAGGTTTTTATATTTGTTTTCCAGGACGTTGTATTCAGCTTCGCTATGTTTGCCCATGAGAACCTGGGCTTTTAATTCTCCCAGGGCGTCGTGTATGTTGGTGTCTGGAATACGTGATGTAAATTCAAGCTCCTGCACGGATTGATCTTTGCCGCTGATGGTTTTGTGATAAACGACTTTGATGCCTTTTTCGGAGTCAGTATTAAAGGGCTCTAACTTATCCCCGGCGATTTTGTTTTTCTCATAAAATTTCTTCACGTCCTCAAAGCTGCTCTTGGTCAAGAGAATGGCCTGGTCAGAATCAAACTCCTGAACACAGCCAGGATAGACTTTGATGGGGTGGCCAATCAGAACTTCGGCTCCTTCATCCGCAGAAGCAATCACGACGCCGATCGTCATGCAGAACAACAATGCGCCAGCTAAAGAAATAATGCGTTTATTTGACATACGAACCTCCATTTCAAATTAATTATGATAAACAAACAATTCAGTTTTCTATGTTATTATTTTGAAGCTGCATTTGATTCGGTGTCGTCGTTTCGGTGACCGTCTTGTTCCCTGAACACCTTTAATGGGCTTTATCATATACATAATCATTATAGCAAAGTATCTTTTATTTCATCAGCCCAATCCAGATCGAGGGGATGGGAATTTATACACTCAGATGCTCCACCATTATTTCTCTTGAGTAGATGACTTTACGACATCTGTATGTCGTCATGAGGCAATACCTGATTCTGGTAAAAGTCAGAAAAAAATATGGACCGAGATGTAAAATTCGTTTACAATTTACATAATTAAACAACCGACCTGTTCAAAGTCAAGTATCCCGCGATTAGCGACTCGAACAAAATTTTAAATTTCAATTCCGAAGAAAAAAAATTTTGCACTGACATCAAGGATGGAGGAATGGATATGTTTCAAGATATGTCCCTTAGAAAGAAACTTCAGGGAGCTTTTTTAATATCGGCCATAATTACGGCCATTGTGGGTTGTATCGGATTGTTGAGAATTACGGAGATTAACGCGATTTTCAAGGACGTTGCGACGGATGACGTTGATTTTCTAATCGGTTCGTTTGAGTTGGAAGTGATGGCTCTGGAGCATCGTCGCTACGAAAAAGATTTTTTTATCAATATCGGTAACAAAGAAAAACAGGATGAATATTTATCGAAATTCAAGGCCGTTGCAGAGAAAACACAAGAAAAGATTGGGAGTCTGACCGATTCCATACCTGATGATCCATCTGTTTCAGAGAAAATGAAAAAAGCCTTTGCGGAAGCCTCTTCATTCCATAAAAAATATACGGATGGATTTTTAGAACTGACAAAATCCGTTCAATCCGACGAAGCCATAACACCCCAGGCTGCCAACACCATGATGGCATCACTGAAAAATGATATTTACACCTATGAATCCAATGTTCAAGCCATATCTGAACTGAGTCATGAGTACATTGAATCCGTTGCTGATCAGGTGGTAAAAGAGGGGCAACAGTCCCGTTTTTTGATATTCGCGTTGGTTGTAGCAGGTATCGTCATCAGCATTTTATTCGGGTTGTTTATTTCGGGTCTGATTGTCCGGCAGATCAAGGAAGCCGTTGGTTTTGCTGAGGCCATGGCAAAAGGTGATTTTTCCAAAAAACACCATGAATGGGGAAAAGACGAAATCGGAACGCTGCTCACAGCTCTGGGAACGATGTCAGTACGACTTAAAACTGTGATAACGGATATCATCGGATATGTTAATAAGTTGAACAGCGCATCAGTAGGCCTGTCAGCGATTTCGTCGCAGCTCAGTAACGGAGCAAAAGAGACAGCAAGCCAGTCCATGGCCGTTGCAGCTTCTGCCGAACAGGTAAGCAGCAATATCACATCTGTTGCGGCAGCTTCGGAGCAAGCCACAACAAATGTCAATATGGTGGCAACGGCATCGGAAGAGATGACGGCAACGATTTCCGAAATCTCGAAAAATACGGATACTGCGAGAATCATCACGGCTGACGCTGTTGAACTGGCCAAGACCGCATCTGTGCAAGTGGACCAGCTTGGCCAGGCTGCACAAAAGATCAGCAACGTGGTTGAAACCATAACGGAAATATCAGAACAGGTGAATCTGCTGGCCCTGAACGCCACAATAGAAGCGGCAAGAGCCGGAGAAGCGGGGAAGGGCTTTGCCGTTGTCGCCAACGAGATCAAGGAACTGGCAAAGCAGACAGCCACAGCCGCCATAAGCATAAGGGAACAGATAGGCAATGTTCAGGCGTCCTCCAAAACCACTGTAACAGGAATCAGTTCGATCGCCAGTGTGGTGGGTAAGGTCAATGATATTGTGACAGGTATTGCGGCCGCCATCGAAGAACAGACGGCAGTCACAACGGAAATCGTGGGGAATGTGGCTCAGGCGGCTTTAGGAATCAAAGAAGTCAGTACAAACTTAACCCACAGTTCATCGGCCGTCATTGATATTACTCGGGAAATTGGCCGGGTAAACCAGAGGGCAGAAGATATGTCGGCTTCCAGCGTTCAAGTCAACAGCAGCGCTCTGGAATTAAGTCAAGTATCGGAAAAGATCAAACAGCTTGTGAGCATGTTCCGGATATAAGCTTTTTGAATACATGACGGTCAGTCTTTTTCCAGAATCTTCACCTCGATTTTACCTTCAAGGCCTTTCTTGAAGGCTTTGGCGTCTTTGATGTCGCCCACCACTTCGCCGTAGTGCATGGGGATGGCGATGTCCGGTTTGAGGATCAGGGCGGCTTCTACGGCTTCCTGGGGCGTCATTACGAAAGTGCCTGAAACGGGCAGGAGGGCCACGTCGGCTTTAAAGGTTTTCATTTCGGGAATGAGGTCCGAGTCGCCGGTATGGTAAAGCTTTGTTCCGTTGAAGTCGATGATGAAACCCAGCCAGCCGTTGGCTTTGGGATGGAAGGTTTTGTTGATGTTGTACGCTGGAACCACATCGATGGTCAGTCCGGCGACGGTCAGGGAATCGCCGGGCTGGACGATTTTAATGTTGCCCTGGAGTTTCTTTGCGCTTGTTTTTTCGGTGACGATGACCGTTTCCTTTTTTTGAATCCGCTTCACATCTTCCGGGGAGCAGTGGTCGTAATGGCTGTGTGAAATAAGGATCAGATCCGCTTGGGGCCCGTCATCGATTTCGTATGGGTCGATGTAGACGACGATATCGCCTGTGATTCTGAAACCTGAGTGACCCAGCCATTCAATGCTGTCAATGAGATCTTCTGTCATGGTTTTTCTCCTTATTTTCTATTTTTTCCAGAATCTCAAAAACAAGGCCAGTTTTTCCGGAAGGCGTTGTTTTTCATTGGTTATCATACGGATTATCGCTGCTGGCCGCAAATAAAATTTCCCATAAGCTTTGCGAACCCAGGCTTTAAGGGTTCTTTCATCATGGCATATGTGAAAAAAAGAAGGATAATGACCGGGCAGTGATAACTCTGCATCAAGTTTATGTTCTGCGGCCCACGGTGTGCCGGGATAGGGGATCAGCATGTGAAACGCGGCATAGGTGGGATCAAGTCTTATGGCTGCATCCAGGGTTTTTGCCCTGTCTTTTTCTGTCTCGCCAGGAAACCCGAAATTGAAAAAAAGTGCTGTTCGGATGCCCTGACGTTTAGCCTCCATGACCGCACGCTGGCAATCGTTAAAATCCATGGCCTTGCCGGATGTTTTGAGAATATCAGGCGACCCGGATTCAACACCCATGTGGATCAGCGTGCATCCGGCCTGGTGCATCAGGGCCAGGGTTGTGCTGTCCAGATCCTTTGCCCGTGTCTGACAGCACCAGGTTACATCGTTTTTCATGGCGATCATTCGGCGGCAGAATGAGATGAGAAAATCCCGGTCAAGGCCGAACTCCAGATCCATGAAATAAACGGAGCGGATTCCGAATTCTGCCTTAACTTTTGCCACTTCTGCCGCCAGATCTTCCGGTTTTTTTTGTCTGTAACCACTTGGAAACATTCCTTTGTAGCAGAATTTGCAATGAAATGGGCAGCCTCTTGAGCCTTCCAGAAGAGTGAAGGGATGCTCCATGAAGCTGTAATGGTATTTATTCATGGAAAGAAGGTGGAAGGCTGGTTTTGAAAGGTTGGCCAGAGCTGATCCTCGCCTTGGGCGTGTTCGAACAAAAACGCCGTCTTGGAAAAATGCAAGGCCGCCCATTTCTCTTAAATCTTCCTGATTGCCGTCACAGGTCAGAAGTTCGATAAGCGTCATTTCCGGTTCACCGAGAACAGCGACTCGTGCGCCGGTTTTCCGTAAAAATGCTTCGGGTCTTTCGGTGACATGGGGGCCGAAGATGATGGTTTTTTCTTTGGGAAACAGTCGGACCGTATCAAAGAAAGACCGGATATGAAGAGGCGGGCACTGCCACCTGTCGTAAGGCGCGCTTGTCACGCAGACGGCGTCGAAATTTTGTCCGAACGCTCTGAGTTTTTCCAGAGTGTGCCGTTCCACCCGGTTGTCGATGATGCGGACAAACAAACCTTTTGCTTCCAGAAGACCGGCGATATTGGCAAGATCAAGGGGTTGCCAGATACGGTTGAACAGCGGCTGAACGCCTTTTTTCTCTGTACGTTCATCAGGCAGAACAAGAAGAACCCGCTTTATGTTGCCCCACGGTTTTTTCATTACATGCCTTTCCAATTCGAATTGATGATTTCTGTGATGACTCCATTTCATGTATGGATGAACTTAGAACGATATGCCATAAACTTTCAATAAACAAATGGTGATGGAATGTATTGGAAAAATGAAAAACAGAATTTGACGAATATGAGAACTCCATATAAAATAGCCATATCATCTAGACAGAACAACTAAATTATTTGAAAGAGGGTGCTTATGGAACGTTGGCAATTACAGACGGCAAAAAACAAGTTCAGCGAGGTGATAGAAAAAGCCCTGCATGAAGGGCCTCAGGTTGTTACACGGAGAGGTCTGGAAACAGTGGTTGTTTTATCCATGGAAGAATACCGGTATTTAACCCGTCCCAGAGGATCTCTGGTGGATTTCTTTAAAAATGCTCCGTTTAAAGATGTGGAGATGGATCTTGTGAGAAACCGGGATACAGGCAGGGAGGTTGACCTGTGAATTATATCCTTGATACCTGTGTCATTTCGGAAATGGTCAAGCCCTCACCCCACCCGAAAGTTCTCGAATGGATGGGGCAACAGAACGAAGATGTGCTTTATTTGAGCGTCTTGACAATAGGTGAAATCCAGAAAGGTATTTCAAGGCTTCCTGATAATCTGAAAAAAACAAATCTTCAGTCCTGGCTGGATATCGACCTTAAAAGTCGCTTTGAAAACCGGATGCTGCCCATTGATGATGAGGTCTCCAAAACATGGGGAACCATCCAGGCCATAGCCGAAAAATCAGGACGTAAAATTCCGGTGATTGACAGTCTGATCGCTGCAACAGGGTTTGTTCATCAGATGGTTGTTGTGACAAGAAACATAGGGGACATGCCGTCGTTGCCAGGGCTTACCATCTTCAATCCGTGGGAGGATTGATGGGATTGTAATCCCTGACTTTACCCGATAGAATTTATTGAGCCTCAACACTTAGTGACAGGATTTTTGAACATCGAACACTGAACATCGAACATCGAATAATGGCAGAACCGCCTCTGTCGCTTTCATGAAGCATTCTTAAAATTTCATCGATTAGAAATTTTGAATTAAAAACCATTTGATTCCTATCCATGTTTTTCTGATCACTTCAGCACTTATCAAATGGCACAATCCTTAATTCGATGTTCGATGTTGATGGCGTCGTAAAAAGTCCCATATGCGGCGTTATAGTGTTTGGCCGGACGTTCGACATACTACATGTATGCCTTCACGCCCGGCCAAACACTATGCCTTGCCTATGGGCCTTTTTCCCTAGCCATCCTTCGACTTTTTTTTTACGAATTCATCGATGTTGGGCGTTCGATGTTCGACGTTCATTCTTTTTTTTATTCATTGATCAGTAATATTTATCGGGTAAAGTCAGGGAGAATCCCCGGAACGAGAGCCAACCTTGACTTATTTACGCCATTGAGTTTGATGGGGTACTGGCCAAAGTGGTTTTTTTGATCAACTTGATCTATCATTCTGAAATAAAATGATATATACAAGGCTGTTTTTATCGGTATTGGCATTTTGTATGCCCTTTACATTTGGGGCAGGATTGATGAGAGACAGGCGCAGCATGGACAACGAAAACAAAAAAGACGAAGTGGAGTGTTCGGCAGAAAGAATAGCCGATTGCATAGAAACCCTGGAAATGCTGGCGAACAACAGCGAGTTGTTATCCACACTTGCGGAAGAGCAGTGGATCGCTCTGATGGTTGCAGCCGGGAAAGTGTCCCGGCCTGATCGTGATGAGATCAAAAAACGGAACAAGGACAAAAACCGGATTTATCGGAGTGCCATCGTAGTCCAGGAACGCCAGGCACGATCGGCCACAGGCATCAGAAGCGCCAGGGATGTCAGTGTTTTCACAGCACCCAAGCAGATCACAGACACAAGCGAAGGCCAGGCCAAAAGCGCGGGAGAATTGAAAACACCCCGCAACTGCTATGTGTGCAAAGCGGAATTTACGCAGCTTCATTTTTTTTATGATGCCATGTGTCCTGCATGTGCCGAATTCAATTATAAAAAACGGTTTCAAACCGCACCCCTTCATGGGCAGATTGCCTTGATCACAGGGGCTCGTCTGAAAATCGGCTATCATGCCACCCTGATGATGCTGCGGGCAGGGGCGGAAGTGATTGCGCTGACGCGGTTTCCTGTGGACGCGGCTGCCCGGTATTCAAAAGAAGAGGACTATGCGGACTGGAAAGACCGCATTCATGTGTATGGCCTTGACTTAAGGCACACTCCCAGTGTGGAGCTTTTTGCAGATTACATTGAGCGGACTTACCACCGTCTGGATATATTGATCAATAATGCGGCTCAGACAGTCCGCAGACCTCCGGGGTTTTACGCCCATCTGATGGCAGATGAGAATAAAGATTACATGGCGCTTCCTGAGGACGCCCGTCATGTTCTGCGTCATTACATGGATTGTAAGGACAGACTTCTGGTCTGTTCAACGGATACGTCAACAGATGGGACGCTGCCTGTGACATGGAATGTGAAATCTCCGGGGATAGGATTAAGAGCTTCTGCCCAGTTGTCCCAGATTCCCTATGCTTATGATCAGGCCCTGGATTCGGAAAAAGTATTTCCCAAAGGCCAACTGGATCAGGATCTCCAGCAAGTTGATTTAAGGGAAACAAACAGTTGGCGGCTTCGTCTGGGCGAGATACCGACCTCGGAAATGCTGGAAATCCAGCTTGTAAACGTGGTCGCGCCTTTTGTGCTGTGCAACAGATTGACGAATCTGATGAAAAAAGATCATACCGGCACCAAGCACATTGTGAATGTCTCGGCCATGGAAGGTAAATTTCTCCGGTTTAAAAAAGGGGAGCGTCATCCCCATACCAATATGGCCAAAGCCGCTTTGAACATGATGACCCATACCTCTGCCAGCGAACTTGCCAAATTTGGGATTTACATGAATGCCGTGGATACAGGCTGGGTCACCGACGAAGATCCGGTGAATCTGACGTTGCACAAACAGGCGGTCCATGATTTTCAACCGCCTCTGGATATTGTGGATGGAGCGGCCCGGATCTGTGATCCGTTTTTTGATGGCATTCAGACCGGAAAACACTGGTGTGGTCAGTTTCTTAAAGATTATCAGCCCATTGACTGGTAGAAACCTGACTTTTCCCGAGCTGACTTATTGGGTAAAGTCAGGAAGAATCCTCAGAACGAGGGTAGATGGAATATCATCTTGATTGCAATATGGAATAAGTCTGGCTTTCCAGGAAATGCTGTGCTATAAAACAGCCTCTTATTATTCGGCACCATCCAGTCGGTGTCTGCTGTATCGTGGTTGATTCCTTCCTTTTCAGTCACCATCCGAGCAATATCATTGTTTCAGCCTGGACTGGCCCCAATACATGGGGTGGGCAAAATCAGGATTTATTATTATATGTCTTTTGAAAAACTTGGTCTTCGGACCGAACTGCTTAGCGCCGTTGCGTCTAAAGGTTACACAACCCCTACACCCATTCAGGCACAGGCAATTCCGGTTGTTCTTGCGGGACGCGACATTCTCGCAGGCTCCCAGACAGGAACCGGAAAAACAGCGTCTTTTGCCCTGCCCATGCTTCAACTGCTGGGCCAGGACACTTACAGGCAGAACAAACCGCGCGCTCTTGTATTAACCCCGACACGTGAACTGGCTGCCCAGGTGGAAGAAAGTTTCCGAGACTACGGCAAGAACCTTCGCGTACGCTCAACCGTTATTTTCGGTGGTGTGGGCATGGGCCCTCAGGTCGGAGCATTCCGTCGTGGCGTGGATGTGGTTGTGGCCACTCCAGGCCGACTTCTTGATCATGCCAAACAGCGCACGGTGGATCTCTCCCAAGTGCAGATCCTTGTGCTGGATGAAGCAGACCGTATGCTGGACATGGGTTTTATCCATGATATCCGTAAAATTCTCGCGCTGCTTCCGAAACATAGGCAGAACCTGATGTTTTCCGCAACTTACAGCCCGGATATCCGGAAACTGGCGGACAGTATGCTGAACAAACCAGCTCTGATCGAAGTCGCTCCGAGAAATACGACGGTGAAAGCCATCACCCAGAAAGTATACACCGTGGCCAGTAACCAGAAACGCGAACTGCTTTCCACCCTGATAAGGGACGGAAAGTGGAGTCAGGTTCTGGTGTTTACCCGCACCAAACACGGTGCGAACAAACTGACCAAACAACTGATGGACGACGGTGTGAGTTCCGCCGCCATTCACGGCAATAAAAGCCAGGCTGCACGCACACGCGCCCTTGAAGATTTTAAGGCAGGCAGTGTAAGAACACTGATTGCCACAGATATCGCGGCTCGCGGGCTGGATATCAACCTTCTTCCCCATGTGGTGAACTATGAACTGCCCCATGTTCCGGAAGATTACCTTCACCGCATCGGCAGAACAGGACGGGCAGGTGCCTGCGGTATTGCCCTTTCTCTGGTGTGTGAGGAAGAAAGAAAACAGCTAAACGACATCCAGAAACTCATCAAACAGACCATCGACGTGGCAGATGCCCCGATCGGTTTTAAGAGAGACGCTGCTGTGTCACCTGCTGCCCGTCCGTCACGTCCCAGCCGACCCAGACAGGATCAGGATCGCAGAAACAGACCGGTTGTTGTCGAGCACGCGCCTTCACGAAGAAGAGAAGAACCCGCCTCAGGGCGAAGATCTTTCAGATAGTTATCATCTGGTCAGCTTTTCAGGTTGACCTGATGAAAATTCCAATTCAGGGGAAGGCAAACAGTAAAATAGATGTCTTCCCCTGTCTGGGATCGCCAAGTTGCACTTGGCAAAAATGTGCCAAGTGCAGCTCGGCGACTCCATGTAAAAAGCCAAATCCAATCTGCACGCAGAATAAAAGACGCATCAATCTTGACATCTTTTCTATCCTCAGTCATAGAAACACCTTAATACAATTGTTGTTTTAACGTTCCCAAACTGTGCTGGACCGGAAGATACTTAATTATTTTAAGGAGAAATCAATAACAAGGTCAGGGTGTGTTTGTGATATATTGGAAATCAACGCCAAGAATTCTGGCCGATTGAGCCAGATGGCTGTCTGAGGTGATGATGGGCATTTTGCAGTTTTTAGCCACAGCAAGGTGCAGGGCATCAAGGGTTCTTAAAGGTGTGTCAAGCCGGGATATCCATTTGAAGGCCGTGGTAAAGTGCTCAGATTGCAAAACATAATGGGCGAAACGGTTTTCAGTGATATGGGTGTTGAAAAGGGAGATGATTTCTTCTCCGGATTCACGGGTCAGAGTGCCTTCCCTGATTTTCCTTGAAATGGCCGAGGCTAACTCAACCACGGTCAACTGACTGACCGCCGGTCTTTCCATTGACAGCAACATGGCTTCCACCTTGTCACTGATGGCTTCAGGGCAGTAATACGCAACAAGGACGCTTGTGTCGATATAGGCCATCAGTACCTTTCTTCTTCTCTCAAGCGGACTACCGTATCGCTGAGCGGTATCCCTTTGACGTCTATTCTTGTTCGAAATTCCTTCAAGCTGCCCAAAGGCATGGAATTCTCGTTGATTCTTGTCAGGCGGGCAATGGGCTTGCCTCTTCGGGTGATAATGATGTCTTCTCCCTTTGTGGCACTTTCAAGAATAGCTGTGAAACGGCTTCGAGCTTCTTTTATGTTTATCTCCTGCATAGGTTCTTCTCCGTTTGTTATGTACACTTCAAAAGTACACCTTGAGACGCGATATGTCAAGGCGGTATCTGATCTGTGGATAAAGTATACAGGTCATCGGTTGACAAGAGCTCATCGATCCCTATTATCTATTGGAATGACAATTGCAAAGCGGCAACAAAAACGGAGGATAGAATGCGATTCGATAAATTCACGATAAAATCCCAGGAACTGATAGAACGGGCTCATTCCCTTGCAACGGCCAACGGCAATCCCCAGATCGAAGCGGAACATGTGGTTCATGCCATGCTGGAAGACAAGGATGGCATAGCTGTTTCCATGCTTCGGAAACTCGGGGTGTCGCCGGAAGCAGTGAAAGATGAAATCGGAAAACTCATCGGACGCCAGTCGAAGGTGAGCGGAGGGGACCCGAACGTTTATATATCGACTCAGCTCAAGAAGGTTTTTGACAAGGCGTTCGCCGAAGCTGAAGCCATGAAAGATCAGTATGTGAGCATCGAACACGTTCTTCTTGCAGTTCTGTCCGAAGGGAAAAGCGAGATGGCGGTTGCTCTGGCGCGGTTTGGGATCAGCAGAGACTCCATACTGAAAGTGTTGATGGATATCCGGGGAAACCAGCGGGTCACCGACCAGAACCCCGAGGAAAAATACCAGGCCCTTGATAAGTTCAGCCGGGATCTGACCCAGCTTGCAAGGCTTGGAAAACTTGATCCGGTGATTGGAAGGGATGAGGAAATCCGTCGTGTGATCCAGGTTCTTTCGCGGCGACGAAAAAACAACCCGGTTCTTATCGGCGAACCCGGCGTTGGGAAAACTGCCATTGTGGAAGGTCTGGCCCAGAGAATTATTGCCGGGGACGTTCCTGAAATATTAAAAAAACGACGGCTTGCGGCCCTTGACATGGGGGCCATGATTGCCGGAGCCAAATACCGGGGTGAATTTGAAGACAGGTTAAAAGCTGTTCTGAAAGAGGTGGAGAGCGCCGAAGGTGAAATTATTCTTTTCATCGACGAGCTTCACACCGTGGTGGGAGCAGGGGCGGCAGAAGGAGCCATGGACGCCTCCAACATGCTGAAACCGGCCCTTGCACGGGGAACCCTCCGGTGTGTGGGAGCCACCACGCTGACCGAATACAGGAAATACATCGAAAAAGACGCAGCTTTGGAACGCCGGTTTCAGCCGGTGTTTACATCGGAACCTTCGGTTGAAGACACCATTTCCATCTTACGTGGGCTCAAGGAAAAATACGAAGTCCACCACGGTGTCCGCATTAAGGATTCGGCCATTGTGGCGGCGGCGACCCTTTCAAACCGCTATATCACCGATCGTTTTCTACCGGACAAAGCCATTGATCTTATTGACGAATGCGCGTCTCGGCTGAGGATTGAAATCGACAGCATGCCTGCGGAGATCGACGAGGTTCAGCGCAAGATCACCCAGATGGAAATTGAGCGGGAAGCGTTGAAAAAAGAAACGGACCCCAGTGCAAAAGAAAGGCTCACCGCCCTTGAAAAGAGCATAAGCACCATGAAAGAAAGCATCCACGGCATGAAAGCCCACTGGATGAACGAAAAAGATTCGATCCAGAATATCCGAAAGATCAAGGAAGAAATGGAACAGCTGGGTGTGGAGGAGCAGATGGCCGAACGGAAAGGCGATCTGGCCAAGGTGGCGGAAATACGCTACGGGAAAACCCAGGAACTGAAAAACCGACTGGAGGACGCCAATAAAAAACTCGCTGAACTCCAGAGCCAGAGCCGGATGTTGAAAGAGGAAGTGGACGACGAGGATATTGCCGCCGTGATTTCCCGGTGGACAGGCATTCCCATTCGGAAAATGCTGGAAGGTGAGATGGAACGTCTTGTGAAAATGGAAGATCGCATCCAGAAACGGGTCATTGGCCAGCGTCGGGCCGTCATCGCTATTTCCGATGCGGTAAGGCGTGCCAGATCAGGGCTCCAGGATCCCAACCGCCCCATTGGTTCTTTTATCTTCATGGGGCCAACCGGAGTTGGAAAGACCGAGCTGGCCAAAGCATTGGCCGAGTTCATCTTTGACAGCGAAAAAGCCATGGTTCGGATCGACATGAGCGAGTACATGGAAAAACATGCGGTGTCACGTCTTATTGGCGCGCCTCCGGGTTATGTGGGCTACGACGAAGGTGGCTATCTCACCGAAGCGATTCGCAGACGACCCTATTCAGTGATCCTTTTTGACGAAATCGAAAAGGCCCATCCCGATGTGTTCAACGTGCTCTTACAGATTCTGGACGACGGCAGAATGACCGACGGCCAGGGGCGGACCGTGGATTTCAAGAACACCCTGGTGATCATGACGTCAAACCTGGGAAGCCATATCATCCAGGAATACGGCGAACGAGACAGGGAGACCATGGAGAAGATGGTTTCTGATCTTTTACGGAAAAGCTTTAAACCCGAATTTCTGAACAGGATTGATGAAACCATTATTTTCGACAACCTGACGAACAGCGAAATCGGCGAAATTGTGAACATTCAGGTGGAACGTCTCAGGAAACGTCTTGAAGGCCGGAAGATTTCCTTTGAACTTACCCCTGCGGCTCGGGATTTCATTGTGGAAAAAGGCTATGATCCTGCTTATGGAGCACGGCCATTGAAACGGGCCATTCAGAGATACATCGAAAATCCTCTGGCCATGGAAATTCTGAAAGGTGTTTTCCATGAAAACAGCCATGTCAAAGCGGATGTGGAGGGCGATGCGATTGTGTTCAATGCGATATGATGAATGGCCTCTGGGACCCAATGCTGTTGGCTTAAGAAATATTATTACAACGCTCATTTTAATTTATGTGATGACCGTAGGGGCGACCCGCTGGTCGCCCTGCCCCGAATAACCATAAACGTTTATTGTATATCGGTTTGGGCGACCAGCGGGTCGCCCCTACAACGTTTCGCCGGGTACATATCCTTTCATCATTACATGAAAACAACTAAGGCATGATATCCACCCGTCCATCGTCAAGATCGTAGCGGGCGCCCACAATCATCAATTCGCCTTTTTCAAACAGGGGCTTAAGAAAAGGATCGGCTGTTTTAAGCATCTGAACAGTCATAGCCACATTGGCCCTCATCCCCACTTCAGGAAGGTCGGCGGTTCTTCCTCTGACGGAGTCGATGGCCGGTTTGATGGCTTTCACGATGCAACCGATATGACCCGGCGCTTCGCCGCCATCGACGGTGGCTTTTACAGCTCCGCAGCTTTCATGGCCAAGAACCATGATGTATTTTGTACCCAGATGCTCAATGGCGTATTCAATACTCCCAAGTGCCGCATCGTCAACGATATTGCCTGCCAGCCGGATGACGAAAAGATCGCCGATTCCCTGGTCGAAGATGATTTCAGGGGGGACCCGTGAATCTGAGCAGCTGATCACCACGGCAAAAGGATGCTGACCTCCCGTCACATCCATTCTCCGTGTGCTGTCCTGATGCTTATGGGTAGCTTTGTCGGCCACGTAACGTTTGTTTCCTTCAATCATCATCTTATGAGATTCTTTTCCGCTGACAGAATGGGCTCCGGCTTCGGATGCTATGGACACGGACTGGGTAGAGAATACAAACAACAGGGCGATCAACAGTGAGACAAGCTTTTTCATTAGACTCCTCCTCGGTGTTTCATTGTTTTTGACAAATTACAAGGCTTGATCAGAACCATTTCTTAAGTTTGAAATAGACAAGCATGGAGACGGCGATTAAAAAAAGAACAGCCAGAAAGATGAAGTAACTGTATTTGTAATGAAGCTCCGGCAGATTGTCGAAGTTGGTTCCGTAAACTCCCGCAATGAAGGTGAGGGGAATGAAGATGGCCGCGAACACGGTGAGAACTTTCATGATGTCGTTCATTTTGTTGTTGACGATGGAGTTGTACAGGTGGGTCATATCCGACAGCATTTCACGGTATGTTTCGATGCCTTCAGTGGCCTGGGTGAACAGATCGGCGAGATCTTTCAAGAAAGGCTGGGTTGTTTCCTTGATCAGGGCATTATCCAGGTTGAGAAGTTGAACCACCATGTCCCGGGCTGGGCGGATGCACTTTCTCAGGTAGTTCATTTCTTTTTTGAAATGGTTGATCCGTTCCATCACGTTTTTGGATGGGTCGGTCAGGATCTCTTCTTCCAGAACCTCAATGGATTCACCCAGCCGTTCGATGATTTCAATGTGGGTGTCAACAACCGTATCCAGAAGAGAATAGGCTAGGTAATCGGGGCCCGCAGATCTCACCCGACCGTTTTTCTTTCTCAGTCTTTCACGCACGGGATCAAAAACGTCACCTGGTTCTTCTTGAAATGTCAGGAGATAGTTTTCTGATATGACTATGCCAAGCTGCTCAGAGATGGTGCGTTTCTGCGCTTCGTCGTAGCGCAGCATCCTTAGGACCAGGAAAATGCCGTTTTCAAATTCTTCCAGTTTGGGCCGCTGGCCTGTGTGCATGACATCTTCAAGGAGAAGGGGGTGGAGATTGAAATGCTTTCCTGCATCCTGGATGACATCGGTGCAGTGAAGCCCGTCTATATTGATCCAGGTAACACTGTCGTCTTTAATGTGGGCGAGGCTTTCGTCAATGCTTACAAGCTCTTGTTCAATACACTCCGTGGCATTGTAATGAATAACGGTGATGATGCAGTCGTCGACTTTCTTTTTTCCGATAAAAACAAGTGAGCCGGGATGAAGACCTTTTCTTGCTTGGGTGTTTTTCAAAAATCGGGCCATGGTTTCCTTGTATGCTCTTTGGTTGGTTTCTTTTGCGAACACATATTAAACTGGTTCGGTGCAAGATCGCAAGACTGATTTCCCGCTGGATATGTTGAGGGTTGAGTTTTAACCGGTTTTTTAATAGGTTGATAACGTATTTACAGTTTAATCACATAACACAGGACACGGGAATGGCAACTCAGCGAACGGAAAACATGACATCGTTTATCGCCATGGATGTGCTTGAACGAGCACATGACATGGAACGGCAGGGCATCCACATTATCCATCTGGAAGTGGGCGAGCCGGATTCCCCAACACCTCTTTGTGTGAACCGGGCTGTGATCAAGGCGCTGGAGGAAGGCGACACCCATTACACCCACAGTCTCGGGATGATCGAGCTGCGCGAGGCCATCTGTGAGCATTACCTTCGCCAGTACGGCGTGGCTATCACACCGGACAGGGTGGTGGTGACATCGGGCACATCGCCTGCTATGCTCAGTCTGTTCGCCGTTCTTGTGGAAGAGGGTGACGAAGTGATCCTGTCCGATCCCCATTACGCCTGTTATCCCAATTTCATACGGTTTTTCGGCGGAAAGCCCGTGATGATCAGAACCCATGAAGAAGACGGCTTCCAGTTGAACATTGATGAGGTTAGGAAAAATTTGAGCGAAAGAACCAAGGCAATTTTCATAAACTCGCCGTCCAATCCCACGGGAACGCTTCTGCCCAAAGAAAATCTTGAAGCCATTGCCGCTTGCGGAAAAACGGTGATATCCGATGAGATCTACCACGGCCTTGTTTACGAAGGAAAAGAACATTCCATCCTGGAATTCACTGACAATGCCTTTGTGTTGAACGGATTTTCCAAACTCCACGCCATGACCGGTCTGCGCCTTGGTTATCTTATCGCGCCGAAGGACGCCATGCGTCCCCTTCAGAAAGTTCAGCAGAATTTTTTCATTTCCGCCAATGCCATGGTTCAGAAAGCAGGCATCGTGGCCCTCAAGGAAACGAAAAAGGATACGGATATGATGCGTGAAACCTATAATAAAAGACGTGTTTATATGGTTGATCGGCTCAAAGGCATGGGCTTCAAAATTCCCGTGACGCCCACCGGCGCGTTTTATGTGTTTGTGAATGCCCGGCATATATCAAAAGATTCTTACAAACTGGCTTTTGATATTCTTGAGAAGGCCCATGTGGGCGTCACGCCCGGAATCGATTTCGGCGACGGGGGAGAAGGCTTCCTGCGTTTTTCCTACGCCAATTCTCTGGAAAATATCGAAGAGGGCATGAACAGGTTGGAACGATATTTGGCAGCAATATCCTGATATGTGGTCCAGACCATGAAACGCACGAGAGATTTCACAAGGGAAACGGAACTGCTTGTTCTTTGCAGCAGAAAAACCATAGATCATGCGGTGAAAAAGCGCATCGTGGATCTCGTGGCCGAGCCTGTTGACTGGGAATGTATCCTCCGGATGTCGGTGAAGCACAAGACTTACCCCCTTGTCCATGCAACCTTGGAAGCCGTCTGCCCGGATTCCGTGCCTGTGGATGTCATGGCTCGCCTGGGTTCGTGGTGTGTTCGCAATGCGGCACGGAACATGGTGCTTTGCAGGGCGCTTTCCATGGTTCTCGACCTTCTTACGAATAACGGCATTCAGGCGTTGCCGTTCAAAGGGCCGGTTCTTGCCGAAAGCGTCTACGGCGATACATCGCTTCGCGTGTATTCCGATCTTGATCTTCTCGTATCAAAAAAAGACGCCTTCAAAGCGCGAAATCTTCTGGTCGAAGTCGGTTTTATTCCTGATCTTCATCTTGACGAATTCCAGGTTGTAACTTACCTCAATAAAGAGAATTTTTTCCGCCTTACCGGGTCGGACGGAATGACAGTCATCGATCTTCACTGGGAAATGTCAGGACGATACAGCCTGATTCCCATGTATCTCGAAGACTTTGAAAAGCATATCGTTGTTCAGGATATACTGGGCCGAAATGTAAAAACCCTCAGTCCGCCAGCTCTTCTGGTGTATCTGAGTCTTCATAACGCGAGTCATGGCTGGGACTCTCTGGAAGCCGCAGCATGTATGGCAGAAGTCATTTGTTCGTCAAACCTTTATGACGGAGAAGCGATGATGGCCATGGCTCGAAGGTATCATGCTGTCCGGGCTTTGTTAGCCGCACTCCATGTTTCAAAAGAGCTGTATCATGTCCGCCTTCCGGCTGAGATCTGTAAAGCCATGGGAAAAGACAAGCAGGTTGTCCGTTTTGCCGATGGAATTATCGCGAAACTACTCGATTTCGGTGATGCATCTCAAAGAAAAACCTGGAGCTGGCGCTTTTCAATGACTCATCTGATTATACGGGACAACCTTACTGACGCCATACTCTATGTCTGCCGCCTGATTTTTCTCCCCACAGTGAAAGAATGGATGCTGTTTCCTTTATCTCCTCCCTTTACTCCTTTATACTACGGCTTGAGGCCGCTTCGCCTTGTATTTGAAGCTTTGAGAGATGTGGTGAGACGCATTCCCCGATAGGAATCAGTGGATTTTTTCTTTACATCCGACCTGTGGAATGGCACCATAAAAAACATGGTGGGGCACTCCATAAATCAATTCTTATCATAATTATTGTTTTAAAAGGAGAAGGTATGGTCAGGTTTTTTGGAAAACTGTTGTCTGTTGTCTGTTTGTTTGTTTTTTTTACCGTTTATGGTTATGCGGAAGAAGGAGGCGGTTCGATTCAATCCGTCATCGGGGTGGATTATATGCCCCATGTAGCCTGGAGTTTTCCTTCGATGTTTAACCCGCATGGAACCGATGAGATGGATTACGAAATGGAGGCCACGGGTTTTACAAGCTATTCAACCAATGTTCGCTTTAAAAAAATCAACGCCACTCTGGGTTTGAATGCTGTGGTGCAAGATGATCTGGTAGGGGATATAGACCAGTTTGCCGGATATGTGGCTGTAAAGAACGTTTTCTTCAGATACTCTCTTGGATCAATCAAGGGTTCCGCCGATTGGACAGGGGCGCTGGCAACAGGCATGCCTCGGAGATTCGAGTACGACCATGACGTCACGTCTTATGAGATCAACTACATGTTCAAAGGCAAAGGAGATGGGAACCCCGATATGAATATGGGATGGTATGCAGGGATTGGGTATGCAGGGTTGAAGGTCCCCATCGAGATCCATACCCTTACAACACCTGGCGGTAAGGAAAATCAGATATACGGCGTGCCTGTCTACGATGATGCTTATGAAGTGAAGGCTTACTGCGCACAGTTCGGATTTGACACCATGATGGGCGACATGGCCAGTGGGACAATCAAGCCTGGAACAATCAAATTTTTCGGACATGGCCAGGATACTCTCGGGTTTGGCAGTGGTGAAATTTCTCCCGAATCGGTGGCGTATGCCGAAGAACTGAATCCCGGAAGAACGTTTGTGGATAAGAAAAGTTTTGTGGGCTATATCCAGAACGACACGACTCTGGGATTATTCTGGGCTCCATCATTGCTGGGCGGCCATGGTGTTTTGGCCATAGGTTACAATATCAATTTCACAATGGTTGTTACGTTCAGTGGTGCTGCTGAAGAAGCCACGGAGCTGGGATACGATGCCAGTTTTGGAACGTTCCGGCACGGTCCCCAGTTCAGGGTCTACGCGACCTGGTAAGGTTGCTTGATCAGTGCAGGTTATCCCCTGTATTTCAAGTGCCAGGCGGTCTTGTTCTTATTGAGCCTGCTTTGTGAGTGACGGAATTTGTGGAAGTAGTTTTTGTTTGACCCATGAAAAAAATTGAAAATGACTGTGTAACACTCTTGATTTTTTAATAAAATGCCCGTATATAGTTTCTTTATTTGAAACGAGTTATTATTAGCTATTATTCCAGGAGCATCCGATATGGCACTTACAAAAACGCAGGTGGTTGATTCTGTCCAGGAACGTATAGGTTTTTCTAGAAAAAAAAGCACAGAGCTGGTTGAACAGCTCATCGGAATCATTAAAGATTCTATAGAAGCAGGTGACGATGTGCTGATCAGCGGTTTCGGTAAGTTCTGTGTCAAGGAAAAGGGCGTCCGTAAGGGAAGAAACCCCGCAACCGGCGCAGACATGATGCTTGACCAACGTAAAGTGGTCACTTTCAAATGCTCGTCCGTTTTACGTGAAAAAGTGAACAACGGCGGTAAATAGCTGTTTCTTTAGTGATATTGAGTTATAGTTCGCAATAACAAAAAAAGGTGTCTTTCCTTCATGGGAAGAACACCTTTTTAATTTCAACAGCCCAGCAATGTTTTTTTTCTCCTTTCCCTTTACGTCAGTTTGATTTCCCATCCTTCCGGGGCATCAAGAGACATAGCTTCGTGGATTCTAACGGCCCTCATGGTCTCCCGCAATGTTCGTGAACAATGCTTGCCGACAATGAAGGTTTCGCTGAAAATGGGACCTTTGGTTTTGATGTATGCTTTTGTTGTGATTTTATCCGCCCAGTCTATCTTGTCTTTTTTCTGCCTGTTCAACCCCATGATCTGCTCTTTACAGGCCCAGATTTTTTCACGCAGTTGTTTGACTTCCGAATCGATGTTGTCCTGGGTGTCGAAATTAGCGTTGATATCTGCATCGGCCTCTTTTGCGGTTTTTTTAAGAATTTCCATTCGCAATTCGACGGCTTTGATCTTGTCTTGATCACCTTGGGTTTTGATTTGTTCAAGGTGTTTCGCAAGATCTTTGATTTCAAGTTGTGATCTGTCCTGAACATGGGCCAGAACGGATATGGTTTTGCGAAGCGCCTTATCCTGTATATCCAGATTTTTCATTTTTAGTTCCAGGTTATTCAGGATATCTTGCTCTTCATTGATTTTTTTATCGATCAGGTCGATTTCATGGTTGATGTGGTCATCAACCCCGATTTTCAGGTGGCATGGCTTTGAGATTTCCGTTCCAATGTCCTGGGCTTCAATGCCTAACTTGGCGGAGATGTGGGATGAAACGATTTTCCCATAGGAAACGGCGCAGGCACTACTGGTCTGGATATTACAGTCTATGATCTCTTTTTCCGCAACCACGTTGCCATAGGCCCTGATGGTTGACTTATTGATAAATTTCGCTTTGATATTGCCTTCCACATCCAATGTGGCACCGGTGATTCCATTTTTGACGATAAGATCGCCTTTTGCAATGATGTGAGCCGCGAACACTTCTTCAGCTGTGACATTGGCCCCTTTGACATGGAAATCGTTCTGGACGCCTCCTCTGATGATAACATTGCCTTCAAAATCCACATGGCCTGTCTCGAAACTCACATCACCGGGGATGACGATTTCGCTCAGCACATGGAGCCTGTTACCGAAACTCAACTTGGGCTGGCCATTGGCTGTGGCTGTGGCTTTCCTTCCGTCATCAGATAATGCCGTGCCATTCTCACATTTAAGGAATACCTGTTTCACTTCCTGAACAAGGAGGTCCCGGCCGAAAATATCCTTACCGTTTTTGCCGGGAACGGCCGAAGTGATCTCGGCGAGAATGGTACCTTCGGTCACATAGGGGATTTCTCCCCTGTTTTTGAAATCAATAGAACCCGATTCGGATACTTCTCCAACCTTAAGATAATCGGTATCAAAAAAGTAGGTTATATTTCCGTCCCTTCCTTTGACAGGAACTTTCCCTTCTGCGATTTTGAACGGTTTTTCCCTGAAAATCTTGGAATTCAGGAAGCCCCTGATCAGAGCGTCATCAACGATTCCATAGACAATATCTTCTTCACGGAGAGATGTTTTGATGTCGTCCACGCTGATGTCTGATGTGTCCATGTCTTTCGGTATCTTTATCATGGCGATGAGGCCGTCGGTGGAGATGATTAGTTCCAGGCCGTTGATGGACAGTGTTGTAGAGCCGGTTCCAAGTGAAATATCATCCTGTGAAATGGTGTCTTCCGAAATTTCTTCCGATATGACGGGTTCAATGGATTCGGCAGATAAAGTCTGTTCATCGACAGCCGCTTCGGTTTCCTGTAAAATCGAAACGATTTCTGTTGACTGTGTGTCCAGATGGGACGGCAAAGTTTCTTCATCGGCAGGTTCTTGTTGCAGCTTTTCAGTTTTCAAAAGAATATCATCAGACTTGGCTTGTTCTTTGTCTGAAGGGGCTTCGCCTTTGTTCATGACGGAAGGTTCAGGATGCACGGGCTCTGATTTGCTTACGACTGGCTTGACAGGAGACGGTTTTGTCTCGAAGAGTGGAGCCATTCTTTCAGGAGATTTGCTCTGGATCAGGGGCTCGATAATATCCTTCTTCAGGGATTCGTTTTCATGGGATCTGCTTGCCTTCGGGATGGTCGGCTCAGGACGTTGTTCTATCGGGGGAGTAACAACTTTGCTTTCTTCTAGACGACTTTTCCAGAGTTGCTGTTTTGGGCCCGTGCTGGAAAGGATGGTTCTGCATTGCTCCTGACTCATGGCTCCTGATTCAGTTAAAAAGTCCATTAGAAGTTTTATCTTACGTGTTTTGTAAAAAAACTGAGCCTGTTCAGCCAGAATTTTTCGGGCCTGGGCCTCGCTGATGTACTTTCTTGCCACAGCTTCAGTTGCAAATCGTTTTTCAGCCAGTCGCAAATCCCAGTTTTCTCTGATTACTTTGAGAAGAAGAAGGTGATCTTCGGATAAGCCTCCATGGCTTATAAGTAAACGTTCAATACTCGCTTTACCATGGCTTTGATTCTGTCTTGAATATTCCTGAAAGGCCGCCTGGAGATTGTCTTCCTTCATGAGGCCGTAGTTCAAGGCAAGCTTACAGAGAAAAAACTCATCTTCAACAGAAGGCGGTGTTTTCGGGGCTGCTTCAGAAACGGTAAACACCCTCTTGCATTTCGAGCAGGTGACTTGTTTGCCGAGCAGATTTTTTGATACTTTGAAATAAGATTTGCAGGTATTACAGGCGACTACGATATTACCGGTTATTTGATCCATGGAAACAGCATCTCCTGCACAGGAAGTCATCCGTGAACAACGGGGGAGCCGGTTAGTGTGTCGGAATAATGAGGAAGGAACCGTTCAGGCTCGTCCGAATATATTTATTATTTAAGTAAGTTAACAGATTGATGAAACACTGTCAACGGTGATGATCAACGATTCCAGGCCAATCGCATATCTTTATGGCTTCAGGTTGCGTACCCCGTATGCGCTCGTTCGATGTTTAGTGTTCAAAAAACCTGTCACTATGTGTTGAGGCTTAATAATTACTTGCTGTGTAATCTATCGGGTGCGATTGCATGTTGGCGGAAGCAGTTCCACACATGTCGCTCCCCATCCCCCGGATTCCAGATGGCCAGAAGTGAAGGACCTCACATGGGGATGCGCTGCCAGAATAGCACGGACACGTTCCTTCTGGATGCCTTTGCCTTTCCCGTGGATAATGCGGACCGACAAGATACCAATTTCCCGGCAAGCTCTTATGTATTCCTGAATGAGATCAGGAATGTCTTTGGGGCTGAACGTGTGAAGGTCGATGGAATCTGTTATGGGAACGACGACAGGTTCATCCTGATTCGAATAATCTTCATTCGTCATGATCGAATATATATCCTACGGATCTTCTGCTTATGAAGTATTCGGGGTTCTTGGGGTCCTTTTCAAAATACTTCCTGAAACGGACAAGGAAGTTGTCCACGGTTCGGGTGGTCATGTTTTTAGTGTAGCCCCATCCGATTTCCAGAAGTTTTTGACGCGACAGAGCTTTGCCCCTGTTTGAAACGAAAAGTTTCAACAGCTTGATTTCCTGCTCGGTGAGAAAAATTTTCCCGGCCATGCACTGGGCCGTGGATTCTAAAAAGTCGATTTCGTTGTCTCCGAAACGGTATACCCGGTCGATGGAGCCTAATTTTTCCGAACCGGACAGGTTGTCGCTGCGGTACATGGACAGCCGGGTGAGCATCCGTTCCACACGCAGGAGAAACTCTTCAAGGTCAAAGGGCTTGGCCAGGTAATCATCAACCCCGTGTTTCAAGCCCTCAATGACATCGGCCTGGGTGCTTCTGGCCGACAGGATGAGAATGGGGATTTTCTGATCTTCAAGGCGGATATTCCTTAGAACGGAAATCCCGTCGATCCGGGGCAGCATGATGTCCAGAACGATGAGGTCCGGTCGCCAAGACTTCCAGAGATCAAGGGCCGCAACACCGTCAGAAGCAATAATGGCTTCATAACCCTGAAGTGACAGGTTGAGTTTCAGACCGTCGGCGATGTGCTCTTCATCTTCTACGATCAGTATCCGTTTTTTTTCTTTCATGTCCATAGGTTTATCACGTCCGTTTGAGTTTCTGTATAACTGAAAAAATGGGCAGAGACACAACGAATTCACTGCCCTTGCCAGGCCCGGGGCTTTTTACGAAGATATCTCCGCCATGAATTTTAGCTATGATGCTGACCAGATAAAGACCGAGTCCACTTCCTTCGGTGGTTCTGGCCGATGAAGTGCTGGCCTGATAAAATTTTCTGAATATTTTTGTGAAGTCTTTTTTTTCGATCCCGATGCCGTTGTCCTTGAAACTAATCATCAACGTGTTCAGCCGTGACGTGAACCGAATGTCCAAGAAACATGTTTCACAATGATTATACTTCATTGCGTTTTTGATGATGTTCATGAACAGCATCTCAAAAAGAGAGGTGTCGATGGTCAGGCTGATGGGTTTTTTAAGTTCGTTGTATATCTGAGTCGTGCAGCCAGTGAAAAGATGGTGATTGTTTTTCAGGAAATTTTCAGTAAAGACGACGATGTCAGTTGAGATATACTGCCGTTCATATTCATCGCTTTCAAGCCTGGCCAGATGGAGGATGCTGTTGATGTTGCCGGACAGTCTGCCCACGTCGGCCAGCATGTATTTGAGATACTTTCGCTGGTCTTCTTTAGAAAGATCGTGTTTGAGGAAGGTTTCCAGGTACAGTTTAAGCGATGTGACAGGTGTTTTGAGCTCGTGGGTGAAGTTGTTGATGAAATTCTGCTGATAGCTGTAAAGTTGGAGTACTTTCTGGTAATACACGAAGCTCATGAATATCCCAGCGAGGATAACACCGCCGATCAGGGTGAATATCAGGGTGACAACCCATGTTCTGCTCTGAAAAATGAGAAAGGGGTCGAAATTCAGTCGGCCTATGAATTCCTCAAGCCCGTTTTTTACTTCGATATACCAGTATATACAAAGAAACAGGGTGAGCCCCAGCGATGCCATGGAAAAAAGAAACAGGGCCGTGGGATGGGGCAGCCATTTATATCTGTTGATGATGATATCAGTCAGTTTGAACGTGTCTCTCAAAGATGCCAGCCTTTTTTATGGACATGATTTATGTTTAAATTCTGTGCCCGGTTGATCCGATGGAAACCATTGATCAGATATCGGGTGTCTTAAGGGCCTTGAGATCGAAAATCATCTCTCTTTCCGTGTATTTTCTGGTTTCGTACTTGGTGATGCTCATAAGCTTTTTGGTGATTGTCCCCGTTCTTTTGATCTGCTCATGGATTTTGTTCAGTTTTTCATAGTGGGGATGGGATGACTCAAGCCCAAGCATCAAGAGTTCAGAGTAACCGGAGATAGCCATGAGGGGCTGATTGAGTTCATGGCAGACAGCCCCAGCCATTTCAAGGACAGACAGGATTTTTTCTTTGTAAATCCTGTCCTGCTCGGCCTGAATACGCGTGCTCAGATCACTGATGGTCACGATGGATCTATCAAACGGATGGACCGGATCTATGCAGCTTACCATCATGTGGCCTGTGAATATCTCGCCGTTTTTTTTTATAAACTCGGCATCAACTTCAATCAAAATTTTTTCCGATGCCGTTCGAACGACGGTTTCTGCTGCCTGATACCAGGCCCCGCTCGCGTAGAAAGAACGCGTGTCTTTCCCTATGTATTCTTCTTCATGGTCATAAGCGAAAAGCTTTCGTGCCGCTTCATTACCCCAGACGACCACCCGTTTTTCAACAAGGATGATAGCGATGGGCGATGCTGAAAGAATGCCCTGGAGGATGAGGTTTTTTTGTTTCAGCTCCTCCTCGACAGAGGTTCTCATGCTGATTTCTTCAAGGGCCTTGTCTCTTATGGTTTCAAAATCCGACATCCGGACGGACAGAGCTGTTATGTCTTCTATGGTGAAAAGAGCGTAAAAAGATTTCCCGGTAAATGACTCGACGGAATTTGCATGGATTTTGAGAGTACGGAACTTTTCCTTTGAGTGGCTGCAGGGAATGAGGTCCGAGTAACGTTCAGGTGAAAAAAGAACAAGGTCTTTTTCTTTGAATACTTTTTCCAGCCTGGACAGGATTTTCTCTTCGGTGAAACGGGGAAAAAACAGGGTGATATTTTTCCCGTTAATCTTATCCTTGTCTATGCCCGTCCATCTGGCGATGCAGGTATTCCAGGCAAGGACGGTAAAGTCGTCTCTCATGACAAACATGCCCGACGGGATGTCGTTCATCATGGAGTATCGCTGGACCACAAAGCTTTTTTCCTGTTCGCTGATCATTTATTCCCTTGGGCTTTTTCTCTTTTTTGGGATTTTATAGTGAACACTATAAAATATTCCGATGGATTAAACAATATCATACACGTTGTTTTTATCGGCAAACGAATCGTCAAGGTTTTCTGTAGATACTTGGTGAAAGGGTGACGAAAGGCGTTTTAATTCCCACCATACTTTCAGATTGACCAAATATGAAAAGACCTCCGGGCTTGAGGGCCGTTACCATATCATTCATCACCTTTTGTTTTGTCGTATTATCAAAGTAAATCATTACGTTACGGCAGAAGATGATGTGGTATTCCGAGATGGGCGGAGTGCTTGTGACCAGATTGTATTTTCCAAAGGTGATGTGATTTTTTACATGGTCTTTGATTTTAATTTTATTTGAGGAGTGGTTGATCCCTTTCTGAAAATATTTCCGCAAGAGGACTGGAGGAACGACCCTTGCCCTCTCCAGGGGGTATACACCAAGATTGGCGGTCTGGATCATGGTGTCCGAAATATCCGACGCGAATATCCGGAAATTGAAACCGCTTTCAAGAAGCTGAATGGCGATGGAATAGGCTTCTTCACCACTTGATGACGCAGCGCTCCAGATTTTTAAAGAATGAGCCCTGTTCAAAGTCTGAACGATAAATTCGCAATGTTTGTTTTCCCTGAAAAAATAGGTGTGGTTGGTGGTAATGCCGTCGATAAACCGCTTGAACTCGTCGCTGTCTTTTTCGATCAACTGGATGTACTCGGTGACAGAATTTATTTTTGTGGATCTCAGCCTTTTTGCAAGCCGCGCCTTGAGAAGGTTTTTTTTATTGTCGTTCAGGTTGATTCCGCAGACTTTGTACACGATGTCGGATAGATTCTTAAACTGCTTGTCCGTTATGCTGGTGTCGTACACGGCTTTTATCTCCGGATATATTGGTCTTTTAAATATCGTTAGGTGTGATGGGCAAACAACACATGTCGTCACACCATGCTCATTATTTTGGGTTTGAAGGTGGGCCGAATCAGCGTCAAAAACAGAAATACGAGTATAAGACCACAGCTTGTTTTTACAATCAATAATTTACCATGGTTATACTGATTATATCAACATCTTATCGAGCGGACATGATTAAGGCTTATTCTATGCAAGACCCCGTGGCACACAAACACGTTCACTTCAGTTCCAGTTTCAAGGTCCTGATTCCGATTCAGTGAGACAAGTCTGGCTGGGGCCACTCCTGGGCACGCCAATCTCCCGATTGGCCCCTTCGAAAGCCGCAAGGCTTTCCCATATGTCAATTCGGGCAGAGATAAGCATGCGCCTGTCCTTGCGTGAAAAAGGGTTCAACAACGGTGCAGGGTCTCTTGCTGAAATCCCCGTCGCGGAAAGTTTACACAACGAATTCATATCCTCATCAGGATATCCCACTGGATTTACGGCCATCACGCTTAACGTTTGGATTCTGGCATTTTGGACCAGGCTTTTGGGGCTTCAACGTTCGATCAAGAAGATATTCAAGGTGATCAATGAATGAATCATCCCCAATAGGGCGTCCGGTTCGTTCATGCTTTCTGAATAGATCCATTTCATGATCCTGGACATCAGTCGAAAGAAACTTTTTCCAGGGTTTGTTGATCCTGTCAGTCAAGGTTTTTGGTCTTATCAGAATATCATCTTTGCCGTTGATATGAGCTCGTGTGCTGCTCCAGGCCCATTGTTCCGGTTTTTTAACCAGACCTGCGCGCACAGGATTCAATTCAATATACTTTGTGCAGGAAAGAAGATAGCTATCATCCATGATAAAGGACGCAAATCGTCCCTGCCACAGATGTCCACACCAGCCCTCACGGGAATTGATCCGTCGCGTATACCGTTTGTGAGCCTCTCCAACAGCAAGATTCAATCCGTCTTTGGTTTCAGGCTCAAGGATCAGATGAACGTGGTTCGGCATGAGACAGTATGCCCATACCTCGACATGGTAGGTCCGGCACCATTCCGACATCAGTTCAAGATAAGCAGAATAATCCTCATCGTTGAAAAATGTCTGTTGTCGTCTGTTGCCTCGCTGTATGATGTGGTGTGAATATAATGGAGCCACCACCCGTGCTATTCTTGCCATAATTTCACCCAAGTCCATGTTGCAAATCTGTGGTATGTTTTGTAGGGGCAGGACCTTGTGTCTGCCCTTTGGTGATCCTGATTAAGTATCATCTTGATTGCGAAAAATAATTAGCAAGATTTGGAAAGGATGTCAATAATTAAGTGTGGTGTCCCCTGAATTCCAGGGGAAACGCCGTGCGGAAAGTGACTACCTGGCTTATGACAGCACGTCTATCTCCAGTTATTCAAAAGGTCTCAGACAGGTCCGCTACGGCAAAAATAAAGATCATGAGCATCTGTATTATTCTCCGGAACGAGCCCTGGAGGATGAAAAAACGTTCAACAGCTCAATGGCCATTTTGCAGGAAGAATTGGAAAGCGGACAGCGACATCCGGATCATGAAAAGCAATATGCCAAATATTTTGAAGTGAGAAGCACACCGGTTCGAGGCGTGAAGGTCATAGCCAAAGAAGAGGCTATCAAGGAAGCAAAACGCGATTACGGTTATTTTACCCTTTTGAGCAACGAGATAAAGGACGCAGTTGCGGCACTTGAGATCTTCCGGAACAAGGACCTGGTGGAAAAAGCCTTTGATAACCTGAAAGAACGATTGAATCTTCGCCGTGTGGCCGTCTCATCGGAACTAAGCTTGGATGGCAAGCTCTTTGTGGAGTTTATCGCCCTCATCTTTTTATCCTATATCACAAAAAAAATGCAGGAAAACAACCTATTCAAAGGACATACGCTGCATGAAGTCCTGGATCAATTTGATATCATTGAGTGTTTTGAAGTACCGGGTCAGCAAGTACAGGTAGGAGAAACTACCAAGCGGCAGATAGCCTCTATTCAAAACAGGGCATCATGCCGCCTGCCTCGTACATTAATTTCACAATTTCTATGAATTAAATTCCCTAATTCCGATAGAGAAGAGTCTCTATCCCAGCACCAAATACTTTAGATCAATCCATACAAAATACTAATTTATAAGAATAATGATATTTATTACGACCACACACATCCTGGCACATATTCTGTATACGTAATTTAAGAATTTAAGAATTTAAGAAAGTATAAAAAACTCTAAATCTTAAAGATGAAAAAGGGGGGAGGCGGGGAAATTTATTAAGAAGTTCTCAAAACGTATTGTTGACTATTAATTTTTATTAGCTTTATAAAATGATTTCATGAGGTATGTAATGAAAAAACTATTTCTTATTTTTTTTACGGCATTTTTTTTATTAGTCGGATTGTCAGGAATATCTATGGCAACGCCGGTTACGCTTATAGACACAACCACGTTTACCGCTAACGGGACCAATCCCAGTGGAGACTTTGACGGCTCTGGCTGGGGTGCTGTAAACTTCCTCAACGGATTTGGCGATTACGTAGCTTGGACACATCACTTCACTTTTGATCCCGCTGCAGCAGAGATTCTTTCAGGAAAATTGGTTATCTCATTAAAGGATGACGGCGGTTGGTGTGATAGTTGGGAAGTAGCTTTTGGTTATGCTGAAAGCGGTAACTGGGATTTAGGTGAAGTTAATACTGGCGACTATAATTATAATGTAGGCGTATCAAGTTTAGCAGATGGATCTTTTAGTGTTAAAATTATTGACCTTTTTGGCGATTTCTACATTACACAGTCAGCCCTCGAAATAACGTATGAACCCGTATCTGAACCCGTCCCCGAACCCGCGACCATGCTCCTTCTGGGAAGCGGCCTGTTGGGATTTGTTGTCCGCAGAAAGAAAAAATAGCAATTTGGTTAGCTATAGCTGATAGTTCGATTTTAGCCCGGTTTTGCCTGCAAAACTGGGCTTTTTTATTGCCGTCAAAAGGGTGTCGGTGGTACTCGTAAATCGATTCTTCGTAAGCGCTCAATCTTGAATTTCGCTCTTTGAAAAAGGTTAGTTTTCTAATATCGAGTAAATGACGAACCAGGCTATCAACGTCATGGATTAGATTTAATCAAGCTGAATCAGTAAGATAAACAGAAAGGATGGGAACAAAACTAAACCTTATCAGGTTAAACAAGTCTGGGCCGTTATTCTTAGATATAAACTCGGCGGGGAGATATGATGGACAGATACGAGATTATTATTTATTGGAGCGCTGCGGATCAAGCTTGTGTAGCTGAGGTTCCCGAACTTCCAGGATGTTCCGCTCATGGTGATACTTATGAGTCGGCATTGTCCCATGCCATGAAGGCCGTTGCTCTCTGGATCGAAACAGCCATAGAATTAATGACCCATACCTGTTCCGAAAGGCCGCCGCCTGCCTATGCTTGACAGCCCCAAAAAATGGGGTCGTAAGGGGGCGTCCATTAAAGGCCCTTGTCATTTGAACATTGGTATCGGATCTTTATCCTTGACAAATCAAGATAAAAACCCAGAGATCATCGATAATAAAGGCTTTTTAGCCAAATGTTGACGCGAATTTAGTAGGGTCCCCGGAATTACATTTTTCCGCGACCCACGTTTCCCCGTTATTTTGCATTTCCTTGTTTTGCGACGGCAGCCATCGCATCTTTGAGAGTAGCCTCATCCGAAAGATAATGGTGGTGTACAGGCTTGAGATCAGAGTCAAGCTCGTAAATCAAAGGAATACCTGTGGGGATATTGAGTTCATTAATTTCTTTGTCCGTGATTTGGTCCAAATACTTGACCAGAGACCGAAGGCTGTTGCCATGGGCGACGATGAGAAGTCTTTTGCCGGATCTTATTTCTTTGGATAGGACGTCGTTCCAGCACTCAATAACCCTTTCAACGGTATCTTTCAGACACTCGGTTTTGGGAAGCCTGCTCTTCTCAATGCCAGAATATCGTGGATCGTGACCAGGAAAGCGATTCTGAAGATTCCATTCACTGAGGCCATGGCGAAGCAGGACGAGTTTGTGCATGAAATTCCCTTTTATCTCATCGTATTCTGAATTTTATAACGCTAAAATCTGCTGATATTACCCCGTCGTTTCCATTGCCCGGGTATACTTTCCGTCGCGAGCAAGACCGTTTAACTGGCAGCGTTTCAAGAACGCCTTCTGAGCGGCAGCCAGATTGTCTTCCAGGCCTTTCCAGGCTGCAAGCACCGGTGCCTGCAACGCACGCCCATAAGAAAAACCGATTTCCCACGGATGCGGACCCATCATGTTTATGGCGTTCAGGTGGTCAGTGGCGTCTTCTGCACTCTGCCCACCGGACAGGAAGATGATTCCAGGGACAGCCGCCGGAACATAACGGGTCAGGCAACGGATTGTGGCTTCAGCAACCTGAAGAACGTTTGCCTGATGCGTACATTTCTTACCGGCAATAACCATATTCGGTTTGAGCAACATTCCCTCGAAAAGCACATGGTGTGCATCAAGTTCGGTGAACACGGCCTTGAGAACCCTGGATGTGACAACTTCGCAGCGTTCGATGTCGTGGGAACCATCCATGAGGACTTCCGGTTCCACGATCGGCACAATATCCAATTCCTGGCAGAGCGCAGCGTAACTGGCCAATGCGTAAGCATTTGCACGAATACCTAACGAAGTAGGAACATCGCGTTCGTTGATCTCAATAACTGCCCGCCACTTAGCGAACTTAGCCCCCATCTGCTTGTACTCCATGAGCCGCTCGCGCAGGCCGTCAAGACCCTCGGTGATTTTGTCATCAGGACACAATGCCAGAGCTTTAGCGCCTTTGTCCACCTTGATCCCCGGTATGATTCCCCGGTTTGATAGTAGCTCGGCAAAAGGAATACCCTCCCGGGTGCCCTGGCGCAACGTTTCGTCGAAGAGAATAACGCCTCCGATATAGCGTTCAATCCCCTGGGTTGAAAAAAGGATTTCGCGGTACCGCCGTCGATTTTCTTCGGTGGACTCGACTTTGATCGCATCGAAATGCTTTTTGATCGTGGGAGTGCTTTCGTCTGCTGCCAGCACACCCTTCTGTTTCGCGACGAGCGCTTTTGCAATGGATCTGAGTTTATCGCTGTTCATTTGTATCGCCTCTTCTTGTTTTGTTGCATACATAATGCTGCACATAAGCAGCGCGTGTCAGCGCCTTATATTATCTTGTAATGGCTTTAAGTGCTCCAAGTAAGTACTTTGGATTGTGTGCCGAGTCGTACATGGGTTGTATTTTCTTGCCAGTATCAAAAAAACCATATACAGCCATTTGCGCTGTCCGCACTGAATATTCTACCGTAAACACACAGTCTTTCGGTGCTTCGGCAAATTGACCCAAAAAGGCAAAATTTGTTGCGCCGTCCGGTATAACCTTTGGTCTATCGCCACTTTTTCTTGGCATGAACAGACTATCAATAAACGGCATCGCAACCGGAATACAATTTGCCTTACCGGCTGCTGTAACCGGTTTCATGATATCTTGAATTTTTAAATGATAATAAAGCTCTTCGAGCATTTCAGCACCGGTACACTCTGCCATGGTCTTGTCGATGTAATTGCCTTTTCTGTCAGGATAGAGCCCGTACCCCCAAAAAATCTTTACATCATCCTGTTGGTTTGGAAAGTGAGGCTGCCGAGCTATGACAAAGGACATAAGCCAGTTGGAGTCAGTCAGGGTAACCAGGCCGCCGGTTCCATCCACATTGCCGGAATAGTTTTCCATATAATCATGGAAGGTGCTGTCTTTATAGGTGGCTGTAAATGAATACCATTTTTGCAAACTGATATTGTCACAAAATGGATCTGGATTACCGAACGCCTTGTCTTTTGTCGCAAGTTTTTTCCACAGTTTCCAGGAGCCGGATTCTTCTATGCCTTTCAACTTGGCTGGCGTATCCCAGGTTCCATTATCAGAACTTTCTGTTATGGAGCCATTTGTGATCAAAACATAATCATCTTTTCCAAGCACTATTTCTGTTTTGTCTTTAAGGTGGAGCATGGACGCGGTCTTTTTGTCAGCGGATAGATTGAAATCGATATCAACAACGTCTTTGCCCAATTCAAACGTCACACCTTTTTCTTCAAGATATTTTTTTATAGGCTGAACGACAGAGTCGTATTGATTGTATTTGGTACGCATTACACCGCCCAATCTGGGCAATCCTTCGACAAGATGCATAAATCTTTTCATATATCTTCTCATTTCGGCAAGGCTGCTCCATTTTTGAAATGCAAACATGGAACTCCAAATATACCAAAATATGGTTTCAAAGAAGGCTTGATCAAACCAATCTTCTATTCGTTTATTGCCAAGAGATTCTTCTGAAACGAATGTTAATTTTAGTAAGTCTGTCTGTTGTTCAAATGATAAGCCATAAGAAGAAACATCCAGTTTCTTTCCATCTTTCAGAAGACGAGCCTGGCCGTTTGAAACGAAACGTTCATTAAAATCAAAAGATTCGTCTCGAACCGAAACATCGGGGTCTTCCAGCGAAGGAATGTGAGACAGCAGCTCCCAATAACATTCGTAATGCATTTCATGCATTCTTCCACCACGAACAACAAATCCTTTATCTTGATCGCCTGCGCCATCAGTAGCGCCACCAATAATTGAATCTTTTTCCAAAATGTGAATATTCTCGCCGGGAATCCCAGCATCTTTTTCCAAATATACTGCACTTGCCAGTCCAGCAATTCCGCTTCCAATAATGTACACCTTAGAACTTTTCGGCTTTGTATTACTTTCTTTTTTCATGAAATTCCCCTTTGATTAGTTATGCTCTTAAGCTTAAACATAGCGCTCCGCATAACCAGCCAAAAAAAGACCGGGCCTAATGACATGAAGATTCACTATAAAATTAGCCCCGGTCTTTTGGTCTGCGCTCATGCGATTGTTTGCAAGCCTCAATTTCGTTTTTAAGGTGTGTTACTTTTTGGTTTCTTCCTTGATTCCTTCTTTGCCTCCAGTCATCGGACCTTGACCGGGGCTCTTACCCTGGCCGTTGCCCTTACCTTTTCCATGACCGTTTTTCGGTCCCTGGCTTTTGGGGCCAGTTCCATCTTTGTTTGGCATCTTCATCACCTCCTTCGTGATAGCGAACGATAGTGACCGCTCATTTGGCGACACCAGAATTCGCCGTATTGGCTGATCTTGATCATTTAACACCGGATCTGTAGAAATCCTTTCCATGTTCACCACTTAAAGAAGGCAGGATTGTTTTATCAGGCCATTTTCAATTGCCTCAATTACTTCAATTGTTTCGTAAAAAGCGTAACTCAGTGTGCAGTTGCTCCACCTTGTCCAGGAGCTTTATCACGGTATTGAGCCAGGCCAAATCGCTGCGGTGAACGGTTCGTAAGTGCTCCATCTGCCGGACGGCATAGATTGACTCTTCCGAAAACTCCATCACCCCGTAAGGTGGCTGAAAAACAGGTCGCACAAGGCTGACCCGGCAATAGACCAAAAAAGAACGGCGAGAGACACCTGCGAGATGAACGGCGTCTTCGAGACTGTAAAAAACATTTGGTCCAGGTTGAAACAACTCAAGAGCAAGTGACGATGGGTAATACGGAACGGTTTGCTCGGTCATGATGTTCTCCTCGGGTTGAATGTAGATAGGGCTGCCAATGACCCCCATAGATTTTTTTCCTCAGCGGTAAGATGCGACGGGACATGGATGGACACAATGGCAAACAGGTTGCCGCGCGCTCCACCGGTGGTGGGCAGACCCTTTCCCCGCAAACGGAACTGCCGTTCAGCTTTTGTGCCCACAGGAATCTTCAAGGATACTGTGCCTTCAAGAGTGGGTATGTGGACATTGACGCCCAGCACAGCTTCCCATGGAGATAATACCAAATCATAATACAGGTCAGCATCGCGCACTCGAAAGTCGGGGTTCTTGGCGAAAACTACCTTCAAATATAAATTCCCCGGCGCACCTCCTCCCAAGCCTTTCTGCCCTACCAAGGGCTCTATAGTAGTCCTTGAAATCAAATGACATTTTGGCCCTCCATACGAAACTCTTCCCACAATCCCCGCATAATTTCACTCGCATGGTTATCGTCGGCTATACAGACACCATTAATGAAATTTTCGGTGGTTCTACCAACAAAAGCAATATGGCCTTTTTCATTCAGCCAGTCGGCAAATTCCTGTGAATACTCTGAGTTAACAGAGATTTCAATTTTATGCCTCGTATCATCTTTCATCATTCTTCCTTTCTTTAAGACAAAGCCCCCTGTAGCTTTATTTACCTGATATTTACTTCATCGGTATTGGCAATGCCCCAGGCGCTGTTGTTGTGGCAAGTCTGCTCGTCGGCGATGAATTTTTTGTTTGCGGCCTGTCTCGTAAATAAGGTCAGCATTCTTTGTGCCAGGCTTCCAAAACCCAGAGTCGCATCGCCCATCAGTCTGATCTTTATGAATAATTAATTAATCAAGAATTGATAGCGCCTTCAGCAATTGTCGCCCAAAAAGGGTCATATGTGATGGGTGGTCATATTTAAACTTTTTGGGCCCATGATACCTATCGTCTTCTCAGATGGTAAGAAGAAAAATATAATAATGGGCATATTGATGCAGACAAGAAATCTTCGATATCCTGGACGGTCATTTGTGAAATGTGTAATAGGGTCAGGGCTGCCCTTGACTCATTGAGAGTTTATATGAAAAGTAGGTGAGTCAAGAGCAGGCCTGACCCTATTCCTGCCGTAGGTGTGATCTGCCCATTGTTCAGGGTTTTGGTGTGAAGTTTTCCGGCGGCGGGGTATGTATACATACCGATGGCCGACCTGGGCACGCCAATCTTCCGATTGGCCCTGCGAAAGCCGCAAGGCTTTCAAACTCTGACAAAAAACGGGCATGACAATAGCGTTAATCGGAGATTTCTATGAAAGCTGGTTCATGATATAAAGAATGAGCATGAACGATCTTCCCTCTGTGGTTTTGATGGAAGTATGGAAAAAAAGGTTAAAAACGTCCTTAAGTCATGAACAGAGATATGCACCTTGATCATAACAAACCTCGTGATGTTACTGACTGGATCATTGGAATCAGTCTGTCTGCATTGATTCATGTCCTTATAGGGATAGGGTTTATCTTTTTCCCCCAGCCTGAATCCTTCACCTTCATACCGATAAATACCATGGATTTGGATCTGGCGGCTCTTCCGCCTTCTATTGGCAGGCCAAATTCAGCCGGAGGTGAGCCTGGTTTTGTAATCCCCGTTCCGAATTCTTCGAAAACGGCCCAGGAAGATATTGCTCCACAGCCGGAGTCTGATATTCCGGTGGTCGATAGAAAAGCGGTTGCACCAGAAAAAACGGGACAAAATCTTCCAAAAGAAGAAACGGCGATTTCTTTCAGAAAGGATAAAGTCATCCCCAGAAACAAGGAAGATCAGAAAAATGAGCCAAACGATGAAAAACAGGTAAGCGAATATCCAATGAACATCGGGAAAAATAACTTAAGCCCGCCCCATGAAAAAACAGCCAATTCTTTAGAAATGTTCCACCATTCTGAAGAAGGGGCGACGATAGGTGCGGGCGGACCCCGGGGCAACAGGGAAACAGAAGAAGGAAGCCGGACCCAATCGGGTTTTCAAGGGACTCTGATTGAAAGATACCAGCTTTTTGTTAAAACCCAGATCAGTGAAAACTGGGCTTTTTCAAAGAACCAGACAGCCGACATGAAAAACCCGGAAACCTGGATGAGTTTCGAAGTCCTTCCCCACGGTGAGGTAAAAGATGTCCGTATTGCAAAATCATCAGGAAACGATGACATGGACCGAGCCGCCACCCAGGCCATTTTAAAGTCAAACCCAGTCCGGCCTCATCCACCGGGAATAAATAAGCCTTCCATGACAATGGGTATCATATTCAGACCCAATGAGCTGAACTGACAAGGGGCGGGATGAAAGAAAACAGAAAAAGGGAATGACCAGCGCCCGTTGCACACCCTGGGCACGCCAATCTCCCGATTGGCCCTGCGAAAGCCGTAAGGCTTTCAGACTCAGAAAACAGCCGAATACCAAAGATTCGTTGCCATTACGCTCAAAGAAAGTTGGATCTGGATTGAATAGTCAAGGATAAAGAACCGTCGCGTTTACCGGTGGTTTCAGTGCGGCTCAACATGGCATTGATGTCCGTGCAGACGTGTACTTGCGTGTTACCAAATGATATTGACCAGATATTTTTTAAAATTTGAATCACTTGTGATTACAGGCAAACCTTCCGTGATTCCCTGGGCGATGATCAGACGGTCAAAAGGGTCCCGGTGATGGAATTCAAGGTTGATGATCGCTGAAAGATGATTCAGTTCAACGGGCAGTATCTCAATATCGTTTTTATCAAGCTGGACGGATATGAGTTGATCAAACGGACGGAATAGTTCAAGTTTTCCAAGACTTGTTTTGATGGCAATTTCCCAAAGGCTCGCGATGCTCAATACCAGTTCATTGTTCAAGTCGGCTATATAGTTATGCGCTTTGGCGCTGAGTCGGTCGCTTCCGGAAATGAACCAGAGAAAAGCGCTCGTATCAAGCAGAACCCGCATCACATATACTCCATAAAATCGTCAAGAGAATCGTCAAAATCGTTTGACATTTTAATCAATCCTTTAGCTGAGCCGAACTGCCGTTTCTTGTTTTTATCAGGGATGCCGACAATTTTGGCAATCGGTAAACCCTGTTTTGTGATGATAATAACGTCATCAATATTTTCAAGTAGTTGCGGAAGTTGCTGCATGACTTGGTTGATATCAATATTCTGCATAGTTGACCTCCTATTGAAACACGGTTATTGCCGATATCATCATTAATAGCATGATTTTATCAAAAAAAATAAACAAGTTTTTGCCCGACCCCGTTTTTGCTTTTACCTAATTCATTATTACAACCCAATTATCCTGACATTTGCATCATGGCACTTTATCAATGCATATCTCTGTTCAATTTCAGGATGTGATTCACATTTAAGAATCTTAACTCTATAATATTCAAAAGTTCGCCAGCCAAGTTGATCAAAATCAAAAAAATCTTTTAATCGGATATCATTGAGCGTCCCTGATGTAATCCATTCAACAGGATAATCCCAGTATCCTGAAGGTATTATATCCCTATTAACCATCATAGGCAACGTGCCTGGGTGATCTACATATATCTGATATTCAGGTACATACTCACCTATATAGGAATATACATTATTAATGTGAAGTTCTGAATCAATTTTGCTTAAAACAATTTCTTCAAATAATAGCTCACATATTTGTGTAAAACTATCAAAGGTATCCCAAGTTGAATTTTCCCGCAAAAAAGTATTCCATAAATGACGTACGGCTTCTCTGAATTTATGAATATGATTTGTGATAACCATTATATTAACTCCTCGAACTCACACCATGTAACCAGACTAAATCAAAGCTTGTTTTAAAAAAGCTCTGCTATCGATAATTCCAACGTTTTATCAATAGCAGTATGAAATTTCTGTCAAATCCTCTAATGGCAATTGGGGCAAAACGGGTTTTATTTACCATTGCCTCTTATAGGAAATTTCGAGGAGTGGCTCAAATTACCCATTAAGCAGACATTTATCATGCTGTAATTTTGGATATAGCTTTTTTGTAATATTCCCTGTTATTTTAACATCATAACTAATTAATGTATCATTTATTTCTCAAAATTATTATTAAAAATGACCTGAATCTTTTCCAAAACGGCACAAACAGGTTTTTGGATCCAGATGATATCTCCATCTATGATAGTGCAATCCCCTTTTCGCATCATATTCTGGTAGCATCAAGTCTACATCTGGACATGGGGGACATTTTCCATCGCATTTTTCATTTGGAATATCTGGATATAGTTTAGCCATTTCCTCTTGCTTACTTCTTGCTCTTCTTGCTTCGTTATACGCTTCTCCAATCCATTGTCCAACATCGGCTGCAACCGGTGCCCCATAATAAGCTATCCCAGAAGCAATAGCTCCCGCCATAAGATAACCAACTGGAACTGAAACAACTCCTCCATCAATCAAAAGTCCTTCAGAATCACTTGCATTAATCGGATTCCCCAATACATAAGAGTAAAGATTCATCCCACCCGTCAACCCAATCGGATCCCCAGTCAAATACCGCCCAGTCTCAGAATCATAATACCGATTCCAATTATAATGATACCCCGTCTCCTTATCAAACACCTGCCCAGGAAACCGAAAATCATTAACAACCGTAGATTCCGAATCAACCGACGCTTGCCCAAACGGCTTATAATCCGCCCGCCAGACCACATCCCCGTCGTCATCGGTCATCATTGTCGGTGTTTCCAGATGATTGTTGTGATGGTAGCACACGGTGCCGTCGGCTGCAACGGTGGCGAGGCGGGTTCCGGCAAAATACACATGGGCTTTGAAATTTCCGCCGTTGGCGTCGCTTTCTCCGATGAGGTTTCCGGCCAAGTCATAATGGTAAACCGTGACCACGCCGTTTGATGTTCGTTTAAGACGGAGGCCGTCGCTGGTGTACAGGTAATCGGAAGTGACCGGGGCAGATGCCGATGTTTTCTGGATCACGGCATTGTGGATATTGCCGTTTGCGTCATGGGTAAAATGTCAAGAGCCCCGTCCACGGCTTCGATGATATTTGTGCCTGTTTTGTAGGCATAGGTTTCGGTGATGCCGTTGCGGGATTCGGTCAGGCGGTTGCCCACGTTGTCGTAGGTCCAGGCCAGACGACCGTAAACACCGTTGGCTGTTTTCAGACGGCCCAGGTCATCGTAGGTAAAGAACTGGCTTCGGGCCGGATCAAGGGCGTTGGTGATCTCGCGGATCATGCCGTTCATATAATGAATGTAGGAAAGATTCATGACGGAACCGGCGGCAAGGGTTTTCAGCCGGTAGTCCTGATCAAAGGTCTTTCGGACCTCCATGCCGTTCCCCATGTCAAAGCCCGAAAGGGGGCCAAAGGGTTTGTAGGCCGCATCCTCTGCCAGGGTTTTACTTGTGCCGGATTTGGAGGTCACGGCGGCAAAGGGCTGGCCGTTTGGGTTGGGCTCATAGGTCACGGTTCGTCCGTCAGGATAGGTCATGGCCGTGAGGACGCCGCTTTTGTCGTACGCATAGCGGGTGATGAAAGAGACGCCGCTGACGGTTCGGGTTTCGGTTATGATCTGACCCACCGGGTTGTATTCGAAAGCGCTGACCCAGCCGGGGCCGGAACGTCCGGTGAGGCGGCCTTTGCCGTTTGTTCCCTGGTCGTAGGTGTAGCGTTCGTCCTGGGCCGAATCGGGGTAATGGATATGGGTCAGACGGCCCAGGCTGTCGTAGTCGTAGGTGGTGATCTGGCCGTCGTTCAGGGTTTTGGTGTGGAGTTTTCCGGCGGCGGTGTACGCATACCGTGTTGTGCCGGTGTCCGGGGATACGGTTTTCACAAGGCGGCCCAGATCGTCGTACGTGTAAACTGTGGCAAAACCCTTGGCGTCGGTGACCTGGGTGAGGTTGCCTTTTAGGTCGTAGGTGTAGGATGTGACCACGCCGCCGGGCTGGGTTATGGTTTTCACGCGGTTCAGGCTGTCATAGGTATAGGATGTGATTTTGCCGTCGACAATTCGGGGGACATCCATGATAAGTATTGTCAAGAAAAAAATAACACCCCTCCTGACCTACCCTAACTGCACGACTCCCTGGTGGTG
>JBAZWJ010000013.1:30946-99359 GCA_041660385.1 Desulfobacteraceae bacterium | reverse complement strand
CTTTATTGACTCAGGGGCTTTTTTTTGCTTATTCTGCGGTTAATACTCTGTTGATCACGCTCCTTTTTCTCACTATATGTCCTGAATAAATCGATTGAATAAACAACGGACAAGATGTTAATACGTTAATCTTGTAAATGCAGATAAAACTTGTCGATATTGAATCGTACGTTTGAAATGATTAATGGGGTAATAAGATGGATGATCAGGATATAAAAATAATCAAAGGCGGGTTGATAAAGACTGATAGAAAATTAACAATGGATTTTATTCATGGCGGTGACATCCAAGGTGATTTGATAAAAAAATCAATTGAAGAAATATCTAAAGTTTCTAATCGTATCAGCATAAGAATTAAAAAAGATAGAGATCGTCAAGATTCAACTCTAATTGTTATGCCCAATCTTATGATCAAAGCTGAATTAAAAGGCAAAATTCTTGAAATGCTATTCGGCATTTGTGATGAAATGGTCGTTAATAAATTATCAAAGTATAAAGAGGTACTAAAAAACATAAAAGCACCTCTTTTTTTAAAGCTTTATGTGGTACGTAGTTGTCCTCATTGTCCCAGAGTTGTAAAGGATATGTCGTCTTTGGCGATTGCGAACTCAAACATTCATATTGAAATCATCGATGGTCTCTTCTACCCTGAAAAAGCTGAGAATGATCAGATTAAATCAGCACCGACGTTAGTATTTAATAATAATTTTAGATGGGTTGGCCAAGTTCAAATACCAGATGTTGTTGAGGTATTGACGAATGTTGATCCGGCAAATTTAAGTTCGCGATCGATACAGACCATGATCGAAGCTGGAAACGCAACAGCAGTCGCAGAACAAATGCTTGAAAAAGGGATCGTTTTTGACTCATTGTTCGAGTTGTTGCTAAATGAAAATTGGTCGATTCGTCTCGGTGCTATGGTTGTAGCGGAAGAAATCGGTCATTGCAATAAACAAATGGCAGACCATATAATCGATGAATTGTGGAATAGGTTTGACATTGTGGGAGATACCTTAAAAGGTGACATCGTATATTTGACCGGCGAAATAGGATCGACGATTTATATTGAAAAACTACAGGCGATTATGCAACAAAATCCTGGCTCTGAGTTAATGGACGCTTTAAACGATTCAATGGAGTTGCTAAGGGATCGAATTGAATAATATTACATAAAACTAATAATAATAGATAGATAGGATAAATATTTTTATTTGTTAATAAATAATTTGCATTTGTTATAAAAAGAATTTAATAAGTTAGAATTAAATTAAACTATGTTTGAAAAAGTGGATCTGCCCTGAGTTTTAACATCCCGCTAAAAATCGATTATCGTTATTCCTATGAGAGATTAAACACGATTAGATATCGCAGCTCATTTGCTGTATTGTATTAGATATTATGAGTTACGATTTTTAAATCGAAATGAATAAGGTGGACACTATGATGGATAGGATCGAAAATCAATCAGAGATGAAATTCTGTGGCTTGATTCCTCGTATTGGCTCATTGAATCAGTCTTTTATAATAACGATGATCTTGATGGGGCCTTTATGCATATGGGGAGTCCTTTCTCAATCACGTGAAGGTTTTGTGATTGCATGTTTGGCGTTGATGCAGATTTTTTTGCTGCTAAAAGCAAGAAATAAGCCGGGTGCTGACATGTTGAGTGGAATATATACCAGAACAAAGACTTCAGAACTGATTAAAACAAACAAAGCACTTGAAATTGAGTTACAGTACAGAAAGAACATGGAAAGAGCTCTAAGAGCCAGTGAAGAAAGATATAGAACTCTTTTTCAGAATAATCCAATTGAAACAATAATCGTTGACCATAATGGGAAAATTACAGGCTTTAACAAGGCCAAGGCAAGATCACTCGGAAGAATCCCTGAAATTGGGGAAATTATGTACAAGAATTATGGCTCAAGGCATGTGAACAACATGTTCGAGGAATTGATGGATTGCATACGAACAGGAGAGCAGAAAGAATTTCCAGAACAAAAATACAATGAGCGATTTCTTCATATCCGATTATCGCCCTACAGTGGCGGCGCTATCATTACGTCATTAGATATCACGAAGACTAAAAAAGCAGAAGAAAAGATACAGACACTGACCCGTGAAATATTGATGATTCAAGAGAAAGAGAGAAAGCGTATTGCAAGGGATCTTCACGACAGCGTTGCTCAGGATTTATCTTCTTTGCGAATTTCATGTGAGACTTTTTTTGATGATATTCAAGAAACTTCTTTTAAGGTTCGTCATAAAATCAAGGATATTTCTAAGGTGTTACAAGGGGCAATTCACGCGATAAGAGATATCGCATACGAACTTCGTCCGCCAAGTTTAGACGAATTAGGGCTTGCCATAACACTTTTCCGGTATTGCGAAGAGTTTAAGCTTAAATGGGGAATTAATGTTGTTTTTTTTTCAGCTGGTCTTGAGCAGATTCGAATTGATTCAGATTCAGAAATCAATATGTACCGGCTTGTTCAGGAAGCGTTGAACAACATTAGAAAGCACTCCCACGCCACAAAAGCTTCTGTTAGACTCGTTGCGTCGTATCCTCACGTGATATTAAGAATTGAAGACAATGGCATTGGCTTCGATATGAGTTTACAGGAAAACATGGAGATAACAGGTAAACACATGGGCCTTAGAAGTATGGAGGAGCGGGTGAGTCTTCTTGGAGGTAAAATGATTCTCAAATCTGTTCAGGGTGAAGGGACACGTATTTTTGTAGAAGTACCGGCTCAGAAAATTAAAGATATTGTCATGGAAACGACGTCAGCAATAGCTGCAAACGAATAATTGATCATTATAATTCTTCAAGTATAAAAAACTTCCTTTTTTCACGCAATTGTCATAATAACTTCCCGTAAGAATAGCAACATAAGCAGGAATGCAAACAACAGTTTTTTTTAACACAGGACATCATTATGGATAGAATTGTGGTTGAAGGCGGACGGCGGCTTGAAGGGGAAGTGAAAATCAGTGGATCAAAGAATGCGGCTTTACCGATTCTTGTAACATCCCTTCTTGTGGACGGCGAATGTGTGTTCAACAATGTGCCGGATCTTATGGATATTAAAAGCATCAAGCTTCTTCTGGAGGATTTGGGTGCAAAGGTTGAGTCTTCAGGTAGCACAGTCAGCATTGATGCAACGGGTGTCAATAAATTCGAAGCATCCTATGAACTGGTAAGAAAAATGAGGGCGTCCATACTTGTTCTTGGGCCTTTGCTGGCACGCCAGAAAAGGGCGCGGGTGTCACTCCCAGGCGGATGTGCCATTGGAGCACGCCCCATCAATTTGCATCTTAAAGGAATTGCCGGGCTCGGAGCAGAAATAAAACTTGAACATGGATACGTCGAAGCGTCTGCTGATAGTCTGACAGGTGGTGATATCTACTTTGATGTGGTTTCTGTAGGTGCAACAGAAAGTTTGATGATGACTGCCGTTCTGGCAAGCGGTGTGACGATGCTCAGGAACGCTGCACGAGAACCGGAGATCACTGCCTTGGCAGAGGTCCTTAACAGCATGGGGGCGAAAGTCGAAGGTGCAGGGACACCGGAGATAAAAATCACGGGAGTGAACTCGTTAAAGCCAGTTACCGTCAGCATCATTCCTGACAGGATCGAAGCTGGCACTTTCATGGTTGCTGCTGCCATGACCCACGGCGATGTGACCATAACAGACTGCGAGCCGGAGCACATGGGTGGAATTATCCATAAGCTTAAACTGACGGGTGCCAAGGTGGATGTTTATGAAAAATCGATGCGCGTGATCGGCCCTGAAGAGATTCAAAGCGTAGACATAAGAACCACTCCTTATCCAGGTTTTCCCACAGATATGCAGGCCCAGTTTATGGCTATGCTCAGCATCGCTAAAGGAACGAGCGTAATTACGGAAACGATTTTCGAAAATCGTTTTATCCACGTGTCAGAGCTCAAGCGAATGGGGGCAGACATCTCTCTTGAGGGCGGGCGAGTGGCCACGGTCAAAGGCGTTCATCACTTGTCAGGGGCACCGGTTATGGCTTCCGATTTACGTGCCAGCGCATCGCTTATACTCGCAGGACTTGTCGCTGAAGGAAAAACTCTGGTAAGCCGGGTTTACCACTTAGACAGAGGATATGAGTCTATTGAAAAGAAATTGTCGAAACTCGGTGCCCTGATTCTGAGAGAGAAAGAAAAATAAGCGTATACTCAAGCCATTTCCTTAAGAAAGATTATTTTCATCACTCATTTTGGTTAATGCGATGGCCGTTTTGAATTCATGGTTGACCTCGCTCATGGGTGTGATAATGACTGATTGGAATTTTTTAGCAAAAAACAAAGGTTCTTTCACCGGAATAAACCGGCAGTTTGATGAATCATGTTTACTAAAGTTATAGGACTGATACTGTCAGCGTTTAGCGGATTTTTATAAAACGTAATATAATGCAGCAGGAAAAAAGACCGGGGGGATTTTTTCCAATGTGAAACGGAAAAAAGATGAACACCCCCACGTATTTTTCTCGTCCTGTTATTCCCCTTCTTCTCTGTCTGATGATCGGTATAGTTACCGGTCATCTTCTACCGGGCCATTTCCATATACCCCTTCTGATCTTAGTTGTGTGTTTTTTCCTGATTATCAGGGCCATATGGCGTAAAAAACCTTTGACGCTGATTCCTCTGCTTCTTTTTGCAGCAACGGGGAATCTCTCGATCCAGGAGCCGTCGGGCAAGGCAGAAATACTTGCATCTTCAGCTCATGTCCGATTCTATGCGGGCAAAGGCGAATTCACAGTGTCAGGAAGGGTGAAAACTGTACCCGAAGTTGAAAAACGAGACAGGACGTTTATACTCGACAGAATATCCGTTTTTACAAAAGATGGCGAAAGACGAGGGGTTCGGGGCACACTGAAAGCGAGAACAGCTCTTGTGAACGGGGAATACGCCAAGGGTGATCTCCTTGAAATCACAGGAAAAATCAAAGAGTTTCATAATTTCAATAATCCTAACGGCTTTGATTACCGGGAATTCATGGAAAGGGACGATGTCTGGGGTAATATCTACGGAAAAAAAGGGAATACAACGCTGGTTGAAAAAGGCCGTCCAACAGCTCTTGACAGAATGCGATCTGCCGTGGAGGCTCTCATTGACAAAACATCTGCCTCAAAACCTGGAAAGGAGGTCCTGAAAGCACTCATTACCGGAAGCAGGCAGGGGATAGATAGCCAACTTCAAGATGATTTCTGCCGGACGGGCACAGTCCATCTTCTTTCCATATCTGGACTCCATGTGGGTGTGGTCGCAGGGTTCTTCTTTTTTTTGTTCCGGTTCGTCCTTTCATACATAACACCTCTTTTATGGCAGGGGCGCGTAAAAGCTCTGGCCGGCGTGTTAACGCTTGTACCTGTGTGGGTTTACGGTTTCCTATCGGGCATGCCACCTGCAACCCAGCGATCAGTGATTATGGCCACTGTGTTTCTTTTAACATATGGATTCGAAGCGGAACACGAAATCGTCAATACTCTGGCTTTAGCGGCTATGGTTATATTATCCATTTCACCCCACTCACTTTTTAATATATCATTTCAACTTTCTTTCGGTTCGGTTCTATCCATTATCTGGGGGATATCGGCCATGAACCATCGAAAACAACAAGTTGATGACATGGAACAAGCTGGCGATAGAACCCGGCGGCTGATACAAAGTATCCAGGCTTATATTCTTGTCTCGGTTTTCGCTTTCGTAGGGACATGGCCCCTTGTGGCGTATTATTTCAACCAGGTTTCTGTGATCGGATTTGTGGCAAACCCGGTTTTGGTGCCCTTTGTGGGAATGCTGGTGGTCATTCTGGGTCTTGGGGCTGTTTTTATTTTTCCACTGGGCATCCATCCCGCGCTGTGGATTCTGGAAGCCGCAGGTTTTATCCTTGACAAGTCCATGGAGTTGATCCGCTTTTTTTCGTCATTGCCATGGGCGTCTTTCAAAATAGTGACACCTTCCATACTGGAACTGGTCTGCTACTACATCGTGTTGATATGTCTGATTGAGATAAAAAGAAGCGAAAAAACGAACAGAAAGAAAAGAATGGCTCTGGCTTCCATAGTATCAATTGTTGTTATGATCATGGTTTTCGATGGGGTTTACTGGCTGAACAAAAGATTTCACCACCGTGATATGAGAGTCACTTACATTGATGTGGGCCAGGGCTCGTCTGCACTTGTTGAGTTTCCTGACGGTGAATGTATGCTCGTCGACGGTGGCGGCTTCAGCGATAATGAGATGTTCGATGTGGGTGAAAAGATTGTGGCCCCTCTTTTATGGTCTAAGAAGATCGGCCATGTGGACAGGGTTGTTCTTTCACACCCCGAAAGCGACCATTTAAACGGTCTTTTATACATTCTGGAACATTTCACTGTGAATGAACTCTGGACAAACGGTATTGAAACGGACACAAAAGGTTTTCGCAGAATGATGGAGCTGGCAGAGATGAACCACACTACCGTAAAGAACAGAAAAGATCTTCAGGATAAATACCAGATTGGTGGTGTTAACTTACGCATATTCTGGCCGTTGAAGAATGACGAGACCACAGTAGCTTTCTCGGCGAAACAGTCAAACAACATGTCCATAGTGTTGAAGATGACTTTTGGGCGGCAATCCTTTTTATTTCCAGGTGATATTCTGGAACAAGCTGAGGCGGATATGATCAATACGTTGGCCGATGCCCGGGATCTGAAAAGCAGAGTTTTACTCGTACCCCATCATGGCAGTAAAAGTTCATCAAGCGATTTGTTTATCCAGACGGTGGCCCCGGATTGCGCTGTGGTTTCAGCAGGATATAAAAACTGGTTCAAATTTCCCCATCCTATGGTGCTGGAACGGTTAGCCGTTCAAGGATCGACGGTTTACAGAACAGATTCCCATGGAGCGGTGGTCATGACAACAAAGGGCGATGATTTAAAAATCGAAACAGGCGTGAACGGTGATGGAAAACGTGACCAGATCGCTGATCCGGGAACATGACCACCAAGGGAAAACAGGTGCATCAGGCTTGACACCCAGCCTAAAAAACATTAGTGTTCACTGTGCATTGATTAGGTAATATCGATGCTTGATACAATATAAACCCTTGATGGATATGACAATTACGATGTTGTCTCTCATAGAAAAACCCATAAGAACCACAGGGCAGAATACCCTGGCCTTTGTCTCAATTCTGGGAAAGGCCGGAGTGTTTTTTGCTCGGAGTGTATTTTTCGTATTTTATCTGCCTTTTCAATGGCGTAGAATCCTTGAACAAGTTTATTTCATCGGTGCCAAATCCGTCACGGTTATTGTGTTGACCGGCGGGTTTACCGGTATGGTTCTGGGGCTCCAGGGTTATTATACGCTTTCCAAGTTTGGCTCAGAGGGCCTTCTGGGATCGGCGGTTGCCTTGACGTTGATCAAAGAACTGGGGCCGGTGCTCACGGCGATCATGGTGATCGCACGGGCCGGTTCGGCCATGTCTGCCGAGATAGGAATCATGAGAATTTCTGAACAGATTGATGCCCTTAAAACCATGAACATCAATCCCATCCGTTTTTTGGTGAGTCCACGGCTGCTTGCCGGTGTATTGAGTTTTCCTCTTCTTACAGCGCTTTTTGATACGGTGGGTATACTCGGCGGTTACTTGACAGGTTCCAAGCTTCTTGGAATTAATTCAGGGATTTATTTTTTTCGTGTTGAGGCCAGCGTTCTGATGAGCGACGTCAGAGAAGGGTTTATCAAGTCTGTGATTTTCGCTTTGGTCGTGATCACGGTTTCCTGTTTCCACGGATATTACACTCATTTGAGAAAGGAAGGATTCGGTGCTAAAGGCGTGAGTCTTTCCACAACCACCGCCGTGGTTCAGGCCTGTGTAATTGTTCTTATCGTGGATTACGTTATAACGTCTATTCTGTTGTAGGAATTTTTAGGAGACCTTAGGAGACCTTAGGAGATCATGGACCAGCCCCTTATACAGTTTGAGAATGTTCATAAGAGTTACGGAGAGAACCACGTGCTCCGGGGCGTGGACCTTTCTATATATAAAGGTGAGATCACGACGATTATCGGAAAAAGCGGTGAAGGAAAGAGCGTTCTACTAAAGCATATCATCGGCCTTGTCAAACCGGATTCCGGCAACATATTGTTTGATGGAAAGACACTTTTTTCCCGGAAGAAAAACGAACGGGAGTTACTGAGGAATCGTTTCAGCTACATGTTTCAGGATTCTGCGTTGTTTGATTCCATGACCGTGTACGACAACATCGCCCTTCCTTTACGAGAAGGAACACGGATGAAACCAGCCGAAATCGGTGAGTGTGTGGCAAAACGGCTGGAGCAGCTGGATATCAGCGGAATTGATGCAAAATATCCGGGGCAATTGTCAGGCGGCATGAAGAAAAGGGTGGCTCTGGCAAGAGCGCTTGTCACAGATCCAGAAATAGTACTGTTTGATGAACCCACCACCGGGCTTGATCCCATACGGAAACAGGCGGTTCACACCATGATTTCTGATTATCAGAAACGTTTCGGGTTCACGGGGGTGATGGTCAGCCATGAAATCCCGGACGTGTTTTCCATCAGTCAGCGGGTGGCCATGTTGAACGAAGGAAAGATCGTATTCCAAGGAACCGCAGAAGAACTTATGGCAAGTGACGATCCTGTGGTTAAAGGATTCATCACCCCTCAGGGTATGGATCTTAAAGATTTTTGAACGGGACATCGAAAGAAAGTGGAATAAAAGGATAGGGCATCGGAGGAAACATGAAAAAATCGTCCCTTGAAATAACCGTGGGCATCTTTGTGGTCATCGGTATTGTCTGTGTGGGCTATCTTACGGTTAAGTTGGGCAAGATGGAACTCTTAGGCGATCATTATTACAGTCTGAGTGCCAAGTTCAATTCAGCAACGGGTTTGAAACCCGGTTCCAATGTGGAAATCGCCGGGGTGAGGGTTGGCCAGGTGGAATCCATTAGTCTGGAACCGGTGATGAAAATTGCCATGGTCAAGATGAAAATTGAAAATGGAATTGAACTGGAAGATGACTCCATCGCATCGGTGAAGACTTCCGGTTTGATCGGAGACAAGTTCATCATGATCACGCCGGGTGGCTCAGTGGAAATGCTGACGCCAGGTGGAACGATAACGGAAACAGAACCGGCTCTCGATATCGAAGATCTGGTCAGTAAGTATGTTTTCGGTGATAAAAAAGAAACTAAACAGTAGAGGTGTGCTGTGAAACGAATTATTTTTTTATTAGGGTTGGTCATTTGCATTATGTTCACGGCTGAACCGTCATTTTCGGATGACGGGGCGGAAGTGGACAGTCTGATCAAAACCTCCATGAACGACGTGTTGGGCATCGCCAGAAAGCCCGGCATGAATAACGAAGATAAACGTACGGAACTCTGGAAGATCGTACAGAAAACGTTTGATTTTGCAAAGATAACAGAATTTACTTTGGGGCAGTTCAGCTATAATTCCACTTCAGTCCTTGGGGAATACTCAGACAGACGTTTTACCAAGGCGGAGCAGGAAGAATTTCGTGAGGTTTTCACCCGTCACTTGGGAAATACCTATCTTGACCGTATGGATTTTAAGAACGTGGATGTGATCATCGACCTGAAACCCGCTGAAATCCTTGAAGCCAAAAAAGGAATCAAACGCGCCCAGGTGAAAACCATGATCAACAAGAAGACACCCATTGACTACATTCTGCTGAATGAAGGCAAAGACTGGAAAATTTATGATGTGAAAGTGGAAGGAAGGAGTCTCGTTTCAGCATTTCGAACCGAGTATAAGGCCATCCTTTTGAAGAATAAGCCCAAAGTTTTGACACAGATGTTGAAAGATAAAATTAAAGAGCATGAATCCTCTAAGACTAAGAAAAAAAGCTAAACACCTTGCAGCGATAGCTGTTTTTGCACTCTGGCTCGTAACAGGCTGCGCCCATGGTAAGAATTCTGCCGTAACGGCAGACCCAGGGGCTGGACCTGAGAGTATCAAGGCCGAAAACAACGCTGTTAAAGAAGCTAAACACAATAAAGCAGTAACAGTTCCTGTTGAACCAGCACCCCAGGCAGTTAAGGTTCCGAAGACCACTGCGAATAAACCTTCTAAGGATTTGGCTACCGCTTCCCATCCTGCCGAAGGAGTAGTAGTAACCGAGGAGGATATTCCTGAATCGCCGGAGGAAATAGTTATCGGTGATGATGTGGACGATTTTTTTGATGATGGTGACGCACCGAAAGAGCTTCCGGTTACAGCTGTTGAGGCTCTTGTCCCTGATCCTCTGATAAAATTTAACCGGGCCATGTTTGAAGTCAACGACAGGCTTTACTTCTGGTGCCTCAAACCCGTGGCTAAGGGTTATAAAAAAGTGACGCCTGCTTTTTTTAGAAAAGGAGTCATGAATTTTTTCTACAATCTCGGGACCCCTGTTAGGCTTGTCGGCAGTGTCCTCCAAGGCAAATACAAAGGAGCTGGTTCCGAGCTAGGCCGATTTGTGGTGAACACCACGGTGGGTGTGGGAGGTGTCTGGGACCCTGCTGATCGATTCTTTGGATTGAAGCCGTCGGAAGAAGATTTTGGACAGACGCTGGGGGCTTATAACATCGACAACGGTTGTTACATTGTCTGGCCGTTTCTGGGGCCGTCAACATTGCGTGATACGGTGGGCAAGGCAGGAGATGTTTTTCTGAATCCATTGTTTTATTTGACGCCCAATGAATTGGCCTGGGGCTTGACGGGTCTGGATGTTGTTAACGAGACTTCCTACCGAATCGGGGATTACGAGACGATCAAATCCACATACATGGACCCCTATGTGATGATCCGGGATTTATACATCACACACCGGAAAAAGAAGATAGCTGAATAATTCTGTTTTTGACTTGGGCAGGTGGCGGCCTGTCCTGATGGATTGTCCGCTGTTGTGATCGCAATACCCAGCAAGGCTGTTGAACAAGGCGCCCATGACCGTTCCTTCAAACCAACGTCCCATCCTCGAAGTAAATAATCTTGTCAAATCATATGGTTCGTTCAAAGCTGTTGACGGAGTGAGTTTTTCCATCGAACAAGGCTTGTGCTTCGGCCTTCTTGGCCCCAACGGTGCGGGGAAAACAACCACCATCGAAGTGATTGAAGGCCTTTTATCTCCTGGTTCAGGAGAGATCCTGTACAAAGGGAATAAAAGGGACAGCCGGTTTTACGAAGAAGTTGGAATTCAGTTCCAGAACACCGAACTTCTGCATCAGCTCACGGTAAGGGAAACCCTTGCCACGTTTCGCAGTCTTTATAAAAGAAAAAGGACCATGGATGATCTGATCGCCCTTTGCAGGCTTGAAGACATTGTGGATAAGGACAATCGGAAAATTTCCGGGGGGCAGAAACAGCGGCTTCTTCTGGCCATGGCTATTGCCAATGATCCGGATCTGGTGTTTCTCGACGAACCCACCACAGGTCTTGATCCCCAGGCAAGGCGACATCTCTGGGATATCGTGTTTCAGCTTAAAGCCCGGAACAAGACCATCATCCTGACAACCCATTACATGGAAGAGGCCCAGTTTCTCTGTGACCGCATCGCTATCATGGATAATGGCCGTTTCATCGCAGAAGATACTCCGGCTGGCCTGTTAAGCGAGCATGTGAGCGGAACATCTCTGATTCTGCCGGGGCCGGTGTCTGAAGAGAAATTGCATGATTTCCCTTGCCCATGGTTTATCGTCAGGGAAAACAGTGTGGAAATTCAGACTCAGGATATCACGGGATGCCTTGAAGAGCTTATGCAGAGAGGCGTGGATTTGACAGGTATCACGGTGCGTCCCCAGAATCTTGAAGACCTTTTTCTAAAATTGACAGGTCATGCTTTACGTGAGTAGGGTCACACGCGCCGGGGCACGGCGCGCCGTGCCCCTACGGTCGCGTCGCTTCAAAGATGAATAAAATGCGAATAAAGTGATTTTGAATTATGCGGATGGAGGCTTTGTCGGGTTTCGTTCCTTAAGCCAATCCGTAATAAAACAGGAGAACGACTGTGATCGAACGGATTTGGTCGCTATTTATGGCGAGAAACAAGGAGTTTTTCCGGGATAAATCATCTCTTGGCTGGAGTATGCTTTTCCCCTTCCTCGTGATTGCCGGGTTTTCCTTGATGTTCAGCGGCCGGGTGAGTCACCCGCACAAGATTGGGTTGACAGGAAATACAGCTGCGGCAAGTCCTGAGCGGGCAGAGGTGGTGCAGAGGCTTAGAGACACCAGTTTTGTTGAAACCCTTATTCTTCAGGACAAAGACGCGGCCATACGAAAGCTGGCCCACCATAGCCTGGATATGGTCCTTAATCCGGAAACAGGAGAATACTGGGTAAGCGATTCATCACCCGGTTCCGCCATGGCTGAAAAAATACTTGTGGCCGCAGAAAACAAAGGGCCTTACCTGTTTACGAAAGAAACCGTTCATGGTCGTGAAGTTCCTTACGTGGAATGGCTTTTCCCGGGGATTCTTGGGATGAACATGATGTTCAGCGGCCTTTTCGGTGTGGGATATGTGGTGGTTCATTACCGGAAGAACGGGGTCCTGAAACGTTTGAGTGCAAGCCCCATGAAGGCTTACGAGTATCTGCTCAGTCAGGTCCTTTCCCGTGTGGTGATCATGTTTTCCACCACGACCGTCGTGTATACGGTATGCACCTTTCTTTATGGTTTTACCTGTCGAGGTTCCTATCTGCTTCTGATTCTTGTCTTTATCCTGGGAGCGTTTGCCATGATTTCTCTGGGGTTGATGGTGGCGGCAAGGCTCAGCAGCGAAGAACTTGCAGGGGGCCTTCTCAATCTGATCAGCTGGCCCATGATGTTTTTGTCCGGGGTCTGGTTTTCGCTGGAGGGGTCCAAACCCTGGGTGACGTCTCTGTCCCAGATTTTTCCCCTGACCCATCTCATCGAAAGCGCACGTCTTGTGATGAACGAAGGTGCCGGATTTTACGATATCCGCTATAAAATATTAACCTTGTTTTTCATGTCATTAATTTTTCTTACAGCAGGTTCACTGATGTTCGAATGGAAGAAACGTTAGGGATCGGGAAATATTAATTTACCTGGATCGCGCCCGGATTCAGAGGCAGATTTTGCACGGGCTTCGCTCTCAAGACCGCAGGCGTAGCAGAGCAACGCCAACGGATCTTGAGAGTGAGGCTCGGGCAGAATATGACCTGAAGGCGGGATGCGTTATGGTAAAATAATATTTTCCGAGTTCCTTGAGGAAAAGGATGACGGATCAGAGCATAGGGGATTTCATCAGAGGGCTCAAGGAATACAAGGTTCTTGCGCCTTTTGTGGTGTGTCACAAGGAGCTGCCGGGAAAAGAGGCGGAATTCGCTGAGCCCGTGATCCCTCTATCGGAGCCGGTTTTGCACCTTCTTGAACGTCTTGGAATCAAAGGGCTTTATGCCCATCAGGTTCAGGCCATAGATCACGTTCGTCAGGGCAGGCATACGGTGGTGGCAACCCCCACAGCCAGCGGAAAAACTCTGATTTATAATATTCCTGTGATTGAAAGCCTTCTTCAAGACCCGGAGAGCCGGGCTCTTTACCTTTTCCCCTTGAAAGCTCTGGCTCAGGACCAGCTTAAAAGTATCCGGGAGCTTTTTCAGCTTCTGGACATTGCCAAGAAACCCGTGGCCGATGTTTACGATGGCGATACCCCAAGCCACCGGCGTGCGAAAATGCGGAAAAATCCTCCCCACGTGGTGCTGAGCAACCCGGAAATGCTTCATCTTGCCATTCTTCCCTTTCATGACCGCTGGGCAGAATTTTTAGGAAAACTGAAATATGTGATCGTGGATGAGGTCCATACCATGCGGGGTATCATGGGTTCCCACATGGCCTGGGTTTTCAGGCGGCTCCTTCGGATTTGCGCTGTTTACGGCTCAAAACCTGTGTTTATCTTCTGTTCCGCCACCATTGGAAATCCAGAACATCTTGCGGCAGAACTCACTGGTCTTTCTGTGGAAGCGGTCACGTCGAGCACAGCGGGCCAGTCAGCCAAGCATTTTCTGATGCTGAACACACCTGATGGCGCGGCACAGGCTGCCATCTCATTGCTTCACGCCGCTCTTTCCCGGAATTTACGAACCATCATCTACAGTCAGTCACGGAAGATGACTGAACTTATCGCCCTGTGGGCTTCCAGGCGGGCCGGGCAATACAAAGACAGAATATCAGCATACAGGGCCGGTTTTCTCCCGGAAGAACGGCGTGAAATCGAAGCCCGGCTTTCAAACGGCGATCTTCTGGCCGTGGTAACCACCAGCGCCCTTGAAATGGGGATTGATATCGGGAATCTTGATCTCTGCATTCTTGTGGGGTATCCGGGAACCATGATGGCCACATGGCAAAGGGCCGGGCGTGTGGGCCGGGCCGGGCAGGAATCGGCGGTGATTTTTATTGCCCATGAAGATGCTCTGGATCAGTACATGATGAACCACCCGGACGAATTTTTCGGCATGGAACCGGAATGCGCCGTGATCAACCCCATGAATCCCGTGATCATGAAACGTCATCTGGTATGTGCGGCGGCAGATCTTCCCATAGACGTCCATGAACCCTGGGTAAAACAACCGGGCATGGCTGAAGCCATCATTGAACTGGAGCATGTGGGCGGATTGCTGCGAAGCGAAGACGGCGATCTTCTTTTTTCGCCGGGGAAATACCCCCATCGTCAGGTGGCTTTGCGGGGCACGGGCGAAAGCATGGACATCGTGAATAAGGATACGATGGAAATCATCGGAAGCCTTGACCGGTTCAGGGCTTTTCACGAAGCGTATCCCGGCGCCGTTTACATTCACAGGGGCGAGCATTATGTGATTGCCGATCTTGATCTGGTGAAAAACACGGCTTATGCCCAGCGCCAGCAGGTCCACTATTTCACAAGGGCAAGAACAACAAAAAATACGGAGATCCTTGAGGTGCTGGACCGGAAAAACCTCTGGTCCACCCGGATCGCACTTTGCCGTTTGAAAGTCACGGAAATCGTCACAGGTTACGAAAAAAAACTGATCAAAGGCCAGAGACTTCTGGGTGTTTTTCCTCTGGACCTTCCGCCCATGGTGATTGAGACCGAAGGAATTATGATCGAAATTCCCAATGATGTGAGGGTTTATTGCGAACGAAACCAGCTCCATTTTATGGGCGGCATCCACGCCATGGAACATGCGGTGATCGGCATTCTTCCCCTTCTTGTGATGACAGACAGAAACGATCTTGGCGGTATTTCCATACCCTATCATCCCCAGGTGGAATCGGGAGCCGTATTTGTTTATGACGGGTTTCCCGGTGGTGTGGGCCTTTCCCGGCGGGCTTTTGAACGCTCAGAGGAACTGGCTGAAAAAACAATTGAAACCATTATGGACTGTCCGTGCGAAACAGGCTGTCCCGCCTGCGTCCATTCCCCCAAATGCGGATCGGGAAACCGTCCCATTGATAAACTGGCGGCATTGGAAATTCTGGGACGGCTTAAGCTGGGTGCTGTTCGGGAGTTTGCCGATATTCAGACATCCGGTATTTATGACGTGGACAGAGTTTCTGACACATGCCAGGCGTATGGGAAAAAACCACCGCTTCGCTATGGCGTACTTGACCTTGAAACAAGGCGCTCGGCAGAAGAAGTGGGGGGCTGGGGATTTGCCTCCCGCATGGGCATCAGCTGTGTTGTGGTTTACGATTCGGGCACGGACACCTATGAAGAATACCTTGGGGAAGAGATGGATCGGCTGACAGATCATTTGAGGCAGCTGGATCTGGTCGTAGGTTTCAACATTATCCGCTTTGATTACGCCGTTCTCAAAGGCTACAGCTCTTTTGATTTTCATAGTCTGCCCACCCTGGATATTCTGGCGGAAGTCCACGGGAGACTGGGGTATCGTCTTTCTCTGGATCATCTGGGGGAGAACACACTGGGTGAGAAAAAAAGCGCCGATGGCCTCATGGCTCTGGTCTGGTGGAAGCAGGGAAAAATCAGGGAAATTATTGATTATTGCCGTGATGATGTGCGTCTCACCAGGGATCTTTATCGTTTTGGGATTGAGAACAGGTATCTGTTGTTCAAGAATAAAGCGGGAATGAAGGTTAGGGTTCCGGTGGCGTGGTGATGATGAGGATGGTTGTGGACAGTGGACCAAATGGACTTTGTGGACGATGTGGACATGAACTGGGTGGACAATGAAATGATGATGAGTCCACTCTGTCCATGTCCACTGGGTCTACTTTGTCCACGCCGTCCACAGTCTACCACAAAGCAACTTAACCAAATATTTTAATTGTCAAAAAAACAAGCGCTATGATATATTTAACGAAGCTTATCTTGTAATATTTCTTGTGCCGGTCCATTAGATCCTGATCCTCGCTTAAGATTGTTCATATCAAAACTGATCCGGCAGAATGACTAAAGAAATGTGATAATAATCCGATACCATCTTAGTATAATGTATTTGGCGGGTTTTCATCCCATCAAAAAAATTACGATTTTCCACCTATGATTTTAAGTCTGTGTTCTGGAACAGGCGGTAAACGCCTTTTTCTTCATTATCAAGTCATATTCACGTTTAACGTGTTAAGCGGTTTCATGCGATATGTTTCATAAGCCGCTCTTATATCTGCCGTCATCATAGATCGTCAACCATGGAACAACGCAAGGAGGAAGGCATGAAAAACATGAAGTTGGGCACTAAAATCGCTCTGGGATTCGCTATTCTTATCGTCATCTCGATGGGCCTGGGAGCTGTGGGGATATGGAATATGGGGAAGGTTGAACGTAACTCTGGGATTTTAAGTGCGGAATATGTACCCCAGGTGAGCATGTCCATGAATCTCAGTTCGGCAGCCAGTGATTTGATGTACGAGATGAGAGGCTACGGATTCACCGAAGAAAAAAGCTTTTACGATGCAGCTCTGAAAGAAGCTGAGGCTCTTGATGCTGCCTTGAAAGAAGGCCAGGAGCTTGAAGCCAAAGCTAAAAATCTCACCGGCCTCAAAGACCAACTGGACAAGACCAACGGCGCAGTGAATCAGTACAAAGGGTTGATGAAGCAGACCAACGAAACCATTGAGGCGATGCAAAAGAACAGGGAACAGCTGAATACGGCTGCGGTTGCGTATATGAAAAACTGCGCCGACTTTCTGGAAACTCAGGAGCAGTCCATTAAACAGGATATAGCCGGGGGCAAGGCCGCCACTATTGGCGAACGCCACAGAAAAACCGTTATGGTGAACGACATCATTGATCTGGGTAACCATACCCGGATCGCGGCATTCAGGTCCATGGCTCTGAGGGATCCTGAAATAATTCAGGACGCCCAGAAGAATTTTGATCTCATGGAGGCAAAGTTCCAGGAACTGAGAAAAATAACGCGGCAGGAAGCCAATCTGAAGCAGATCGACGCCATAAGAGAAGCGAGCATCAACTACAAAGCTTTGTTGAACGATTTCTTCAACAACTGGATGAAACTTCAGAAAATCGGTACGGAACGGACTGCGGCCGGGAATGCGGTTCTGGAAGCCTGCGCGTCTGCGGCATCAGAGGGTATGAAGACCACGAATACCACGGCAGGTGACGCGGTGAGTGCCCTGTCTTCATCAAAAATGATCATGATAATAGGTCTTATTCTCTCAGTTGTTATTGGAGTTTTCGTGGCCTATTATATCACCGCCAGCATCACCGGCCCCATCAATCGGGTGATTACCGGTCTCTCCGAAGCATCGGAACAGGTTTCATCAGCTTCAGGTCAGGTGTCCATGTCCAGTCAGACCCTGGCTGAAGGTGCATCGGAACAGGCGGCATCCATTGAGGAAACCAGTTCATCTCTTGAAGAGATGTCGTCCATGACCAAGCAGAACGCCGACAATGCGGCCCAGGCCAATAACCTGATGAAAAGCACCAATGATACGGTTGAAAAAGCTAATAAATCCATGACGGATCTAATCACGTCCATGGCTGAAATCACCAAGGCCAGCGAAGAAACATCCAAGATCATCAAAACCATCGACGAAATCGCATTTCAGACCAACCTTCTGGCACTCAATGCCGCCGTTGAAGCGGCTCGGGCAGGAGAAGCAGGCGCCGGTTTCGCCGTTGTGGCAGATGAAGTGAGGAATCTGGCGTTAAGGGCGGCGGATGCAGCGAAAAACACGGCGGCTCTTATCGAAGGTACAGTGAAGAAAATCAACGAAGGTTCGGCCATTGTAAACGAAACAAACGAAGCGTTCAGTGAAGTATCGGAAAGCTCGAAGAAAGTCGGTGATCTGGTCAGCGAAATCGCGGCGGCGTCCAACGAACAGGCCGAGGGTATTGAGCAGGTGAACAAGGCTACTGTGGAAATGGACAAGGTGACCCAGCAGAACGCAGCCAATGCCGAAGAATCAGCCTCCGCATCCGAAGAGATGAGCGCCCAGGCCAACCAGATGATGGAATACGTCAATGAACTGACAGCCATGGTGGGTGGGGCCGGAGCTGGACATCGTCAGATAAGCCACCTTTCCATGGGTGTGAAGAAAAGCAGGACACCCAAGGCACTGGCCCATCCGAAAGCAGCAAGGGCTTCAAAAAAACAAGATGGTCATCCGTCGCAGGTGATTCCCATGGACGATGATTTCACAGATTTTTAAAGGAATGAATGGAGGATAGATCATGAGCAGAGAAACCCAGGTCATAGACCAGGCCATCAGCGCCATGGGGAAGCGAGAGGGGAAATACCTGACCTTTTCCCTGGCAAACGAGGAGTACGGCATCGGGATTCTGAAGATCAAAGAGATCATCGGTATGATGCCCATCACCACTGTTCCCCAGACGCCTTCTTTTGTAAAGGGAGTTATCAATCTGAGGGGAAAGGTCATCCCCGTTATCGATCTCCGGTTGCGTTTTGATATGGAGGGAATCGACTATTCGGAAAGGACCTGCATCATTGTGGTGGAGATCCAGGGGAAAACAGGAACGGTTCTTATCGGCATCGTGGTGGATTCGGTGTCTGAAGTGTTGAACATCAAAGAAGAGGACATTGAAGATACTCCTGCCTTCGGGACCAGGCTTGATACCGCATTTATCATGGGTATGGCCAAACTGGACGGCGGTGTGAAAATTCTTTTAGACATCGACAGAGTTTTACATGCAGAAGATATCACGGCGCTGGAAGCAGCAGCGTGATGGGGGTGGATGGTTGATGCTGTGACGAAGTGGACGGTGGATAAAGTGGACTTTGTGGATGAGAGTGACAGCGGCCATGCCCCGCTGTTTATTCTATGGTCCACCCAGTCCATGTCCACTAAGTCTACTAGGTCCACCACGTCCACAATAATTATCCCAGGAGATCTTCATGAAAAAATTCATCTATAGTTTCGGCGGTGGTGAATCCGAAGGTGGAGCATCCCAGATGAATCTTCTCGGCGGGAAAGGAGCCAATCTTTCCGAAATGGCTCTGCTTGGCATTCCTGTGCCGCCGGGTTTCACCATAACCACCGAGTGCTGCAATCATTATCTTCAAACAGCCGGATTGTATCCCCAGAATTTCGAAAACGAGTTTGACAGGGCGCTTAAGGTCGTTGAAAAGACCATGGGCAAAGGATTTGACGACCCGAAGAACCCCCTTCTCGTGTCATGCCGTTCCGGTTGTAGGCAGAGTATGCCGGGTATGATGGAAACGGTTCTTAATGTGGGGCTGACCAGCAGGACCATGGCAGGGCTGATACAACAGACGGGTGACGAACGTTTTGTCTATGATTCCTATCGCCGGTTGATCATGATGTACGCCGATGTGGTGATGGAAAAGGCCGAAGGGCTTGATCCTGAGAAGGGTTTCGGTATCAGGGCCAGACTTGAAGGGATCATGAACGATTGGAAATCCGAACATGGATACGAATCGGACACTGATATTCCAGCTGATGAACTGAAAGAAATCTGCGAATTATTTAAAATTACAGTAAAAGTGGTGCTTAAAACCGAATTTCCCGATTCGGCCCGCGATCAGCTAATGAACGCTGTTGGTGCGGTGTTCAAAAGCTGGAATGGGCGTAGGGCTATTGCCTACAGGCGCATTGAGAACATTCCGGATGACTGGGGCACTGGCGTTACGGTACAAAGTATGGTGTTCGGAAACATGGGCAATGATTCGGCCACAGGGGTGGCATTTACACGGAACCCAGCCACCGGTGAGAACGTGTTTTTCGGAGAATGGCTGATAAACGCTCAGGGCGAGGATGTGGTTGCGGGGATACGAACCCCCTGTCCTTTGAATGAGGAAACGAAACGGGCGGAGTATGCTGATCAACCCTCTCTTCAAACATTGATGCCTGATGTTTACCAGGAGCTTTTGGATATTCGGAAGAAATTGGAAGTTCATTTCCATGACATGCAGGATATCGAGTTCACCATTGAAAAGCGTCGGCTTTACATGCTTCAGTGCCGGGTGGGAAAAAGAACCGGTACAGCGGCACTTAACATGTCCATGGACATGCTTGCAGAGGGACTGATCAACGAAGTCACCGCCATTACACGGGTGAAACCCCATCAACTGGACGAACTTCTGCACCCGGTGGTGGACCCTCAGGACGAAAAGTATGCCGATATTCTTGCAAGGGGACTTCCCGCAGGACCTGGCGGTGCTTTTGGCCATATCGTGTTCACATCGGAAGACGCTGTGGCATGGGCCAAGGACGGGAAAAAAGTCATTCTGGTCCGTGAGGAAACCAACCCCGAAGACATTGAGGGAATGCGTTCAGCTGACGGCATTCTTACGGCCCGGGGCGGTATGACAAGTCATGCGGCTCTCGTTGCAAGGGGCTGGGGAAAGTGCTGCGTTGTTGGAGCGTCGGCTCTTGAGATTCATGTGGCATCGCGAAAGCTTAAAATCGGCGAAAAGGTTTTCAAGCAGGGAGATATCCTCACACTGAACGGCTCCACCGGCTTTGTCTGTGAAGACAAACTTAAAATGATCGACGCCACGGAGAACCCCAGGTTCAGAGATTTCATGCTGCGAGTGGACCGCTACAGAACCATGGGGGTCAGGGCCAATGCAGACACACCGGAAGACGCGCGCCTTGCACTGTCTTACGGCGCGGACGGTATCGGGCTCTACAGGACTGAGCATATGTTTTACGGGGCTAATTCAGACGAACCTCTTTTTCTGCTGCGAAAAATGATATTGAGCACATCGCGAAGAGAGCGACGAGCCGCCCTTGCCGGACTTTTCCCTTTTGTGAAAAATGAAATCAAGAAAACTCTGGAGGTGATGGACGGCCTTCCGGTGACTATAAGAACCCTCGATCCCCCTCTTCATGAATTCGTGCCCCATTCAAAAGCTCAGCAACTGGAGATCGCCAAATCTCTGGGAGTGGACCCCAGTGAAATCCGAAGGCGGAGCGAAAATCTGATAGAAACAAATCCCATGATGGGGCACAGGGGCGTTCGCCTGGCGGTTTCCTATCCTGAGATTGTCGAAACCCAGGCACGGGCTGTTTTCGAAGCTGCAGCAGAACTTGCTATGGAAGGTAAGAGACCTCAGCCGGAAATCATGATCCCTGTGACGTCCGAAGTCCAGGAACTGGTGATCATGAAGCGTATGGTTCAGAAGATTTACGACGAGGTGACGACCAGATACAATCTTGCGGGGATTGTTTATAAGTTCGGAACCATGATCGAGACTCCCAGAGCGGCTCTCCAGGCGGATAAAATGGCGAAGGTGGCCGAATTTTTTTCTTTCGGAACAAACGATCTGACCCAGATGTGCTTCGGGTTAAGTCGAGACGATTTCGGCCGTTTTATGTCCGATTATAAGAATAATCAGATTATACGGGAGGACCCCTTCCAGACTATAGACAGGGACGGGGTGGGGGTCTTGATTTCTATTACCGTGGAAAAAGGAAGGAAAAGCAGGGCGGATCTCAAAATCGGGATCTGCGGTGAACAGGGCGGTGATCCGGATTCGGTGGCATATTGTTTTGAGCAGGGATTGGATTATGTGAGCTGTTCGCCTTACAGGATTCCCATTGCACGGCTTGCTGCGGCACAGGCTCGGATCAGGGTGGATGGGGGGCTGGGACATGGTGGACATGGTGGGCATGGTGGGCATGGTGGACGGTGGACTTAAGTGGACTGTCCATGTACACAACGTCCACGTGGTCCACTCCGTCTACAAAAAAATTTCAAAAATTATTCTTCATCATGGTTTTCGCTTCAATATTTCCAGGATCAATCTTGAGAATCTGTTTAAGCAGGTCGTCCACGATATAGACTTTTTTTAATGAAAAATAGATTTTTGCCATATGCATTTTGGCATCCAGATTGTCTTCGGTATTGTCATCCACGTTTTTATAATACGAAATGGCCATGCTGGTATCTCCGTCACGTTCACATAATTTGGCCAGTTTGAACATGAGGTCGTAACGCTCGGGGTTTTCCTCGATAACACTTTCCAGAAGCTTTCGGGCATAACCGAATTCCCCCGCTTCAATGCAGCATTCCGCCGCTTTTTCCACATGAATCAGGTTTTTCCCTGAGTGTTTCAGCACCTTTTTGAACATCTCAAGAGCCTGGGTTCCCATTCCTCTTTTGATCAGGATGTTTCCAATGTCCACACCGCTGGCTACTTTTAGCGGACTGATCGCGATGGCCTGGTCGTAGTATTTTATCGCAGCGGCCAGGTTATCTTTTTTTAAATAGAGTTCACTCAATATATAGCGGCTGGCGGCGTCCTGACTGTTCACAGCCACGGCTTTGAGGAAACACTTTTCCGCCACATCGTCGTTGTCTTTCATGGAGTACAGCTGGCCCAGCTTTCTAAGGGTACGTGATGAGTTGGGCCGTTCTTTAAGAGCTTCCTTGATTTCCGCGATGGCAAGCGTGATTTCACCCTGCTCTTCGTAATCTCTTGCTTTAAGAAGATGGGTTGTTGATTTATTGGGATCATTAGCCAGCTTGATTACGCTTCTGATCCGTTCATCAAGGCTCTGGGTGGTCAGGGGTTTTAAAAGGTATCCGTCGATATCTGATTCGGCGGCTTCCACTACGATTTTTTTTTCCGCTTCGGCTGTGATCATGATCACCGGCATGTCTCTGAACTGTTTGTTGTTTCTGATCAGTTCCAGAAGCTCGATACCTTTCATGATAGGCATGTTCCAATCGATAATGGCCAGGTCAACAGGTATTTCGTTGAGGGCTTTCCAGCCCTCACGGCCATTTTCAGCATGCCTTATGAGTTTGCCGATGTGCAGCATTCGAAGCATGCCCCTTATGGATTTACGCATGCTTTCCATGTCGTCGACGATCAGAATCGACATGTTTTCAAGATCAATCATCGGGAGATCTCCTTGGTGAATTTTTCGAATTCCATCTCCAGAACGTGAAGCAGAGCAGGAAGTTGTATTTTGTCATTTTCTTTGGCCGATTGTTCAATGGCAATGGCCGACCGGTTGATGAGCCAGGCATTGACATTGGCCGATGATCCTTTCAGGGCATGGCTGTTGGATTTTACAGCCTCAAGATCTTCAGTGGTCACGGCTTCCTTCAGTTTTTTTATCACGTCCGGAGATTCTTTAAGAAAGGAATCAAGGACTATTTCCACAAGCTCACGATCTCCACCGAAGCGGCTCAACATATCGTCTTCATCGAATATAGTTTCCTTGGTGCTTGCATGTTCCTGGTGAACAGGTTCGGGTTCTCTGGTCGTTTGTTCCGTAAATGAATTTTTCGAGCCGTAAAGCTGGATGATCCGGGAAAGATCGTCGGGATTCACGGGTTTTGTGATGTAGTCATCCATGCCTGACTCAAAGCATTTTTCTCTGACACCTTTGATGGCGTTGGCCGTCATGGCCACAATGGGCGTTCTCTTTTTTCGGTTTTCACGCCGTCTGATTTCTTCTGTACATTTGAATCCGTCCATCACGGGCATCTGACAATCCATCAATACGATATCATAAGTTTTATCGGTCATGGCGTCAAGAGCTTCCATGCCGTTTCGTGCACTGTCCGCTTTGTAACCCAGGCGGTTCAACAGTTCTCTGGCCACAATAAGGTTGGTTTCCTGGTCTTCCACAATCAGGATGGCCAGGGGATTGTTCTTTTTGCTTTCCGCGATGCTGTGGCGGGTCACCAGGTGCCGGGGTGTTGTCGCTCCCATCACTGCCTTCATACAATCCTTAAGAAGTCCGTTCTCCAGAGGTTTGCTCAAATATGCCGAAAATCCGGCACTTTCGAAACGGCGTGCCTCGCCTTTTTCTCCACATGAACTGATGAGAACAAGACGGACATCCTTTGTGAGATCGGAAGCCTTGACAGACCGCCCAAGCGCTTCAAGATGACTGCCGGGTTTCTGGATGTCGATCACTGCACCATGGAAAGACTGCTTCTGCATGGTGGCCTTTTCCAGCGTAAACGTGACTTGGGCAATGGAGTCGGTCTCTTCGGTGATCAGTTCCATGGAGTGGAGCTGGTTTTTTAGCGAAACCCGGGTCTGAGGGTTATCGCTGACGATGAGGATGCGTTTGTTTTTAAGCGATCCTTCCAGTGAACAGGCTGTTTCCAATTCAGGCTGGAACGATTCGAAACGGATAGTGAAGGTGAAGGTGCTCCCAATCAGATCTTCGCTTTCCACATGGATCGTTCCGTTCATTTTCTGGACAAGAAGTCGCGAAATGGTGAGGCCTAATCCGGTTCCTCCATACGTGCGAGTGGTGGATGTGTCAGCCTGGGTGAATGTTTCGAATATCCTTTCAATTTTGTCCTGAGGTATCCCAATGCCTGTATCAGATACGATAAACCGGAGCACAGGGCCGCTTTCAACTTCTGCTTCAAGATCAACTGTGACGGTTACAGCTCCTGATTCGGTGAATTTGAGTGCGTTTCCCGTGAGATTGGTCAATATCTGGCGTACCCTTCCAGGATCGCCCCGTAACAGGGTGGGTGTCTGGGGCAGAACATTGAAAGAGTACAACAGCCCCTTCTGCTCAGCAAGCAATGCGAACATTGCATTCATGTCTTCAAGGGCCAGCATGAGATCGAAGTTCCGGATATCAAGATCCAGCTTGCCCGCTTCAATTTTTGAAAAATCAAGAATGTCGTTCAGAATGGTCAAAAGGCCTTTGGCGCTGTTGAAAACAATGGTGGAATACCTTTTTTGGTCTTCGGTGAGCTGTGTTTCCAGAAGAAGGTGCATCATCCCGATGATACCGTTCATGGGGGTTCTGATTTCGTGGCTCATGTTGGCGAGGAACTCGCTTTTGATCTGGTTTGCTTTTTCCGCTTTCAGGGAGATTTCCCTGAACTGTTTCTCGGACTGGAAGAGTCTTATAAGGGTTTCGGCTTGTATACTTTGAAAAAAATAAACAAGCATGACGATAACGGAGAGCAGAGCAAACAGGTGGATGGAGTAAAAGACAATATAATAATCCTTTGCTATCAAGGGATTCGGGTTGATTCTCAGGCTGTGGAGCAGCATGAACACGGAGATGATCAGAGCTGCGAGTAACCCGTAAAGAATGCTGGCCCGGAACGTGATGGCAAAGGCGGCTCCCACAGGTAAAAGGAATATCCAGAGGAGAAAGGGGCTTGTGAATCCACCGCTGCTGAGGGATGCGCCGACGATGAAAAGGGAAAACGCTATGGCCAGCACATGGGCGGAACGGGCGCTGTCCTTGTTTTTTCTCAAATGAAGGAAATTTGTAAGGCAGGTGATCGCTGAAAGACCAGTGAGAACCGCTGGTGTTGTTGCCCCAGCGACAACCTGAATGGCAAAAACCAAGGGGCAGGCCATTATTAATAGGGCACTGCACAGGTTGATGGCTCTCAATCGGTTGATAAGGAAAAGGTCTTCCCTTGCCGGGTCATCGTTTGAAATGCCCGAATCGGTGAGAGACCGTATGGCGGCTAATGTTTTATCTATCAATGTCATGAATGAACGCCTTTGGTGTTTAGGGACTCGGAAAATATTAATTTACCATCACGCATCCCGCCTTCAGGTCATATTCCGCCCGAGCCTCACTCCCAAGATCCTCAACGTAGCTCTGCTACGCCTGCGGTCTTGAGAGCGAAGCCCGTGCAAAATCTGCCTCTGAATTCGGGCGCGATCCAGGTAATTTAATATTTTCCGAGCCCCTTAATCATAGATCGGGCCGGACAGCGGGAATGCAGCGGCTTATACAACTATCGGATATATCGAAGATTTACTTGATGATTTATTGGGTTTTTAATAATCGGCAGGGTTGGGTCGGATGTTCTCATTAACAGCCATTAGCCAGGGTATTTTCAAATGGTTGACGGTGTAACTGTAAGCTGCTATGAATACAAGCAAATATCCTGTTGATAGCCTTTTTAGAACCTGTTATCACTTTCATTAAACCGGTAATAAAATATGCCAATATTCGGCCAATTCCGATGGGTTCCATGCGATAAACATGGATGTATTTCGTTGCTGACCTTACTTATATATCCTGATTGATCGGGGGACATGATGAACCATCAATGCAATCATTGCGATCCTGAAGAGGTATTGTTTCCCGGTTCAACGGATGCCGAAGCGAGAAAATTGTTAGATCATTTTTTTTCTATCTGCGAATCCCTGATGTTTATTGTGGATGAACGGCAGCGCCTCGTTCAGGTCAACCCGCAAGCCATCGCCACTCTGGGATACTCGACGGCGAACGAAATCAAGGGGATGTTCTTTCTCGACGTGGTTGATGAAAAGAACCGGGATGAAATGAGGGTGAACCTCGGCAAGCCCCTTGCGGACGTAAAGCATATGGAGTCTTTGGCCTTCGTGGCCGTTGACGGAAAACGGATTCATACTGAGGCCCGCATCGCCAGGGGGCGGGTCGATGAAAAGGAGTTTTTTTTCATTTCGGCCAAGGATATCACGAGGTACAAACCCAGCGAGGAAAAGTTCAAGAAAGCCTTTCATTCCACGTCAGTGATTATGTTGATTTTTTCACTGGACGAGGGAGTTATTCTTGAAGTAAACGAAGCGGCCTGCGCCATGACAGGCTACAAAACCGAAGAGATGATCGGGAAAACCATCGTGGAACTCAATCTCTATCCTGACAGAGGAGATCGGAAAATGATCAGGGATCGTCTCCTTGATCTTGCGGCGTTGAAAGACTGCGAAGTCAGAATAAGAAACAGAAACGGGTGGGATTGCTACGGTCTTTTTTCCATGGATGTGCTCTTTCTGGAAAACCGTCAGTGTGTCCTTGCTGTGGGAAGTGATTTCACCCAGCGTAAAAAGGCAGAAGAAGAGTTGATGAAAGCATTCAAGGCACAGGGAAAACAGAAAGCCATCATTGAGATTAAAAGCCGTGAACTTGAGAAGGCGAAAAAAAAGATTGAGGAAGAAGCAAGCCTCGTCGAAGAGTCCAGTCGGCACAAATCGGAGTTTATTGCTAATATGAGCCATGAACTTCGAACCCCTCTGAACAGCATCATCCTTTTGGCCGACCTGCTGACCCAGAACAGGGACGCCCGTTTGACGGAAAAAGAACTGGAATTCGCTTCGGTCATTCTGGCGGCGGGTAAAGACCTTTTGTCCCTGATCAACGACGTGTTGGACCTTTCCAAGGTGGAGGCCGGAAGGATGGAAATCAACATGTCTCAGGTCAGCCTGGAATATCTGTGCCGGAAATTGAGAGGGTATTTCAGCGAAATGGCTGATGTGAAAGGCCTGGAATTTGGCATTTATCCAGAATCAGGTCTTACCGAGCATCTGGTGGTTGATGTCCAGAAACTGGAGCAGATCTTAAAAAATTTAACTTCTAACGCTATAAAATTTACGGAAAAAGGCTCGGTGGAGATTTTTATTCACAGACCCTCACCTGAAACGGACCTTTCCATGATCGGACTCAATGGTCTGAATCCGTCCAATAGTATTGCTTTTTCGGTGAAAGATACGGGGATTGGGATCGCCCCGGAAAAAAAAGACGTGATTTTCGAATGCTTCATTCAGGCGGACAAAGACATCACAGAAACTTATGGCGGAACAGGTTTGGGGCTTCCAGTTTCACGGGTCCTTGCACAGCTGCTGGGCGGAGACATTATGCTCGAAAGCCAACCCATGAAAGGAAGTACGTTTACACTTTATATCCCGGACAGCACTCTGGGCGCTTGTGAAAAAACAAATGGCGATGCCATGGGATTCTTGTCAGGGTCTGCCATATCCGGGATCACAAAGAATGTGGGTTTGAAATTAAAAGGTAAAAAAATTCTCATTGCTGATGACGATATGCGAACGGTTTATGCTTTGATTCAGAACTTTGAAGGGCTTTCTGTCGAAGTGCTTGTGGCCTGGGACGGGGTGAGGTGCATGAATAAGCTTGAAGCAAATCTGGACACGGCACTTGTTCTTCTGGATATCTCCATGCCGGAAATGGATGGCTTCCAGGTACTTGAGCTGATTCGTTCAGATGAACGAATGAAAGGTATTCCTGTGGTGGTCATAACGGCTAATGTGATGGAAGGTGACGAAAAAAAATGCATTGAAGCCGGTGCCGATGCTTATATGGCCAAGCCTCTGGATTTTGATAAACTGCTTGGGGTTATGGAGGGGGTTCTTTGAGATGAGAATTGAAAGTTTGTGGTGGACGTGGACGAAGTGGACAGTGGGCGATGTGGACAAAGCGATTTGTTGCAGTGTCCACTTCGTCCACTGTCCACTTTAGTCTACGTCGTCCACAAAGTCCACGTCCACCCCGCCCAATTTATTAATTCAACCGCTTTTCATACATCTCCCTCACCGCATCCTTTTCATACCGATAAACCGTGTTGCAGTTGTGGCATCGTGTTTCCATGGGGAACGGACCTTTTTCGGCCATATCCCGAAGTTCATCCATGGGAAGCAGGGAGATGTAACCGGCGATTTTTTCTTCGCTGCATGGGCAGAAAAACTCAACCCGTTCGCTGGCCAGAAAGTGTGGGTTGAAGTCTTTGAAAATTGAATGAACGATCATTTCAGGATCTTCAAGGTCTGCCATGAGTTTCCCCGGTGAAGGGAAATCGTGGATGATGGCTTCCAGTTCATCGAAGGTTTTATCCGACGCACCGGGCATAGCCTGGATAAAAAGCCCCCCCGCACCTTTTACTTCGCCTTGGCGGTCAAACTGAATGCTAAGGATGAACACCGTGGGGGTTTGCTCCGATGTGAAATAATAGTGGGCCAGATCTTTGGCGATGCTTCCGTACTGGATCATCACCTGGCCGGTATAGGGTTGTTTCATTCCCTCCAGACTTTTGGTGATGGTAAGAAAACCGCTTCCGAAAAAAGGAGACAGGTTGAAATCCGTCAAGGGTTTGTCCAGAGGAATGGGGGTTTGTTTCAGATAGCCTCTTATTTCGCCCCGGGCGTTGGTTTCCACGGAAAACCCTTTGATGGGCCCGGAACAGTCCACCCTGAGGTTGATGCGGTCCTGACCTTTAAGGGTTGTGGATATAAGGCCGCAGGCAAGATAGGCATGACCGGCCACCAGCGTTTCAAGTAAGCCGAAGTTGAAGTTCGCCCGCATTTCCTTTACCATGCGTGTCCCGTTGATGAACGCACATTTGATGGTGTCTTCCGCCATAAGAAACGTGTGGACCCTGTCTCTTGCCCTGTCTTTCAGTTGCTGTTTCAGGGTGTCGCCTGACAATGCCGCTTTTTTCAATGAAGCCATCCTTTCGTATTTCGGGCCATAATCCTTGAATCCCAGTTCATATCAAAATTGTTCTGCAAATATACACGTACTGTTCGTCAGGGTAAAGAAAACCTTTTGCCCGGAGTTTTTTATCGCTCTTGACAAAACCGATTTTAAAAGAGGAAAAAGGATAGCCGTATAGAAAACACAATAAAATAAAGATGAGGAGGTCTTATGACGACATTTGGAAAGGGTTTTTTAAAAACGCTTCTTATTGTTTTGATGTTGTGCGTTATCGGATGCGATGAAAGTTCAGACACTCATAACGATGAGCCAATAAGAGCTCTTTCGACACGAACCACAGCTGTTGAAGGTGATGTAAGCGCATTGCAGACTGAGATGGACGGGAAACTCGACATAAGTGGCGGGACAATGACAGGGAATCTAACCGTTCCCGGTATCGTTTATTCCACGCCCAAAACCCATACGGCCTGTATATCCGGCGACATGTTCCGTCCACGGGTAAGCACTCATGGGTATTCCAGCGGTCTGGGCGGTGGTGGAGCAACGATCACCACACCAACGACCCCACCAGGTGTTTTGATGGCTCAGGTTAATTTGCCGGATGGTGCAAGCATTACGGGGATTACTTACTACATTTATGACAACGATGCCACCAACGACTTGAAGATCTATTCATCAGCGCATTTTTTTTCAGGTTTTTATGGTCCATTGCATTCGGTTGATGCCATTGTGTCAACCGGTGCGAGTACCAGCGTTCAGATTCTTTCCGTGGTTCCGACAGATAATACAACGGTTGTCAACACGGACCGAGCTTATGTGTTGCTTGCTGTTCCGGCCACGGGCTCAGTATGGTCCACCAATCTTCTGATCAGAGGCGTCTCGTTCACATACACTTTAAACGAAGCTCCCTGATGGAAAGCCCTGACGTTATAAGAAAAATGGGCGGGGGGCTGTTTGAACGGGCGGAAGTGTGCCGGGAGGGATTTTTTTAACCAGAAGTCGTTCGATGGTTTCTGAAAAATCTCTCAAGTCCACCGGTTTTTTCAGGATGGCGTCAATGACTTTGGCTTCGGCGCCTTCGGGGAGTTCAGACCGGCTGAAACCCGTGCAGAGGATGATGGGCAGATCGGGTCTGATGGATTTTATGGCTTCGGCAAGACGGGTTCCTGTCATTTTTGGCATGGTCATGTCCGTGATCACCATGTCAAAAGACAAGGGCGCTGATTTGATCTGTTCCAGGGCTTCAAGGGGTTGGGTCGATGCCACAACCTTATATCCTAAGCGTTCGAGAAGAGTCACACCGAGATTAGCGATATCGATTTCGTCATCCACAAAAAGAATGTTGCCGCTTCCTTTGCTTATTTCAAAGGCAGGGGTTTGTTTTTCCCTTTCGATGTTACCGGCTTCGGGAAAAAGGAGTTCAAAACGGGTGCCGTGGCCTGGGAGTGAGAACACGGAGATCTGGCCTTTGCAGTCATCCACGATTTTTCTGACCACCGACAGCCCCAGGCCTGTCCCCATATCTTTGGTTTTGGTTGTAAAATAGGGGTCGAAAATCCGCTTGAGTGTCGCTTCGTCCATGCCGCAGCCCGAGTCACTGATTGTGATCCTCAGATGCCGCTGACCTTTGTCCACAGCGGCTTCCTGGGGCTCAGCCGACATATCCGGCTCGATTTTATCAAGTCCGATGGTCAGAACGCCTCCGTTTTCTTTCATGGCATGATGGGCGTTGGTGCACAGGTTCATGATGATCTGATGAAACTGGGTGGGGTCAGCGAGAATGGTGCTGGTTTTGTCGGCTATTTTCTCCTGGATTTCGATGGTGGACGGAAGAGAAGCCCGGAGCAGAATCAATGCTTCTTTGATGATCAGATGGGGAAAGATCTTCCGTCCATTGCCTTCTTTTTTCTCGCTTTTTCTGCTGAACGAAAGGATCTGGCCTACCAGATCTTTGGCCCTGTGGGCGGCTTTCATGATGTTTTCAATGTACCGTCTCGAAGGGACGCTTTCGGGAAGGTCCATGAAGGCAAGATCCAGGTTGCCGAAAATGGCCGACAGGATGTTGTTGAAGTCGTGGGCGATACCGCTGGCCAAGGTTCCGATGGCTTCCATTTTCTGGCTTTGGATCAGTTGTTCTTCCATGGTTTTCTGATCGGTAATGTCCCTGATATTGCAGACGCTTCCCAGGACCAGGCCGCTTCTGTCGCTGAAGGAAGTACCGCTGATGCTTACGGGGATAAGCTGACCATTCTTGGAGCATCTCTGTGTTTCAATTCCGGAATAACTCTCCCCTCTTTTTTCCATTTCATTCATGGAAAGATCCTGGGGCAGCCCGCGTTCAGGAATGAAATTATCCAGTCTCTTTCCAAGCCGTTCATTAAGTGTCCAACCGAAGATGCGGCTGAACGCGGGGTTTAAATACCGGACTTTTTTATCGTTATCGAATACGACCACAGGGTCAGGGTTGGCTTCGAGAAAGGTTCGGGCTTTTTCTTCGCTCTGCCTTAGGTCTTCGATGGCCTGGGTGGCCCGGAGCGTCTCACTTCCATAAGATGCAAGAATAGCTCCCAGTTCTTTGTCCTGACGTGTGAACGGAGGGTTGACCTTGTTATGAAGGGTGATGATGCCCACGATGGACCCGTTTTTTTCAAGCATGGGAAAGGCGAGAAGCGACGGGTCGGAGTACCCCTTGTAACCGCTTGCGAGAAAAGGCATTTCTTTTGTGATATCCTCAATGAGCAGGGGTTCGTTCCGGGCGAGCACTCTGCCCATCACTGACTGGGCGGAAAGGGGAAGGGGTATGCGTTCGGGCACATGATTTTTGTCCAGGGAATAAACGAGAATCAGCTCGTTATCTTTATGAAGAAACAGGCTGCCCCCTTTGGCATTCATGTTGCCTGCAAATTCGTGAAGCATCACCGGCCCGATATCCCCGGTGCCGCTGAACGATGTAAGCCGACGTGTGGATTCCACAATCTGGCGAAGCCGCTCGTTGATTTCTTCCAGTTCTCTGTTTCGTTTGAGCAGGGATTCTTCGGTGCTGAGTTTTTCCTTTTTCAGGTCGACAATTTCGGAAATATGACCGAGGATATTCAGGAGTCGCTCGGGTGTGTAAGGTTTTTTAACGGTACGTAAAGCGCCTCTTGTTTGTTTTCCTGTAAAGGCGTTTTTTTTATCTTTATCTGTTTGAACGATGAAATAGCATTGGGGTGAAACGCTTAGAATCCCATCAATCAAGTCGTCTATGCCGCCGTCCGGAAGATTTTCTTCCAGGATGGTGATGTGGGGAGTCAGGGCTATGGCGAGTTTTTCTGCTTCAAAACTGTTGGCCGCCGTGTACACAAGATACCCTTCACTTGAAAGGCCTTCTTCCAGCGTGTCGCAATGGTTGCTGTCGGGGTCAACGATAAGGATACGTTTGGGTTTCATAGTACCTCTTGGGTTTGGCTCGCTGGCGGATTGGCCTTCAAGCCAGTCACTGATCATTGTCCATTTTCCGCTGTTATGTATTTTTCAATGACTTCAAATAAAAGCGCCTGGTTGATGGGCTTTGATATATAGTCGTTCATTCCCGATTCAAGACACCGGGCTTTATCACCTGTCATGGCATTGGCCGTCATGGCGATGATGGGGATGTTTTTCTTCAAGACAGGTGATAGTGGGTCGCGGATCATGGCTGCTGCTTCCAGGCCGTTCATCACCGGCATCTGGATGTCCATGAGCACTATGTCATAGGCGGGACAATCCGGCCTTGACAAGGCATCCACGGCTTCTCGTCCGTTTGAGGCCACGTCCACTCTGTACCCTTTTTTTTCAAGAAGGCGGATGGCCAGTTTCTGGTTTACAAGGTTGTCTTCCACCAGAAGAATCAGATCGTCAGCTTCTTTTTTTACGGGTATATCGTGACGGGTGACAAAAATTCTGCTCTGGGAGTTTTCCCTCTTTTTTGTCTTGTTGTCGTTTACGATGGCAATGCATTTGAACAACTGGCTCTGCTTCAACGGCTTGGTGAGATAGGCTGAAAACCCGATTTTTTTCATGCGCTTGGCGTCACCGCGTTCGCCCTGGCCTGTGCACATGATCAGGAGAGTGTCTTTGAGAACAGGGTCGTTTTTGATGGTGATTCCGAGCGTTTCTCCGTCCATTCCGGGCATTTTTTTGTCTATAATGGCAAGATCGTATGGGTCATTGTTTTCAGCCGCTACGTAGAGACTTTTCAATGCGTCATTGCCGTTCATGACTTCGCCGTATCGGCAACCCCAGGTTTTCAAGTATTCGGCCAGCACTTGCCTGCTTGACGAGCTGTCTTCGGCCACAAGAATCTTCAAGTGTTTAACCAGAAAAGGTCTGGTCGCCTCATAGGCTCGGGCCTTTTTCTGCTTTTCAAGCGTAACGGTGAACCAGAACGTGGAGCCTTTTCCCGGAATGCTTTCAACGTCAATATCACCGCCCATCAGGTGGGTGAGTTCCCGGGATATGGAAAGACCTAGACCTGTGCCCCCGTATTTCCGGGTAAACGATGCGTCGGCCTGCTTGAAGGATTCGAACAGGGCGGGGATGATGTGCGTGGGAATTCCGATGCCCGTGTCTTCCATGTCAAAACGGATCAATGCTTTGTTTTCGTCGTCCTTTACAAGTGAAACTGTGAGAAAGACTTCCCCTTTTTCAGTGAACTTGATGGCGTTTCCGCCGAGATTCATCAGGATCTGACGAATTCTCCCCGGATCGCCTTTGACGAAAACAGGCACTTTTTGATAGATCAGGAGTGAGAACTCAAGATTTTTTTCGTGGGCCTTGATAGAAAGGACTTCGCCCACACTTTCCACCATGCCCCGGAGATCAAAATCAATGTTTTCAAGTTCTAATTTTTTTGCTTCGATTTTGGAATAATCCAGAATATCGTTGATGATCACCAGTAGCGCTGAGGCGCTATCCTGGATGAGATCTGCGTAGCTTTTCTGTTCATCGTCCAGATCCGTTTCAAGAAGCAGGTCTGTCATGCCGATCACGCCGTTCATCGGCGTTCTTATTTCATGGCTCATATTGGCCAGAAACTCGCTTTTGGCTATATTGGCCAACTCTGCTTTGGCGGTCATGCTGTTGGCACGCGCTATGGCTTCAAGGAGCTTATCGTTTGCTTCCCGGAGTTCCTCTGTACGCTGGTTGACCCGATGTTCCAACTGGTCTTTTATGGCCACCAGCTCCAGTTCCGCTTTTTTCCGAGCGGTGATATTTTTCAATGACCCGACGATTTTCATGGTGCCATCGTGTTTATCTTTCAACAACACGGACGTGACGGACGTGTTGATATGTTCGCCGTCTTTGTCCCGGAAAACCATCTCGAAGTCTCTGACCTCTCCGGTTGAAAAAAGTTTATCGAACAAGCGCTGTCTGTCACTGAAATCGGTGTAAAAATCAAGGATGGATTTCCCGATGAGCTCTTCACGTGTAAGTTTTGAATATTTCTTGATGGCTGGGCTTATCTCGATGATCTGGCCGGTGGTCGTGGCCTCGTAGTAAATGTCCTGGATGTTGTGAAATAGATCATTATATTTATTTTCACTTTTATGCAGGGCCAGTTCAAGGGTTTTTTTTTCTTTTCGCAGAGAGGCGGTTTCTATGAAAAGGCCAAGATGCTCGGCCATGGTTTCAGGGTCGTCGGCCTTTTCGACCAGAGCTACTTTTTTCCCCTGAAACACGTTGGGCTCAACGTTTTCTCCATTCCTATTTTCTATCATAACACAGAAGCATTCTGGGGCGTCCAGACTTAGGGTCGAGGCAAGGGTTGACGCCGAACCGTTTGAAAGTTTTTTGTCAATCAGGATCAATTCGGGCTGGATTCGACGGATTTCGGAGATCCCCATGTCGATAGTAGAAACGATTGAACAGCCGTAACCTTTTTCTCTGAGTGTATTCGACAAGGCACGGGCGTAATCCTCATGGTCATCAATGATCAGGAGGTGAATTTTGGGGGTTTCTGACTGTCTTTTTTCATTTTCGATCATGGCAGACAATTCATTTCCCGGTGGATTTCCCGGTTATGATGATCGGTTTGGCTCAGGTATTTTTTCAAGGATGAGCTGAACATTCCAGTGGCCGTAAACTGTATTAATTTCACATAACTAAAATAAATTTGCAATGCTAAAAATCGTTATTTTTTAAAGGAACGCGCCTGTGCGGAAGGTTTTTGTCTTGTTTTTTTAAGGGATCTGTGGTCTTAATAGTGGTAAATTATCATATAGTTATATCGTTTCAGAATACAGAGCAGTCAATAATGAACATCGCAGTGAGTGATGTTCCGGCATGTATTACACGTCCACGGCACTGGTTTTATTTTCCCGTTCATGTTCATCATACGATCCGTTCTTTTGATCGCGTCGACTGTCTCAAGGAAAACTGTTTAAAAAGATGCCAGGACCCGCATTATGGACCAGACCATCATGAATGAAACTAACAAAAATCCGGATATCCTTCTTGCCTCGGTGAGAAGCGATGACCTCAGAATCATTTCTTCGGCTCTTGAAGGGTATGAAAAGCGTGTTTTTACAGCTTATTCCATTGAAAAAATCATGGGTTTTCTGGCAAAGAAAACCTTTGCCCTGATCATCGTAGACAGCGAATTCCCCGGAGCAGGAGGACTTAAAACCGTTTCGACGATACGGGACATGGACCTTGCGAAAGAGACTCCTTTGATGGTCATTGCCGAAAAAGAGATGCAAAGTGATCCGGCTGAGTATTACGCCGTGGGTGTTGTGGATGTTTTAGTACGACCCATAGAGCCAGCCATGATGAAGAATAAGATCGTTTTTTTCGTCGATCGATTCAAACTGAAAAGCCAATGCGAATCCTGCGGGTTGAAACAGGAAGAAGGATCAGCCATGAAAATGAACAGGGTCGTGGCTGATCTTGCCGGCGGCATAGCCCATCAGTTTAACAACACACTCAATATCATTACAGGCCATGTGGAATTGCTCAAAATGGACATCCCTGACAACAGTTATGTCCGATCGTTCAGCACAGTTGTTTTTGAATCGGTGAAAAAAATGACGGTTTTGACCGATAAATTGCTGGCTTACGCCAGGACCGGGCTGAACAGGCAAGGAAGAGTGGAACTGAACGGTATTCTTTCGGAAGGCCTGTCGGCGTTAAGTTACACAAGAGAGAAGATAACGGTAGAGACTTCTTTTGACCCTGGGAGTATCCTTGTGGATGCAGACGAATCTCAGCTGCGAATGGTGTTCGCAGCGCTTTTCAAGAACGCTGTGGAAGCTATCAAAGACTCCGGGCGTATATCGATTACCACCCGTTATTTAACATGCGGTAAAAACATTGGGCCCATAGGCGTGACAGGGGTTGGTAATATGGTCTGTCTTGAGGTCAGAGACACCGGCGAAGGTATGAGTAAAGAGGTTGTCGAAAGGATATTTGAGCCCTTTTTTACCACGAAATTTCAAGGAAGAGGCCTCGACATGGCCGCTGTACAGGGGGTTGTGACAAACCACGGGGGATGGATTGATGTCCAGTCCAATGCCGGGGAGGGTACGATCGTAAGTGTTTTTCTGCCGGTGGCGTCTTACCGGCCAGCCAGTGAATTCTTTCTGCGTGAAAACCATCTTGCGGAGACAGGGACCATTCTGGTGATTGATGATGACGATTCCATCAGAGAACTCACCGTCACCATGTTGAAACGTCTGGGTTATCAAGCCATTTCGGCATCTACGGGCAGGGAGGCCATGGACGTGGCAGAACGGCATAAAGATAAAATTGATCTCGCCATGGTCGACATTGAGATGCCCGATATGAAAGGCGATGAGCTGTATCCCCATCTGATCAGGATCTGCCCTGATCTCAAGGTGATTGTATGCAGTGGCTATTCCATTGACGGGCCAGGTGAGAACATGATCAAGAGCGGTGCCCAGTTATTCATGCAGAAACCGTTCAGTTTCGGTGATCTTGCCATGAACATGCGAAAGCTCATTGAACGGAGAAGAGAAAAACGATATTGGGTGCGAGACGGCCATGCCCTTATTCATTTGTGCCAGAAAGAACTTAAGACCGTTTTGATCGATATAAGCAGGAAAGGTGCTGCTGTTGAGCTTTTGTCTGAAAATGTGTCGTCGGTGGATGGATGGAGCAAGATTGCGATTGTTTCCGGCGACGGTTCTTACGGTGTTTCCGACATCCCATTTCAATTCCTGCCCCGGGGATTTTGTCTTAAGAATTTGCATAAAAACCCGTCCGGTCATGACCGGATGAATTTGCGTTTCGGAACTCTGCCCATGGAGAAACAACGGGAAGTTGAGCGGTTTATTTCCCATTGTGCGGTATTATAATTTCATTTTGCAATCAAGATGGGGCATCTTGTAGGGGCGGGTTCCAAACCCGCCCGGTGATTGTGTCATGATGAATGCAAATCGGAATAAGGTCCTGTTCAAAAATAAAGTGGACAAAATTACGCTATTCATTCCAGCGGCTTTTTATGACATACAGCATCAAAACACATACACTGAACAACAGGCTGTCTTACAAGCTCCTCCTGTATATCCTTCTATCCAGCGTCTTGTTTACCTTTCTTGCGTCTGCGTTTCAACTGTTTCTGGCCTACAAAAGGGATATGAAAAAAAACGAGGATGTTCTTACCCTCATAAGCCAGAGTTATCTGGCTCCAATCGAGTCCAGCCTCTGGTCGTATGACACTAACCAGCTTGAAGCTCAGGTTCAGGGAATTCTCAGCCTGCCTAACATCATCAAGGTGGAGATTCTGGACCAGTCGGGGAACAGGGCCCGAACCATTCTGTCCAAGGGTTCTATCAGCCACAGAAATTATATTGAGCGCGTCTATTTCCTGAAACACTCGGGCGATAAAACAGCTTTCGAGATAGGAACAATGACGGTGTATGCCGGATTGGACACTCTCAAGGGCGATGTGATGCGGCAGGTCCTTTCAACGATTACCGTGAAAGTCGTGGAGATTTTCATTCTGGCCATGTGTATCCTGATTATTTTCAATCATCTGATCATGAAACATCTGACCCATATCTCCAGATTTTTGCGACTGGTGGACGTCAACCATCTCGATGTCCGTCTTAGTCTTGAGCGAGAAGCGTCAGGGCGGAAAGATATTCTTGATTTTATGGTGAGCGCCATCAATGCCATCCTGGAATACCTTGCCGCCGATATCTCCCGTAGGAAGGAAACAGAAGATGCGCTGAGGAAAATAAACGAAGATCTGGAGCGCAGTAAACGGGAGATTGAAGAACAGAACAGAATTAAAACCATGCAGATGGCTGTGTCGGATATCCTGAGAGAAGAAGAGAACCTGGAGGATCTGGCATCTCGTCTCATAGCCTATCTCTGTGATTTTATGGGCGCGGGTGTAGGTCTATATTACCATGTGGATACCCACAGTGGAATTATAAAGGCAGTGGGCGCCTATGCCTTGAATGGTGCAGATCTTGCCGGACGGCAATTCGAAACGGGTGAGGGAATGGTGGGGCAGGCAGTTCTGGACAGACGGGTGATGACCATGGAATTACCGGGCGATTCATGTCTTGATATACAATCGTCACTTGGCTACGCAAAACCAACTCACATCCTTATTTTCCCCTTTGAGCGGAAAGGCATTGTTACCGCCGCTGTTGAAATAGGCGCGTTCCATTCATTTTCTAAAGAGCAGATCCGTTTTCTGGAACAGATTGGTGAACGAGTGTCCATGGCCACTGAAGCCGCAGTTTTTCGAAAGATGATGCTTAAATAGGTTGATAAACAATGCAAGATCATTCAATCCACAACAATAGCCAGGACCGCCAATCAGAGAAACGCTCGTTCATGGGGCTTGGGAACCGTCTGGTGCTGTGGTTTGTTGTTTTTGCGGTGTTGCCGGTGATTATGACAGGGGTTGTCGGTCATGTTATTCTGATGTCGAACACAAAAAACCAGGTCGAAATGCTGATGATGAGCGTGGTTTCGATGATGAAACACGATGTGGAGCACTATTTTGAGGATATCGGAAAAGATGCACAAGGCTTGTCAAGGCGAAGCGCAACGATCTCTATGATGAAAATGCTCAATGCAGAATTGAAGGAAAAGGGTCGTGTCGATCCGGCGGCTGTAAAAGACTCTGAAAGAATACGAACGGAATTTGAGAAAAATGTCCTCGTTCAACATCTGGGATTCGAATCATACAGGGATGTATTTCTCATCGACATTGAAGGCGTGGTCCGTTATTCCAAAAATGGTGGGATCACGTCGGGTGTCGATTTGTTCAAGGGCGTAGACGTCCAATCGCAACTATCCATGGCTGTCAAGACGGCAATGAATTCTGAAACGCCTGTTTTCTCAGATTACGCGATTGAGCTTCGGAATGGGGAATCGGTTTTTGTGGGGCATATGATCACAGCTCTCAGGGACAGGGTTGGAGAACTGGCCGGTCTGCTTGCCGTACGCTTCGATGTGGATGGCTTGAACGAAGTTGTGGACTATCATATGGATCTGGGGCGGACATTCGATCTTTACATTGGAGGCCCGGATGGAAGACTGAGAACGGATACGGGGAAGGGAAATACGAACAAGGCGTTGTCATACTGGGCCATCGAAAAGGGCGGGCCTGTCTCTGATACGCTGGAGGCCCAGAGCCAGAAAGGGCTCAGCCGGTACACGACGAACAACGGTATTTCCATGCTGTGGGTAAGAAAAACAGTGTCCATTTCCGGAGTGGTGTTCAATCTCATCGCCGAAATAGAGGAAAAGGAAGCCTTTGCCCTTAAAGACAAATTATGGATGGCTCTTTTTCTGTTGACTGTGATTATCACTGTGTGTCTGACCGGTGTGGCCGTGATTGTTTCAGGGCGGATCACCCAGCCTCTATCAGCCATGAGCGAATGGGCCGAAGATGTGGCCACCGGTGACCTTTCTTTGAGGGATATTATGTGTCCCTATGATGAGATGAGCCGTTTTATAAGGAGTTTCAGGTTTGTTGTGGATTCGCTGAAAGATACGGCACGGCTTGCCACAGATGTGTCGGCCGGGGATTATTCCACCGCCATTGAGCCACGATCCGCACACGATGAACTGGGGGCGTCCCTGAAACGGATGACTGAATCTCTGAAGGATGCATCAAAAGCCATGGAAGCCGTTGCAGCAGGCGATTTTCATGCTCAGGTCAAAGTGAAAGGCCCCAATGATCTGTTCGCGAAATCCTTGAACAGCATGGTGAAAAAAATCAGGGAAACCCATGAACAGGGACGGACCCAGGCTAGACAAAAATCCCTCCAGACGGAGTTGAACGAGATCATGCGCGGAGACAAGACAGTGGAGGAATTGTGCCGGAATGTGCTTTCTTTCCTGTGCATCTGTTTCAAAGCGGCCATAGGGGCTTTCTATATCAGGGCGGATGGTGAGGAGCAGCTCAGGCTGTACAGCGGTTTCGCCCTTTCTGCCCACAGGTCCCTTCCTCTTACAATCAAAGCGGGAGAAGGGCTGGCGGGACAGGCCATGGTTGAAAAACGAAAGATCGTCTTATCCGAATGCCCTGAATATTTTTTGAATGCCCAGGCTCTGGTGGGTGAAATGAGGATGATGTCAGTTGTTGCTTTTCCCTTTGTTCGGGAAGGACGTGTGGAAGGTGTGGTGGAGTTAGGGGTTCCGGGTCGGTTTTCCGCCAGAGATCTTGACTTTCTGGACCTTGTTTCCGAAAGCGTCGCCATTGCCATTGTTTCAGCTGTGTCACGATTGAAGATGAAGAATCTGCTTGATCAGACGGTGAAACAGGCCGACGATCTCAGGATGAAACAAGATGAACTGAACGTGATCAATCGTCACAAATCGGAGTTTCTCGCCAACATGAGCCATGAGCTGCGAACGCCCTTAAACAGCATCCTCCTCATCTCCGGCTTGATGGAGGAAAACAGGCAGGACAACCTTACCGAAAGGCAGGTCGAATTCGCTCGGACCATCCATTTAGCAGGCCTGGATCTTCTTAATCTGGTTGATGATATCCTTGATCTTGCACGGATTGAAGCAGGCAAGCTGGAGCTATTACCCGTCAGGGCTTCACTCCGTGACCTGGAGCATAAGGTCTACCTCAATTTCGAGGACATCTGTCGGGCAAAAGGAATCAATCTGATAGTGGAAATTGAGAACAATACTCCTGAGAATGTGTATATTGATCTGAAACGGGTTGATCAGGTTATGAAAAACCTTGTTTCCAATGCGGTGAAATTCACACCTTCAGGCCATGTAAAAGTTGTTTTTTCAGCGATCCAGTCCTTGTCTTCTGAGTTCATGGAAAATGATGATGTGTCACAAAACCTTCAAATTATCGTTCAAGACACGGGCCCAGGGATCCCTCACGACAAGCAGGATGCGGTTTTCGATGCATTTTGCCAGGCTGACGGATCCATAGGAAAAAAATACGGTGGAACAGGGCTCGGTCTGTCCATATCACGGGAGCTTGTCCGGCTTATGGGTGGTGAAATTACCCTTGAAAGCGTGGCAGGAAAAGGCAGTACCTTTATCGTCACTATTCCGGGCGTTTTCTGTGTGGAAGCTGGAACGGGAGCAGAAGAGATTGGCTTGCTGCTCCCGTTGCTCCCGGAAGATTCATCGCCAACCGAATTGCCGATTGTGTGTTCAGGAACACTTTCGGATAAAAAAATATTGATAGCCGATGATGACATGCGTAACGTTTACGCTCTGATCAACTGTTTTGAAAATGAAGGACTTGAAATCATTGTGGGAAAAAGCGGCAAGGAATGCGTTGAAATCCTTGAGCGGGAAGGTGACGTGGATCTGGTGATCATGGATGTGATGATGCCGGACATGGGAGGGTTCGAGGCCATGAAAAAAATCAGAGGCGATGGCCGTTTCAAGGACCTGCCCGTAATCTGCGTGACAGCGAGGGCCATGAAAGGTGACAGGGAAAAATGTCTGGAAGCAGGGGCCACGGAATATGTTTCAAAACCGGTGGATATGAACAGTTTGCTGACTATCATGAAAGATCTGTTGAGAAGATCTCCTGAAAATGAGATAAAAGACAAGTTGTGAAAAGTATAGAATGAGTGACTGGGTCGGCGTGGCGAACGGGTTGAACACTTTTAATGAGATGGGTTCCTGATCATGGAAATTGTGAAAAATGACGAAAATGTTTCTGCTTTTAGCGTGGTTCTTTTAATTGAAGACGATGAGATTGTGATGGAAGTGAACAAGGCCATGCTGGAAAAGATGGGCTACACGGTCATTGAGTCGATTACAGGGCAGATTGCCGTTGATGCTGCGAAGGATCCTTCCATTCAATTGGATCTGGCCATGCTGGATATGGACATGCCGGATATGAAAGGCCCTGAAATTTTTCAGCACCTCAGAAATTTTCGACCGACATTGAAGGTGATCGTATGCAGCGGTCAATCCGAGGATTCGACGGTGAAAGCTCTTATTGATAAAGGGGCTGATGATTTTCTTCAGAAGCCTTTTTCTTACAAAGGCTTGCAGGCGATGATTGTTAAACATCTGGAACGGCGTCATGAACCGCGTTTTACGACGCTTTCTAACTTTATATCGGTTTCGGACGACCAGACTGTGCGCAACATCCGGATTATTGACATCAGCAAGGGCGGGTTTTCTTTTGCTTGTGGTCAAAGTGTGGACGACAAGGATGCCCTGATTGATGTGGCCGTGATCATGGCTGATAAAGGGGTGAATCTGGACGAGCTGGAGTGCCGTATTGTTTCTGACAAGAAACTTGATCCAGGTGATCCTGCAACAGGTGCGGCCTTGAAACGGAAAGGCGTTTCTTTTGGTAAGATGACAAAACAGCAGTTTGATAAATTGTCGGAATTGATCAATGCCAGCTCGGGGAAAAGCTGAACATGGAAAAGTACGTCGCCAAAGTTAGAGAAACGGCGGATTATATTCGGAGGAATTATGATGAACGTCCTGAGATTCTCATTCTTGCGGGAACAGGGCTGGGGGATTGCGTCCGGGGTGTGATGGATTCACGGGTTTTCGAATACAGCCAATTACCCCATTTCCCCGTATCCACTGTACAAGGGCATTCCGGGCAATTGGTGCTGGGAAGACTTGGAGGAAAGAGTGTGGTGGTAATGCGGGGCAGGTTTCACCTTTACGAAGGGTATTCCCCCCACGAAGTGACCTTCCCCATCCGGGTGATGCAGGCTTTGGGCTTGAAAACTGTGATCGTGACCAACGCTGCGGGCGGGTTGAATCTGACTTTTGCCAGAGGGGATATCATGGTGGTTGATGATCATATCAATCTCACGGGCGAAAATCCTCTGACCGGTCCGAACCATGACGTCTGGGGGCTGAGGTTTCCCGGAATGGTTGCGACCTACGATCCTTCTTTACGATTTCTGGTTAAACGGCTTGGGGCAGAACTGGGTATGGTTCTTCGTGAAGGGGTTTACGCAGGTCTGAAAGGTCCAAGTCTTGAAACCCCGGCGGAGATGAGGTTTTTGAGGACCATCGGCGCAGATGCGGTCGGTTTTTCAACGATTCAGGAAGTGATCGTGGCCCGTCATGCCGGGATGCGGGTTCTGGGGCTTTCGGTGGTCACCAACCTCTGTGATCCTGATCATCCTGAAAACGCTACTGTGGAAGATGTTATTGCTTCGGCACAGCAAGCCTCAGGCCGGTTGGAAACGTTGATCGAAAAGGTGGTGGCGCATGACACCGGCATCTGATGAAAAGACGGTTCTTGTTGCAGGTGGAATCGTGGTTACCATGGATAAGGACAGCCGGGTGATAGAAAACGGTGCCGTTCTGGTTTCAGGTGACCGGATTATGGATGTGGGGGGCGTGGCCGAACTGAAAAAGAATTTCCGTGGGACCGTGGTGGATGCATCGGGATGTCTCGTGATGCCGGGACTGGTGAACGCCCATACCCATCTCCCCATGAGTCTGTTCAGAGGGCTTGCCGATGATCTGCCTCTGATGGTCTGGCTGAACGAACATATGTTTCCAGCCGAAGCGGCCCATATCAGGCCTGAAACCGTGTATCTGGGCGCTTTGCTGTCCTGTGCGGAAATGCTTCTTTCAGGAACCACCTGCTGCTGTGACGGGTATTTCCACGAAGAAAGCGTAGCAAAAGCCGTGGCTGAAGCGGGTATGAGGGGGATTTTGGGCCAGGGTGTTATTGACTTTTCCGCTCCCGGTGTCAGCGATCCTTCCCGGAATGTGGATGAGGCGGCGCGTTTTGTGAAATCCATTAAAGGGAAATACGACAGAATCGAACCGTCGATTTTCTGTCATTCACCCTATACCTGTTCCGATGAAACTCTTAAGAAAGCCAAACAGGCTGCCCGTGAGCATGGCGTTCTTTTCCAGGTCCATGTGGCGGAAACGGACGGTGAACGCGAGCAGAGTATTGAAAAAACCGGGTTGTCCCCTGTGGCCTATCTGGAAAGTCTGGACGTTCTTGATGACCGAACCCTTCTGATTCATGTCGTAGCCGTGGATGAACACGATTTCGCCATCATCAAACAAAGCGGGGCTTCCGTAGCCCATGCCCCTGAAAGCAATATGAAACTCGCTTCGGGAGTTGCTCCGGTTCCGGACATGCTGGCCATGGGAATCCCGATGGGACTTGGGACAGACGGCAGTGCCAGCAACAACGATCTGGACTTGTTTGGGGATATGTCCACAGCGGCCAGGCTGCACAAGGTGATCAGGAAAGATCCCACAGTGATGAGCGCCGAAACCGTGCTCCGCATGGCCACCTCAGGAGGAGCCGAGGCTCTGGGGCTGGGCCGAATTACCGGGTCTCTGGAATCGGGTAAAAAGGCGGACCTGATTGTGGTGAATATGCGTAAACCCCATCTTATCCCCATGTACTGCCCTATGTCCCATCTTGTTTATTCAGTGAGGGGATCCGATGTGCGGGATGTGATGGTGGACGGGCAAATGGTGGTTGCTGACGGAATACTGCTGACCGTGGATGTGGACCGATTGATGGATGAAGTTATGGCTCTTTCTGGAATGATCGGAAAACGTCGTTAGGAACCTTCTTTAGAAAAGATTGCATCTTACCGGATTTTATGCCACCACACGCATAAAATCCGGTAAGACGATGAAAGGAAACACAGGGAAAGAGGATTTTGGGCAAGGTTAGCTGCTGCGGTGCTAACATTTTATGCAAGATGCCGTTACTGACACCTGCACAGCCGGAAAGGAATTTTATGGGGTTTAAGTCTAAGTAACAGGTAGCATTATAAAGAGATGATCCGGCGCTGTATATAGAGTAAAGAGTTCATTTGTTTGGGGGAAATCTGGGGGTTGAGTGGGGGTTTTGGGAGAAATTAAGGTGTGGTTCCGTGTAGGGGCGACCCGCTGGTCGCCCTGGTGTCTCTGTTGCTCAGGCCGCTCATAGAAAATAACCATCCATGCAGCGAAAGATATTTTTTGGGTCAAGGCGAAAAATGACCTGTCGGTCATAAAAAGGGCGACCAGCGGGTCGCCCCTACACCCATCGCTCATTCAAAACAATCCCCCCAGGCAAAGATTCCCCAAACTCCGCGATTTCTTCCTGACGATTCAAGGAAACCACTGTTTTCAAGGGTTCCATCGTTTTTGAAGGAATCTTATTTTTCTCCATAAAATCAACCATCTTCACAATCAAGGTCTCATCTATATCCCTCATTCTGTCCCCTGTTTTCCGGGCCATGCGGACTAAAGCCGCTGTAACGAAAACAGGGTCAGGCCATGTCTGAGCCATGATCCGCTCGATCCAGACTCCGGCTTCGGCTGGTGGGACAACCCGGTCCACCGATCCGTAAAGCGGTTCTCGTGAACCGAATCGGGACAAGGACCAGAGATCCTGGGGCATGGCTTTTGCCGGATTCAGTTCATCAATCAAGATATTTCCCAGGCGGCTTTTGTCGTTGGTACTGAGCCGTTCCATATTGGCCAGGGCCATCCATATTTCACGTTTTTCCTGAACGGTGATTTTCAGCCCGGATTTCTTGTTTTTCTGATCGATGAGGGGAACAAGATCCTGAAAAAACTGGCGCTGCTGACCAGGATTAAGTCCTGCCGCCACACGCCGCCACATGATCCACCATTCGGCTTTTACCTGGGCGTTGTTGGTGAAGGACGGCCCTTTTTTATAGATTTTCCAGAGTTGTTTGACTCGTTCAGGGTCAAAGCCGTGTCCAATGCCCGGTCTCAAAGTAAATCCGGTGAGGTTCATCCATGTTTTTTCGTATTCAGGATTCTGGCTTTTAGCGTCCATGCAGTGGAGAAGGGCGTCGGTGAGGTTTCTAAGGAGATGGAGAGGCCAGGTATTTTTCGTACAACCTGCGGCTGATGAAATGGCTTTGCCCACACCGGCCAGAAGGGTATGGCTTTCGGCTTTGGACCGGTCACAAACCGCGAAGGCGTTTTCGATCACGGCGGCACTTTGGGCAAGAATGCTTTCGTCAAGAATCGCCGTGTCTTTCATGTCGATGGCTGTTGTTTCGGATCGGAGACTGAAACTCAGTTTCCACCGGTGATCGCTTTCAAGGGACCGGCAGCGGATGTCCAACGTCCCCATTTCCGTGTAATCAGCTTCCACATGAACGGGCAGGGCTGTTTCAACCCTCTTTTTGCCGTAGGTGATCACTGTTTTGAGCTGGGGAAGGGGAGAAAGGGTGGCGTCCAGAGCCACAAGATCTCCGGCTTTATCGCCCGATCTGAAGCTGGAACTGAAAAGATCAAAGCTCACAGGACGGTTGGTAAGCACCGTGAGGTCAAGGTTTTTCAGTTCCACATGGGAGCCTTCGTCAAGTCCTCGCTCCACAAGGCATACAGCCTGTTCGGAAGCTCCTTCCGTTGTTCGGGAAAGTCCTAAATAATACGATCTGGGACTGCCGCTTCCCACCCGAACGCCTTTGCCCAGTTTCACCATGCCGTAATAGGCGGCACCTACGGCCACAGCAAGATCCGGGTCTTTGTTTTCCAGAACGCTGGGTAAGTCCTGATCCTTATCTCCGAACCAGTGGCGAATGGATTCACGGATGCGTTCGGTGATGAGCATGGGTTTAAGTGATCCGCCGTTGAAAAGCACATGACGTGGGGCTGGAGATGTTCCCAGCTTGGCGTTGATTTCTTCACGATGCTGTTCGAGAAACCAGCACAGGTGTCGCGTCATGGACGGTTCCTGCTCGTAGGGAAGGCCAAATTCGCTGATGCCTTTGCGGCCTTGACGTTTGGCTTTGTCCGACGGGGAAACCAGGGGGAAAAATCCGTTCAAAAGGATGTCTTCGATGGTGCTGCGTGTGAGGTCACCGGATACGGTTCCACCGATAAGGCGGCTACCCTGACCCATAAGGATGATTTTTTCAGATTCGCTGCGGCCATCCAGAATGGTTTCTTTGGCGCGCCTGCACTGGTGACAGAGGTTTTTCCAGCGGTCGCCGGAAAGGGGGCCGGATGATTTGGCAAAGCCCTGTTCCACTTGGCGGGCAAGAGCCAGATCAATGTTGTCTCCGCCCAGAATCAGGTGATCGCCCACGGCAAGACGCTCGAAACGCGGCGTTCCTTCGGTGGCCTGGAGTGTGATCAGGGTGAAGTCCGTTGTTCCGCCTCCAATGTCACACACCAGAATCAGGTCTCCGGGTGTCACGTGATCTCCCCAGTTCTGTTCATGACGGGCGAGCCAGCTGTAGAATGCGGCAAGCGGTTCTTCAATAAGGGTGATGCTCTTGAATCCGGCGAGTTTGGCCGCTTCAATCGTGAGTTCCCTGGCCACTTCATCAAAGGATGCTGGGACGGTGATTACCACCATCTGCTGTTCCATCCACAGGGATTCATCGTCTTTTTTTGACGCATTCCAGGATTTTCGGATATGGCTGAGGTAATGTGCGGACGCGGCTACCGGAGACACTTTGGCCACGTCTTCATTTGAACCCCAGGGAAGGATTTTGGCTTTTCGGTCAGCCTGGTGATGACAGAGCCAGCTTTTGGCCGATGACACCAGTCGTGAAGGGACTTTGGAGCCGTGATCCCTTGCAAAACTTCCGGCAAAGCAGCGCTCGGCTGTTTTGTAAGGGTGAACCACAGCTTCCGTCGGAATGTCGTAATCTCCCGGAATATAAAGAAACGAGGGCAGAACTTTTTCCCGCGCAATTTCACCGGGTCCGGTGAGCTGGGGTACATGGAAGATGTGAATCTCCCGTGGATCCTTGGCGTTCAAATCCACATAAGACACAGCGGAATTGGTGGTCCCCAGGTCAATGCCTATGATGTAGCTGATGGAATCAGAAACGGTCATTATATTTATTCGCTTATTATTTTTACTTTGAAGCCTCCGGCGGCCCTGCCGGGGGCCAAACTTTTGAAAAGTTTGACAAACGGGTATAATATAACCACAATGTCGTTTCCGTAAGAAATATTATTACAACGCTCATTTTAATTTATGCGATGACCGTAGGGGCGACCCGCTGGTCGCCCTGCCCCGCATAACCATAAACGTTGATTGTATATCAGTTTGGGCGACCAGCGGGTCGCCCCTACAACGTTTCGTCGGTTACATATGTTAAAGAAACTGCATTGAATATAACCATTTGTCCAGATTTTTAAAATCTGGTCCCCGGAAGGGCCGCCGGAGGCAAATAAAATCGAACAGAATAAAAATTACAAAGTCAAATTATCCCGCACGTTGAATTCCAGTTTCCATTTTTCCCCAGTTTCTCTGGACACGCAGTGGAACTCCAGGGTTCCGATTTCCGTGACGCTTATCTCGAAATAAACGGGGATCATCCGGCCCGATTCGCCGGTAAGGGTTGTTTCAATGATGGCAATGTTTTCGATTTCACCGTCACGCCAGCCGTCCACCACGGTTCCGGGGGTATCGTCTTTGCGCATGGTGGAACCCAGAATGTCGAATACCACCGGTTCTCCGGTGATCAGGACGAATTCTTCCGTTTCGATCAGGGCGTCCGTGCCTTCTTCCATGCCTCGTGCTGCAACGCACAACGCTTTGAGCGGGGCTACCATTCCCGGAACGGCGGGCATGGATGATTCGATGCCCACATAGTAGGCCCGTTCAAGACCTGCTCTGATCCGTATGCCTTTTCCGCGCCGGGCAAGGCCGTAATAGGCTGCTCCACGGGCCACGGACAGATCAAAATCCACGGAGGTGATTTCACGAACCTCTTTGGTCTGGCCGAGTGTTGTGCTCCAGGATGATAGGAGATCAAGAATACGTCGCCTTATTTTTGCTGATTTCATGACGCCGCCGTTGAACAGGACAGCATCAGGGATATCGAACGTTCCGTCACTTTTTGTGTTCATGGCAAGAAAGGCGGCAAGGTGCCTTGTGATAGAAGGATCAGACTCGTAGGCCAGGCCCAGTTCTCTCAATCCGGATCGCCGTTGTTCACGGGGCCTGTCCGTGGGTTGGCACAGGGGAAAGAATCCATTCAGAATCACGGCGTCGGTGTCGGTCTGGAGCAGGATTTCCCTCAATGTTCCGCCAATAAGGCTGGTGCCACGGCCCAATACTGTTACGGGCACTGCCTCCGTTTGTTCATCGGAAAGTATTTTTTCTTTGGCTCTTCGGCAGGTGTGGGCAAGGCCGCGCATCTGCCAGTCGTCAAGCCGTGTTCCCTTTTGCTCGAATTTCCTGGCGATGGTGTAAGCAAGGGCCAGATCCATGTTGTCTCCGCCCACCAGAAGGTGATTTCCCACGCAAAGGCGTTCCAGATCAAGTTCTCCCAGATTTTCCGAAATTCTGATCAGGCTGAAGTCACTGGTGCCGCCGCCCACGTCGCAGACCAGAACAAGATCGCCTTTTTTCACGGCTTTTCTGAAGGCATTTTTTTGATCATCGATCCAGGCATAAAAGGCAGCTTGGGGTTCTTCAAGAAGGGTGATGTGCTCAAAGCCAGCCATGTGAGCGGCTTTGACGGTAAGTTCACGGGCAACGGCATCAAACGATGCGGGGACGGTGATGTGGATATCCTGGAATTCCATGGCGTTCAAAGGGTCGTCCGCCGCCATGGTGTGATTCCATGCATCCCGGAGATGGCTGAGAACAGCCGCTGATGCCTGCACCGGTGACATTTTTGCCAGGCTTTCTTCACCTTTCCAGGGCAGAATGGCTTTGTTCCGGTCCACCAGGGTGTGGCAGAGCCATGATTTAGCGGATGAGATCAGCCGCATGGGGATTTCTTCACCCCGGTTGCGTCCGAATTCGCCCACGGCAATGGAATTTTTATCGTTCCATGGAAGGGCGAGGCCGCCTTTTTCCACATCGTGGGTTTCGGCAAGAAAAAGAAACGAGGGGAGAATCTCCCGGCTGGCAACGCTTCCGTGTCCCACGAGCTGGGGAACCTGGAAAATGGTGATGGCCGCCTGATCAGCGTCTTCGGGCTGGGCAAGGGTGTAAGCTGCCACGGTGTTGGTGGTTCCCAGATCTATGCCGATGATGTATCGTGCGTCTTTCATGTTCTGTTCTGCCTTGTTACTGTTTGCAAAGATGATGGTTCAAACGCCTATATGTATTTGGTGTTTGGGGCCGGGCGGGTTTGGAACCCGGCCCTGCGGCGTCATGATTGCTTTGTATAGAGAATATGTTAGGGTTTTATTTCCACTTCAGCAGGGGCAAGGATTTCCGGGTTGGCCTGCTGGGAAAGTTTGGGGATATCCAGTTTTGAGGCCTTCCAGCCTTTGTGTCGCAGGATTCCCGTAAAAGGGGGATTACCCACCACATCGCCAGTGAGCTTGACAACCGATGGATCGAAACCTGCTTCGATAGTCACGGTTTCGCCTTCGGCTTTGTCCATCACCGGTTCCAGTTGAAGGTATTTGTCGAGGGTTCGTGAGCATTGATCGTGGATATGGCGGACAGCGGCTCCGATCTGGGCGTCATCGTAGCCGTCCATTTTTTCCGAGAAGAAGTCGAGAAGCCGTCCTTCACTCTGGAGAACGGAAAGGAGATGGACGAACAGTCTGGCCTTCGCTTTTTCTTCGATCTGTTCCTGATCGGGATCGGCAGCTTTGCCTGATGCCGGTGTGGTAGCTGCGTCCGGGCTTTTATAATCAAGCCGGACGATGTAACCCAGAACGAAATAGAAAATCATGGAGAAAAGGAGTGCCAAGGCCATGGTCCCAGGAACGAACGCTTTCAGAAACCAGGGTTTGATGAACAGGAAAGAGTCGAGACTTTCCTGAAATGCCATTCCACCGGCCAATGCCTGGCTTTCTCCGGCTTTGATCACCATGATATTGATTCCCATGTACAGCAGACCATCAAGGGCGGCCACCAGTATCACCATTAAAAACACAAGCCAAAGTAAAAAACGTCCGGACATACCGTTTACTCGATCCATATTGTCTCCTTATATTTTCGCTGTTTAATACCATGATGGGTTAAGCTCAGGCTCCACCCATCCTACGGGTGAGAAAATGTAGGATGGGTGGAGCGGGAGCGTAACCCATCACGTATACACATGCACGCCCGCTTCTCATATCGTCTTGAACGAAACTTGGAATCAACACCTGGTCGATGATTCCCAATCCGCAAAAAGCACACAGAAAGATTGTTATTAAAGTGATCCGAAAGAGGTGTCAAGAAACAAATCAGAACCAGCGGCACAGGTGAAGAAACATGACACCGGTGTCAATGGTTGTTGAAGGGAAGCATCAGATCTTCGCCGTCTTTTTCGATGACCACGTAATCCTTGTCGATCCGTTTCACAAGCCCGCCTTCAACCCGCCGTCCTTCTTTTACAATCTGAGAGTTGATAACGGCAATGCGGTTTAACGGGTTGCTGGACCAGGAAATGGCGTGGAGGGTGAGCCAGGTGTTTTCCACTGTTCTCTGCGGCGGAATGATATTTTTCGGTATTTTTTTAATGAGTTCTGATACTTTTCTGTCAAAGTCGGCGGTCTGTTCCACCTTGCTGGAGGTCGTTTCCCTTCCTTTAACATCTGATCTGGGGTTGTTGAGAATGCTTGATTTTTTTCCGCTGACAAGAGCAGCAAGGGCGTCAAGGCCCGACTGGCTTTCGTTGTCAACAACCATGGCTTCTTCCGGCAGTTCTTCTTCGTTGTCCGGGTCTTTTGCTATGGCCGGAGGCCTTTGAACCGTTTCATCAAAGGCCATGGCATCGTCGATGGTTTCGTTCCTGGGAACAGCGTCGTCTGTCACGGCCACAGCTTTTTTATCAGATAGAGAAGCCCCCGCCTGATCAGGATTCTTTTTTTCCCCAGAACCTGCCACAAGAAAAACAACTGAGACAACAAGAAAAATGAATCCGCCGAGCCCCATCCATAAACGGTTCCCGTATTTTTTTTTGAGCTGCTCCGAAAGCGTCAGCCGGGTATTCACATGCTGGGGCCATGTGAAATCCTGCTCGTTTTCATCTTTCTCGCTTTCCAATTTTTTTAAGGCGTCAAGAATTGAACTCACTGATCTCCTCCTGATCCGACAAGGTTTCTTTCAACCTTTAACCGGTTTTTCCGGAGACTCTTCCGGCGTCTTGTCTGGTAAAACATAAGGTATTGGGAACGCTCGTTTTTCATTATAAATAACAATTTTGGTCAGATCATCCACTTTCCCGTCAGCCTTGAACCCGTATTTTTTCTGAATGGTCTTGACGATTTTTTCCGTTTCCTTGTCGTAGACCGCATTGATGTCGATGGTTTCATAACCAATATCTCTGAGAAGCATTTTCAGGCTGAGTATGGACTCTTCGGGAGCCGAACCGGGGATGGTTCCCACACACCCCAGAAAATTTTTCCACAACACATAGGCCACGCCAGTCCACTGCTGGTCGACCTCAATTCTGCTCATGATCAGGTTCTTTCCGTTGCCTTGATCCAGAACCATCTTTTCACCTTTCATGCCCTTGAGAACAAGGTAAATAGGGCCTTCGTAGCCTGGCATGAAGAACTCACCGATGGCGGGAAGATTCAGGTTCTGGACCAGAGCAAAGTCATCGTTCACCTGGTACAGAGAATAACCGTTCATCCTTGATCCGAGGTTGAAATAGGTGGCGTCGTCGGTCAGTGTGTCCAGTTTGCCTGATACGGCAAGATCGTCATCCCAGAGACGGAGCACGGTCTGGAGAGCGGCTTTACGGGTGTGCTCCTGGACTGCTTCACCCCGAGTACCGGGCGGTCCAACGAAAAGACCTTCGTCAAAGGCACCGTCCACTGTTTTGCCATCTTTGACAATGGGGTATTTTTCAACGGGCATGGGAAAATTGGCCGAACCGGCCTCCGGGGGCTTGGTACCCTGGCCTTCTTCGGATTCGGATGATTCAGCCGTCGCCCCGGGTATGGTTTGTTTTGCTCCCAGGCTGTCATGGCCCGAGCGGATGTAAAGAAACACCAGTAGGAAAAAAACGAACAACCCCAGTGAAAACGCAGGGGTAAGATATTTCCGGTAAGTTTGCCTCCGTTTGATGGCCAGTTCTTTGATGGCCTTTTTCACGATGGCAAGGGTGATATTGCGGCTGTTCATGACGTAGGCGGTGAGCAGCGCCCTGTCACAGACGATATTGATCAGGCGTGGTATGCCCCGGGAAAACTTGTGGACTTCCCTGACAGCAGCATAGGAGAATTTCGTTGGAGGGCTTCCCGATGCCACGTAGAGACGGTGCCGGATGTACTCCATGGTTTCCGTCTGGTTCAATGGCAGAAGACGGCAGGACAGGGTGATGCGTTGCCCAAGTTGCCGGAGTTCATGGGAATCCAGAATATCTCCCAGTTCGGGCTGGCCCACAAGGATGACCTGAATCAGCTTGCTGGTGGTGGTTTCCAGGTTTGAAAGCAGGCGAAGCTGTTCCAGAACTTCGATGGTGAGATTCTGAGCTTCGTCGATGATCAGGATGATCTTTTTCCCTTCTGCCTTCTTTTCCATGAGAAAACGGTTCAGGATGTCGATCAGTTCCTTGATGTTGTCCGGAGAGGAATCAATGCCGAAATCGTCATTCACCGCTTTCAGAAGCTGGATGGAGTCCAGTTTGGGATTGAAGATGTACGCAGCTTCGATGCCGGTGTTCAGGCTTTCGAGAAACACACGGCACATGGTGGTTTTGCCTGTTCCCACTTCTCCGATGATTTCAACGAATCCGTCGCCCTGGGATATGGCGTAACTCAGGTGGGCCAGGGCTTCCTCATGGCATTTGCTGAGGTAAAGGTACGCCGGATTGGGGACGAGCTGAAAGGGTCTTTCCTTGAAGCCGAAAAATTTTTTGTACATGGTTTATTGCGCTGTTTTACCCGGCTTGTAATTCCATATTTCCTAAATCATCGTCGCGGCGGGTTCCAAACCCGCCAGATGATTGTCCCATTTTGGATTCAAAACAAAATGTCACTTGTCGTCCGGCGTTTTAACTGAAAGGGATGTCACAATGTTTGATCAGGGCCAGGATGCTTTTGATGGCAGCTTCAATACGCGTGCGGACAAAAGCAAGGGACAGCTCCCTGTTGAACAGGGTGATCAGAAAAAGGTCATCCGTAACCTTGTTGAAATGGATATTATCCCTTTCACCTTTCAGGATGAACATGGGGAACTCTTTTTCCCCTATGATATTCGTCATGGCAGCGAGGGAGCCGATGTTGCTCGCTGCAAGAACAGCAAGGGACATGACGTCATAAAGGGCGTCGCCGCTGTCCTGCTGGGCGATGATATTGCCACCCATATCCGTGAGTATGGCCTGATACATTCCCGAATCGATCAGTTCCTCGTTCAGGATGTCCCTCACGCTCTGGATACGCACTTTGTCGAAATACGATGAAACACTCATATGCAATCCATATGTTTAATAAAATCACCGTGGTTTTCTTTGTGAAAACCACAAAAGCCATTCCTTTGTCAGATAAACAATCGCGTAATGTCTCTGTCTTCCCTGATGTATTTTCTTCGCAACACAGGTTTTTCGATTTTCCCAGTGGGATTTCTGGGGACATCTCCAAATATGATTTTCTTCGGCCTCTTGTACCTGGGAAGATCCATCGAAAAATCCTGAATATCTTTTTCGGTCAGGCTTCTTCCCGCTTTGACCTGAACAATGACAGCCACCACCTCACCGAGCCGTGTATCCGGAAGTCCAATGACGGCCACATCCTGAATATGCTGGTGGTTCATGAAGTGGTTTTCGATTTCTACAGGAAATATATTCTCTCCGCCGGTTATAATCAAATCCTTTTTCCTGTCAACAAGCCAGATGAATCCGCTTTCATCCTGTCTGGCCATATCACCCGTTCGTAACCAGCCGTTCACGATGGTTTTTGCTGTTTCTTCGTAATTTTTATAATACTCTTTCATCAGGCCGGGACCTTTGATCAGAAGTTCTCCTGTTTCACCACCGGGAAGGGGGTTGAGATCTCCGTCCACCACCAGGCATTCCCAGTCTTTTCCGGGAAGTCCGATGGCTCCCACTTTGTGCTCGTTGCCCAGTCCCAGATGGACACATCCCGGGCCTGTGGCTTCGGTAAGGCCGTAGTTGGTGTCGTAGTCCTGATCGGGAAAAACGGCTTTCCATTTTTCGATGAGTGACGGCGGTACGGGCTGTGCCCCGATGTGCATGAGACGCCAGGATGAAAGATCGTAGTCTTCAAGGCGGACATCACCGTTTTCAAGAGCGATGAGGATATCGTGGGCCCAGGGTACAAGCAGCCAGACAATGGACACCTTTTCCTCGGATACTGCTTCAAGAATATAACGGGGTGTAACTCCTTTGAGGATCACACTTTTTGCTCCCACCAGGAAATTTCCGAACCAGTGCATTTTGGCTCCAGTATGGTAAAGCGGCGGAATGCAGAGAAAGTTGTCGTCATGGGTCTGGCCATGGTGGGCCTGCTCCACTTCGCAGGCGAATTCCAGGCAGCGGTGTGTCAGGAGAACAGCTTTGGGAACGCCCGTGGTGCCGGATGTGAAATAAAGGGCTGCGTTGTCTTCGGCGGTGAGGCTTATTTCCGGATCATCGGTCCGGCCTTCTTTGAGGATGACGTCAAGGGACAGAGCGTTATCTGGGCGGAGATCATCTGGACCGGTGAAAATGTATGTCTGAACATGAACGTCAAGGTTCTGTTTCACAGAGTCTACACGATCAATGAACTCTTCGCCGAATATGAAAACCTTGGCTTCTGAGGTATCGGTGCAAAGCAGGATTTTTTCAGCATCAAAACGGAAGTTCAACGGAACCACCCAGGCTCCGGTGCGAAGAATTCCGAAATAAACAGGCAGCCACTCAAGGCAGTTGGTCATCAGCTGGACCACTTTGTCGCCCCGCCCTACACCCAGGCTGATCAGGGTGTTGGCCACCCGGTTCGCCATATGGTCGAATTCTTTCCAGGTGATGGCACGTCTTGCACCCATATCGGGGACACGCTCCACCAGGGCTGTTTCATCCGGGTAGAGACGGGTATTTTCGGCTAAAATAGTCGTAATCAGCATGGAACCTTTGTTTATGCGAAAGGGGTATGCTTTCCCCTGCTTTGTTTTATATTTTCAGGAAGCTTAAGTGCATTGATAAGCCTCTCTGTTTTTGCCCATGCTTATCAATATAAGATGTAAATGTAAAGAATCAGCTTAGATATTAAACGCAAAAGGTGTCTTCCGGTTATCTATCTTCCGATCCGTCAGCCCTGTTCTTGGCTTGTGCAATCAGATCAAGGAGGGAAGTGATTTTTGGCTCAGGGTCTTTGAAGATCCGCTGCTGTTCTTCCATGCTGAAATGGGCGGTTATGTACTCATCTATGGGAAGGGTTTCAAACCAGCAGTCTTTGATTTTCCGGCAGGGTGTGTTCTGGGCAGTCAGCCGACAGTAGAGGAAAGACACGCTGTGGCCGAGCATTCGGCAGTAATTTTTTTTATCATCGTATCTGTTCATGGGGTATCACTCTGGGTGGACATTGTGGACCACGTGGCCTTCGTGGACAGAATGGACAAAAAATTTCCAGCACCTCAGATGGTTTCTCGTCCACCCCGTCCACTGTCCACTTTGTCCACCCCGTCCACCTGGTCCACGTTCCATTTATTCTATTTCAAAAAAATCACCATTTACCGCTTTTCTTCACAAAAGCTTTAGGATGATCTTTGATCTCATCAAGTGACACATTGATTTCTTCCTGGCTCAGTTCATTGTCCAGCAGCGCTCCAGCCATGAATTTTTCATAGCTGTTGAGGTCCATGATGCCGTGGCCGGAAAGGTTGAAGATGATGACTTTTTCCTTGCCTTCTTCTTTGGCTTCCTTGGCTTTCCGGATGGTTGCCGCCACGGCGTGACATGTTTCAGGGGCGACGATCAACCCTTCGGTCCTTGCGAACAGGACGCCCGCTTCGTAACACTCAAGCTGGTTGATAGCCATGGGGTTCATCAGGCCTTCTTCCACCGCGTGAGAAACAAGGGGTGCCATGCCGTGGTATCTCAAACCGCCCGCATGGATAGGCGCAGGAATGAAATTATGACCCAGGCTGTGCATGGGAAGAAGGGGTGTCATTTTGGCCACGTCACCGAAATCGTACATGAACGGGGCTTTGGTGAGTGTGGGGCAGGACGCTGGTTCCACGGGAATGATCTCGATATCCGCACCGTTGATTTTGTCATAGGTAAAGGGGAAGGCAAGACCCGCAAAGTTGCTGCCGCCTCCGGCACATCCGATGACAATGTCCGGTTGTTTGATGCCGAATTTATCTAGCTGTTTCTTGGCCTCCAGGCCGATGATGGTCTGGTGAAGCATGACATGGTTCAACACGCTTCCAAGGGCATAACGGGTTTTGCCGCTCTTGTCCATGACCGCTTCTTCCACGGCTTCGCTGATGGCGATGCCAAGGCTTCCAGGCGTATCAGGGATTCTGGCCAGAATGTCACGGCCAGCTTGTGTTTCGTTGCTGGGGCTTGCCACGCATTTCCCTCCCCAGACCGCCATCATGGTTTTTCGGAAGGGTTTCTGGTCAAAGCTGATCCGCACCATAAATACTTTGCATTCAAGGCCTAGCTGGGAGCAGGCGTAGGAAAGGGCGCTTCCCCATTGTCCGGCGCCTGTTTCCGTGGTAATTTTCTTGATACCGAATTCCTTGTTGTACCAGGCCTGGGCCACGGCTGTGTTGGGTTTGTGGCTGCCTGCGGGAGATACGCCTTCGTTTTTGTAAAAGATTTTGGCTGGTGTTCCAAGTGCCTTTTCAAGAGCTGTGGCACGGTGAAGGGGAGACGGTCTCCACTTGTAAAGCATGTCCAGAATGCCTCTGGGGATGTCAATCCAGCGTTCCTGGCTTACTTCCTGCTCAATGATGTTCATGGGGAAAACTGGCGCAAGCTGATCCGGTGTCACGGGTTTTCCGTCAGGACCCAGAGGCGGATTCATGGGGCTTGGAAGATCAGCCGCCAGATTGTACCATTGTCTTGGAACATCGTCTTCGGTCAGGGTTATTTTTGTAGGCATGGTCTGCTCCTTATATTTTTTTATCAATATTTTGTCATAATTCCGATTTGCATTCATCTTGACACGATCACCGGGGCGGGTTTGGAACCCGCCCCTACAGGATGCCGTGATTGCAAAATGGAATAAGCATGGGAGGATAAAGTCTTTATATTAAAACATCAATCCCCCCAGATATCCGCTAAGCGAAGTAAATTTAATATTTTGCCGGGCTTTTAATGTCAAGAACAAATGACTGGATGCCCAGGTCAATTGCATATCTTTTTTCATCGATTATCGCCTCTCAACGCCAGAACTTTTTCCCGGAGTCCTGCCGCTGTCACCGCCTCCGGCGGAATCACTTCGCCAACGACGAAACGTACTTTTGAATAGAAACGTCGTGGAAGGCGGGTCATAGCTTTGCCGTCTTTATGGCTGAAAAAACTTCCCCAGAGTCCTTGCAAGGCGCAGACCACAACGGGTACTGGGTTTCGTTCGATGATTTTTTCAATACCGGTTTTAAATTCGTTCAGTTCGCCGTCGTGGGTCAGGCGGCCTTCGGGGAATATACAGACAATCTCACCTTCTTCCAGTTCTTTGGATATGGTTTCGAACGCTTTTGTGTATGTTTCCGGGTTTTTCTTCGCTGAGGTGATGGGAATGGCCTTACCGGTCCTGAAAATGAAGTTCAATAACGGAATGTTGAAAATGTCTCTGTCTGTTACAAATCGGGCTGGCCGTCTGACAAGACTTCCGATGATCAGGGCGTCCATGTAGCTCACGTGGTTGCAGACGATCACAGCCGGACCCTCCGTGGGAATAAGGTCGAGGTTTTCATGTTTGATTCTGTAGAAAATATGGGTGAGAACCCAGATCAGGCAACGCATGGTGAATTCTGGAACAAGGCTGTAGATGAAAATGGCCACAGCCAGATTCATGACCACAAGAACCACAAAGAACATGGGAATGGAAAGACCGGATAGCCCAAGAAGGATGGCTCCCATGGCAGCGGCTGCGACCATGAACAGGGAGTTCAGAATGTTGTTGGCTGCGATGACTCTGGATCTGTGTGACGCTTCACTTCTCAATTGAATCAGCGCGAACAACGGTACAATGTAAAGCCCCCCGAACAGTCCGATCAATACCAGATCCATGAGAACCCGGACGCTGCCGGGGGTTTTAAGGAAATCGGAAATGCCCAGAAGAACGCCGGTTGCTGGAGCGTGGTAAGCGAAGGCGAGGTCAAGGCCGAAAATGCAAAGACCGATTGAACCGATGGGCACAAGACCGTATTCTACTTTCTTTCCTGACAGCCACTCGCAGAGCATTGATCCGCAGCCAATTCCCACAGAAAACATGGTTAAAAGCAAGGTGGCCACCGACTCTTTCCCATGAAGAACCTGGATGGTGTAGTTCGGGAGCTGGGTGAGGTAACTTGCCCCTAAAAACCAGAACCATGAAATGCCCAGGATGGACAGGAACACCGTGCGTTCCCGCGTGGCGTAGGCCAGGGTCCGGTATGTTTCGGTTATGGGGTTCCAGTTGATTTTCAGGGTGGGGGATGCAGGTTTTGCGAAAGGGATATGGCGGCAGACAAGCCAGCCCGCAATGGCGGTCAATATAATGATCACCGCAGCCCAGATCCGGTCGTGCTGGGCCAGATATCCTCCTGCCATGGTCCCCAGAAGGATGCTGACAAACGTGCCCATTTCAACAAGGGCGTTTCCGCCGATGATTTCTTTTTCATCGAGATGCTGGGGGATGATGCTGTACTTTACCGGTCCGAAAAAGGTGGACTGGGCTCCCATAAGGAAGAGCAGAAGGAGAAGGATAACCCTCATATCGTAGTACAGAGCAAAGGCGGCAAGTGTCATGATGACGATTTCAGCCAGTTTTACGATTCGTATCAATTCGGACTTTTCGTATTTGTCGGCGATCTGACCGGCCAAGGCCGAAAAAATGAAAAAGGGCAGGATGAAAAGTCCGGCAGCCAGATTGATGAGGATGTCAGAACTTCCGCTTGCTGTTGCACCTGATTGAAAAGCAATGATCAGAATCAGCACGTTTTTATAGATGTTGTCGTTGAAGGCTCCAGCGAACTGTGTCCAGAAAAACGGTGCAAACCGTTTTTCGCGAAGTAGGCTGAACTGGTTGTGTTCCTGATGTTCCATAGGGTTCCTTGTCGATGTGGTTTTTATTTGTGGGTTCGTTTGATGGGTTACGCTCTGGCTCCACCCATCCTACAGAAGTTCAAAGTTTTGCCTTTAATGTGTCTCATTCCGAGTCGGTTGCCTCCCGGAATGAAGCAGCAGATTGCGAATCGCTGAAACTGCTTTGGTTTGATCGCTTACCACAGTTTTTTTGATTTTTACAGAACCAAATCTCATTCTTTCAGGTGTTTATAAAAAATATCTAAAAATTAGGGGTGGGATTCGGTGAAAAGCCGTGTTAGTATGGATTAAACGTCGTTCATATCACCCAACCTTTGAAAACACATTGTCCGAATACATATATTTGAAGTCCGGCGATACCTATGGAACAGACATCCGATATTCCCCGTATCATTGATGAAAACAGGCAGGCATTCATGCGTTACACCATTGCCCGGCTGCGGGAACTATTGAGAAATCTACCGCAAGCCCGTCTTGATCTGTTTCATATCCTGCCGTTTCTGCTCCATGTGAACAACAACAGATTGCCGGGATATGTGGAATCGGAGCTGGAGTTTTACGGTATATTCCGCTTTGAACGGGCCGGATTTTTCAAAGCAGCAGTTCGCCTGTTAAATCTTCCTGATGATGTTTTGAAACGTCTTATGCCAGTGGAAACGCCGATTATAGGGTTGTACCTTATGGGAAGTGCAGGCACCCTCACCCAAACAGGTCGTTCCGATTTTGATTTTTGGGTGATTGTAAGGGAAGATCAACTCGGACCTGAAAAAATGAAGCTGCTTGAACGGAAGCTCAAGGTCATCGAAGCCTGGTGTCAAAGAAAGCACAAGCAGGATGTGACGTTTTTCATTATGGATATCGAAAAACTTAGGCAGAACGATTTCAGCACTGTGGATGGGGAAAGTTCGGGATCCGCTCAGAAAACCCTTCTTAAAGATGAGTTCTACAGAACCTTCATCATGATCGCCGGAAAAATCCCACTCTGGGCTGTTTTGCCGCCGGATCTCTCCGAAGACGAAATCCCCCGTTTCATGGCGGCTATGGCTGATTCCGATGTTTCCATGGAAGACTACATTGACACAGGATGTCTTAAGGCGATTGACAATCGGGAGTGCCTTGGAGCTTTGCTGTGGCAGGTATACAAGGCCCGGAAAGATCCGGTGAAATCCCTGATCAAATCGTCTCTGGCCGCAAGTTACGCCTTTATGGATGACGACGGATCCAATCTTGTTTCAACACAGGTGAGAAACAGGTTCAAATCAGCGAGTATCGACGATTATCAGGACGATCCCTACACCCTGGTTTTTGAGACGATCATGGATTTTTACAGTGATATGAACGATGAAGACGGTCTGGAGCTGATCCGCCAGTGTATTTTTTTAAGGTTATGGAGCTATCCCCAGATGATCGAGCCTGATGAGCATAGTCCCAAAGATCGTTTGCTGGCTCGGTTTCTGGGCCGGTGGAAGCCGGACAGGAAAACCCTTGACCGTTTGATCTGCTTCCACCTTCTCAGTGAACGGGAAAGGATTGCTTTTGAAGACAGGATATTTGACAAACTGTCCTTTCTTTATGAACTTGTTCTTCGTAGTGCCGATGAAGACAAGGCGAAATTTTTCATGAAGAAAGAAGATATCACCATTCTGAAAAACAGAACAGCCGCTTTTCTTCAGAAAAAAGCCGGTAAGATGCCCAGATGCTCCACATGGCTTCAGGTGAGATCAGGGGAAATGAGGTTCCTCATGTCGAACATTGTCAGTCCTCAAGGTGAAGAGGCCTTTGTCCTCTATGAAGAAAGTACGGGGCCTGATCAGCCGTTTTACACAAGCACCAGCTATCTGGGGCTTATGGGGTTTCTTTTCGCCAACCGGCTTGACCCCAAAGCCGTTTTCGATCCTCCACAGCGATATGGCGAGATCGTGGCTTTTTTCCAAGGTGTTTTTCCAAGACCGGATCACATCTATTCAGGACCGGCTTATCCCGAACGAACCCTTGCACTTCTCAAGGCACCTTCACGTAATGGTGATCTTGAATCCGTGGATATTCTTTCCAGTAATTCCTGGGGCGAATTTTATTACACCTCAATAGATGTATCGGCTATTGAAAGCCCGGAGGGGAAATGCTATAAAATAACAGAATTTATAACACCCTTTCGATCCGGGAAATCAGAATCAAAGCTTGAATACCTTGTGTTTCCGCCAGATGCTCTGACGCATTTTCCCTATGAGTTCAGCTTGAAAAGCATGGCCGGAAAAGCGGAAGAATCCGGACAGACAGCAGAAAAAAAAGCACCTGATCGAACGTTGGAAAAAGTTGAATTGCCCCGGACAAAACCCAAACCTTTTCTGGATTTATTATAAGAGAGCCCTATGCCAAACGATTCTTTTCTTCTGGTGGATGAAGACACAGGAGCCCTTAAAGAGCTGAAAACCCTTATGGACAGCCTGGGTTTCAAAAACCTTCATGAAGCGGAAAGTGCAAACAACGCCTGGGCCATTCTCAGGCTCAAGCCCTTTGGCTGCGTGATATCGGCTTGGGATATGGACGACATGTCGGGTATCGCCCTTCTGAAAATCCTGAGAAGCGACAGTGCTTTCAGGGATCTGCCTTTTTTTCTTACAGATTCAGCCTTTACGAAAGTCAAGGTGGTCAAAGCCGGTCTTTCCGGTGTGACCGGGCTTCTTGTGACGCCCTTTGACAAGAACAACCTGAAGATGAAATTGTCAGCGGTGGTCAAGTCAAAACCGGAGCCACTGTTCGTGAAAGAAGAGAAGACACTTGAAAAAGGAATGAACCTGATTGAAAAGGGCAAGTTCAGGGAAGCCCTCACCGTTCTGGACGATATGGTGAACAAAGGGGAAACCGCCGAGTACTATTACAACATCGGTTACATCAAAACATCCGAAGGCAAATACCCCGAGGCTATTGAGGCATTCAGGAAGGCCACCCAGCTGGACAGTCTTTTTGCCAAGGCTTACGAAGGCATGGGCAAAGCCTATCAGGCTCTGGGGCAGCACGCCATGGCGGAAAAATTTCTGCAAAAAGCCGTCGATATTTACATGGACAAGGAAAATGTGGAAGACGCCGAATCGGTACTGAACGAAATCCTTGAAATCAGTAAGGATTCTGCCAATGTTTTCAACAGCCTTGGTGTGCTTTACAGGAAAAAAGGTGATTTCAAGAAAGCTCTGAAGAATTACGAAAAAGCTTTGAGAATTCATCCCGAAGAAACGTTCATCCTGTACAACGTGGGCCGTCTGTTTCTGGACTTGAAAGATCCTGGCAAAGCCGTGGAGTACTTCGAGAAAGCGTTGATTGTTGATCCTGATTTCAAAGAGGCTAAGCAGGTGCTGGATGCTATTGAGTTGGGGACTATTTGATAGGGGTAAATGGAACGTGGACGTTGTGGACCAAGTGGACTTGGTGGACATGGACAAAGTGGACATTCAAAATGAGGCGGTTCAACTCAATGTTGTCCACTCTGTCCATGTCCACGTCGTCCACAACGTCCACTTGGTCCACGTCCACCCCTGCTGAAAACAATCTCACCCCCCCTTGATCAACTTCAAATTCGAATGAACAAGCTGCCGTGTTTTCTTTCGATAAAATTCCTTTAAAAACATCACCTGAAGCCCCGGATCTTCCTGATTCAGGATATGGGCGTTTACACTCATCACAAGACAGTCGGTTTCGGCTCTGACACTGGCCTGCCGTGGTTTCTGGAACAGAATCGATGCTTCTCCAAAACATTCTCCCGGAGAAAAGGTGTCAATGGTTTCCCCACTGATCACCAGAGAAGCTCTGCCGCTTACCAGAATATAGATATGGCTGTCATGCTCGCAGGGTTCGATGATGAACGAACCTTTTTTGTGAACATTCCAGCTTGATATATTGAGAACCCTTTCCATATTGTCGTTCTGGAAATGCTGAAAAAAAGTAAGCCGTCTCAGGATATCCATTTTTCGTTTGTCTTCGCTTGACAGAGCCTTGTTGGTGTTTCCCCTGAGAACAGGCACCAGAGCATCGGCGAATTCTTTTGCTGTGTTAAAACGGTTTTCAGGTTTTTTTTGCAGGGCTTTGTCAAGGACGTTGAGAAGGTCTTCGGGTAAACCCGATATCGTTTCTTCGAGGGGAGGATGGGGCGTGTTAAGGATGTTGTATATCATCTGGAAGGCATTTTCGCCTGAGAAAGGACGTTTTCCGGACAGAAGTTCGTACAGCACCACCCCCAGAGAGAAGATATCACTCCGGTGATCGCTCTCGTATTTCGCACCTGTCTGCTCGGGGGACATGTAGGGAACGGAGCCGGAACATTCGTCGCTGGCCTTCTTTGTTTTTAAAACCCGGGCGATGCCGAAATCCATCAACTTCACTTCGCCTATCCGTGTGACCATGATGTTGGCCGGTTTCACGTCCATATGGACTAGCCCTTTCTCATGGATGTAATGAAGTGCATGGCAAACGTTAAACACGATTTCGGCAGCCTGGACCGGTTCCATGGGGCCCTGCTTCACCCGGGAGTGAAGTCCTGTGCCGTCTATGTATTCAAGGGCCATGAAAAATATGTTCCGTTCGAATCCGGCGTCGTAGGTGATGACGATGTTGGGGTGAATCAGCTGGGAAGAAAGCCTTGCTTCAGCCAGACAGCGGGAGATGCCTTGTGTATTCGCAAGGTCATCGGGGCCCACATCCATGGTGATGGCTTTGAGGGCAACGTATCGCCCCAGAACGGGGTCGAGCGCCCTGTATACGGTCCCCATACCACCTTTCCCGATCATGGTTTTGATTTCGTAACGACCAATTTTTTCCATGGTTGCATCACGCCAGATTTTTTTTGATTCGAATGGCTTTTTCCGCAAGCCCCCGGAGTTTTTTCATGCATTTCTGCTGGTCAAAGGGCGAGTGATCAATAACGTTTTCCCGGTCTGCGTAAAAAAAACCTAGAGGGACATGATCAATCACCAGCGAATAAAGGTCGAATCCTTTGGCAATATTAAGCTGGCGATACCAGGCCGGGATCAGAGCCTTGAATTTAGGGTCATTGATGTCGTGAATAGTGTAGTCTTTCTCCCTCAAAAGGCTGAAATGAAATATGTCTTCGGATTTGCTCAAAGTGAAGCGAAATTCTTTTCTCAAAATATCGATGCCCTTGCCGAGACCATGACGGACCATGATATCGTTTGACCTCACATCCTTGATGCAGATGGCGATTTGGTTGTAATCGAAGCCTTTGTGCATGACGTTCAGAATATCGATGAGGATGTCGCTGAGCTGATAGGGACCGGCCAATAATCCTTCGATCCGCTTGATATCTTTGTCCACGTTTTCCCGTGGAACTTTGATGTCAGGTTGTAATGCGGATTCACTGTTGTCTGATTTTGCATCATCACAGACAGGTTTATTATCCATGTTGGCGAGGATCTCGTTCTGACTGATGGAGATGTTCATGATTGAGGCATGGGCTTTTAAACGTTCGGAAGCCCGTTTCACAAGGCCCTCCACGTCCTTGAGATTCAGATCGATCATCCCGTCAAATGTTTTAAGCAGCTCGGCAATGGAGAGATCTCGTTGTTCTGGCGAGGGGTTGCGATAGATGTCGCACAGGGCATTGCTGAACGATGAAATCCGGCCCAACCGTTCGGCCCTTGTAATGGTTTTTTCCGAGTCGCCCTGGCTGACTTTGTCCGATGGATCAAATGCCATGCTTTTGACTATATTGTTTGGTAGCCTCCATTTTTTCGCGACGCCCGTTCCCAAAGTTTTGAAATCGACGCCGAGTATTTTTTTTGCGGCCTCGTTTTTGCTTAAACCTTTGTTTTTTTCAATTTCATGGATCAATCGGAATTTGTCAGGAAAGTAAAAGGCCACAAGGTTTTCACCCAGTTTGTGGAACATTCCGCAGATCTGGAATTCCTCCTGGTCTCTGAACCCTTCAAGACGCGCAAGGTCTTTGGACATCAGGCCGCTCATGTACGTGAGCATGGTGGTGTCTTTGAGGTTCTGATTCTGAGAGTTGTTCCGCATGTGTTCGAAAAGCATCAGGCTGGAGGCGGTTCGCTGAATTTGGTTGGAGCCCATGATGTTCATGGCAGAAGCCACAGACGATACTCCGTTCTGGTTGAACTGGCTGTACATGGCGGTGTTCACCAGCTTGATGAGCTTGTTGGTCAGGGAGAAATCCTTCATGATTACCTGGGAAATATCTTTGGCCGATGACTTGTCCGTTGTGATGATCTGGTTCACTTCAATGATCTGACGGGAGAAGGTGGGGAAATCCCCCTTTTTTTTCATTTTAAGGTAAAGAGCGTCGATTATGTTGCTTTCTTCATCGGTCAGCTCTTCAGGGTTGTCCAGGGGAATATTTTCAACTATCTCCGGCGTGTCTGCTTTTTTAATGGGGATCAGGCCGGAAATATCTATGGGATCGAAGTCGAATCCTTTTTTACTTTTATCAGGAGTCATCGGCAGTTATGACCTGTGTTGTATGGGTTATGGTGATGGTTGATTCGGATGATGAGGGGCTTCCATTCAAATCCGGTTAAACCCCTTTTCATCAACTTATCGGCAGACGGTGTGAAAGTGTTTAGGAATTCGTGAATGAAAAATGGATGGCGTTGTAAAAAGCCTCCCAGGCTCGGGGCCACAGACCTTAATACCCCACTGCCACTCCGGCATAAAACCCCACGTCCGGTTCCAGGCCATAACCAAGGCCGGGGATGTCCTCACTGCAACTGATGAAATATTCGAGAAGGCCACCCTTCTTTGTTTTTGTCCTGTATACCGGGCCGAAATGAACCACGTATCCATGGCCGGCGCTTTCGGGATTGTTTCTGTAAGAAATCCGCTCCGAAGACCATCGTAAACCCGCCTGGGCGTACCAACCATTTTCCTGTCCCATATCCCAGCAAAGGCCGGAGAACAGATCGAGTGTCCAGTGGCTGACCTTGAGGTTGTCTGTGTTAAAATCTTCGCTGGTGAGGTTCTGGAAGGCAACACCGCCGGACCCCATGAAGGAAAGATTCCGGGTGAGCTGTTTTGACAGTCCTGCTGTAATGGCAACGCCAGGCGTGTCGAAGTTGTTGCTGCTCAAAGGGATTCGTCCGGTAAGCTTCAACGCGAGATCGGGAAGGGAACTGCCTTTTCGTTCCCTGAAAATTTGGGTTTTAGCATAGAGTTGTAAGGTGCTGAGGTATAATTCTCT
>JBAZWJ010000013.1:19756-30936 GCA_041660385.1 Desulfobacteraceae bacterium | reverse complement strand
ACCCGTGTTTCGTTTTCACCCACGCTGCCGTAGAACTGCCCATCGGGGGGGACATTGCCGAACCCGTCCGATGGGAAGGCTTCATGGTAATTTTTAACCAGTTCTGAGCCCCAGGTTTTTCTCATATCCTGATAGGCTCGTAATACGCCGCCCGTTTCAACCATTTTCCCAGACAACGAAAACCCTTTGGACATGGAAATGCTGTAGATGTTTGTGTTGACGGTGAGTTCCCTGTCTCCTTCGTTTTCTACGAAATGGATATTGTAATCAGTGGCCGATCCGTAGCTTGCCGAAAGCACTGTTGCTTCAATCACCCTATCATCATGATCAGAAAGTGGCTGAAGGTAAAGCCTGCCCGCAAGTGCATTGGGATTGGAAAGAACGGGAAACCTGAAAGGGTTCACGGCTGTCTGGGCACAAACATAATCACACCAGGATAATGTAAAACAAAAACACAAGATAACAGCAAAAAACCTAATCACCCACATGCCCTTCAATCCTTTACCTTTCGAACGGATGATACATATCGGAACGAACTGAAAGTATGAATCATGGTGAACAGCGTCTTTGCTGTCAAGAAAAAAAGTATAATAAAAAACGAGGTGGTTTCAGGTTACCCCTCAAAACAAATTCCAGTGGATTTTTTTTTAAGACGTTGTTATAGAGCCATCGTAATGAGTAACCTAATGAAAACTAACACCCTTTTCCAGAACCGGATGGATACAAGGTCATGACATGCTCCCGATCAGTGTTCACCCAAGGCGTTATCGTTGCTGTTTTTTGTTTGTATCTTCTCCATTGCGTCTGCCATGATGTCTGGGCTGTGGGTGATTCCCAAGACCTACCCGACATCATGGGGATTGCCGTGCCCGAAGGTCATGGCAGCACCAGAAACATTCATTCGTTTATCATGGGTTTTAATTTTTCCAACCTGCCCACTGTGTGTTTGTACCCCCCTTATTTTGCCGAAACCAAAGACAGTCTGGAACTGTTCAAACATGGGAGAAGAAGCGATTCTCTGGTGATGGCGAAACGTGATGTGATTGATCAGGTCAAAAGTGATTCCGGGTCGATCCTGGCCATGGCGGTGGGAACCATTGCATTTTTATATGTAATGCCCGAGAGCTTTTCCAAATGGCCCGAAGAAAAAAAGGATCTTTCACCAGACAAACTATGGGAACGATACGACAAGAACGTCTTTTCAGGTGGGCCTGTGTGGGACAGTGATGAGTGGGAGGTAAATTACATTGGCCATCCCTATTTCGGAGCGGCTTACTATACCCATGCCATGAATAAGAACTACACACGCCTCGAATCCCTGACCTACTCGTTCATGATGTCCACCTGTCTTTACGAATACGGCCTTGAAGCGTTTTTTGAAGATCCGTCTCTTCAGGATATTTTTGTTACCCCCCTTGGTGGTGCCATTTTCGGCGAAGCGTTTATTTTTATGAAAGACGGAATAAAATCCAACAATGACAAAGTCCTCGGATCGAAAATTCTGGGTTCAATGTGCTTGTTCATGCTGGACCCCATCAGTGCCACGCTGGAGCCCATCAACCGTTTCAACGAAAAGTACTCCAAACTTCATATGGAAAGCCGTTACTATTCAAGAAACACGATCACGTCAGACAACATTACAAGTCCAGGCAACATGTACGATCACAGGATCGGCGTGGAAATCTGCATATCCACCAACGCTTTTTCAAGATAATTCGAAACGTTCGGTTACCTTATATCAAACCCGCTTACGTCGGCATCTCTCCAGCATACGGGGTCATCAAGGGATTCCAGGTGGGTGAAAATCGTCGCATGGGGCATGATGTTTCTGATGGTCTTTTCCATGTCTTCCAGAAGATCGTGCCCTTGTTGAACTGTCCATGACCCGGGAACGAGGACATGAAGTGTTACGAAAAGTCGGGAACCGGCCTGGCGTGTTCGCAACGCATGATAGGCGATTCCTTTTTTACTGTAAGTTGCAAGGATATCCTCGATGGTTTTTAAGTCTTCCGGGCTTGCCGCCGCATCCATCAAGCCTATAACGGAGTCTTTGACGATGCGGACACCGGAATAAACGATTTGAGCTGCCACAAGAAGGGCCACGATGGGGTCGAGTTGTTCGTATCCGGTGAAATAAGCGGCTGAGACGCCCACGACAACACCCGCAGATGTCCACACATCGGTCATCAGATGGCGTGCGTTGGCTTGAAGCGTTATTGAACGGTAGTTCCGCCCGGCTCTCAGAAGCACGAGTGCCGTCAAGAGGTTGATCAGGGACGCCACAACAGAGACAGCCATACCGATGCCGATCTGCTCAAGGGGTCTCTGGTCGATCAGACGATGAATAGCCGCTGCTCCGATACTTACCGCCGCCACCAGAATCAGGGTTCCTTCGACACCGCTTGAAAAATATTCGGCTTTGTTGTGACCGAAGGGATGACATTCATCCGCTGGTTTTGCGGCGATGGTGAGCATGGCAAGGGCCATGAACGCCCCGGCAAGGTTTACCAGAGATTCCATGGCGTCAGAAAGAAGCCCCACCGATCCCGTGAGTTTATACGCAACGGTTTTTAGTCCAATGGTCAGAATCGCAGCGCTGATGGACATCCAGGCATAGCGTTTCAATGAAGGTGTTTTCAAGCGGTTTCTCCATGAATGATTTCGGGTTACGGGTTATGTCCGGCAATCCCATATCATAAATACAAACAGAGAACAATGACCGTCTGATAGCCTTCTTTTCGGGAAATGGGGGGCGGTGGATTTTGGTGGACAGTGGACTAAGTGGACTTTGTGGACGGAGTGGACATGGACAGGGTGGACAAGATAATGAAAGGTGGCATAGATACGTTTTCTGTCCACTGTGTCCATGTCAACTAAGTCCACTTTGTCCACATCGTCCACCAAAAAGTCTCCATTTAGAAACTACCCTGAATATACAGCATGCTGTTTCTTTGTCTGCTTGCAAAGTTTCGTGATCACATGATAGAATTGACCCATAATGATTCTTTTCGTGAGACTATCCGCAGAAACAGACTATTAATAACAATCTTAATGTATTCGATTTCGTATATCGCCTTAACGAATCAGCATGGCATTATGGAATAAAAGGGAACATGTGGTCAATTCCACCAGAAAGAACATAAAGACGTTGGTGATGACAGGTTTCGCCCTTGTAATCGTGCTTCTCGTTTCTTTCGGGGGGCTGTCTGTTTACACGGTGAAATACCTTTCGGATATCACCAGAGCGATTTACGATCATCCTTTGCAGGTGTCCAATGCCGCGCTTTCATGCAAATGGGCGATCAGCGAGTTGGATCTCCTGATGATTGAGCTTGCCAGTAAACCTGCATCTGAGAGCACCAGCACCCTCTGGAAAATGGAACGGATCGAAGAACTGGCTTCCGGTTATCTTCGTACGGTGGAGGAAAATATCCTGGGTGAAGAAGGGAAAGCCAGAGCCGCAGACATGCGGGGGGATTTTTCTGCGTGGGTTTCAGTGATCAACAATATCGCCACTCTTGTTCGCGAAGGGAAAGGCGATAAATCCCTGAATGCAGTTAAAGCCAGGGGCCAGAGCATGTCCATGGATCTGGAAAAAAAGGCGCAGGAATTGACCAGCTACGCCAGGGCAAAAGCATCCAATTTCATGGACATAAGTGAAAAACATAAAAAGAAGATGCTCACGATTTACACGGGGATTTTTTTTATCATGGCTCTGCTTTTTTCAATAGCTGCTTTAGTCACGGGTCGCTGGATAGACCACTGGGCAAAGGATGCCTTTGAACGTGAGGCTCGTTTTCTTGGTGCTTTTGAACATGCCAACAGCGGTGTGGCCCTGGTATCGCCAAATGGCCATTTTATTAAAGTCAATTCAAGGCTTGCTGAAATCATGGAATATTCCGTGGAAGATCTTGAACAGTCCACGGTGGACAGAATCACCCATCCTGATGATTTTCATATCAGTCGGTCATTTATGAATGAAGCGGTGGCAGGTCGTATGGACCGGGCCGTTTTTGAAAAAAGGTATATCACCCGGAGTGGTTCGATTGTTTACGGAGAAGTGTCCATAACCCTTGTCCGGGATAACAAGGGAACCCCCATGTATTTTGTATCCCATGTGAAAGATGTTTCAGACAGTAAAAAAGCCGTGGATGCCCTTAAGAAAAGTGAATCCCGGTACGCTCTTTCACATCGTATAGGCGGGATTGGGACCTTCGAATGGGACATAAGAGAAAAGACGGTTTACTGGGCGGAAGAAACCAAAGCTATTTTCGGCCTGACGACATCTGAATTCAAGGGGGATTACAATGTGGTGAGAGAGAGGCTTCATCCTGATGATTACAGTCAGTTTCTCAGCGCAATATCAGAAAGTATCAGGGAAAAGAAAGAATTCAGGATTGAGATGCGGATCATTCTTCCGAACAACGACTTGAGATATATCAGAGCTCTTGGTGATGTAGCCTGGGATTCCGCAGGACGCCCTGAAAAGATGACCGGTGTTCTTATGGATATCACTAAAAGAAAACAGGATGAGGAAAAACAGCACGAACTTGAAAGAAAACTGGCGCGATCCCAGAAAATGGAGGCCATTGGACGGCTGGCCGGAGGCGTGGCTCACGATTTTAATAATCTGCTTTCCATTATCCTGGGTTATACGGAACTGATGAAAGATGACGTGACGGAAGATCACCCCCATTATACGGGCCTGTGTGAAATTTTTGATGCCTCGATTCGTGCCCGGGCCGTTACCCGTCAACTACTGGCATTCGGTCGGAAACAAGTCCTCGAAATTGGTGTTTTCGACGTAAACAGGGTTATTCTGGGGTTTGAAAAGTTACTGCGCCGAATGATCAGCGAAGATGTGGATCTGCATCTTAATCTACGGGATCAGCCAGCCATTATCAAGGCGGATAGTTCTCAGCTCGAACAGGTTTTGATGAACCTTGTGGTCAACGCCAGAGATGCCATACCCAACGGCGGGAAAATCAGCATCGAAACATCCATAGAAGACATCGACGCTGAATACGTTAGAGACAGGCAGGACATGGTTTCCGGCAGATATGTGATGATTGCCGTTAGCGACACGGGGATGGGCATCGCCAAAGAAGATCTGGATATGATTTACGAGCCCTTTTTTACAACCAAAGAACAGGATAAAGGCTCCGGCATGGGGCTTGCCACTGTTTATGGCATCGTTAAACAGCATGGCGGAAATATCTTGGTCTACAGTGAGCCTGGCCATGGGACCCTGTTCAAAATTTATCTGCCCCTGGCGACTGAGGCAAACGAACCACAAATACTGGATCAGAAAACCCATGGGGCAACGAGTTCAAGGACCGCTACGATTCTGGTGGTGGAAGACGATGAAGCCCTGTGTGTTCTCACTATGCGGATTCTGGAAAAAGGTGGCTACCGTGTCCTTTCCTCACACAAACCATGGGATGCCATTGAAAAAGCAAGGAAATACAATGGGCATCTGGATCTTCTCATAACCGATGTGATTATGCCAGATTTGAAGGGACCGGATGTTTTCCGGAAGCTTGTGGAAAGCCATCCGAACATCAGAGTTCTCTATATGTCCGGCTATACGGAAAACATGATCACGCGGCATGGGGTTTTAAAGGAGGGCATCAGTTTCATTCAGAAACCTTTTTCAAAACACATGTTGCTGGAATGTGTTGAAAAAACATTGAATGCACCATGCTATCCTGACGTTGAATTGAACGAAGAAGCGGATACAGAAAACAAAAATAAAGATAAAGACATATGACTGCTGAAATCGACATGCCCATAGACCGAACAATACCTCTCAAACGATACATCCCTGCGACCTGTTTTTTCGTCACGGGGTTCGTTCTTTCTCTGATCATATCCATCGCCTCCTATAATTGGGAGAATGAAAGCAGCAGGCTTCAATTTGAGAGTCATGCCAGGCTGATGGCCGATGCGCTTACGGTTCAGCTTGAGGACAATCTGGGTGCCCTTCAATTCCTGGGTGATTTTTTTTACAATTCGGATGATGTTAATCGAAATGAATTCAGACAGTTTACCCAGGGTGCCCTGAAAAGATATCCAGCTATCAAGGCTTTGTCCTGGAATCCCCTGGTTCGGGACAAGGATAGGCGTCTCTTTGAAATGATGGCGAAAAATCAGGGGATAAGCAGTTATGAAATAAAAGAAATGGGTAAGGATGGCAAGCTTGAGCCGTCAACGGTTCGAGAGGACTACGTTCCCATCTATTTCATCGAACCGATGAGCGAAAACGCAAAGGCACTGGGTTTCGATATCGCTTCAGAGCCGGTGAGGAGAAACGCCGTTCTCCAGAGTTTCCATTCCGGGGAGCTGTCAGCAACGGCCAAGATCAATCTGGTTCAGGAACCCGGGAGACCATCGTCGGTTTTGATAGTCGTGCCAATATACAGTAAAAACAAAGCGATAGAAGAGACGGAAGGGCAGTTTAACCATCTGAAAGGATTTGTTACCGAAGTTGTTGAGCTTGACGAAGTGGTTCACAAGGCCTTGGCTGCTTTTAAAGATCATGGCCTCGAATTGTCCTTGTTCGACAAGTCGGAAGATTTGGGAGATGAACTTATCATCTCATATCCTGAGGCTGTTCCCAACTCTCCAGATTATTTCAAAGAAAAGGTTCTGACGCGGCATTTTATTTTTGCGGGCAGGGAGTGGATGATCAGCATCATACCTGCACCGGAATCCATGCATAGCTATAAACCCTGGCATTCCAGGGTTGTATTGGCCGTGCTCCTCGCGTTTACCCTGATGGTATCTTATTATATGTACCAGAAAATGATGGCAGGTTTTGAAAATGAACTGAGGATGAAAACAGAAATTCAGGTCAACAAGAGGCTTGAACAGGAAATCGCTCTGAGGGAGCAGGAAGAAGCAAGGCTTCGGATGACCCATCAGAAACTCGAACGGGAAATCAAAGAAAGAATAAGTATCGAAAAACAGCGGGACCGTTCCATTCTGGAATTGAGAGAAGCGCTGGCAGAAGTTAGAAATCTTAAGGGGATTCTACCTTTGTGCTCGTACTGCAAGAAAATTAGGGATGATCAGGGCAGCTGGGAACAGGTGGATGTTTATATCCACAAGCATTCCCAGGCGGATATCAGCCATGGGATATGTCCTGAGTGTATGAAGAAGCATTATCCGGAGGAATTTAAGGAGATTTATGGGAAAGGGGATGTTTGAGTTGTGGACAGTGGACCAAAAAGTTTAAATATACCGCCCCTCCATAAACTTGATCATTCTGTAAAGCATCCGGTTCACTGGAACATCCACACCATGGTGTTCTGCCAGACCCACAACAGCCCCGGTCAAAGCATCAATTTCGGTTCGTTTTTTCATTCGGATATCCTGCAACGTGGATGATTCATGGCGGGCTGTTCCAGGGATCAGAGTGTCCAGTAGAAAATTATAATAATCGTCTGGGCTTTCCCAGTAGCTTCTGTTTCCCGATGCGGAAAGCACAAGAAAAATCTCCCGGACGATGTCCTGCATGATTTTTCGTGTATGCTCCGATTGCTTAAGCTCACCATACGGCACGTCGAAAATCGCTCCAAGAGGGTTCAACGAACAGTTGAACAGCATTTTGGCCCAGATATCTTTATCGATGGAGTCGGTGATTTCCGATGTGAGGCCACCTGATCTTATGGCGTCGCGGAGGGGAATGAGTTCTGGCGCCGGGCTGTGATGGATGCTTCCGAGGTTAACGGGCTGAACGTGGACCGTCACATCCACATGATTCGGCGCATGGCGGTGAAAGCCGGTGATCACGCGGGCGTTGTACACCTGGCTTTCAGGAAAGTGGCGGATGAATATTTCCCTGTTGCCCCACCCGTTCTGGCAGAGAACCAGACATGTGTTGGCGTTTATCCGGTCGGTGTGTGCGGCCAGTATTTGGGCAGCGTTTTCTGAGTCGTTGCTTTTGGTGCAAACCAGAATATAATCATAAGCCCCTTTTTTGGGGATTTCGGCTATGTCAGCAAATGCTTCAACTTCTTTGAAAAGAACGTCTCCGATGAGCCCAGTCCGATTGAGGCCCATTGCTTTTAATTCAGCGGCTGTGTTTTTTCTCGCCACGATATCCGGCTTCCATCCCGCAACCATCAGACAACTGGACAGTCCAAGACCCACAGCCCCACCCCCGAATACAAGCACATTCATTGCAGCTCCTCCTGTTTTTCATTGCCCGGCTATTTCAAAAACAAGGAGATTAACCCGATATGCTGTTGAGGTCAAGTAGGATGGAAAACGTAAACAGGGTAATCAAGGCTCCAGATTCTCGATAACCTGATGGATTTCGCTTTTTATTTTGAGAATCTGTTCGTCTGATATCACTTTCTGGCCATACATGTTTCTTACGTAGAAGATGTCCACCACCTGGTCCCTGTTGGTGGCGATTTTAGACACGTAGATGTCAAGGCCCAGGCGGTAAAGAGTGTTCGTGATGTTGAAGAGAAGCCCTGTGAAATCATAGGCGTGTACTTCGATGATGGTGAAATAGCCGGATGTTTCGTTGTCCACCTCGATCCGGGTGGGCTGTTTCACTGTGAACAGGCGGTCCGGCAGCATTTTCCGGCTGATCATATCTTTGAGTCTGACATGCAGATTGATGTCATGAGCAAGGATATTCGACAGTTCTTCTCCGGCTTTAGCCCACTTATCAGCCTCAAACAGAAGATCGGCAGGAGGTGACAGATGAAACACGTCGATGGCTGTGTTGTTTTTTAAGGTGAAAATCTGGGCGTCAAGAATGTTGAAACCATAAAGGGTCATAAGACCGGCCAGTTTGGAAAACAGTCCGGGCTTGTTGGGTGCAGCAATGGTGACGGTTCGTGGAGCTGTTTCGCCCATACCCTGGATATCCCATACGAATGGCGAGGATTCAAGCCTTCGGTAAAGGATGATGTGCTGCACAATGGTATGGACATCCATATGGATCAAATAACGCAGAGAAAGAAGTTGGATCTGTCTCTCGGCGGTTTTTTCGTCGTGACTTTTTTCTTTGAGCAACAATCTTAATGCCGTTTTCTTGTTTTCGATCAGGGCCAGCGTTTGATCAGCTGAGAATTCCTTGCGGCAGATCAGATCACGGGTTTTCTGGAACAACTCTTCAAGAAGAGACGCTGTCCATGTGTTCCAGGCTTTAGGTCCCGTGGACATGGAATCGGCCACGGTGAGGAGGTAAAGCATGACGAGGCGAGAATCATCTTTGATCCGTTTCACGCAGAACATGGCTGTTTCTTCATCAAGAATGTCCCTTCTCGTGGCTGTTTTAGCGAGAAAAAGGTGTTCTTTTACAAGAAAAACCACTGTGTCGACAAACTCTTCGCCGTAGCCCATGCGCCGAAGGATGGTGCCTGCGATTTCCGCCCCTGTTTCGGAGTGTTTTCCGTTCAGTTCGCATTTGCCGATGTCATGGAGAAGGCAGGCCCAGAGAAGGGCGCGCTTGTCATCAAGTTCGTTGTAAAGACGTGCACAAAGAGGATTTTCATCGGAATGTGATCCAAACATGGCGGCTTTCTTCACGGTCATGATGGAGTGCTTGTCAACAGGGAAAAGGTGATATTCGTTGTACTGCATCCGGTTGACGATTCCCTGGAACTCGGGAATGAAACAGGTCATGAAACCCGTCCTTACCATATCATCAAGGGCGTTGTTCGCTGATGAGCCTGTGAGAAGTACTTTTTCAAAGGCCCTCAAAACCGATCGTGATCGCCTGTATTCCGGTGTGATGAACCTGGGGGCGAAGTCTCTGATCAAGCGGACCGCTTCGATGCTGAGCGGCATGCCCAGGGAAGCGCTTTCTCCAAATATTTTAATCAGGAGTTCAGGCGATTTGACGGGGTCTTCGGGAGAATGAAACGTCAATACGCTTTTCCTGTTTACGTCGAGCCCACGGACCCTTGTTTTTTTGAGAGGTGCGGTAGTTCCTTTCTTGACGGTATCTGAGAGTCCAAGTTCGGAAACCACGACCCTGTATAGTTGCTTGATGATCGAAAGGTTGCCGTGAAGGTCTCCCATGAATCGCTCCACCGCTTCCTGGCCATTGATTTTTTTGTAATGGAGAAGCTCGGCGATCCGGGGCTGATATTCGAGAAACAACTGGTCGCATTTCCTTCCCGCAACATGGTGAAGAATATTTCGCACCCTGAGCACAAAGATATGAGCGGTATGGAGATCAGAAAATTCTTTTTCGGAAAGGAGGCCGGAACGCTGGAAATCGTGGGGTTCCATAGCGCTGACGGTCATCCGGGCGAGGGAAAACATGGCATCATAATCGCTGAGGCCGCCCTGGCCTTCTTTAAGATTGGGTTCGATCAGATAGGATGCGTCTCCGAAACGCTGGTGCCGTGCCGTGTTTTTGTCCACAATATCGCGCAAAATTCTGGTTCTGCGGGAGGATACGAATCGGTTCCTCAGTGTTTCTCCAAGGGTGGTGAACAATCGGGACATACCGCATATGAATCGACCGTCCATAAGTGACACAAGAACATCCGTGTTTTTTTCGGCAGAGAGGATGCATTCCTCCACAGTACGTGTCACATGGGCAATTTCGAATTTGTTATCCCACAACGGGTAGATGAACTCTTTGATCAGATCTTCCGTTTCCAGTGGCAGCGTTTTTTCGAAAAGAAACATCACCACCAGGTCTGAGCATATGGAGGGTTCTTTTCTGCCGTATGAACCCAGGGCAATGATGGCGTAAGGATGGGCCACAATACCCATCTTCAAACCTGTCCCGCTTTTTTCAAAGCAGGTGAGAAGGTACTCATCAATGAGATAAGACAGTTTCTGGGAAAAGTTCTCCTCCTTTCCTTTGATGAAACGGGAGAAGAGTTCCTCTTTTTTCTTACTCAGTAGATGGGCTGGGTCATCCGTCATAAAAAATCACACATAAAAAATCACATATTTAAGGCGTTTTGATTTGAATTTTTTTTCTGTTCAGACAGTTGCAGTGCTTCAACCTGCAATTTTTTCACAATGCCGAATTTTGTAGGGGCGGGTTCTAAACCCGTCCTGACATGGGGCAGGGCAGGTTTGGAACCTGCCCCTACGGCCTTAGGGACTCGGAAAATATTAATTTACCATCACGCATCCCGCCTTCAGGTCATATTCTGCCCGAGCCTCACTCTCAAGATCCTCAACGTAGCTCTGCT
>JBAZWJ010000013.1:0-19746 GCA_041660385.1 Desulfobacteraceae bacterium | reverse complement strand
TCCGGGCGCGATCCAGGTAAATTAATATTTTCCGAGCCCCTTAAGAAAACGGCATTGAATCTATGCAAAAATGATGAGCAATCCTTGTGCCAATATGTTGAATTGCCTGGAGAGGCTAATATCACAAGCGGTCCAGGTTCTTTCTCAATGATTGCGAAGAGCATATGACCGTACGAATTGCATTATTGTCAGAAATTAAAAACAGAAATGACATTTTTGGCAGACCCAAATTCCTTGTGACCATTGGGCGGGCTATGGATTGAATTTGATTCGCGTGGAAGAACCAAAGGTTTGATATTGAGATTTCAGAAAAAATTATGTAAGTTGTGAAAACTTATGGTCGAAAAGTATCGAAAAAGCATAAAATCCACATTATCGTTAATAACCGCAGGGAGATTACCATTGTTATGGATAAGTTCGTCAACGAATATGTCACGGTGATTGTCAATTGGGTCAGTAATTATTCTATTAAAGTTGTGGCAGCCATTCTTGTTCTCGTGATCGGAAACTGGCTTTCCCACCGAATTTCAAATCTTCTCAAAACCCTCCTTGAAAAGAACAAGATAGATATAACCCTGGTGGGTTTTTTATCAAATATTATCTATTACGCCCTGATGATCATGGTTGTTATCGCCGCCGCAGGCCAACTGGGTATCAACACCACGTCTTTCCTCACTATTGTGGGTGCTGCCGGCCTTGCTGTGGGTCTTGCTCTTAAAGACTCCCTGTCAAATTTTGCCGCAGGCGTCATGCTGATTCTTTTCAGGCCGTTCAAGGTGAATGACACCGTCAATGCAGGCGGAGTTACCGGAAAAGTGGAAAGCATCAATATCTTCAATACCATATTAAACACCGTGGACAACCAGAGGGTGATCATTCCCAACAACAGCATCACAAGCGCCGTAATAACCAATGTAACGGCAAACGCCACGCGGCGTGTGGACCTGGTGGTAGGAATAAGCTACAAAGACAATATCGCTTTTGCCAAGGAAACGGTGATGGCTATCCTGGAAGCTGATTCCAGAATTCTTAAAGATCCTGCGCCGGTTGTTGCCGTAGCTGAACTTGCATCCAGCTGTGTAAACCTTGCGGTTCGTCCCTGGGTTAAAACAGGGGATTACGGAAATGTGCTTTTCGATCTTAACGAGACAATCAAAACGACATTTGATGAAAAAGGTATCAGCATACCTTTTCCACAGCAGGAAGTTCATATCATCAGTTCTTCGGGTGATAACCAGACTCGATAAGGGATAATGTTGTTGTTCGGAATCAGAACAAAGATACCAACAGGTAAAGTGATCACAGGAGACAACCATGAAAATCAGGGCAGAAAAAAAGCAGGACATTCAACGCATTCATGACATCAATACCGGATCATTCAGTTCCGAAGGAGAGGCACGACTGGTAGACCTGCTCAGGAAAGAAAGTGTCCCAATTATTTCCCTTGTGGCTGAAGAAGATGATGAAGGCCTGTGTGGTCATATTCTGTTTTCCCCGGTTACATTACGGGGCGATAATCCTGGGAAACGCCTGGCCGGGCTTGGCCCCATGGCTGTTCTTCCTGATTCCCGGAAAAAAGGCGTGGGCAAACTTCTTGTGGAAGAGGGCTTGAAGCAATGCCTCAAGGCAGGCTATGACGCTGTGGTTGTACTGGGTTATGCAGATTATTATTCCCGTTTCGGGTTCGTTCCTTCAGTGGCATACGGCATTGTTTCTACCTACGATGTGCCGGACGATATCTTTATGATCAAAGAACTGAGAAAAAACGGGTTGAAAGGTGTTCAGGGGACCGTTTCCTATCATGATCTTTTTAAAGAGGTTTAAAACATTCCCCTTTGCGGGATGTCGGCCCATGTCCTTCCATTCCTTTAAACAGATAACAGCCATAGCTGTTATTCTTTCTTTTCTTTTTTTTAACGCCTGCCTTGCCGGACCGTCGGATAATGGCGGCAAGAAGCATGTCTGCGCTGTTTGCGGTAATGCCATTGATGGCCCATGGGTTCTGGCCGATGGGCAACAATACCACCCCGCCTGTTTTAAAGAAAAAATCGAGTTGCGTTGCGCCGTCTGCGGAAAACCCATCAACGGCGTATACGCCAAAGACAATCAGGGTGTTTATCACGAATCGTGTTTCAGGAATTCCAGGTTGGAGCGCTGTGTCATCTGCAATCAACCCATTGAAGGTGATCACCTGGTGGACTCCTGGGGACAAAGCTCCCACCATTCCCATCAAGGGAAGCAGGTCATGCTTTGCGATTCCTGTGGCCGTATCATCAGTCCTGCTTCAAAAAGCGGATTTCGTTACAAGGATGGCCGCGTTATCTGTGGCATCTGCAATGCGACAGCCGTTACACATGTGAAAAACATCAAGCCCATTCTTGTCGAGCTTTCGAGAATGCTGGGTTCTGTTGGCATTGGGCCTGTTTCACCCCAGGTCCCGGTGACGTTGGTGGACAGGAATACCCTGATCCGTGAAAGCCGGGGCAATGACAAAGAAAACACGCGGGGTTTTACAAAGAGCATCATCCGAATCGAGAACGGGAAAACCGTATCTTTTCAGCACCGGATATTCATTCTCCACGGTCTTCCGATGACCGAGTTCAAGGGTGTTCTTGCCCATGAGATGATTCATGTGTGGCTGAACGAAAACAAAGTGAAAATGACCGCTCAGCTCACGGAAGGCTTTTGCAATCTTGGGATTTATCTTGTCAATGAAAAGGAACGTTCGGATTTTGCGCGTGTTCTTCAGGATCAGATGGAACAGAACCCCGATGCGATTTACGGCGATGGATACCGGATCATGAAAGCTCGCCTGGATAGTATAGGCTGGCCCAAATTGATTGCCTGGGTTAATAATAGATCAAAATGAAACTGATTTATGAGATAGCAGTTCTGCCCGGCGCCGACCTGGGCACGCCAATCTCCCGATTGGCACTGCGAAAGCCGCAAGGCTTTCAGATGCTGAAATAGCACGATCATCGTTATTTAAACGATTTCCTGACTTTAAAAAGTTGTTTCCTTACTGATTTGCTTGGTGCCGCAGCCAGAGTTTCAGAACAATTCAAACCAGCCCCGTCACAAACTTTGTATTTTGCATAGTCAGAATACCAGTAATACCTCGTGCCTTCACCTGAGCCGGTGCCAACTTTATTACCGTTTTTATATATTACAACGTTTGAAGCCCCACCTTTCCAGGTGATGCTTGTTATTTTGAAACGATACAGGGATTTTGTTGTGACCGTCAGAGCCAGACGGGTTTCCTTGAGTGACGAAACGGTGATGGTCTGCGAACTCTCTTTCCCTTTATTGTCAACGACTTTGGCAGTTATGGTGTGGGGGCCTACGGAAAGATGGGGTTTAATCAATGCGCCTTGCCCAAGATTTCCATCAAGGCTTGATGTCCATGTGATTCGGCTTGAAATGCTGCCTTCTTCCGTGTCGCTCGCTTTAGCTGAAAATTCGAAAACCTGACCCGTGGCGTCCTGCCTGCCGCCCATGGCTGAATTAATGCTTACGACAGGCGGGCTGTTGAATGTGGCCACAGTGATGGTGCGGGTTGTTTTGGAACATGCCCCTTTGCTGTCGCAGGACGTTGCTGTGATGGTGTGTGGACCTGATCGGAGGGTTGAGAGAATCTCACTGCCTTTTCCAAGATTTCCATCCCTGTCTGATGTCCATGCAATGGAGCTTGACAGATTCCCTTCTTCTTCGTCCACAGCTGTGCCGGATATTTTATGCACCTGTCCGTCTTCCCCGGCTGCCCCAGGTGTTATTTGAAGTATTTGAACCGACGGCACTATGTTGGCCCAGGTGACGTTTATGACTTTTGTGGTTTGCCCTGTTTTCCCCTTACTGTCGGTTGCCCTGGCTGTGATCGTATGGTTGCCGGAAGAGAGTACAGCCCGGATGGATGATCCATTACCAAGGGCACCCGAAAGGCTGGATGTCCAGCTAATAGATGAATTTAAATCACCATCTTCCTTGTCGCTGGCACTGCTTGAAAATGTATACGCTTGGCCGTTCAGGGTCGAGGCTCCTTTGAGATAAGAAATCTCAGTGACTGTGGGCAGATTATTGTACGTTTCAACCGTGAGATTTCGGGTGGATTCTGAAGTCAGGCCTTTGCTGTCGGTGATGATTGCTTTGATGACATGGGAGCCGGGAGAAAGGGTTTTGGTGAGGTTTGAGCCTTTTCCAAGAGTTCCGTTTACAGTTGAAGCCCAGGCGATTGAACTGCTGAGATTGCCGTCTTCCTTGTCCGTTGCGTTTCCTGAAAGTGTGCAGGTCTGTCCGGTCGGCGTGATTGTGCCCTTGCTTACGGATTGAATGGCCACGGTTGGTTTACTATTGGGGGCTTCGGCTGTCACTGCACGGATGACGGACGTGGTTTTACCCTGGCTGTCGGTGATACGGGCTGTTATGGTGTGATTGCCTGCCGTAAGTGTGGTGGTGATCGCAGAGCCGGTTCCCAAATACCCTTTTATTGAGGATGTCCAGGTGATATATGCGCTGAGGTTGCCGTCTTCCTTGTCTGATGCGCTACCGGAAAATTCGAAGTTCTGACCGCTCAATCCCACGGGGGCGGCAATAAAGGATGTGATCGCTATTTCAGGGGCGAAGTTGAAAACACTTACCGAGACCGATCTGACGGCTGTGGCCACTTTTTCCATGCTGTCCGTTACGGCTGCCGTGATGGTATGGCTCCCCGGTGTGAGCTTTGTCTGTAGGGTCACGCCGCGCCCAAGATAACCATCTTTGCTGGATGTCCATGTTATGGATGAGGCGATATTCCCGTCTTCCTTATCGGTTGCGATGCCGCTTAGGGTGTAAGCCTGACCTGTCTGGTCGAGGGTTCCGGCGGTTGTCGATGCAAAGGATATCACGGGTGGTGTGTTATATAGGGCTACCGTTACCTGAGCCGATGCGACTGCTGTTTTACCTTTGGTGTCTGCAACCTGAGCCGTGATGGTATGAAAGCCTGCCGAAAGGGTGGTCTGGATGGATGAACCCACACCAAGACTGCCGTCTTTATTAGAATTCCATATTATGGTTGAACTCAGGTTGCCGTCTTCACTGTCTATGGCAGAGGCTGAGAATCCGTATCTTTGCCCATTGGCATCAAGTGTCCCTGGTACAGACGCAGGTGTGGTGATGGACGGTGCGGTGTTGAATGTGGCAACTGTAATTCCAAGGGTTTTCGATACGGTTTTACCCAGACGGTCGTTGACAGATGCAGTGATGACATGTGCACCCGGACTTAACGTGGTGGTGATATCCGGTCCAGTGCCCAGATAGCCGTTTTTGTTAGAGTTCCATGTAATAAACGAATTCAAATTTCCGTCTTCAGGGTCCGATGCGGTTCCTGTGAATCTGTAAGCCTGGCCCGATGCGTTCAATTCACCTCCATAGGATGAACCCAGGGTGAGGGCAGGTGTGCTGTTGAATACACCCACATTGATTTCAAGTGTTTTCGATGACATGACGCTTTTACTGTCGGATACATTGGCTGTAATCACATGTTCGCCAGAAGATAGGCAGGTGGCGATGTGTGATCCTGTGCCCAAATAACCGTCGATGTTGGAATCCCAGGTGATGAACGCGCTGATATTACCGTCTTCAGCATCACTGGCGGTTGCGTTGAGATCATAGGCCTGACCGTTTGAATCGAGAACACTCCCATGGGATGGCCCCATTGTGATTTCAGGTGGATGGTTATAAACGCCAACATTGACAACGATCTGTGATGTGGTTGTCTTGCCCTGGCTGTCCTTGACGGTCCCTGTGATGGTGTGGTTCCCGGTTGTGAGTGTTGGTGTGATACGCGCCCCTGAACCCAGATAGCCGATTATGTTCGATGCCCAGGAAATGGACGAACCGATGTTTCCGTCTTCCCTGTCAACGGCCGTTCCAGAAATTTCGCAGGTCTGGCCTTTGTCTGACAGGGTACCTGTCAGGCTGTGGGTGATGGTCAATGTGGGGGCATAGTTGTAAGAATCAATGGTTATGGTCTGTGAAACGTTACCTTGTTTTCCGCCGCTGTCTATTACGGTGCCTGAAATGATGTGTGTTCCCGGAACAAGGGTGACGCGGATATGTGAGCCTTTTCCAAGAGCACCTGAGATGCTGGACACCCAGGAGATCTTGGCTGAAATATCGCCTTCTTCAAGATCGGAAGCATTTCCGTAAATATCAACCACCATGCTCTGTTCTGTTATATCCCCTTTTTGAAGCTCAAGGACTGTAAGGGTGGGTGGCGAATTGAAAGCGATAGCCGTGACGTTCACTGATGCCGTTTTGATCAGGCCGTTGCTGTCCATAACCTGTGCTGTTACGGTATGTTCACCTGATGAAAGGGTTGCCTGGATCGAAGCGCCGGTTCCTAATTGCCCACTGATGTTTGAAGACCAGTTTATGGCCTGGCTCAGGTCTCCGTCCTGAGCATCGGTGGCCTTGGCTTTGAAAGAGAATATCTGGCCTGAAGATCCGCTGACGCCGCCTGAGAATTCGGTAATTTCCACAGACGGTTCCGTATTCACTTCCTGAATATATAACATAATGGTCGCCGAAGCGGTTGTTCCGGTTTCGTCAGTGCTTGTGGCCATGATGATGTGAACCCCGGCCGAAAGGGTTGCGTTGATGTCAAAACCCACGCCGAGGTTGCCATCAATCGATGACGTCCAGGTGATTATGTAATCCGTTCTGAGTGCCAGGCCTTTGAATACGTTGGCTGATAATTCCATGATACTTCCGGCAATGCCGAATGATGCATCCTCAGGTAGGATAATTTCAAGGTTAATGGGTTCGGTAGTCGCCGGTTCTTCCTGTTCAACGGGGCTTTCATTTGAGGTTATATTCATTGGATCATATGGGATATGGGTTGTGGAAATGTCATCCGAAAAATCACTGGAATTTCCACAGGAGTTGAACGCTTTTACCGCAAAGTGATAAGTTTTGCCATTGGGAGATGGCATGAGCTTGAACGAGGTTGTGCCTGCAGGAATCTGGTTGCTGACAAGACTGTATTCCGTTTCACCGTCACCGCGCATGTAGACCTGATAATAATCCGCATCCTCATTAGGATACCAGGTGAGGGTCGGATCAGCTGCACTGGCAGAGGAGGTCTGGGCAGTGATCAGTATTGAAATGGCAATGAGAAGAGTCGAGAGAATTTTTCCGAAATGAGACCGAAAAAGGCGTATTGTTATGGGAATTTCATTGAATCTTGTCATAATTATCATCCAGTTGAGAAACATAACTATCTGAAATTAAATAACATAGAGTATTTTGTCTCTATGCGGAATCGAGAAATAAGAATATATGATGATTATGAAAACTTTGTTCAAGGCACTGAATTGTTTTTTTGGTCAATAGCATAATGAATAAAAAAAGGGAACACTCTTTTTTAAAAAAAGCTGTTCCCTTTTTGAATCATATCAATGAAGCGTTTGGCGCTCGGTTCAGGTTTATTTTTCCCCGAAAGGGGATGATTTAAGGCCTGAAGTCAGACGTTTGAAGTGGTACATCATCGCTCTTATCAATGGCCTTTTAATATAAACCTTCAAATAGAGGTCGCCATTCTCACCTCCGTTTTTCCCTGTTTTACCCTGACCGGCGAGCCTGATTTTCTGGCCGTCTTTCATGCCCTTAGGGATTTTGACAAGAAGTTTTGTTTCGCTGTCTTTGACCAGGTAGGCGTAAGGGCCACCGTCCCGGGCATGGTCTTCGGTCAGTGATATTTTGTCGAATTGGTCTTTTCCCGATTTGGGAGTGTTGAACATGGCGATTTTACCGACAACGGATTTGAACATATCAACCGGGCCAGGGAAAGATTTGGCACCTGTTTCTGAAATTTTTGTCTGTTTTTCTCCGAAAAGACCCGGACCTTTGAATATAAAGCCTTTGATTGAAAAACCGTTTTTCCGGAAATTGAATGCCTTGTAACCTGTGCCGTAAAACTCGCGGAAAAGCTCGTCAAAACCACGGAACCCGAAATCCCTGGCCAGCTCTTCAAATATTTTATTGATATCGGATCCACTGAAAATGTCGTGTTCCGAATAGCTGTCCCGGAAGTGGGTGTAAGCCGTATCGCCGTACTGCTCTTTCATGGAATCATACTGTTTCTTTTTGCTTTCATCGGAAAGAACAGCGTAAGCTTCGTTGAGCTGCTTCATCTTCTCGGCAGCTTCCGGGTTATCAGCGTTACGGTCCGGGTGATACTGGAAAGCCAGTTTTCTGTAAGCAATGCGGATTTCTTTTTTGTCCGCGTCTTTCGTTATTCCCAGGACACTGTAATAATCTATCTGGTTCATGGTGCTGTATTCCTTGCCATCGTGGGGTGGCTTTTGGTTTATTTCCTGTTTTTGTTTCATGTCGGACACACGCTTGTCCGGCGGTTTTATTTCGAACGAATCACCATACCAAAAAAAAAGAGCCGTACAGCTCTTTTTTTTCTATGGATGTGATTTTTATGTTTTACCTGCGGAGGGAATTCCAGAAATCTTCGCCGCTTCTCTGGGGGCCGTTGCCGCCGGACGGCCCTGAATCCGGTCTTGAGCGCGGACGTTCATGCCGCAGACGTGCCACACGTTCCTCAATGGGCGGATGGGTTGAAAAAAGACTCATCAGGCTTTTGCCCGACAGGGGATTGGCTATGAACATATGGGCCGTGGCCGGTTCAGCATGCATGGGAATTCTGCCTGAATACATGCCCAGTTTTTCAAGAGCTCCCGCGAGTCCTTCGGGATTCCCCGTAAGCTCAGCTGCTGTGGAGTCGGCAAGGTATTCTCTGGACCGTGAAATGGCCATCTGGATCAGCATGGCTGCCATGGGGGCAATAATGGCCATGACGATGACGCTGATGATGTTTCCGCCGCCTTCTTCATCGTTACCTCGGAAACCACCGAAAATGGCGGACCATTTGGCCATGTTGGCCAGCATCATTATGGCTCCGGCCATGGTGGCCGCGATGGTTCCGATCAGGATGTCCCTGTTTTTGATATGACCCAGCTCATGAGCCAGAACACCTTTGATTTCTTCGCGTCCCATGAGTTTCAAAAGACCGCTTGTCACAGCCACCACAGCGTGCTCGGGGTTTCGTCCTGTGGCAAACGCATTGGGGGATTCCTGTGGAATAATATAAACCTTTGGCATGGGAAGTCCGGCTCTTTGTGCCAGTTCGCCAACCATGGAATATAGATCAGGTGCCTGGGCTTGACTGACTTCTTCTGCCCGATACATGCGGAGAACCATTTTATCCGAAAACCAGTATGAGAAAAAATTCATGGCTCCGGCAAATATCAGGGCAATGACCATACCTTGCTGGCCACCGAGCATCCGTCCCACCATCATGATGAATACAGTCATAAGTGTTAGCAGCATCATTGTTTTGAACTGGTTTGCCATGGTCTGAGCTCCTTTTTTAGTAGTGTTGTTTCGAAAACAATATAGAAACGAATCTGGAAAAGGCAAGTGGCGGGAGGGTAGTCTGGAAATGGGGAAATGAAAAATGTATGGGAAAAGTGAACGCTGAACATCGAACGTTCAACATCGAACATCGAATGGCGGATCGGGCCATTTTTTAATAGTGGAGAATCCCCGGAACGAGGTACTGTTGTGCGATATGTGGGTTGAATTGCCTCTTTAAACGTAGCCGCGCTTCAACTCCACCACCGAAACCTGACCGCAGCCCATGGCCGTTTTCAGATAGTCCACGGCTTCGTGGGGTTTCAGACTCGCACCACAGGTGAAGATATCCACGGCAGCATAAGCCTGTTCGGGCCAGGTATGAATGGTGAGATGGCTTTCAGCGATGATGATCACACCGGATATACCCTGGGGACTGAACTGATGAAAATGGGAGGAGACCACCGTGGCGTTGGCCTTGATGGCGGCGGTCTCCATGAACGTTTTGATCAGATCGGCGTCGTTCAGAATGGCAGGGTCGCAGCTGTAGAATTCGACGATGATATGGCTTCCCAGCGGGGATTTAATGGGACCTGGCATCTGCTTATTCCTGTGTTGCTCCGGTTGCAAGGTACACCACGGCCCGGGGATCGATTTCCGTGCCTGTAGAAACGTCGAAGGAACCGTCATCCCATTTTTCAACGCTGAGAAGCTTCTTGCCCTTTTTTTCTGCAAAATCCCAGTAGTAGAAAGGGATCTCTTCAGCGTCGGTGCCTTTTTTCCAGAAGGCTTTGTCGCTTTCTTCGTAGGCGTAGGTTGTTCCGTCAAAAACAAATGACCCCTGCTCATCGTCATCAAAGACATCAAGTTTTTTTGCGGTTAGACCAATATCAGAAAGTTCAAGCTCCCCTGATTCCCAGACAGCCGCTTCAAGTCGGTCATCCTGCTCGTATTCAAGGAAGGTCTGATGGCCGGTGACAAGATCCATCAGATGGAGTTCGTGCCATTTCCATTTGCCTTCCCGGTATTCGCTTTTTTCTTCCACCAGATAGATCACTCCGTTAAACCGGAGGTAATCGCCTTTGGTCAGGGCGGTAATGGCTTTTTTTGCTTTTGCGCCGCCTTCGGGGATCACCGGCATGTTGCGGACAAGCCGGAGCTGCTCGCGCAGGGTCAGGACGTAATCCGGTTCTGTATAAGTGTTTAAGGCCATACGGCTCTCCTTATGCTTCTATGGATGAAATTTTTGGAACATCAGCCTGGGCTCCGCTCGTCAATCCCGCTTTTTTGGATAGGGACTGACTCATATCCGAAAGTTGGGCCATGCCTTTTTTCGCTGTTTCAATACCCTGGCGTTTGACTTTTTCCACTTCGTCCATGGCTGCCATAAGGTCATCATAGCTTTTCTGGACTTTTTCCAGCGCAAGCACGGGGCTGTTGTACATCTGGGCGATTTCAGTTGTCTGCTGCCGGATGGCGGCGGCGTTGCTGGCAAGGATATTGCCGGCGTATTCCTGGGTGGCTTTTGTGGCTTCCATGGTTCTTTTCTGGTTGGCCAGGGCTGCGGCAATGGCAAGTCCCACGGTGATCACGTTGGTGGTGACGGTGAGGGTTCTGTCCACGGCCTGGGCCAGCAGGTGGTTGTTGTTCGTGGTGAGGTCGATACTCACAAAGAACTGCATGTTCACCTGTTCCATGGTCCTTAAATCCTGGACACGCATGGCGATGGAGTGCAGAGCCATTTCCAGCTTTTGTTTCAGGACGGGGTCTGCTGCTGCGGCCACACGTTTTTCAAGTTCAGCGATGAGAAGTTCGCCCAGGTAGGCGTTTTTCTGGACAGCCACTTGTTGGAATTTCACGTCATCGTAAAGTTGCTCAAGGGATATGTTGTCCCGGATCAGGGTGTCCCTTCCTTCCCGGATGTTGTTGACGATGATGTCGATCTGGGTCTGTACCGATTCGTAGCGAACAGCGATCTCTTTCAGTCTGTCGCCCACGCCCGGGACTTTTCCCAGGAGCTTGCTGAAGAAGCCTTTTTTTTCGATTTTGTGGGGGTTGATTTTGTCCAGCATCATGCGGAGGTCAACCAGGTCTTTGGGGATTTTGGCCCCTTCGCCGTCCAGATCGTTGAGCAGGGTTCCCACTTTCCCTTTAAGCAGCTCAAGCTTCCGTGATGCGTTCTGCTGGGCTTCCGATCCCAAGTTCATCAGGCCGTTCATGAACTCCCGGTCCTGGCTTTTGGTTTCGAATTCGTTTGAAATGGTCAGGGCTTTGCTTTGAATGTCAGACACTGCCTCAGGCGGCAATGCAGCCGGAACCTGGGGAACAAGAGCCATGGCCTGTGCTGGGGCGGTTATCGTATCCGTCGTTGTGTTCATAGGTATCGCTCCTTTATTTTGATATTGGTTCAAATTTTTTAATGTCTCCGACGGCCTTCCCGGGGGGCCAGATTTTAAAAATCTGGACAAATGGGTTGGGCTTGGTCGATATTTTAATATAGCGCAAATATACGTTTCTTAAGTTGCTGCCCCTCGTTCCGGGGATTCTCCCTGACTTTACCCGATAGATTTATACATAGCAAGAATGCGTCAGACTCTCGTAGGTCGGGTAGAGGAACGAAACCCGACAAATGACCCGATCCTTATAATAATCGGATGTTTATTTTATTGAAAGTGCCGTCTGTGTCCCTCGTTCCGGGGATTCTCCCCGGAATGCGCCCCACGGAGGCTCCGCCTCCAACGTTGCACATCACGGGCTGTTTTTAATTTGCTACACACTTCCATGCCTTAAAAAATCGACAGATTTTCTTAATTATACATGTGTGTTCATACTGTCTCAAATCGTTTCTTACTTACTCGTATTTTGAGTGAGTCGATCCCCCCAATTTTGGAGGCAGAGCCTCCGGTTAAGCATTCCGGGGAGAATCCCCGGAACGAGGGGCTGTTGCGCGATGCGATTGGACGTTGGGGCATTGCTTAAGTCAACAGCATTGCCCGGCAGGGACGCCAGAGGCAAAATGAGTGGATATAAAAAACTCACGCTTCCACCGTTTCACCGAAAAATTTGGTGCTGATGAATTTGGCGTGGGTCTTGAACTCACCGGTGGCTTGATCATCCACAATTTTTATGATTTCTGAGACCTCCGCGTTCAGCCCGCTGAGAAGCCTTGATAATTCGGCTTTCTGCCCGGTTCTCCCTTCAGCAGAAAGGCTGAAGTATGATCCGGTGATCTGGCCCAGGTATTCTCCGGCAATTTTGTTTACCACGTAAGCAAGCTCCGAACCTCTGTGCTGTTCATTCAGTCGGGGCAGGATATTGAAAAGCCGGTCGATCAGCTGCTCAAGGCTGACCAGCAGGACATCATCCAGCGCCGATTCACGGGCCTTGAGGTTCAGCCTGACAAGGTTTTCCAATCCTTGACGGGCCGCCAGTTCCAGGGGAGATTGTTGCGCTTGATCCTTGGCCGATGGTTCCTGTTTTTCATCATCAGTCCCGCCCAGAGGTTTGACAAAGGCCAGCAGCGCTGCGGACAGGGCTGCAATGAACACAAGCCCGACCATCGCCCAGATGACTTTGGGAATGATTCCTATGCCCCATAGAATAGCGAAGACAACCGCCAATCCAGCGAAGTAGACGATAAAGCTTTTAAAAAAACTACCCTTTTTTCCCATATGTCCGTCCTTATATCTTATTCATATTGTTTATACATTTGAATCGTATGTTTAAAGATTTCAAAATTTGACTAAAACACAATTCTTCTTTACCCTCGTTCCCAAGCTCCGGCCTGGTAACGCATAAGTGGAGGCTGGAGCCTCCTCTCCTACACTCCAGGCCAGAGCCTGGGAGCGAGGAAAGGAACAAAGGGAAAGAGGAGATTCAACACGTTGAGTCCGCCCCGACCCTTCTGGAATGCATTTTATGACTTCATATACTTCGTAAACCTATCAATATATTGTTGGTTTGTTGTTCATTTTCGAGAGGTGACAAACTTTCAACCTTTGAATCAAGTTCCTTTTTTTCTGGTTTTATATTTATTTTTCTTCTAAGGTCATCATGCTTTTCCTGTTGATACTTAAAACCTTCTCTATAAACAGATATTAGCGATTTTTTTATTTGTATAGACAGTTCGCTAACTGATGAAAAGTATTTTGGATCATGATCTCGTGATAAAATATCTTTAAATCTTATTAATTTTTGTCTTTTAAAGTCGTAATCTGAAGCATTTTTGTCATCGTGATTTATTGGCGATAGATCAGTTATGGATTTGAAAAACACTAAAACTGGTCGTCTGAGTTTACGAGCATTTTGATATTCCCACCATGTAATGCTTAGCATTTGTGAGCCTGTCATTTGGGGTATTATTGAACCATAGCGTTCACCAACTATAAGTATAATAAAGTCGCTTGCCTCTATCCCCTCAATGATTTTATTTTTTGATGATTTTGTTGAGGCTGGTTGAACATCAAGAGCGTTTATGTATAAACCTTCATTCCTAAGTATTTCTGCAACAATCGAGCGCTCTTTTTTGAGGTCAATGAATGTTGAGCTGATGAAAGCTGAAGGGATTAAAGATTTAGTATTTAGTCTCATAGCAACCTGTTGTTTTGTTGGAGCTTTATTTTTGCCATAACATTAGTTTATTATTCAATGTATCACACTCACTAAAGCAACCCATTGGACGTTGAACGTTGAGCGTTGGATGTTGGACGTTCATTTTTCATATCTACTCAATCTTCCATCCTTCCCGAGTATAAAGATCCAGAACCACAGGCCGCATCAATGTATTGATTTCCTTGTTCGTCTCATCAAGCCGCCCTTTACCGAAAACCAGCGCGCTTCTGAACACCTCCGGAGTGATATACCTTGTCTGGGGTTTTATGTCCATGGTGGCAATGCGGTTTTGTATCACTTCATGGGGTATGGCTTGTTTTTTCCAGCCCAGAATCCAGCCCCAGTCTCCAAATGACGGAACATTGTCGTGGTAGGGGATCACGGCAAATCCCGCAGAAGCGATGGTCCTTTTAACACAGAGAAATGCTTCTTTTGCATGGTAGGGGGACGTGGACTGGACAACGAACATGCCGTTTTCCGAAAGAATGTTTTTCAGCTTCAGATAGAATTCACGGCTGTAAAGTTTGGCAAGTTCAATTGCGTTGGGGTCGGGAAAATCGATGATGATCACGTTGTACTTTTCCCGGACCGTTTCGATGAATTTGTCAGCATCAATGTTGAGAACCTTGACAACGGCTGTCTTCACCACATCAGGATAAGGTTTTCCGTTTCCGTCTGTTTTCAGCTCGCCTGTTTCCTGGAATATGTTTTTCACTCCCTGGCTGTCAACCCCTTCAGGGTGGAGAACAGTCACACGCTGATCAGCCAGAGCGTTTTTATTCAACCGTGTCATGACCGGGTTTGTCCGGGAAAATTCAACCATATCCGGATCAATGTCCACAAGGGTCACTGATTTTACATCGTCGTATTTTAAGACTTCCCGCAGAGCCATGCCGTCTCCGCCACCCAGAATCAGAACCTTGGGGTGATCGGGAACAAGGCTCATGACGGGGTGGACAAGCTGTTCATGATATATTGCTTCGTCCACGCTTGAAAACTGAAGATTTCCGTTGATGTAAAGTCTGTGCTCGTCCGCTTCCTTTCTGTAGGTCATCACCAGTTGCTGGTATTTTGTAAGGATGGAGCTGACCACCTTATCGTCGTAAAGCCGTTGTTCCAGAGCCACGCTCCAGCGTCTGTTGTTCATGAATCCCAGAACAAGTGCGGCAAAGGTCAGGATGATCAGAATAAAAATAACGACTTTTTTCCTGACAAGTCCCAGGCTGTAAAAATAGCTGAAGGTCACCACCGCCACGAACAGGTTGACCCCGGCCATCATAAAGCTGATCTCGGTGATGGGGAAATTCCGCAAGAGGTAGTATACCCAGATCACTGCGCCCATAAATGCCCCGATGTAGTCCGGGCCGTAGACATTGGCCACATTGACTCCCAGCGACTTGGAGTATTCCTGGTTGATCCGAAGGACCACGGGGATTTCAAGGCCGATCAAAAGCCCCATGGAGCAGATGAAGAAATACTGAACCAGGATAAAGTGATGTTCAAGAAACCCGAAGGCCGCATACATGGCAAGGGGCGCGAAACCGCCGATGATGGCGATGGCAAGTTCAATATGGATGAATGTCTCGACGAGGTTTTTTTTAAAGATGATCTGAATATAAGACCCGGCGGCCATCATCAGCATCATCACAGCGATGGTCATACACATCTGTTCAATGCTGTTTCCCAGAATGTAGGACGAAACAGCTCCCAGTGCGTACTCTGACACAAGGCCGCAGGCTCCGGTGAAGAACATGGTCAGCGCCAGCAGGGATGTGGCAAGCCGCCTTCGTCCGTCAGAAAGAGACTGAACGGGTACAGCAGGTGTGGATCCGGGGTTCATATCAGACAAGGCTGCCCACAATGATGGAAAGGCCGGTCTGAATTCCCGCGATAATCAAGGCTGCGGCGCTGTTTTTGTTATCCACGATCTGCTGTCGTTCCTTGGTGCTGGGAAGGAAAAGAAGATCGGCAATCCACTGGAACAGAATCAGAAAGACGACACCTGTAACAGCTGAAATACCAAAGGACAGAAGGTCGTTTGTCCAGCCTGTAAACGCCCCGGAAACGCTGGTTCTCATGATAAAACCTAAAGAAATGAAATTTCCGGCAAGGACGATTCCGGCTGAAACGTTGCCCTGAACGATTTCTTTGATGAGGTGGTAAGACTTGATGGCTGTGAAAAGTCTTGCTGCCGCAATGAACACGGCCTGACCCAGGAGGAAGAAGACAACGCCCTGGAGCAGGTCTCCTTCACCTGAAAATGCGCCGTTCATGATCAGCCCAGTTCCCACCAGCATACCGCATTCGGCAAGGCCAACGGCAATGTTGTTGTTTTCGATCTCGGTTTCGTTGCAGGCCATGGTTATGATCAGCTTGTCGCATATGACCCGGGAAACCTGGAACAACGCCACGATCAAGGCACCATCCACGGCGAGCAATGTCAGGTCTTTCACAAAAGAATGAGCACCGCTTTCTCCGCCGGTTAATGCCGCCGCCATTCCGATGGCGATTCCCAGGTATTGACCTGTTCGCATCAGAGCCATGGAGAGGTTTTTCCTGCCTTCGATATGTTCATCGTCATCGGCCTTGGTCATTCTGTCGGTGATGAGCTTGCTGATGTACCAGAACAAAACAACCATCAACGCATATGCCGCGCTTTGCCCCACCGAAATGATATAATTCATGGATCGCCTCCCTGATCAGATTTATAAGTCGCGTTTATTAGTCGCGGTATAGGTTAAACTCAATGCCGTTTCTTAAGAATAATTATTTTAAAAGCACATTTTGATTTATACGATGACCGTAGGGGCGACCCGCCGGTCGCCCTTGGCGTATCATCATAAATAAATTGAACCGGCAATTAAATATGCCAAATGCAGTCAATTCTGATGGGTTACGCCAAAGCTCCACCCATCCTACAGGCTCATTTTTGTTTTGACCCGAAATTAACCGCACCTTTTTTTACTCGGTGGTTGCTATGTAAATGGAGACTGTAGATTTTGGTCTGAGACAAGGCCGCAGGAATTTTTAGACCGCAGGCGTAGCAGCGCTACGTCGAGGATCTAAAAATTCCGAGAACGCCGTATCAGGCCAAAATATACAGTCTCCATTGTTCTATTTTCCGCCGCCGCCTATACCACGCCCTCGTGAACTCGCGCCCGCACCCCGCACCGAATCCTCAGATCGTCTGAAACCGCCGGAGCGTGAGTAGTAACTCCCCGCATAACGGGTCCGGGTGAACACACCGCCCGAGCCGTAGCGTTCTCCGTTATTTTCCTGGCCGTAATAGGGTTTCCGTCCCCTGTAATTCCTGTTCCACATATCGTAATCGGGGCGATAGTAACGCATTCCGATGACATTGTTCAAAAGGCTGTACATGCCGTAGAATTCCCAGAAGGAAAGACCGTCGCTTCCTGTGCGCCATCTACCGTAGCGTTGGTTTCCCACATAAGCCATGCCCTGGGGTGTGGCGGTTTTGATGGCCTCGTCTTCAAAGTACCCGAAAGGTTTAACGATCAGATCCATGCCCAGGTTGTCTTCATTGGCGTAGAAAAAGGTCTCGTCCACTTCAATCCAGTCTGTTTCAGATACCTTTTCGTTTTCCATGATTCTGTACTTATGAAACAGCCTGGAGGGCATGTTTTTAATGAAGTATTCGGCCTCGTTGTCAGAAGAAGGCCAGAAAACCATGGGGTCAAGGCCCAGTCTGTCCCACATCTTCTGCTCCACCTTCACAGATAAGCTGTTGCCGAAGAGACTTCCCATTTTGGCCACATTGTCTTCATCGGGCCAGTTGGAATAGTATTCAAAAGTTTCTTCATCCACCTGAACAGGGTCGTACGCGTATTCGGTTTCCGTAGGGTATTCTATGTACTCGCTTTCTTCCCATGAAACACGACCGATCTGCAAAAAGTACTCAGCGTTCATATCAATGAGGGTCTTGGAATAGCTCCGGTCCAGTTCACCGAGTTTTGAATAAAGAATCGGTTGTTCCTTTTCAGTGAGCCGAAGGTTTTTTTCTATGGCGATGCAGGCATCCGCAAAAAAAGCATAGTCCGGTGATTCCGACTTCATTTCTTTTTCAATGATTCCCATGGAGGCAATAGAATTGGCGTAGCCCTCCATGAGGGGTTTGAGCCTTAACTTAATGGCATCTTGCCGGGTGGGATGATTGCTTAAAGCCTTTTCAGCAGCAGGTGACAGAACACCCATCAGAGTCTTCTGTTTTTCCATATCGGAAACCGATTTTTCACGCATCTGCGCCGCATTTTTTTCGGCATTTTTTATAATGTCTATGCGGTTTAACGGATACATGGTCAGTTGAGACGCTTCCATTTTAAGATCGTTGATCTTGTTCAGAAGTGCGTCCACGGCCTTGATGTCTTTTTTGCTGTTTTTCTTGATCAGAGGGGCAAGATTCTGGCTTGAAATGGTTTTCGCTTCAGTCAATTTTGTGCGGGCTTTGTCAAAATACCCGCTCCACGTTTCACGTGTGGCGTAGGTGAGATAGTTTGTTTTGAAATCAGCTGTATTTTCAAGATCAGCGTACGACTTTTCTCTGCCCTGGATTTCAGTGTCCAGTTCAGTCAGAGCCTTGTCCATATCCACGGCACGTTTCTTCATCTCTCCTGGCAATCCGCAGCCGGAAATGAATCCGGAAACGAATAAGATCAACACCAACAGGCGAAAGAAGCTTTTTCTTGATCCCGATTTTGCATTGCCCGTCACATTTCTGTGCATTGTTCCTCTGTCTCCGGTTTGTTGGGGTCTGTGTTAATCGTTATATTATGAATTCTGGATAAAAAAAATACAAGAGAGTGTTTTGGTGATGGGTTGTGTTCCACATGCATCCTGCATCGGAACGAAAGCCTAACCCATTTATATCACACTGAAGGATCATCAGCCGTTTCCCAATACCGTAGGGGCAGGTTCCAAACCTGCCCTGCCAATGATCCACCTCAAGATTCCGGTCGGGTTTGGAACCCGCCCCTACAAAAAAAATCTTAAGGAAACGGCATTGATTGTAGGATGGGTGAAACCCATCACATGCCGATCAGTTCAACCGAATGGGTGCAGGCTGGCTGACCAGATATTCGCTTAAAATATCCACTTTAAAGTGTTTGTTTTTTGCAATGATGCATTTCAAACAGAGAATGCAGTATTCTTTGCAGACAGGATCGGTCAGGTCAAACGCACCAAAGCAGTCCAGATGTTTTCCAAGCTGGCTTTCAATGATCAATGCCAGTGTTTTTTTTGATAAAGCCATACGTCAATCACACCTTCAGTAAATCAAGTAATTCTTTGTGGACCGTCGGGTTTGCGGCAGCGATTTCAAGCATCCACGGATTGAATGGATAATTCGAAAAATCAGTCACAACAGCCCCGGCTTCCCTGGCGATCAGCTGTCCTGCCGCTGTGTCCCAGGGTTTAAGATTCTGTTCCCAGTAACCGTCAAACCGTCCGCAGGCCACATAGCAAAGATCTATGGCCGCAGAACCCAAACGTCTAATCCCCTGTGACGCATCAAGGCAGCGTCCGAGCCGGATCATGATATCATCAAAAATCTCTTTGAAATTATAGGCAAAACCCGTGGCCAGCAGGCAATCGGTCATGGCGGTTTTATCTGAAACGCTGATTTTTTTTCCGTTCAACCAGGAACCCTGGCCTTTTACGGTGGTGAAAAGTTCACCCATCACCGGGTTGTTAACCACTCCCATCACCACCTCGCCTTTT
>JBAZWJ010000012.1:98921-104458 GCA_041660385.1 Desulfobacteraceae bacterium | reverse complement strand
GTTCCCTCCTCATTTTTCTGCATGGTTTCACTCCTTTTTCAGTTGATGATCTCACCGGAACAGGGGCTGCCGTCCACATAGACCGTTTAAAAAATAAATTGACATTTATAACGTACATATCTTATAGCTGCTGAACATAAAGGCGTTCTATAAATGTCATTATTATTTGTATAAACATTGACCTCAACCCATTTTTTCACAGCTTCCGGGAAACGGGCTGAAGTCGGCCACAAGCAGAACCGGCAATGCGGAAAACCGCCGATTATACGTATGACAAGTGGCCGGTTCGAAAAGCACATCGACCTTGAAATGATGGACTCGTAAAAAGTCGTCTGATGGCTATGGAAAAAGGCCCAGAGGCAAGGCATAGTGTTTGGCCGGGCGTGAAGGCGTACATGTAGTACGTCGAACGTCCGGCCAAACACTATAACGCCGCATATGGGACTTTTTACGACGCCATCTTGAAATGGAGGTTCATTTATGCCGTCCCTTAACGAAGACATCGTAAACGACGTGGTAAACCGGGCCGGATCGCTTGATCCGGTTCCCGGCGTCCGCACGGTGGCCATTTCTCTTGGCTACACATTCGTGGAACTGGACAACGGAGCCTTTGGCGTCTGCTTCACGCCACGTTCCACAAGCGGTTCCTGCGCCCATTATGCCAAAGCCGGAACCCTTTCGACCCGGCCCGCCACGGAATTGGCCCGGCTGATGCTGTCCGGTATCCCGCTTGAAAAAAGCGTGGGGGTGGCTGCGGTAAATGCCCTGTCCCGGACCATCATGGATCTCGAACCGGAAGCGTACAAAGACCCTGGTCCGGATATCCTGGACCTTCTGCCCTTTAACGGGGAAAAGCTGAAAACCGGTATGGTGGGGCATATCGGGCCGTTTATCACGAACCTCGTCAAACGGTCTTCGTCCCTTGTGATCGTGGATGACAACGAAGGGCTTCTTCCCGGTTTCATGCAGAGCGGCTACACGGTAAGCCGCGATGTCAAAGACCTTGCGGACGTGGATATCCTCCTCATAACCGGCTCGTCCGCAGCGGTGGGGGATTTCGACGAGGTCCTTTCCGCAGCGAAAAAAGCCCGCTTCATCGGCGTGGTCGGGCCGTCTGCCGGGTGGTTGCCGGATGCGGCATTCCGCCGTGGCGTTCATGCCGTGGCGTCCATGAAAATCATGGATACCGCCTCAGTACGGAGGGCAATTCTGGAAGGTGGCGGCACACCCCATTTTTCGGCTTGTTGTCAAAAATACACGATTTTGAATCGAAAGCCGGGGGAAACCGTATGAACAGGGACATCATCGAAAAACTCACAGCCCTTGTTCCCGATCATCTCACGGTTTCGGAAATTGCGGTTTATTCCCACTGGATCACCGCATGTTCTGAGCGACACGGCCTGTGCTGCTACATTCCTTCCATGCCGGGCATCAATCTTCCGGCAGCGCCTGTGGAAACAGGAAACAGCGGGAAAGCGTGGGAAGGCCTGATCGGACACAAGGTGAAAGATGCGGCAAAGAACTGCCTTTACCGGCCTGATTTCCTCAGCCGGTCCATCGGCATGGCCCTTCTGAACAGTGCGCTTCCAGAGCCTCCTTCCGTTTTCACGGGCGAGGCCCAGGGTTTTTACAGCGACCGGGTGAAAAACGCGAAAACATGCTGCATCGGCCATTTCAACCAGGCCAGTGAATGGCGGGACCAGGGTCTTGACGTGACCATCATCGAACTCAAGCCCAAACCGGGTGACGTTCACTGGGACGATTCCGAACCTTTTCTCGAAGGCGCGGACATCGTGTTTATCACGGGATTAACCCTGGTGAACGACACCTTTGAAACGGTGATCGAACGAACGCCCAACGCCAGGGAACGGATTCTTTTCGGTCCCAGTGTGCCGTTCTGTGATCTGTGGTTCGACTACGGCATCACGGCCATCGGGTCCACCCGGATTGTGAAACCCAATGAAACCGCTATATTTTTCGGGAACGGGGGAACGAGTGTCTCCAACGCCCCGGAAGGATCTCTCATGAAAATCAACAGAATACGAGGTGACTTATGTGGATAGACAAAGCCAGGGAATGGATGGATCAGGGAAAGCCCTTCGTGATCGCTACCATCATCAAAAGCGAAGGCAGCACTCCAAGGGGTGTGGGGACGCGGATGCTCGTGACAGCCGAAGGGGAAATTGACGGCACGGTGGGCGGCGGAGAAGTGGAACATATCGTGGTGAAACACGCGGGGGAGGTGCTGCGCAAAAACCAGCCCGAAGTCCTGTCCTTTTCCCTTTCCGGTGACCTGTGGACCGTGATGGAAGGCGTGGAGATCCAGAGCCTTTGCGGCGGACGACTGGACATTCTCATGGAACCCATGACCCAAGGAATGGAGATCGTGATCTTCGGCGGAGGCCACATCGGCGAGAAACTGGCCGGGCTTTGCGACGTCATGGAAATTCCCTACAGGGTTTACGACAACCGACCGGAATTCGCATCGAAAGAGCGGTTTCCAAACGCATCGGACACCGTCTCCGCCCCCTATGAAGAGCTTGCCGGACAAATTGTTCTCAGCGGTTCCAGTTACTGTGTGATTCTGACCCACGGCCATGTTTACGACCATGTGGTTCTTCAGGCCCTGCTGGTCCAGAAACAGCTTCCCTACATCGGTATGATCGGCAGCAAATCCAAAATCGGAGCCATCATCGAGAAAATCGAAAAGGAAGGCGTCCATCCGGACAACCGTCTTTACACACCGGTGGGCTTGAACCTCGGCTGGAGCAAACCCCAGGAAATCGCCCTGGCCATTCTGGCTGAAATCCGAGTGCTTGTTTCCGGTGGCAGCCCGAACCACTGCCGGGTGAACTGGAATGAAAACGTATGAACATACAATGGAAGAAGATGCCGCATCTGTCATTCCGGGCGGCCTCCGCTGTGTGACGGTTTATTTTCCACAGACACCCTTTGATCCATCGCGGTGGTTGATCCCCGAAGCCGACCCGGAATCCATCTTCGCACAACCGAAAAGCACCGAAAGGAACGGGTCACACCCGCATCACCAATGGTTAAATATTTTGAATTACCACAAGATTTTCACGGGATACCCCGCAATTTTTTTATCTTTGCTGACAAAAAAGAAATCTTCTACCACGGCCTGGGAGATCAAAAGCCGGTCGAACGGGTCATGGTGGATGAGCGGGAGCTGGGCGAGTCCCATCACATGGTCAAGGGTGATATGCAACAGGGTCAAGTCGTTTGTTTCCATCTGACTTTCGATAAGTTCTGGCAGGGTATCATGTAGCGTCATTTTACCCAGTTGCATTTTAATCTGCATTTCCCAAACACTTGCAACACTCAACACCAGGGTGTTTTCGGGATTTTCACACAATTCGCGAATTTTTTGCGGTAATTGGTTCGGTTCACTGGCCCACCAGATAAACGTATGCGTATCCAGAAGCAGGTTCATCGTGAACCCAACCAGAAATTTTCGGGCAGAGCATCATCAAAATCAGGACTGGTCTGGATTTTGCCCTTGTTCAGACCGGCGATGCGCCTGTTGCCCTGCTTTAGAATCGGTACTATTTTTGCGAGGGGTTTGTCATCTTCCGAGATGATGACCACATCCCCGGCAGAAACCATGGACAGGATCTGGGGCAGACGGGCTTGAAAGTCGCTGACGGTAACGGTTCGGGTGGCCATATACATCATCCTGTGATCAATTTTTTAAGTGAATGAATCCGCCGACTTCATTTCATCCCATACGACAGACCATGAAAAGACTGTACCAGTAAATTCACCTGCACACAACGATTCATCCTCGTAGGGTGGGCTATCGCCCACCACATACGGCGGGCGATAGCCCGCCCTACTGCATCCCCACACCCGCACCAATAAAACACCCCGACCCTGTCATTCCGGGCAGGTCTGACAGCGCACAATCCTATCCGCCGAAAGTTTTTCCATAAAAAAATTGACTATTCTGAAAAGGGCATGTTATTGGGTTACAAAATACGTTTATAGAATACATTTTTATATTTATAAATACATTTTATATCTCATCATCGGCATATTATAGTTTTATAACAATGTAATGTATTTTATAAACGCATACCCTGTTGGTATCGTGGGTCTGTCCGGTTGGAGGACGGATCAGGGAATGGGATGGGCTGAACCCACATCAATTTCCCGTTGAATATGATCATGAATTATGGAGGATTTTCTATGAAAAAGTTATTTGTGTTGTTCGCTCTGCTGTTGCTTGCTCTGAACCTTTCTGCCTGTAGTGATTCCGACGATACCCCGACGGTTGCTTCCCCCACCTATTCCATTGCGGGAACTGTCACCGTGAATGGCGCCCCCCTTGCCGACGCCACTGTGGTTCTGAGCGGAGACAAGAACAAGACCGCCACAACCGACGCCCAGGGAGCCTATACGTTCTCGGACCTTGAGGCGGGAGATTATACCGTTACCCCAAGCACAGCCACCGGGTATAGTTATGCACCCGAAAACATCGCCATCACCACCAGCAATGCGGATGTGGCGGGCCAGAATTTCACCGCCACCTGGGTCAGCGCGGCTGTTTATCTCCACTACACACTACCGAACCAGTACCAGTACGAACAGGACGGCGGGCTTGTGGCCGACGAGGTTGCAGCGCTGTTTTCGGATTACGATCTGACGGCTCAGATCCTTTATTCGGGAACAGCTGGTGATCCTGCGGCGGTCTATGTATCCGGCTATGCTCTGGATCAGTTCATTGACGAGGATTCCGTGCTGACCGCAACCCCTGATCCCGAAGACGTCCTTGGCGTCAACGATCCGAGAGCGCTATACTCTTACATACTCCGCTCCAATCAGGACGGTTTCACCAACCGGACAAAATTTGTGGGAAACGGGCTCTACAATATCGATCTGGCCTGGGACATGTTCAATCAGGGATATGTTCTGGACCTGAACTATACCGGCAAATCGTTCTTCCCTGCGTCGTTGGGACTTGCCAAGATGTTCAACACGAAATACACCTATGATGTTTACATGTTCCGCAAGATCGACGTTAAACGGCCCGATGCGGCTGGTACCATCGCAACGTTCGAACCCCAGGCGACCACCGACAACTATGTCAGTGACACCACCTACACCACAACAACCGGCCTGTCGACAACGAAATTCACGGTGGAAACAAAGAATTTTGGGGATTACGCGAACGTGAAAGCCATTTCCCTGGATCAGTTCATCACCGATTACATCACCGACAGCCCGAACAGCTACACATACACCATCGTGGCCCTGGACGGCAGTACCAGAACCGGCTGGACATACGACAACATGCAGAATGCCTATTATCTCGTGGATCTGGACCTCATTGTCCGTGTCTCTGCAACCGATGAAGTTGTTGCCGATACAAAAATCAATTTCCCGGTGAGGATTGAACTGGTTACAGACGATGGCAACCCGGTGGAATACGATTACTCAGCGAAAAATCCTCCGGCCTTTGCCAAGGCTTATAACGAATGACAGATCATGTGAAAGGGTTCCTGTGATCTTGATTA
>JBAZWJ010000012.1:51865-98911 GCA_041660385.1 Desulfobacteraceae bacterium | reverse complement strand
GAATGCCGGCCAAAACCGGCATTCATTTTTTCCAACAAGAGATGATTCGTAAGGTGAATACATGAAATCGACGGCACTGATCATTCTGTTCCTGCTGACCGCTGTGACGCCTCTTAAGGCGGAGGAATCCGCAGTGATCTCAGACAAAGAACGGATCAACGTTCTGGAACCTGTGATTGTCAGGGAGTACAGGATCGAAGAAAGAAAAAACATCGAAAAAACGGGTACCACCACCGAGATATCCGATACGGACATTGAGGAAAAAAGCGCCAAGGTGCTGAAGGATGTTTTATATCAGGTGCCGGGAATTCAGGTATCCACCCAGCGGAAGGGAACGACCCAGTTCACCATGCGCGGTTACGACATGTCCAAGGTTGCCATGCTTGTGGACGGAATTCCCCTGATCGAGACTTACGATGGCTCCATGGACATCGACAATATCGGCCTCCTGGACATCTCCGAGATCGTCATCAGCCGGGGGACAACCTCGGCGCTTTACGGTACACGGGGAAGCGCGGGTTCCATCAACCTGATGACCCGTCAGCCCGATAAACCCCATACAGACGTGGCCGCCGAATTCGGCGAACACGGAAACACCGTGGCCAGTGTTTCAAACGGAGCGCCGGTAGGCCGTTTTTATTATAACCTTTCGGCATTATACGATAAATCAAACGGGTACGAGGTGTCCGGCAAGCTTGACCGTGCGAAGCGGGAACATTGGCTGAAAAAACTATCACGATACGATCTCTACGGTTTCACCCTGGACGACATTTACAGCCACCCGGGCAGCAGTGCTGCGGTTTATTATCTAAACGATATGGGGCTGTGGGATCACACGGACCACGAAAAGTACAAATTTAACAGCAAGATCGGTTTTAATGCCTCACCTGAACTGGAAATCGGCGTCACGTCTTTCTACAACATCACGGAGATGAAGAACAGCAGCTACTTCACCGATATGCGGAGCATGTACACGTACAATAGCTACACCGGAGAAAAAGACTGGCGGCTGCCCGACACAACCTACATCCTGCGAAACCGGTCCAATCTCTGGCCAGAATACAACGACTTCGCCGTGTCGCCTTTCGTGAACTACAGGGGAGACGGTTTCACCTTGAAGGGCAATGCCTTCCACTATGAGCAGTCCAACAAGTATCTGGCCTACGACGATCCACTGGAAAATGTTCTGGCGTTCAACCGGGATGAAGTCACCATGACCTGGTCCATCTGGACAAGCAGGACAACCGGCTTCAACCTGTACCCGTCCTTCGAACTCGCCCCATGGAACACGCTGAACCTGGCCCTTTCCTATTACACAAGCAGCCACAGGGAAGAAGAACAGGCCTACAACGCCCAATCCACAGAGACCCTTGAAGGTTACGGTCCGGGGAAATATGAAACGATGACTATCGAAGCGACCTACCTGACCCTGGCGGCGGAAGAGGAACTGAAGCTGAGGGAGAATACGACGCTGACTCTGGGTGTGTCTTTCGACGCTCAGGATCTTCAACAGTTCCAAAAGAAACTGGCTATTTCAGGAAGCCGGGAAATGGTGGATCAGTATCAGGCCGAAGACGATTCGATGATCTGGGGCACACGGGATGCCATCAATCCTGTGGCAGGCATACTCTACGAACCGGTCAAGGACTTCCTCACCCTGAGGGCCTCGGCGTCCAGAAAAACCGCCTTCCCCACCTTGAGGGCTTATTCCAAGACCCTTTCACCCTATCAGGAGTCCTCGGATCTGGGCAGCCGGGATATCAAGATCAAGCCGGAGCAGATCACCAACGCCAATGCAGGAGCAAAATTTTCGCTGTTCGACGGAGGACTGCTCTGGGGTGCGGATTATTTTTTCAGCCGGTTCGACGATAAAATCACCAGCATCTATATCACGAAGAGCGATGATTACATCTACAGGAATATCGATTCAGCCACCACCCACGGTGCTGAAATGTCTCTGGATTTTTACCTGTCCGACGTGTTTCATATGGCGGATATCTCTGTTCTTTCCACTTACACCTTCATGATTTCCCGGAACGAGGCGGATGTTGACGATTCCTTTGTCAACAAAGGCGACAGGTTCGAAAAACTACCCGAACAAAAGATCACCCTGGACATCAGGGCCCACTTCAAAACCGATACGAGCCTTTATATTTTCGGGAATATGGAATTCAATCAGATCCAGTACGTCATGGATTCGGTTCCAGCCACCGGCGCGGATTTTTCCACCGCTTATTTTTACGCCCAGAAACTCCACGACCCGATTAAAATCGATGTGAAACTGGCCCAGAAACTAAGCGACCGTTACGAGGTTTACGTTATGTGCCAGAATATTCTGGACGACTACAACGCCGATCCGTTCAATCCGGGAGCGGGAAGAAGCTGGTACGCAGGGTTTAAAGCAGGGTTCTGACGGAGGCTAAGGCTTTAAATGATACAATCCGCATCGCATCGAATCCCAACGGGATTCCGTATCATAGCCCAGGGTTGCGGCAACGCCGCTACCCTGGGATCACCGGCGAGCATCCCCCAACCCCATAGGGGTTGCGTCTGGATATTGGCGATTCATGGGAATGTTACGCAACCCCGATGGGGTTGAAAATCATAATCGGAAATGTCCCAGGGTAGCGGCTTTCGCCGCAACCCTGGGCTTTATGCCGCAGCCCCGTTGGGGCAAAAAAACTAATTTTTGCCTTTAGCCTGACGGCTATGCCTTCCGGGGACCAGATTTTAAAAATCTGGACAAATGGGTTTGGGGTACGACCAACATTACAAAGTCAAATCAATTGCCAGTTAAATGTCACAACGTATCGATAAGATTGCCGCTTGAAGATGTTTCGTAGCCGGGTACACTGGCGATATCATCGCGTAAAGCGCGGGTCTGGAGCACATCAAGCATGATCCGCACTGTAGGATGATCCAGAAGATCGTCGGGGATCACCAGATCGCAGCGGACAGCCGTCAATGGAACAAAATCTATGCCGTGCATATCCGCCACCACATGGAGCCCAAGAGCCGCATCCACAAGACCGGCGGCAACCAGCCTGGCCCCTTCGCTATGGCTTTTGACTTCAGTATCGTATCCTTTGATCGCTGTTTTTGGAAGACTGGCCCGTTCCAGGTGGTCATCCAGAAGGATCCGCAAGGCGGCCCCGCATTCACGGTTCACGAACTTCAGTCTTTTCAGATACAGATCGTCGATACTCCGAATGTTGTCAGGATTTCCGGCTCCCACCATCAGACCCTCTTCCATGGTGGTGAACCCCACCACTTTGCCGCCCATGCCCGACAGCATCTCACGGGCCAGGGTCACGTTGGATTCTCCGTCAGCACGGTTGTGAAGATGGACACCACCCACGTGTGCCACGCCTTGGGCAAGCGCCCTCATGGACGCGTAACTCGACGCAAAACAGCAGTGAACCCGTGCGCCCGGAAAAGCTCTGGCCACATGGTCGCCAAGAATGGAAAAGGCCGGATCGCAGCCGAACAACAGGATGGTCTTGTCAAGAATATCGTTGGGGCAGTATATCCGGGCGCTCAGCCCATTCTTTTCCAGAAGGGCGTCCGCTGCCGGAAGTCCGCGATTGGCAAGAATCCTTTCCGTCAAAGGGACACCCACAACCCTTCCCCTCACTTTGGCCGATAAAAGGCGAGATGAGCCTGCCGGCTCGTCACCTGCCAGTTCAATGTCCACCACATCGCCCGTAGTTTCCTCGCTGAACAGGGTCTCCACCGTGCAGTCAAGAATCTTGGCCATCCGTATGGCCACACCGGTGTTGGGCAGGTAGCGACCGCTCTCGATATCGTATATGGCCTGGCGCTTCACCCCCACAACATCGGCCAGCTGGGCCTGTGACCAGCCTTTGGCCTGGCGGTAGGCTTTCACATGGCAGGTGATTTTCGGTTGGGTTTCATCCATGACAGTACTCTCCAAAACAAAGGTGTTTAAAAATAATCTTGACGTTTAAAACAGCATGCCTTAATGGTTTAACGGATACAATGAAATGTTTAAGCGTCAAATTGGCTGAATCTTATATGAATTGCGGATGATGATCAAGAAAAGAACGAAATCCGTTTGACTGCATCCGCTAAGATTTTTTTACTTGTTTACATTTATGTATCACAATTGGGCATTTGTAACACCCATGTCAAACCATACTTGTGAACATGCCCATCATTCCAGTGTTCCGATTTGGTCCGGATCATGCAAATTCCCATGAAACGGATCGTTCCGTATGCCTCGAACGCATGATCTGTCCGAGGCAATGAATACCATCATCATTTTTTTGAAAGGAGTTCGTCATGTTCACCAGAATTCGCCCGTTCACATCACTTTTTTTCATGATCACCCTGTCCATTCTGATCATCTCAACGGCTATGGCAGAACCGGAGATCATCCAGATCTCCTCTGCAGCTAATCTCACAGATGCCTTGAAAAAAATCGGAGATGCCTTTACCAAAACAAAACCGGGCATTGAACTTCGATACAACTTCGGAGCATCGGGTGCCCTGGCCAAACAAATCGACAACGGGGCTCCGGCGGATATTTTCATTTCAGCCAACGCCAAATGGATGGATCATCTGGTAACGAATAAAAAGGTCGTTAAAGAAAGCGTCCGGGATATTGCCGGAAACACCCTTGTGGTGGTGAGTCTTAAAGCCAAACCTTTCTCATCTATGGCGGACATCAGCGCCTATTCTCGTATCGCCATGGGAAGTCCCGGAAGTGTTCCCGTGGGGGAATACACCGAACAGGCTCTTCGTGCATCCGCTCTCTATGAAGGCCTTTCATCTCAGAACAAACTGGTTCTGACCAAAGACGTCCGCCAGGCACTTCTTTATGCTGACAGAGGAGAAACGGATCTTGCCTTTGTCTACAAAACAGACGCCCTGCTTGCAGAACACGCGAAAATCGTGTTCACCGTTCCTTCAAAACTTCATAAGCCCATTGTAAACAGTATGGCGTTGACCACAGAAGGCAATTCAAAGGAAAATGCAAAAGCTTTTTTCAATGCTGTTCTGTCCAAGGAAGCCAGAGCCATACTTGAATCATACGGCTATTCGGTAATCGCATTACCGGCTCCTGTCAAATAATGTAATTGGTCATCAGCGTAAGGAAGGATAGACCCATGATGAATCTTTCACCCCAGGACATTCAGGCCGTGATTCTATCAGTGAATGTGGCGATAAGCGCAACACTGATATCGGCCCCCATGGGTTTCGCCGTAGCCTATGTTCTTGTTTACGTGCGTTTTCCGGGGAAAATGTTTCTTGAAGGAATCATCAACCTGCCGCTGGTTCTGCCACCGGTGGTGGTGGGTTACCTGCTCCTGCTCTCTCTTGGTAGCCAGGGTTTCCTGGGGCCATTGCTGAACAGACTGGGCATTCAGGTGGTGTTCACATTGAAAGCTGCTGTGGTGGCTTCAGTGGTGGTGGGCTTCCCCCTTTTAGTCCGGTCGATAAGGATTGGTATGGAAACCATCGATCCCGATTACATCCGGGCGGCTCGGACTCTGGGAGCCGGATGGTCCGACTCCCTGTTCACCGTGATTCTTCCCCTGTCCGGCCGGGCTCTGCTTGCGGGCATGAGCCTGATGTTCGCCCGGAGCCTGGGGGAATTCGGGGCCACCATCGTTCTTGCGGGCAACATCCCCAATGTCACCCAGACCATTCCCCTTGCCATTTACGATTACACCAACACGCCGGGAGGCGACAGCAGCGCAATGGCGTTGTGTCTTGTATCCGTTATCCTGTCCTTCGCCGTTCTGATGATCAGTGAACTATCTGCCCGATCCCTGAAGCAGCGGAGGGAGCCATGAACCTTGATGTCTGTGTGAAAAAGCAGGTGGGAGCCTTTCAACTGAACGCCGAATTTATGGTCGTGGGAAAACGGACTGGGGTTTTCGGTCCTTCGGGCAGCGGAAAATCAACACTGATGCAGGTTCTTTCTGGTCTTTTAAGGCCGGATGAAGGGCATATCATCCTTGACGGTGTTCCGCTGTTTCACAGCCAGAAGGGGATTCACGTTCCACCTGAAAAAAGGCGAATCGGTGTGGTGTTCCAGCACGCCCATCTTTTCCCCCACATGAATGTAAAACGTAACCTGATGTATGGATACAAACGAACGCCTGTGCCTGAAAGGAAAATCTCTCCCGAATCCCTTGTCGATGTTCTGGGTCTGGCCCATCTACTTGAAAGAAGCGTATCAAAACTCTCCGGCGGAGAAAAACAGCGGGTGGCTCTGGGCCGGACCATGCTGGCCTGTCCACGGTTGATCCTTATGGATGAGCCTCTCACCGGGCTTGATCAAAATCTAAAATATCAGATCATCCCCTATCTCAAACGTGTTCTCTCCGAATTCGATGTGCCGCTGATGTTTATCAGCCATTCTTTAAAAGAAATGCGGCTAATGACCGACGAGGTTCTGGTGTTTACAAAAGGCACGGTGGAAGCCCTTCTTCCCATCGAAGATCTGGCTCGAAGAAACATGGTTGTGGGCGACCGTTCGTATTCCAATCTCATCACGGTCAAAAACCCCAGGCCACGTAACGATCTCTGGGAGTATTCCTGGGGAGGGCAAGACCTGATCCTCACCGAACCGGGACAAGAGGGTGACACCCTTTTTGAGCTGTCCGCCAAAGACATCACCCTTTTCAAGCGACATCCCAAAGCGTCAAGCGCCCGGAACCTGCTGTCCTGCGAAGTGACGGATATCTTCGGTGTTGGCAACCGGATCGGTGTGGAGTTGTGCTGTTCCGGCCAAACCATGGTCTGCCAGATCGTTCCCGAAGCGGCGGAAGAACTCGAAATAAAAAAAGGTGGGACGGTGGTTGCGGCGATCAAAGCGTCGGCGTTCAGCCGGGTGTTTTAATCTCTTATCTCCGCCCCCCGAAAATCGACCCCAGAACACCACGAATGATCTGTCGGCCCAGCTGACTCCCGATGGAACGAGCCGCGCTTTTCAGCATGGTCTCACCCACGGATTGGCGCTGCCTGCCCTGACGAACGGGTTCTCCCAAACGACCCCATTCGCTATCACGATTCGTCGCTTCTTTCTGTCTTGAAACGTCAGCCTGGACTTCATCCGCCCGGCGTTTCAACAGTTCGTAAGCCGATTCCCGGTCAACAGCCTGTTCGTAACGGCCTTTTAAAGGAGAACGACCCACCACAGCAGCACGTTCGTCAAGACTCAGCGGACCGATTTTACCTTCTGGGGGAGCGATCAACGTCCGCTGTACGGGCTGTGGCCTTCCTTCCTCATCCAGGACGGAAACAAGGGCTTCGCCGATACCCATGGCTGTTAACACATCCGCCGTGTCAAACGAGCTGTTCGCCATAAAAGACTGACTCACGGCCTTGATGGTTTTCTGATCGTTGGGCGTAAAAGCCCTCAACGCATGCTGGATTTTCATGCCCAGCTGGCCCAGAACATCGTCAGGAATATCCAGTGGATTCTGGGTGATAAAGTAGATACCCACGCCTTTGGACCGGATCAGACGGACCACCTGTTCAATCTTGTCTTTCAAGGGTTTGGGTGCACCATCAAACAGCAGATGGGCTTCGTCGAAAAACAAAACGAGCTTTGGAAGGTCTTTGTCGCCCACCTCGGGAAGATTTTCAAAGAGTTCCGAAAGAAGCCATAGCAGAAAAGCCGCGTAAACTCTGGGGGCCTGGTGGACAAGACGACTTGCATCAAAAACACTGACAACACCTCGACCTGAGAAATCAGTGTGCATGATGTCTTCAAGTTTCAGCCCCGGCTCTCCGAAAAACATCTCGGCGCCCTGTTCTTCAAGAACAAGAAGTCGTCTTTGAATGGCACCCACACTGGCGGAGGTAATATTGCCGTAAGTGTTTGTCAGCGTTCCTGCATTTTCTCCCATCCATGCCAGAAGAGCCCGAAGGTCTTTCAGGTCCAGAAGCAGAAGGCCCTGATCGTCAGCAATATCAAAACCAGCGTAAATCACACCCGTCTGGGTTTCGTTAAGTTCAAGAAGATGGGCCAGAAGAAGCGGTCCCATTTCGGAAATGGTTGTACGCACCGGATGCCCGTTTTCACCGTAAAGGTCCCAGAACACAGCCGGACAAGGCTGGAATCGGTGGGAAGAAAGGTCCATGATCCCAAGTCGTTCATCGATTTTGGAATTGGTTGCACCAGGAGCCGCCAGACCCGAGAGATCTCCTTTGATATCCGCCGCAAAAACAGGAACACCAAGTCGTGAAAAACCTTCGGCCAGAACCTGGAGCGTCACTGTTTTCCCTGTTCCTGTGGCACCGGCCACAAGACCGTGACGGTTGCTCATGCGCCCGAGCTGATGAATCAACGCCCCTTGTGCGCTTCCGATAATAAGGGATGGGCTTGTCATAACGACCTCCTGGGCTTATATTGTTTCAGTGATAAACAGATATTTATTTGAAAAGGCAATCAGGTCAACGAAGTTACATGAAAAAACAAGCGGCTGTCAATCTCCCGCTTGATATGTCATTCACATTCACGAACAAACCAGAACAAACAAACGGAGGCCCCATGAAAAAAACATCGGCACTTGCCACAAGTTTTATATGCGGGTTGTTTATTATCACCGGCTGTACCACCATCCGCGTCAGTCAGGATTACAAACCATCCATCACATTCACAGAGATGAAAACCTTTGCATGGAAGCACGACAAGCAGAAAAAAACAGGGGATGTGCGAATTGACAGCCCTTTTAACGATGAAAGAATCCGGGCCGCTGTGGACAAAGCTCTGACAGGAAAAGGCTACATCCTTTCATCCAACCACGCTGATGTTTACGTGTCCTACGACTACAGCATCCGAAGTAAAATCGCTTCATCGTCGAACGGGCCGGTGATCGGATTCGGCTTTGGATCAGGGGGACGAAACAGCGCCATGGGATTCGGTGTAAGCACAGGTAGCGATGTCGCCCAATATGACGAAAGCCTGCTTGTCATAGACCTGACCGACGGAATCACCAACGACCTGCTGTGGCGCGGAACAAGCACAAGCCGCGTGGATACCCAGGCAACACCTGACCAAACGACACTTTTATTCAATAAAATGGTTGAAAAAAACCTGGCACAGTTTCCGCCGGATAAAAAATGACCCTTTCCTGAACCCTGAGAATAAAAAACCCGGATCACCGGGCAAAGCGCTTTGAGTCGCTTGCCCAGATTGATCCGGGTTTATGGGGGAGAGAGATTCCCTTATCAGCTATCTGTTCTTATTTATGGCTTACCTTTCTTCTGATCACGGCTCCAATTGCGAAGACCAGAAGGATTCCAAGAGTTGCGATGGCTCTTTCATCCATGGTGCTTTCGGCACTTGAGATGAAACATCCTGCGCCACCGGCTGCTCCGACCACCACGTTGGATGAATCCAGTGATTCACTGTCCGCGATTCCAAGACCTGCCGGGTCAACAATCACACCATTGATACATCCGTCCGCATCGCCGTCACCGCCGTCGGTGAGTTCGATCACGATGTTTTTCCTGTCTTCGCTGAAGGTCGCGATAGATGAGTAATCCTGCCACCCAAGGATGGTATCGTATTTGAACCAGCCAGCGTTAGCAGGAGCTGCTTCGGGCAGGCAGATACCTACGAGCACGGAGTCTCCAGGGTTTTCAGTGATAATTCTGAAACCGATCAGACCGGAAGGCATTCTGCCGGGTTTGCCTGCGGTGTCTTCGATAGCTTCATCATTCATGGCTTCAAGAATCTCTATATCCAGGACATTTTCGATTTTCACGAGACCGAAGCTGGCCTTTCCATTGTAGCTTCTCACAGTTTTCAGGATATCCTGGTTGTGGTCAACTTCACCGTCGTTATTAAGGTCGATGTCATCTTCCGTTTCCTGGGTATCGGGAACGCCGTTTCCATTCTGATCATTCCATGCCGGAGCCATTGTGGTAAAACTCCTGGAATCTGACCAGTTGGATATATCACTCTTAATGCTGTTGTGTTTCATTCTCCAGTAGTATGTGGTGCTTCCGTCAAGAACCTGGGAAGTTACGTCGAGTACGTCTGAACCGATTTTCTGGGTCACGTCAAGAACCACATCCGTGAATGCTGCGTCAGTACTGATCTGCCACTGGGTATCACCATCAATTTCGCCTGCATCGGCAACCAGTTTTGGAGTAATTGATACTTGAGATCCATTTGCCGGTGTGATCAATGATGCCTTTTCTACAGTTGCGGATGATTTTGAACTTACGGTTACAACCACAGTATCGCTACTCACGTCACGGTCTTTGTCCATGACAATGAAGGATACAAGATAGGATCCGGCTGTGGGGAATGTTACGTTGCCCGGATCTTCAACAGATTTGTCTGTAGGTCCGCCCCAACCAAAATCCCATCTGTATCTAAACGGTGCGTTACCGCTTTCAACTGTACCCTGGAAATTCACTGAACCGCCCTGAGCAATGGATAAGTTGGATGCAGGTGTTGTGATGGCTAAACTGCCCTTAGCAATGGTTAAGTTGATGGTTGCCACAGGATTCAGGTCTGCATTCGTTGCGGTCACTGTCACTGTACGGGTTGCTTTGCTTATATCTCCGTCGCTGTCGGTGACAGTATAGGTCGCTGTAAAGGTTCCGACTTTGCTGAATACGAGACTGCCCGGATCTTCAACCGTTTTGCCTGCAACACCGGAGGTTCCGAAGTCCCAGGCGTGGGTATAAGGTGCGTTGCCGCCGGTTACGGTGGCTGCAAAGCTTACGGAACCACCCTGAACGATGGAAGCATTGGTTGAAGGAATTGGAATCGCCGCCGTGGGGTTGGTATCTGCTGCGTTTACGGTCACGGTACGGGTTGCGCTGTTGGTATCGCCGTCGTTGTCAGTTACGGTGTAAGTTACAGTATAAGTTCCGATGGTGCCGAAGGTCAGACTGCCTGGATCTTCTACGGTCTTGCTGGCAAGACCTGAAGTCCCGAAGTTCCATGCGTGGGTATAAGGTGCATTGCCACCGGTTACGGTTGCAGCGAAGCTCACCGAACCGCCCTTAGCAATGGAAACATTGGCTGACGGACTCGAAATCGCTGCCGTGGGGTTGGTGTCTGCTGCGTTTACAGCCACAGTACGGGTTACGCTGTTTGTGTCTCCGTCACTGTCGGTTACGGTATAGGTCACGGTGAAGGTTCCGATGGTGCTGAATGTCAGACTGCCCGGATCTTCTACGGTCTTGTTGGCAACACCTGAAGTCCCGAAGTTCCAGACGTGAGTATAAGGTGCATTACCACTGGTTACGGTGGCTGCGAAATTCACAGCGCCTCCCTGGGAGATGGTCACGTTAGCTGAAGGACTTGAAATCGCTGCCACAGGATTGGTATCCGGTGCGGCAACAGTCACGGTACGGGTTGCACTGCTGGTATCACCGTCTTTGTCGGTCACAGTGTAAGTCACGGTGAAGGTCCCGATGGTGCTGAAGGTCTTACTACCCGGATCTTCTACGGTCTGGCTTGCAACACCGGAGGTCCCAAAATTCCAGGAATGGGTATAAGGTGCATTACCGCTGGTTACGGTGACTGCGAAGCTCACTGAGCCGCCCTGGGTGATGGAAACATTAGCCGAAGGACTGGTCATCGCTGCCGTGGGGTTCGTATCAGGTTCAACAACTGTCACGGTACGTGTGGCGCTGCTTACATCGCCGTCATTGTCGGTTACAGTGTAAGTCACGGTAAAAGTGCCCACGGTTGAGAAGGATAGGCTACCCGGATCTTCAACGGTCTTGCTGGCAACACCAGAAGTTCCGAAATTCCAGGCATGGGTATAAGGTGCATTGCCGCTGGTTACGGTGGCTGCGAAACTTACAGAGCCGCCCTTGGTAATGGTCACATTGGCTGAAGGACTGGTCATCGCCGCTGTGGGGTTGGTGTCAGGAACAAGAACCGTCACGGTGCGAGTGGCACTGCTTACATCGCCGTCACTATCCGTTACAGTATAAGTCACAGTATAAAGCCCAGGAGATGTAAAGGTGACATTGCCCGGATCTTCTACAGTTTTGCTGGCGATACCGGAGGTTCCGAAATTCCAGGCGTGGGTGTAAGGTGCATTACCGCTGGTCACGGTGGCCGCGAAATTCACGGATCCGCCCTGGGTGATGGTTGTGCTAGACGCAGGACTTGTAATCGCTGCGGTGGGGTTCGTGTCAGGTGCAACAACCGTCACTGAACGTGTTGCACTGCTTACATCGCCATCACTGTCGGTCACGGTGTAGGTCACGGTGAATGTACCCACGGTTGAGAAGGCCAAGGTTCCCGGATCTTCCACAGTCCGTGCACTCACACCGGAGGTGCCGAAGTTCCAGCTGTGTGTGTAAGGTGCATTACCGCTTGTAACGGTGGCTGCGAAGTTCACTGAACCACCCTGAGTGATGGTCACATTAGATGAAGGACTGGTAATAGCAGCCGTGGGATTCGTATCAGGAACGACTACGGTCACAGTAGTGGTGGCATGGCTTACGTCGCCGTCGGTGTCCGTCACTGTATACGTGACAGAATAGGTTCCGGCGTTACTAAACACCATACTGCCCGGATCTTCATTGCTGTTTGAGGGAAGTCCGGATGTACCGAAATCCCAGCTATGAGTCAATGGAGCGTTTCCACTTGAAACTGTTCCATTAAATACAACTGAACCACCTTGAGTAATGGTCACAGCAGAATCGGGGCTTGAAATGGTAGCCACCGGTTCAACATCAATAATTCGTTCATCCACGGTAACTGTGATGGTATCGGAACTGATATCACCGTCATTGTCCGTCACGGTAAATGTCACATTGTAGGTACCGGCTGAGGCAAAAACAACACTTCCCGGGTCTTCAACGTTACAGTCTGAAATTTCAGCTGCACCAAAATTCCAGTAATACGTAAAGGCGGCATTTCCGTTTGTCACAAGACCTTCAAATTGAACGGAGTCACCTTCCGTGATCGTCACATCCACAGAAGGACTTGAAATCTGGGCTGTGGGAGTAACGTCCACGTAAACCTGCTCTACAGTAACGATAACAGTGGCTGTCTGGACTTCGTTGTTCGCGTCGGTCACAGTCAAGGTCACGGTATACATGCCTGGGTTGTCGAAGGTGATATTGCCAGGATCTGCAACTGAACACCCTGCTGGACCACCTGTGCCGAAATTCCAGGAATATGAAAGAGGCCCTGCACCGCCAGAGATAAAACTCTGGAAATTAACAGATTGACCCTGGGTAATATTTGCGTAAAGGTTGGGGGATTCAATAGAGATACTTAAAGGGCTGTAAACATGAGAGTAAACTATTTCGTCTGAAAAATCGCTTGAATTGCCGAAGCTGTTGAAGGCTTTAACGGAAAAGTACCATATGTTATCATCCGCAAGCCCTGTCACTGTGTGTTCCACTGTGGGGGCTGTGATGTTCGTACTGTTCTGGGTGTAGTTGCCGGACGTTGTTCCGTAGTATACCACATAATACTCGGCGTCTTCGTTGGTATCCCACTGTAGAGTCACATCCATGGCGTTTGCTTTGACAGCAAGAAGATGAAGGATGAGAGATAAAAGGATAAACGAGATCATGATCCGAATCATTTTTCCTTTGAATGTGACGAGATGGGACGTTGTTGAAATGGTTTTCATTGGGTGACTCCTCCTGACGCAAATATCAAATCAATGCACGGGCATATTACCGACTTCTCCCTCTCCAAGGTTTATGCCATGAGGAAAAAATCATATCTATCTGCTTGATATTAAATATGTTTTCATATCAAATACCCTTGAATATCTTTCTCTGATTGCTTGAATGGCGCCGTGATATATCAACCTGAAATTGATTAAATAACGTCATTGCCGATATTTGGTCATCATGATTGTTCTTGCACCGGATGGTCCGGCTGTGATAGGGCTGCTGTTCTTATTATTTTATGATGTTAAAACGGAGTTTTGTAAAAAATGGTTCATCTGAACAATATCAGCAAGCAGTACGGATCACAGATTCTTTTCACTAACGCCAGTCTTCAGATTCCACGCGGAACATGTACAGGTCTTGTGGGCCCAAACGGAGCCGGAAAAACCACCATTTTCCGTCTGATCATGGGCGAAGAGGAAGCGGACAAGGGCGACATCATCACTTCGAAACAAACGAAGATCGGCTATTTCTCTCAGGATGTGGGGGATATGGCAGGCCGGAGCGCCCTCCAGGAAGTCATGGCTGAGGCGGCCCAGGTGGTTGCGCTTGGTGCTGAAATACAAACCATGGAAGAACAGATGGCAACCCCCATGGACGACGACGCCATGGCCGCTCTTCTGGAACGGTACGGCAATGCGGTGGAAGAGTTCGAACACCGGGGCGGTTACGACCTTGAGAGCCGGGCCCAGGCTGTTTTGACCGGCCTTGGCATAGGACCCGATGATTACAACCGACCTGTGGAATCCTTCAGCGGCGGCTGGAAAATGAGAATCGCCCTGGCCAAAATCCTCACGGTTCAGCCCGATGTGCTGCTGCTCGACGAACCCACCAACCATCTGGATGTGGAATCCATTGTCTGGCTGGAAAATTGGCTGGCCGTGGAATTCAAAGGTTCCGTTCTCATGACCTGCCATGACCATGATTTCATGAACCGCCTGGCCACCCGAACCGTGGAAGTGGCCAACAAAACCACCACTCTTTATAACGGCAATTACGATTTCTATATCCGTGAACGGGAGATCCGTCGCGAACAACTTCTGGCCAGTCACCGCCGTCAGCAGGAAATGCTGTCCAAAGAAGAGGAATTTATCGCCCGTTTTGCCGCTCGAGCGTCCCATGCAGCCCAGGTTCAGTCACGGGTCAAAAAGATAGAAAAAATTGAACGCATTGAAATCCCGCCCGAACAGAGACGCATCGTGTTCTCCTTTGCCGAACCACCTCGATCCGGTGACGACGTGATTGGTCTGGATCATGTGGGTAAAATCTGGCCCCATCCTGATGGAACAGAAAAATCCGTATTCGGCGGAATAACCGGCATGGTCAGCCGTGGTGACAAAATCGCCGTGGTGGGTGTGAACGGGGCCGGAAAATCAACATTTCTGAAACTCCTGGCCGGTGAAACCGAGTCCACCACCGGAAAGGTTGCCATCGGTGCAAATGTGAACATCGGCTACTTCAGCCAGCATGCCATGGATGTTCTTGAACCCAAAAAAAACGTGTTCGAAACTGTTCAGGATGTCATTCCCCAGGCTAACATCGGCGTTGTGCGGAATCTCTGCGCCGCCTTCCTGTTTTCCGGCGACACCGTGGAAAAACGCATCGACATGCTCTCCGGCGGAGAAAAAAGCAGGGTCGTTCTCGCCACACTTCTGGCCCGTCCCGTCAATCTGCTGATTCTTGACGAACCCACCAACCACCTGGACATCCTTGCCAGGGAAGTACTTTTGGACGCATTAAAAAAATTTGCAGGTACTGTGGTGATCGTCAGTCATGACCGACATTTTCTGAGATCTCTGGTTTCAAGGGTTTTCGCCATCGACCATGGCGAGATGATCGTCTATGAAGGGGATTACGAATATTACAGAAGCAAAACCATAAAAAGTTGAAATATAAGTTATTTCAGCAAATTATGTTTTATTTATTTTTTTGTTGAAAAAACCGCTTTCATTCTTTATAGTGTTACGAAACATGAACGCTCAACTATATTTACAAACAGCGTTTTTGTTCATCTCCCCCGCGATAACACGCTGATGTACGGATGATCTGGTTAACCTCTTTTGCCGGAATTTGGATTTCTATACTCAAGCCGTTTCCTTAAGGCCGTAGGGGCAGGTTCCAAACCTGCCCTGCCCATGATCCGCCCCATAATTCCGGGCGGGTTTGGAACCCGCCCCTACAAAAACACTTAAGGAAACGACATTGTTTCTATACTCATTCCGGCATAGCTCCGACTTGCACAAAACCTGATTCCGTTAAGCCTTATTCCTGTTCCAAAGGGATAATGCGCATCATTTTTTTTCCTGATTTTATAACTGAACGAGTGTCATGATTATTTCCTGTCGGTCCGAATGGTTCGGGCCGGGTTTTACGTCATAATCTCATACCATGGGACGAGCCGGACATGGCTTGAATTCAGCGTTTGTTCATGCTGAAAACCATGATCTTGTCCAGTCCGACCCCAGTTAATGTTCAACAAGGAGGAGAGAAATGAAATTGTTAAAAAGTGCCGTATGGTTGCTGATTCCGGTTGTCATGATGCTTAACGTTGGATGTTCCATGGATCTTCATAACCCGAAAGCTAACGAGTACAATGTACAGATCGTCGGGGATTCCATTTTCGACCTTTCAGGGGATATCCAGATATATTTAAAATCATTATCAGGCAAAACATACAAAGACAGGTCGGTGAGCGGCGAAAAAATTGCCGGGATCATCAGCCAGTATGACAGGGCCATCAGCGGAACACCCACACTTAAAACCGTGATCGCTGACGGTGGCGGAAACGATATTCTCCAGGGAAGCGCCGACTGCGATTCCGATCCCCTGACCCAGGGCTGCGTGGATGTCATTGACTATGTTGCTGACAAAATGGAAGTTATTTTAGATGACATGTACAATGACGGCGTTATCGACTGTGTGTGGCTCGGCTACTATTACATGACCAACGATGAAGTAGAAAAAAATGAGGCGATAGACTTTGCCTATGGTCTTTATCCGGCCGTTTTCGATGACACCCGCCTGAACCTTTACGGCACCGGCGGCGCGTATCTGATCGACCCAAGAGGCGACATTGTTGCAAGCCAGGTCAAATCTGACGGTATCCATCCCACAGCCTCCGGCTCTCAGGAACTCGCCAATATGATCTGGGCAGAAATGGTTGCCCAGAACATGTACAGATAATAACCGCCAGCACGCGGTATTTCAAAAAACCTGTTTCACTCTTGTGCGGGGGCAAAAGGGAAAACAGGATTGCAAGCAAGAGGAACTGCAACCATTCGCAGATCCTCTTGCTTTGTTTTTTAAATTCAACCAATCTTGCTGATCGTAGTGGCAGGTTCCAAACCCGCTTGGTGATCATGCCATGATAAATGCAGATTGAAATGAATAAAAAAAGAACGAACGTCGAACATCGAACGCCCAACATCCAACATCGAATAAAGGTTTGTGCCATTTGATATGTACAAAAGTGATCAAAACACATGGATAGGAATCAAATGGTTTATGTTTTTTAATTCAAAATTAATAGATGGAATTTTTAGAACGCTTCATGAAAGCGATACAGGTGGCTCTGCCATTATTCAGTGTTCGATGTTCGATGTTCAAAAAAGCTTGCCGCTATATATTGAGGTTTAAATAATAACTTGCTGTGTAAAATCTATCGTGTAAAGCCAGGAAGAAGCCCCAGAACAAGGGTTGCAAGAATTCACACTCTGAAGCCATAAAAAATATGCATTTGCCCTGAAATAATTCTTGTGTCATCATTGTCAGGCTGAATAAAACAAACGGGGTGTTCAGATCATGAAACGTAAAATCATCATCGCCTACGCTGCACTGATATCGGTGATAACCGCAGTGGCCCTATTCTTTTTTTATTCAAACAGAGAAAACCAGCCACAAAAAAACACAGATCCATATACCAGAACATCCGTTGCCCACGTTGAAAAAATTCCAAAAGAACAATCACGACAAAACAAAAAAGAAGCCCCACCTAACCATGCTGATATGCAAAATGGCTCCCCGGAAGACACCGCATCCATCGAAAGCATCAAACAACAACTTTACAACTACAACATCGAATACACCGATGACCTGGAATACCTTGACGATATGGTTCAGCCCAGCGCAGCCAATCCTCCGGCATTATGGAGCGGCAACTGGGTCAGTGCAGACGACTGGAAAAGATACGACGACACCTTCAAAATAGAAAAGAATGAATCCGGCAACTACCGCTTCATCCCTGAAAGCGACGGAGCAAAATCCTATACCTATGACAAGGAGAAAAAAGAATTTGTCTGGGAGATGAACTATTACGGGAAAATCATCACCAGCAAAGCCCGGTTCATCACCGATAACGTGATGGTTCTTACGAAAATCAGCGGGGAAAAAGCCGCCGTTGATATTTATCACCGTGATCAAAAACCGGCCGGGCCATAACCTGCTTCATTCCCTATTATTGATGAACTCGTAAAAAGCCTTCCAGGCACGGGGCCACATACCTGAAAGGAAGTACACTGCGCATATCGAGCATTACCTTCACGGCATGCCCCCCCGCTGTGTCATTCCGGGCGGGGCTTTTTCCGACCCGGAATCCATGTCGGCTTTGCGATGAAGCAGAATATTGACACTTCCTTAGAAGTCGCCGGATGACTATGGAAAAAGGCCCATAGGCAAACAGAGCGTACGTCGAACGTCTGGCCAAACACTATAACGCCGCATATAGGACTTTTTACGACGCCATCATTATTGCGAGATATGCCCTTCAACCCGCACCCTGATTTCAGGCCGTTCGGGGTTGTCTGTCGCAACAAACAGCGTGTCTCTGTAAACGCCCGGCTTCTTCATGGTATTCTTCACTTCAACCAGAAACCCCTTTTTACCCTGACTGTCCACATTCTTAAACCCGAATTCGAAATGAAGACCCTTCTTGGCTTTGATCCCCTTCACGTTAAACGGATGATTCTTTTCAGGAACGATGAGCGTTGACCCTTCAAGAACCTCACGGCATGACCCTTTAAGAATAATTTTGAACTGGGACAACGATGCCACCTTGTTCACAAACATCGCGACATTGATAACAATATCGGACTGAGCCGGATCAATCACATCCGCAGAGATCCGCCCGTTCACCGTCTGCCCCCCGAATTTATCCGTCACAATGACAATGGAAAACTTGCCCGTCGCACCCGGAACAATAGCCGGTGTATGGCCCGTCAGAATCAAACCGCAACAGCTTTTCACCTCTTTGAATTCAATGATTTTTTTCGACATGTTTTTAATCAGAAAATCATGCTCAACCGTATCTCCCTGGAGCACCGGTTTTAAACGATACGTACCGCCGGTAAGCGCTTCAACCTGGGTCGAACCGTAAACAGGCTTTTCATTCGCCCCCTTGTAAAACTCCCCCTGGGGCGCATTTTTCACCGTCTCTCCAGTCGGCTTTGATCGCCCGAAATCCGTTGAAACCGCAAGCGCCGTTGCCACAGCAAGTACCAGAATCCCCAGCGATAATAAAAGTTTAATTTTCATATCCCCCCGGATTGGTTAAATTGAATTGATGTTTATTTGAGATTAACACTGTATCCTAAATTAAAAAACATAAAATCGAAAAGATTGTGGATTGTCACCATTGAAACTGGGCACCTGTTTTAATCACTATCATCACTACCCACACGCTCCAGCAGCTCCCTAAAATAATCCTGCCCCAAAATAACACCTGTTTCTCAAGCGGTCATCATCCATTGCCCCAATGACAACACAGTCCTTGCCATCGGCACCCGGGATTATGATTTCCTATAAAATCACTCAAGAATCATTGAGATAAGCTAAAATAATACAAGTTAAAAAATTAACTGGACAATGAGCAATCAATTCGATACAGATCACAGACATTGATTGACAAACTAATGAAGGTGCGCCCGGGCTTTAAGGTAAGGGGGAAAGCTTGGTTCATTAATCATCTGTATTCAAGATTCAGCAAATGCGAGGCTATATTTATCCAATATGGATATATGCCCTCATTCATTTGTATTGGATTACTATGTGAACACAAAACAGGAGATTAACTATGCTGCAACCTTTACAACCGCTTTACCTTACTTCCACACCCTACTGCAAGGTTTTCAGAAATTCCAAATTATTGCTATGATTGGGGTCAAAGTATTGTTCTTGATATCTGAAGAACAAATGAAGGCCTTTACTTGTCAAAGAAAAATGTTTGACAATTGACTTAAGAACTTGACGCTGTATTTATAAAAATATAATTTTGATGAGGAAATTCAATGCAAAATATTTTGCTACAAACTAATGAAATGTATAGAAACTTGGCCTGTTGTCACACGGATGGTCGTATTTGTTATTGCTATAATTGTTTAGAAGGTGGTTATTATGGACTAGATCCAGACACATATGCATGTTTAAAAAAATTATGCTACTATACTATGAATTTTGGCCCCGCATATTCAACTGAAATTTATAATTATTTGGATTTTTCGAAATTATTAGAAACAAATTTTTTAGATTGTGCTGTGAATGTAATTTCGCTTGGGTGTGGATTTGGTTCTGACAGAATTGCCCTTAATAAATATATAAATGATAAGAATTTAAATATTCAATTTAATTATGTTGGAATTGATATCGAGGAGCATTGGCGAGTCATTTCACAAATGACAGAGCTTCAATTTTATATCCAAAACATTATAAATAATCCGGTGTCTTTGGTCGATTGCAACATTGTGTTTATCAATAAACTTTTTTCAACCCTTAAAAATCGAAATTTAGACGAAATGTTTTTAAATGTTTTTGTTAATTTTATGCTAAACACATTACCTGATAACAGCTTTATCATTTTTAATGATGTTAATCATCGCGATTTGGGACGAGATCAGTTTGACAATAGAATAAGTCCATTGATGAAAGAGGTTTCGAAGTTTTTTTATAACATTCCTGGAGCATATACGGGAAACTATCAAGCTATTCCAAATACTGAAAATGTATTTATAATTCCTGAAGGATTGAGCGTCAACCCAAAACCTGATGTTACTAAATCAGTATTTTTTCAATATAAAAAATAAAAGAAGAACCCATTATTATGATTATAAGTGCAAGTCGCAGAACCGATATCCCAGCATTTTATAGTGAATGGTTTTATAACAGGGTTAAAGAAGGTTTCGTTTATGTAAAAAACCCAATGAACCCTAAGCAAATAAGCAAAATTTCACTAAAGCCCGATGTTGTTGATTGTTTTGTCTTTTGGACAAAGAATCCAAAAAAAATGATTTCTGATCTTAAAATCATTGATAGACTGGGTATTACATACTATTTCCAATTTACTATTAATTCCTATAATCAAGAGATTGAAACTAATGTTCCTGTAAAAACGGGTATTATTGATACTTTTATACATCTATCTGAAAAAATAGGTAAAAATAGGATTATATGGCGATATGATCCAATTTTACTTTCTGAGAAAATTACAATTGAATACCACTTGAAATATTTTGAATACCTTGCATCGAAACTTAATAAATATACTAATAAATGTATTATAAGCTTCATAGATTTTTATAAAAAGTGCCAGAGAAACCTTAAACAAGTTAATCCAATTGAATTTGATGAGCAGATAAAGCGTCAGCTTGCAGAATCACTGCAAGCTATTGCTGTTAAATATGATTTAGTCATAGAAACATGTTCGGAAGACATAGAGTTAAAAACCATTGGTATTAAACATGGAAAATGCATAGATGATAAGCTAATTGAAAAATTGTGCCAAGGAAGAATTAAAATTGAAAAAGATAAAAATCAACGTGAAGCCTGTGGATGTGTTACCAGTATAGATATTGGGTCATACAATACATGTGCGCATGGCTGTTTATACTGCTATGCAAATTTTAATAATGATATAGTTCTTAAAAATATTAAAAATCACAACCCCACTTCTCCTTTATTGTTTGGTGAGATAGGCCCACATGACAAGATAAGTGAAAGAAATGAAAAGCGTCTGATTGATAAGCAAATTTATATTGGGGAATAATAATTCACCTATTCAGGTGGGTTCACTCCCTTACTTCAATAATTGAAGCGATCGGGGTCAAATCCAATCTTTACCCTTGACACTATGAGATGACCCTGGTTTTCAGCTGATTTTTGTGTCATTTAACGGCTGTGAAGGCTTTACTTATGGCTATACCTGTCGATTATTTTATATTGCAATTAATTAAGTTTTTATTTAGGCGATAAATAATGAGTAATATACTAACTGAAGCAATAATTGAGAAGCTCAATAAATTTGAATCTACGCCGTTCTTGTTTGTTGGGTCTGGATTATCATTAAGGTATATTAATGCGGAGACATGGGAAGGCTTGCTAAGAAAGTTTGCTGATATCACTACAGATAATAAAGACTATTCTTATGAAATATATAAAGAAAGTGTAAAACAACAAAGTATTGAACCTTTGACTCAAAGTTCCCTAATGCCAAAAATTGCAGGGCTAATTGAAAAAGATTTCAATTTAAAGTGGTTTCAAGATAAGAAATTTATTAAAAACAGGGAAAACTTCGGAAATATTGCGAAGCAAGGTGTATCACCATTCAAAATCGAAATTGCCGATCATTTTAATAAGAAAAAAATTAATTATTCACAGGTTAATAACTCTGAATTGAATATCCTCAGGCGTGTTGGCGAAAAAAGCGTAAGCGGCATTATAACAACGAATTATGATACATTATTAGAGGAAATATTTCCTGGATTCCAAGTATTCGTTGGGCAGGATGAACTCTTGTTTTCTGCAAATCAATCAATTTCAGAAATTTACAAAATACATGGTTGTTGTAATAATCCAAAAAGTATTATTATAACTGACCAGGATTATTCTAATTTCAATAGAAAAAACATTTATTTAGTGTCTAAATTATTAACAATTTTTATTGAACATCCAATTGTTTTTTTGGGATATTCTTTATCTGATGAAAATATTGAAGAAATATTAAAATCAATTGCAGATTGTTTAAATGAAGAAAATATAGCGCTCTTAAAAGAGCGATTATTTTTTGTTGAGTGGAATAATAGTGATTCAAAAAAAGATGAAATATCAACATTCAGCAAGTCATTTGGGCGGACCAAATCTATTGATATGACAAGAATTTATGTAAATGATTTTAGTATAATTTATCATGCATTGTTAAGCAAAAAAGCGAAATATAATCCAAGGATATTGAGGGCATTAAAAAATGATATATACAAGTTAGTTTTAACAAACAAACCTACACAAAGAATGACAGTGAATATAAATGATTCATCAACAATTGATAGCATTGATTATGTTATTGGTGTTGGAGAATCTGGGGAAGTCGACAGTATTGGCATTGGGAATAACAACCTTGCAAAGGTTGGTTACGATTCTATAAAAGCAAGTGATATATACGCGGATATAATTTATGATTCAATGAATTATGACCATAAAATGATCATAGAAAAGACACTTCCTACTTTAGCTAAAACGGATTCAAATAGTTTGCCTATACATAAATATTTAATTGATTACAGAATGGATTTTAATGGTTGCACACCTGCTGTGATAAGTAAAATTTATAAAACAAAATATTCTGAATATCTATCAAAAACAATTTTAAATAACAAAAAGAAGTTTAATGAATTAGAGTGGGATAATATCGATTCTCTTAGAGATAAATATAATGATATTAAATGTATTGAATTGATTCCATATTTAAATGAGGATTTCGTACATACTGATGAGTTATATTTACTAATAAAAGATATTATGGATAAATCTCCGAATATATTATCGGATGGAACTCAAACAGAAAGGACGAATTTGAAAAGAGTTATTAAGATTTATGATTGGAAAAAATATTATCAGAATAAATAAAAAAAAGTGCCTTAAACCTTGTTAGGAAGCAATTTATAATAAATCACCTTCTAATTCCAGCACAGGCACTGTTAATTATCACACCCATATCGTGTAGCAATTTCGAAAATCACCAACAATATAAAGCATGTTATTTCATTTGTTACTGCTTTAACAATACAGAATATGTGAAAAATGTCAATTAAAATTCCCCAGGAAAAAAGATACTGAAGGTGCGGGGGCAAGAGACGCCTTACTAAATTCCAATAATATCAGTATTGGATTGCACCATTTTGAAAGTGATTCTTTTTTAGATGTTGTTTTAATTTCTTAGACGAATTAAACGATCCCGAGCTTGCTTCATCCCATCGAACACAGACTGGGCAATAGCATCCGGGAAATCCGAAGGTAATCCACCGGCCGTCTGTTCAATGATTCCATCCATCTCCTGAAGCAGGTCGGCGATTATCGTTTCCATTTCAGTGACAGGGAACCGGCAGATCCGGGCTGTTGACAGGAAGTGTCTGTAAAGAATGCTGTCCCAGAGGTAATGGACGTGTTTTTCTTTGAACGCCATGGCCATTTTCATTTTACGGAGTTCAATCTGCCGTTTCGCAAGAAGAGGATAAGCGGACATCACGTCATAAACCGGCGCAAGAGAATAACCGCCGCCCGGCATGAGAAAGATGCTGAAATTCTTTGCGTGCCCGTCAATGGCTCCAAGCAGCCAGAACAAAACCTGTATCTTCATAAACAGACGCCGATCCGAAAGGGCATTTGCAGATCCCAGGAGCAGGGTCATGATCCGCTCTATGCCAGGGCCGCCCTCGCTTTCGTATTTCAGCGCCTGTGGAATGGACAAGGCCTGGCACATGTCCTCCTGGGGAAGGCGGATCAGCCAGGAACGGTCAACGGCCCATCTTCTGTCAAACCGTTTCACCACCAGGGCCTTCACATCCTCGAAGGGCACAATCTTTGCATCGGCAACTGGAATTCCAAAGGCTTTCAGAATCAGATGACACAGCCATTCGTTCTCGACACTGTCAGTCAGGTCCATGCCGCTGTGGGCGATCCGACCGATGGGGAGTTTGAAGATGTGACTGGTGGGTGTGACACCCATTGGACGATACCATCTTTTATTCATTCTCAAGAGTGCGGTTTTTTCCTGAGCCCCGGCAATCGATATGCGGAATTCGTCATCGTTCATTCCCAGGGGCATCGTGGAATAGTGGCGCAGCACATCGGCGATTTGTGAATCCGTGAGTGCAACTGCATCGATACGATGGATATTCATCGAGTCAGCGTCCTCCGGCAGCAATTGCAGGGCACCCACACAGTCGCGGCCAACATGCCAGAGGAGATCGAAGCACCGGTTGCTTCTTGCGCCGAATCGAGCCTGGATGCGGCTTCTTATCGGCTGGCTGTCCGGCAACAGGTTGTCGAAAAAATTTTCGACAACATCTCCCCTGTAAATTTTCTGGCTGAGCGGCATGGATAAGGATATCGGACGCCTTACCTCAGATTGAAGCCATGTGTCATGATACTCAAAACGCAACTGGCCTGTGGATGTCCGGGTCAGGTTTCCCACCTTTTGCCCGTTCATGTAAAGATAAAGATCGGTTGTGAGTCTTGGACGTCCCATTACCAGATGTCTCCGGAATGATCGGTGGACTGTTTCTGACGCGGCTGAACAACCAGGTCAAGATCAAGAGCCGATAAAAGCCGGAAGATCGTGCCCAACCCTGTTCCCGGGTTCCCTTTTTCTATTTTTGAAATGGTGTGCTGCTCCATCCCAACGTCATGGCCCACGGCTTTCTGGGAAAGCCCTTTTTCTTTTCGTACAGCCCTGAGAGCCAATCCAAGGCTTTCAGGTGAAACAACTTTCTGGATCATGATAACCTCTTTTAATTTGGTGAACATGCTCACAGAACATTATACCCGATACGACATATTGTCAAAATATATTCGATAAGACATAATACAAATATATACCCGATAGAATATATTTGTTGTAAAGATAAAAACATTTCAAAAGCAAATTAGAATAAACATATCTATCGCCGTATTTATAGCATATTATACCTTTTATCATTTACAAAATGTTATAATATGTTATTATCAAGCATGAAAACGATTCAATGGAGCAACACAGCACGTAAACAGATGAAAAAGATTCCTCGGAATTATCAGGAAGTCATCTTAAAAAGTGTTGATCAGTTGGAATCATTCCCAGACTGTGAATCACTTGATATCAAAGTCCTTAAAAATCATACATATGATTTCAGGATGAGAGTGGGCCGTTACCGGGTCTTGTTTGACCATAAGGAAGAAGTCAGAATCATAGCCATTCAGGAGGTAAGAAAACGTGACAATCACACTTACTGAACCCCAAGTGATTATCCAAAAAGATAAACCGGCCTTTGCCGTTATCCCCTGGGATGAATACCAGATCCTTATCAAAAGCTATCATGTTGAGGCCAACGAAAAGGACGTTTGGTTTCCCAATGATGTTGTCAAGGCCAATGTCCGTGGCGACAGTCTTATAAAAGCTTGGCGTGAACACTTTGGTATGACTCAGGAAGAACTTTCCGTTAAGGCCGGAATCAAACAACCGACCCTTGCCAGAATGGAAAAACAGGGTGCAAACCCAAGAAAAAGCTCACTTATCAAGCTGGCTGAAGCTATGGGGCTTATCGTTGAACAACTTATGGATTAAATCGAAGAGAAACGGGGACGCCCATTAAAGACCAGGTCAATTTTTTATCCTTGACTATTCATACCCAGATCCAACTTTCGTTGAATGGAATGCCTGACGAAACTCTGGTGTTTTTTGCTTCTGAAAGCCTTACGGCTTTCGCAGGGCCAATCGGGAGATTGGCGTGCCCAGCGGAATTGCGGAATTTCGGGTCGCCCATTAAAGGCCCTTGACAACGAATTCCGTGGGGCACCATGCTGAATTCAAGTCAATGAAAAACCACATTTCGCTTCACTCACATCACGCCAATACCGCAATTTACGGTAACACTTAAAAACGAAACGGCTCTGATGATGAGGCTTATCACTGAATCCATTGAACTAATGGCTACGGGTACAGAATCATCTGCGTACACCGAAACAATGCAATGGTTTTGCCTGATTGCCGGTGACTTACGACGGCATCCCATACCTGTGTGGTTCTTCCTGTGTGAACCGCTTTGGCGACGCACTCGATAGTTCCTTCACGGGCTGTTCCCAGGTGATTGGATTTGAGTTCGATGGTGGTGAAACCTGATGCACCTTCAGGTAAATTTGAGATACATCCATCGCCGCACAACGTATCGGCCAGAGTGACCACGCTTCCGGCAAACAGAAAGCCGTTCGGGGCTATATTGGATGGTTTGACTTCCATTTCAGCTCTGACTTCATACTTGCCCAGATAGGTTACGACAATACCGAGATAACCGGGCAATTTATCTGCAAATATTTTATTTAAATGTTCTGGGGTTGTCACAGTGTCTCCTTGCTGTGTGTATTGAATGGATAAACCCAAATAAAATGAGAATTCCTTTGCGGTGTTTTTAAGAAACATAAAAAAAGGGATTGCAAGCACATTGGCCTGAGATCCCTTTTATTTTATAATAACTTTTTTAGGGCTCGAAACACGACCCTCTTATGAATTTCCGGCATTTTTGTGTTAAAAATGCACATCTTTTACGCATGTTTCTTCATGCGTTCCACCATTATAACTAATGTATTTATTATATTACAATGGTGGAGGCGGCGGGAATTGAACCCGCGTCCTAAGAACATTCCCTATGACACCCCTACACTTATAGTCAGCATCTTTGTACATCGGGCTTTTACCAGCTGACGGGGTTCGCCTGACGCCTTCTATTCTGCATTAATTTCGGTTGCCGCCGCCGCACGGAAGAAGATCAACCGGGCAACGGTTCCCTATCACTCTATTGGTCATCACATTCCGCTCAAGTGAGGAAACGGACGTGATGTGCGCCTCAAGGGCGCTTGACTTTAGCTTAAACTGCGGTTAAGCAGCTACAGCCATTGCATAGTCGTCTGCATTTATTCTTTTGGTTGATGATTTACGAGGCCAACAACCATCCTCGAAGTGCAGTATCAAAGATCTCAATTCCCAGTCGAAACCAGTGCGCCCCCGACGGAATTCATATGTACCAATCTAACCGCTGATGGCCGTTATGTCAAACGGTAAGGTGTTTTTTTATTTGGGTGACGGGTGTGGAGCATTATTTTAGGAATAATCCTTGTGGCGGTTAATGCGGTGCATTTCCCGGTTTGCGTCTTTTTCTTTCAAGCTGTTGCGCTTATCGTAGAGGTTTTTTCCCTGGGCGATACCAAGCTTAATCTTGATCCGGCTTCCTTTGAAATAAAGACTCAAGGGGATAAGGGAAAATCCCTTTTCGTTGACCTTGTTGTATATTTTCCGTATTTCGGATTTGTTTAAGAGAAGCTTCCGGGGCCTCAGGGGATCGTGGTTGTCGTTGTAGGAATAGGTGTAAGGGCTTATATGCATCTGGTGGACAAAAACTTCGTCTTTGTCTGTGATTCGAGCATAGGAATCCTTGAGATTGACGCCGCCGTTCCTGATCGCCTTTACCTCGGAGCCCACAAGCACCAGCCCGGCTTCGTACTGGTCGGTGATGGTGTAGCTGTGGTAGGCTTTCTTGTTGGCGGCTATCTGACGGACTTTCTTTTCTTCTTCCACGGTGTTTAACTCCTGAGACTATAAACTGAGCTTGCTTTCTTCGTACATGATCAGACGTTCAATGTCGGCAACGGTGCTCTGTTTGAGAACGTTATCAACGATGCCAACGGATTTTTCACGGCTGAGTTTTCTGATTCGATCCTTCACATCAGGAATAGCCTGGGGAGCCATGCTCAGCTCATCAAGCCCCATACCCAGAAGAATCGGCATATGGCTGGGATCTGAAGCCATTTCACCGCACATAAACACCTTGATTCCTTTTTTCCTACCCACGTCCACCACATGTTTGATGATATGAAGAACGGCCGGATGAAGGGGTTGGTAAAGATGGGCCACTTTGGTGTTGCCCCTGTCAATAGCCAGCATATACTGGGTCAGATCGTTCGTCCCGATGCTGAAAAAATTCACTTCGTCGGCCAGGATTTCGGCCATATACGCCGCTGATGGAATTTCGATCATGATCCCCACCTCAATGTTGCTGCGGTGAGGAATGTTTTCTTTTTTTAACGCCATAGCTGCGTCGTGGAGATGTTTTTTTGCTGCGAGAACCTCTTCAAGACCTGAAATCATGGGAAACATTACCCGGATGTTGCCGTGGACGGCTGCTCTGAGAATGGCCCGAAGCTGAGTCATAAAAACATCGGGGCGGGTCAGACAGAAGCGGATAGCACGTAGTCCCAGAGCAGGATTGGCTTCATCGCTGCTATGATCGTAGGAAAGGGCTTTGTCGCCGTTGATATCGAGTGTCCGGATGGTCACGGGCTCTGGTGCAATCAACTCCACCACTTCCTTATACTGCTCGTAAAGTTCGTCTTCGCTGGGATAGCTTGTTCTGTTGAGATACTGAAACTCGGTGCGAAACAAACCGATACCTTCGCCGCCGTGGTCCATCACGGACACCACTTCCTCGGCCAGTTCGATATTACCCATAAGGGTCATGGTGAAGCCATCCGTTGTGGTGGCCGGATTTTTACTATCCCTTGTGATCAACGCTTTACGGATCTCGTAGTCACGCTGTTTAGCATTGTATCTTATCAGAGTTTCATCGCTGGGGTGAACGATCACCAGCCCTTCGATTCCATCTACTATGATGATGTCTTCGTTTTCGATGACCTGGGTGGCGTTAACTAGTCCCTGGATCGAAGGGATTTCAAGTGCCCTTGCAATGATGCTGGTATGGGAAGCCTGCCCACCCTTATCGGTGACGAATCCCATGATCTTTTCAAGTTGTATCTGGCTGGTGTCCGCCGGTGATAAATCCCGGGCTACAAGAATAACTCGTTTGTTAATTTTTGAGATGTTGACCCGTTCGACTCCGGTAAGATTCCGCATGATTCGTTCCGAAACCTGGGCAACATCCGTTGAGCGGGATCGCAAGTAGGGGTCAGGAATTTCCAGAAACATGGCCTGGACCTTTGAGGAAATCCTCTTGAGTGCCCATTCCGCGTTGATTTTATCGTTTTCGATGAGGTCCAGGGTTTTGCCGTAAAGCATCTTGTCGCTTGCAAGGACTTTATGGGATTCAAGGATACTGATATGCTGAACATATTCCGGGGAAAGATCACGGATGATAGCGGAAATTTCGTCTTTCGTTTTTTTCACAGCCGATTTTAAACGTGATAATTCTTTGGAAACATCTTTGGAGTCGATGTCGTATTTGGAGACAACATCCACCCCTTCCTTGTCCACCAGATATGCCTGACCGATACATATTCCGGGCGAGCCCTTAATTCCGGTCAGTGTGATTTCTTGAGCACCTGAAGATGTGTCCATGTCATTCCTATTCATTTATTCCCAGTTCGATCAGGTCGGCAATTTCCATAAAAAGTTTTTCATCAGTCTGACTTTCCATTCGCAAGGTGACTTCCGTCCCTTTCGAACAGCCAAGGGTCAGTATATCTATGATGCTTCCTGCATCAACCATCTCGTTTTCTCTGATCAGCCAGACCTTTCCGTCGGACTTGGAAGCAAGTTTGGCGATTAAAGCAGCAGGCCTTGCGTGAATCCCAAGTGGATTGGTCACTATAATTTTCTTTGAAAGCGTATTAATGTGAGTTCCTTCAAGGTTTACTGTTGAATGTGATAAACCGGAAATTGCAGCGTAATCAATTCTTGCCGGTGGCCCTTAATTTTTTCATCATTTTTTTCTTTTATGACCTTAAGTGTTTAACATAGAGAGAAAGGCTATGTCAATGTTGTCATTTCTCTCAAGCTTCCGGCTGTTTCATTATTAAAATCAATAAGCCCATGCAGGGGAACTGATCCGGTTTGAATATGAAGAGGCAAGTTTTATAAGTTGGGGGATTATGGAAAACATTATGAGAGGATATGTTGTTTCGATGGATCAGTTAGGATCAATTTTCATTTCCCATTCTGTATCAGCGTCAGCATGCCTTATTTCTCTGATCGTAACGTTTTTGCACGTGTCTTTTACGATCAACATGGAATTGGGGCCGTTGATAGTGGTATTTGAAAAAATCTCTCTGTTGACTTTAATCTGGGTAAGCGGCGGTGATTTTTTATCCCAGACTCTTACTTCTTTTACTTTAATATTAAGGTTTTCGATTTCGTTGACATAAGATTCACACTGGCTTTGCATGTCCAATATCTGGTCTGTCAGATCATCCTGCTGCTTGAAAAGCTCTTCAAGCCTTTTTTTCATTTTCATTGTTTCGGATGCACAATAGGCCAAACCTTCTTCGAATTGCTTCTTCTGCTTATATTCTTTCTCTGGTATATCTGGTGAATCCCTGCTTTCTGAAAGTCTGTCTTCTATCGATTTCTTCTGTTGAATAATTTCGTCTTCAATCTGAACTTGTTCCATTATTTTTTTATGCAGCAACTTCTGAGCAACCTGAGCCTCATCCATTGCTTTCTGCTCTTTTTCCAGCTCTTTTTTCTTTTCTTCGATTTCTTCTCTAAAGTACCTGATTTTTTTTTCGGTGTGATCACTTATACCCACGCGAAGTGTGCATGCCCGGGAAACATCGGTTCCGATCTGCTTTGCCAAAATTCCTTTTTTCGCGGAAACAAGCGATGATATCACATGCACACTTTCTCCAGTAAATGCCCCGCTTGTTCTTATTTTGCATCCAATGACTGATTTTTTCACCAGAACGTCACCGTAGGCATCAACTTTCGTATCCGACATATGCATGGCTTGAACCCCCCCGCCTGACCGGAGTACCGAATTAATAATCCCTCCTGATATCTCGATGTTTCCAACCACATCGATTTCCGCACCATTAACATCCTTTGCCATAAGATTCCCACCTCTGATGATGAAACCGGGATTAATGGAACCTTTGACAATGATGCTTCCATTAAAAATAATATTTCCCGTGGTGTAATCCACATCACCTTGTATATGCAGCTCTTTCATCACGGTCACTTCGCCATGAACCGACATAAGGGGTTGGCCATCCATGGTGGCAACAATTTTGAGATCGTTGTCTGAAAGCTCGGTCCCCGGACCGCTTTTTAGCGGTTGATCATTGGCCTGCTCTGCGGGAATGATATTCCCGTAAACATCTGTTCCGGGTTTCCCGTCAACTCCCGGTATTTTCTCGGCAAGTACGACTCCTGCCTTAACAAAAGGCACAGCACCCCGGTCTTTAAAATCAATGGTTCCGTGTTCAGTAATTCTTCCGGGATTCAGATAATCGTTGATAAAAAATATTCTTACAATCGCGTCTCGAGCCGGAAGGGCGTGGATTCCAAGCGCAACAACAAAACTGTAAGGTTCAGCATCGTATTTTGCCAGATGATTTTCTATATCCTGATCAGAGATCACACCAAACTGCAATCCCTGGTCGCTGACAAGAGTTTTGATTCCATCGAGCTCCAATTTTCTCTTGAGACCACCTGGGATAAAAACGTCAGCCCTTAAACTGTTGTTAGTCACAACAAGAGAAATTCGCCGTTTAAGATCTCTTTCAGCACTGACTTCAGATTGCTCGTTTGTTAACAGTTCATTTCCAGGTGGCGGCGTCTCTCTTTTTTCATCACTCTCCTCAACGAGCAAATTCGCGCTCTTCATTCCATTCAATTTCTCAATCAGCATGCCCCTCTGTTCTTCGGTCAGAAGGTTCGCTTCTATTAGAATGTCTCCAACAGATTTGAGTGACCCTTTCTTAAACGCTTCCTTCTGTGCGTCCAAAGCCTTAACAATAAGAACTTCTGGCACCAGATGGCTCCGGGCCACAAGAACGGCGAATTTCTTATCCAAGGACCGTATTGTCGCTGCTAACAGGCGGGTCATGGTCGACTTGTCCACGATGTTACGCTCTAAAAGATAGTCCACAAGCGTCAGTTCGTTACCTTTGTTTTTTTCATAAAGAATGTCTGAAAGGGCTTTTTTGAGATCAGTATTTGTGATGATCCTGTTTTCAAGGGCAATTTCCACCAGGGTGGCGCTAATCGCTCCATGAGATTTTAACTGTGAATCATCCATTTAGATCCTTCAATAACTCGCGATTTTCTTTGTAAAAATCAAAGAAAAATAAAACCGCCCCAGCTACAGGGGAACGGTTTCAAGTGAATTCATAAAAATGCGGGAGACAAAATCTTTAAGGTCATCCCTTCTTCGTTTTTCGTTCCATAGTGAAGAATAATCGTGGCATGGGAAACGGAAGGATATTGTGATCGCAATGCCTACGAACCCATTTAAAGTCGTCGGTGTAAGCACATGTTAACGGGCTCATGCTGGAAGTCGTCCCAGCACAAGCACAGAATTATCAGGGATTCAACATTTCTTCGATTTTAGTGAATCCGTCATCGACCATTTTCTTAAGATCTTCACGTCTTTTCTTGTATTCACCGATGGTTGTTTCAAGGGCCTTGATGGAATCTTTTGGCATACTGGATTTCTCCAGCATATCCGCTGTCATTTTTTCAGCTTGACCCTGAAGAATCACCATGGTGTTATAGCCGGCGTCAAAAGCCGCTTTTTGGTACTCCAACGTCCTTTTTATCATTGCTTTTGAATCCATTTTACCTCCTGAAGAAAATTAGTCATACGTTAAATGTTACAAACGCTTAAACCGTCACACATTGTTTTTTAGCACTCAAGGAAGCCAGTTTTTCACTTGATTTAAAAGATATGCAATTGATAGGATTAAATTTTTATAAAAATTATAAAGTATCATTCCTTTTTTTTCAACAGAATTTCTATTATATTTATTACCTTTATATCATTTAACCGTTTTAAAAATGGACAGCCATGACATGCTCTGGTATATTAAGCGCATGGATAAACTCAACAATAAAGGATGACAGCATCCTTTATCCGACCTGAATATGATCCTTGAATCACATGATAAAAACTTTAAAGTCGCAAAAAGGATATGCAGAACAAACCTGGAAAGTGTGTCCTATCATAATATGATGCTCACGTGTGGGTAAAGTGTTTTGACTTTATTATGTCGATCTTGGATCAACCTCAAAACCGGAGAGTGAAGATGAAATGTCTTGTTGTTGATGACGATGGAGTATCCCTCAGCAAAATGCAGAAAATTATCGGTGAATTTGGAGATTGCGTACTTGCGGAAACTGGAAAAGACGCCATTGTAGAGTTCAACCATTCCTGGGATCTGAATCTGCCCTTTGAGCTCATCTGTTTAGACATCAGCATGCCCGATATGTCAGGCATTGATGTTCTCATCGCCATCCGAAATATCGAGAAAGAAAAAGGCATTTCGAAAGACCGTCAATGTAAAGTGATGATGGTAACTGCAACAGCTGATCAGGACGTGGTCATCGGAAGCGTCAAAGCCGGATGCAATACTTACATCGTCAAACCATTTGACCGGGGAAGAGTCGTCGATAAACTCAAAAGCCTTGGATTTAAAGTAAAATAATCTTTTCGGTTGTTACCTTATTTCATTTCGGATTTGGATTGAATCAGTTCATCCTCCAAATACTGCAGCATCAATAAAGCAGCCACCACCGCCGCTTTCGCTTCCGCTTACTTTTTCGACACTAGGTGTTGAGCTCTTTTCGGTTGTTCCGGAGTAAATGGCAAGGGGAAGATGGGCTGATAAAACAGGCTCGGAAAAATCGCTGGAATTACCGCATTCGTTAAAGGCTTTTACGGTGAAATAATACTCTTCGTTGTTGGGAGAGGGTACGAGTTCGAGAAAGGTTTCGTCAACCGGGACGTCGATGCTGTTTTCATCGGAGAATGAATGCGGGTCTGTGCTCCAGTATACGACATAATAGTCAGCATCATCGTTCGCATCCCACTGAAGCTTGGGGATATCTGCTGCATAGGCGGCGGCGAAAGAACAGAAGATTAACAGAAGCACAGTAAACCACGATTTGAACATAATCCCTCTCCATGACAGATGAATTGAGCTGATTTTGAACTCCCCCCTTTGTTCCGCTCAATCCGGAATGAAAGAACGAACAGTTGACACCCATATCAATTTTCACGATGATTCGAAAAGCCAAAACCGTGCCACAGGAATTATTTAATTAGAATTCCTTGTAAAAAAAGACACTTGGCCCTAATTGACCACACCCAACCAATAAATTAATGGTTTTATAATCATGAACATTGATCAATATAATAGACGACATGTGGCCAATAGTGAAATATAACTTATTTTAATCAAATATCACCACCGCGGGATAATAAAAAATACTTTGTTCGGTGTGTTATGCCAGGCTCAAAACGCCATATCAGGTTAGAGTAGCGAGAATCTTGTAATCGTTAATCCTGTTCTTCCAGCCGGGGAGCCAGCGGTGTTCGTTCCGACCTGCCGGAGCGTTACCAACACGTCGTGCAAGGACAGTTTCTGCAGCACGGACAAATTCATGGATGGCTTCAGTCCCCGGTTTCGTTCCTTTCATCTCTTCCAGAACCTGAAGAAGCCCCCAGCCCTGGTTGTTGTAGCGTTCCGTGGATTTGATACCCTCTCCCTTGAAGTTCACATAATCAATCAGGGCGTAGAGTTTTCTGGATGAATCAGCGACCCTGAACAACTGGCTTTTGATGTGTTCTTTTTTATCATAGGGTGCCGCCTCCATGATTTTGGGTATAGCCGTCTTTAGGCGGGTGACGATGAACAAGGTCTGTTCATATTTTGTGTTCATTAAAAAAGTATAAAGACTTTTCATAGAATCGGAATTTCTGGCTCGATAAAATTGCTTCCGGCTGGTCCATGGACAGTCCACATTTTGCATTGAATAAATAAAAACCGGCAGATGAACCCCGCGTTGCTTGGCGAAATCCAGGAAAGCCGGAAAGCTCTCTTCAAAGGGCCCTTCCATGCCCTGAGGATACCAGATGAAATGGCCGATTCCAAGCGAAGGAAAGTCTTCGCCCTTGTTCCATGCAAGGAGGTGTTCTTTTTTCCCGCCGCATTCTTTTTGAAAAATGGCTTCTCCGATCCAAGCCAGATCTTCGTTGTCGATATTGACAATTCCCGATGCCGTTTTGCCATACGCCATGTCGTGAAAACATCCCAAAAAAAGAAAAAATAGCACCACAATTTCCGTCAGGAATGCACATACTGATGGTTGAAAGAAGAGTCGTTTTTCAATCATAGTCCTGGCCTCTGGCAACATTCATTTCCGGTAAAAAACTTCAGTCAGCATGTTAAATGATAAATAGCCATAACACAACAAGACGTGCAAAAAAAGAGCCTGTTATAAAAAAAAGAGCCTGCCCCTTGAAGGACAGACTCTTTAGCTTTTGAAACTCAGCGACCCAGACTCTTAAGCTTTGATTTCCTCTTTGATGGAAACCGCTATCTTGTAGAGAACCGTGATGACTGCAAAACCAACACACCAGATTCCCACAGTAATGATGAGCTCAGGAGCCGTGGGAACGTATTCGTTGTAATGATGGAGAGGAGAAGGTACGAACCCGCCAGCCATCATACCCATGCCTTTATCGATCCATGTTCCGGCAAACACCATGAGGCAGAGGATCGGCATGTATTTTTCATTATTTCTGATCTTCGGTTGAACCAGAAGAACGATGGCCGTGATCATGAGGGCCATGGACGTCCACATCCAGGGAACAAGAACACCGTGACCGTGATCACCCAGACCGAACAGATAGTCGATATGGGCCATGTGCTCGGGAATCTGGCTGTAATACGCCGTGAAAATTTCGCAACCAAAGAAAAAGATATTGGCAATCAGGGCGTAAGTAATGATTTTCATCAATGTTTTCATTGCTTTCTCGCCTGGATCAAAATTGGTAAACCGACGGACGATGAAGCAAAGAAGTATGAGGAACGAGGGCCCTGCCGCAAAAGCGGAAGCAAGGAATCGGGGAGCGAGAACGGCTGTAAGCCAGAACCCTCTTCCGGGAAGCCCGCTGTACAGGAAGGCCGTTACGGTATGGATACCGAAAGCCCAGGGGATTGAAAGGTAAATCAACGGTTTCACCCATTTGGGTGCATCAACGCCATTTCTTTCCGCTTCAAGAAGCTTCCACCCGATAATCAGGTTCAGCGCCAGATAGCCGTTCAGCACAACAGCATCCCAGAACAGCATGGAATACGGTGTCGCATTGAAGATCACGTTCATAGCCCGAGTGGGCTGGCCCATGTCGGCTACGATGAAAAGCAGACACATGGCCACAGCACCGATGGCAAGGAACTCACCAAGAATGGTAATCCTGCCGAAGGCTTTGTAGTCGTGAAGGTAATAGGGAAGAACGAGCATGACGCCCCCGGCAGCCACACCCACAAGGAAGGTGAACTGGGCGATGTAGAAGCCCCAGGTAAAATCCCTGTGCATGCCGGTGATTCCAAGACCGAATGTCCATTGTTTCATGTATACGAGAAAAGCCAGACCGATAATCGCCGAAAGACCTGCGAGCCACAGCCAGTAACTTTTACTTCCGTTTAACGCTTTTTCTAGCATCGTTACCTCCTGTTACACGATATAGAACACGGAAGGCCCTGTTCCCAGGGATGTTTTCCGAGTGATCGCGTTGTTTTCTTCCAGCAGTCGTCTGACTTCCGATTTCTCGTCACCCAGGTCACCGCAAACGATGGCACCTTTGGACACCTCTTCACAATAGGGCTTTTTACCGATGGCCAGCCGTTCCGCGCAGAAATTGCATTTTTCAACCACACCTTTCATACGTGTGGGGAAAGCCGGATTGGTGGGCAGACCGTTGGGAAGCCCGTTTCTCGGATCCTGGAAGTTAAAACTCCTGGAACCGTAAGGACAGGCTGCCATACAGAACCTGCATCCGATGCAGCGGTGGAAGTCCATGAGAACAATGCCGTCCGGGCGCTTGAATGTCGCCTTGGTGGGGCATGCCTGAACGCAAGGAGGATTCTGGCACTGGTTGCACAGCACCAGGAAGGGTGTGTGTTCCAGTTTTTTGGAGAGGAATTCTTCCACATCCGGCGCAAAGGCGTTGTGGTAGTGTTCTTCCCAGATCCACTTGATTTCATGGTGTTCTTTTTTCGTTGCCGGTTCTTTGAACGTCTGGCAATCAGGCACATTGTGCTTCGTATGACAGGCGGTGGTAATGGCGTGGATCACTTCTTCGTTCAATTTCTTCGTATTGATCACCATACCCCAGCGAGCTGCTTTCAAGTCCTCCGGATGGGTTTTCGTTTCTTTGGAAGAAATGAAGTGTTCTCCGATGGCAAAAGCAGAACCGGATAAAGCAGTGATACCCACTGCCGTAGCACCGGCTGTTTTTAAGAATTCTCGCCTGTTATTTTTCTTACCATTTTTCATAGCGATGCCTCCTTCTTCGCATTGGGATCAACATGGCAGTCCCAGCAGTAGGGGGTGACAGAGGCATATCCGTGGCATTTGTCACAGAACTCGGCTTTGTTCGTGTGGCATCCCAGACATGTATTGGAAAGACTCATGTCGTATTCCTTTTCCTTGCCATCAGCGTCTTTCACGATGTGAATCCGCTGGCCGTCTCTGACCACGGAGTTTCTCCATCCGTCAAGAATCTGCATGTGTTTCGCACGCATCTCGTCTTTGGGGAGTATGCAGGTTTTGGCTGCCTTGGCCTTTTCAGAAAGAACAGGCACGGGCGCCTCATTGGCTTTCCCCATGTTTATCCATAAAGGACAGGTGAATATCACCGCAAAAATAACTACACCTGCGATGATTTTAATTTTCTCATTCATCAGTATCGCCCTCCGCGCCTGGTAAATCTTCCATTCTCAGGTCCAAGGTCCGTTCGATCTCGCCTTCCATAACCAGAGCGTTACCCACAAGCTCATGAAGACCGGTCACGGCCACGCCGGGAACCCAGTAATCCATAAGCGGAGGCAGAACCGCCCTGTCGATGGCGCAGACACAACCCAGCATATTCACGCCGTATTTGTCGTGAACGTACTTGACCGCGTTGGCTCTTGGCAGACCGCCTCTAAGCCTCTGTTCCATAATCTCTTCCGTGTTGGTACCCGACCCGCTGCCACAGCAGAACGTATATTCACGCGTGGTGCTGGGAGGCATTTCAAACACGTTATTGCACACCGCGTTAAGAACATAACGGGGTTCGTCAAGAAGCCCCATGCCTCTGGCGGTGTTACAGGAGTCATGCCATGTCACCCGATGGTGATTGTTACGGCTTGGATCAAGTTTCAGTTTGTTGTGTTTGATAAGATCAGCGGTAAATTCAGCAATGTGGATCATCTTGGTAGACGCCGCATTCTGGAAAACAGTACCTGTGATCGGCGACTTCGGTACTTCGAGGAAGTCGGCAGGTCCGTTCATCGTATCCATGTACTGGTTGATCACGCGCCACATATGACCGCACTCACCACCGATGATGTATTTGACGCCCAGACGTTTCGCTTCGTGGTACATCTTGGCATTCAATTTTTTCATCATATCGGAGGAGGTGAATAGACCGAAGTTACCACCTTCCGATGCATACGTTGAAAGGGTGTAATCCAGCCCGATGTGTTCAAACAGCATCAGGTAGCCCATGAAAGTATACGTTCCGGGATCGGCGAACGCGTCACCTGAAGGCGTCACGAAAAGAACTTCTGCGCCTTTTCTGTTGAACGAGGGCTTGATGGCCACGCCGGTGATTTCTTCGATATCGTCGCAGAAGAACTCGATGATCTCTTTGAAGTTCTGGGGCTGGATGCCGAGATGGTTACCGGTTCGTGAGCAATTGGAAACAGGATCTTTGATCCAGTTGATGTTCACACCGATGAGGTTTAAGAGCTCGCGACCCATCATAGTGATCTCAGCCGTGTCGATACCGTAGGGACAGAACACGGAGCAACGACGGCATTCGGTACACTGATAAAGATAGGAGAACCATTCCTTGATCACAAGGGGTGTGAGTTTCCGTGCGCCTGCAAGGCGACCGAAGATCTTGCCCACGGTTGTGAAATCATTTCGGTAAATGGATCTCAAAAGTTCCGCTCTCAGAACAGGCATGTTCTTGGGATCGCCGGAACCGATGTAGAAGTGGCATTTGTCGGCGCAGGCACCGCAGCGGACGCATATGTCCATGAACACTTTGAGTGAACGGTATTTGTCCAGACGTTCCTTGAAACCGTCATGGATGATCTTCTGCCAGTTTTCCGGGAGTTTCCAGTCTTCATCTGTCGGCGACCAGTCTCTGGGGTTCGGCAGGTGAAGGTATTCCAGGGATTTTGCCTTCGCTGGGTACAGATACTTGCCTTCGGATAAATCCGGTGGCACATCCATCCAGTGTTTCGCTGGCGGCTTGGTGTCGATTTTTAACATTTCTTCCGGTTTTATTTTCATTAGGACTCCTTTTCTACTGGAAGACCAGCCTCTATCATTTTTTCCCTGAAGTCATTTTCGTATTTCTCATAAGTCACGAATTCAAGATCGGGGTTCCAGGGATTGATGTGCCGCTTCATACGATTGTTGTTCGCAAGGTTACGGGTGGGGCTTAAGAAAATACCACCCATGTGCATCAGCTTGCTGAACGGGAAATAAATGAGAAGTGTTGAAACCAGGAAAAGGTGTGCGAACAACATGGGGCTCACGTTGGCAGGGATCGTGGCTTTAAGGGTCACGAGGCCCATGGTGAGCTGCTTAATCGCATGGATATCAACTCTCAAGAAATACCTCATGTAGAGGCCTGTTCCAGCGATTCCGATAATCAGGAATAACGGAAAGTAATCGGCGATCATGGAGATGTACTTCACCTGGGGGATGATCACGCGGCGTGCGAACAGGTACAGAGCAGCTGCCAGCAAAACGATTCCCGAAGCGAACACCACGGGCAGACCGATCTGGAAAAAGCTGTCCAGTGTTTCGATGATTCCGATACAGGCGGGTACAGGTTCGAGGAAAAGCCGCATATGCCGGATAACCACAGTCAGAAACGAGTAATGGAACGCCAGGGCCGCAAGCCAGAGCCAGATTTCCCATTCGTAGGAGATTCTGTCACCTTTGATCTGGCTTTTGGTGTTTCTGAAGAGAGACCTGAAAGCCACGATTTCAAAGAACATTCGAAGAATAACGCCCTTGGTCGTGGTGGGGTTATCGATCGAGTTGTGTTTGATCCATGGCAGGGATTTCTGCTGGCCGCATGTTGTTGGAATTCGGAAAGGAACCGGGGATTTGGCCCATTTGAAGATACGCCATATAAAGCCGAGTAGAAAAATAACTGCGGCTGCATACGGTATCCATATCCCGAAGACCACCTGCAGCCCGGGAACGCTTCCGCCAGCAAAGGCGACCGCTCCCAGAACGACAACTGCAACGAGGGACATCATAATATTAACGATCATGTACATTTCCTCACCCTTTGGGGCTTTCTCAAGCGTTCACACCCTGCTTTGATAATCGGAGTCAAGATCCGGATACATAACCATTGAAAGCCGACCACATTCATGGAAATGCATTTCCTGATCTAAAAAAACTCAGGGCAACACAAAGCAGGAGACTACTTGCCGTCGAAGCCTCCGTTTTTATAAACATTATGTGGAATAATTTCGGTCCCGACGTCGGGCACCTCACACAATATATCCGCTTTTTCCAGAAGCTTAAGGGTTCTGGATTTTACCTGATCCGCCTTGAACGTGAATATCTGCTCACGGCAGCCCATGTAAATATCAAAGGCGATCAGGCAAAGCCCGTCCACCTTCTGATCAAAAAGTTCCAGGTCGGAACGGCTAATTCCACCTGATTTGATTTCTTTTTCAAAAAGGTCCCGAACAACGGATTTCAGATGCAATACGAACGCTACGGACGCTGAAGGGCTAAATTGTTGAACCGCTTTAATCCGAATAGCCGGGTCAATAAGAGGAATGAGTTCATCACGGGTTTTACCGGAAACCAGCGCATCAAAAACATCTTCCAGGGCCTTATGGGTTGTTGCACCGATGGGATTGGAAAACTGATCTTTGATGTTTAGAAGAAACTGGGCGCTGTCGGAGGGGTATGTTCTGACCACATGGTCAAACCAGCGTTTGATGACGTCGGACCGCTTGGTGGTCAATATATTTACAAAATCCATGAATCCCTCTCATAAAACAAAACAAAGGTGCCGGGCACAGCGTCCTTTGGTCCAGGACGCCTTGCAACGGCCTGAAACCTGTTGATTTTCACACGATTTAAAACTTTTTTTCAAACGAACCATATAGTTCATTTCAGCGTTTTGTGTCAAGCTATAGTTTGTCTTTAAACTCCGAAAACCTTGTCAACCGGGCATCCGGGGAGCATGGAAATTTGGTTAACCCTTAAAAATGTCACCAGATGGCTATGGAATTATAAATCCAGCGTCAAAACAACTTGCAGTAGGATTATTATTCAGGCTATTCTACTACCTGAACAGCCTGAATAAACCCTCAAGAAAACATGGATAACCGGATGCCCACCGATAGCCGTAAGTTATTTACGTTTGAATTTATTGCGCTCAACGGAATTATTGTGGTCGCCTTCTGCAATATCGCTGTGTTTTACAGCTTTTTTCATTATCTGGGGAATATGAACATTCCTCCTTCATGGCGCGGTTTTCTGGTGGGGCTGGAACCCATGACCGCCTTTGTGCTGAGGCTTTTTGTCATTCCCCTGATCGGCGCGAAAGACACACCCCGCCTGATCCTGATATCGTTGGTGATGGTCATTGCCGCATCCTGGGCCTATCCCTTTGCCGTGACCATACCCGCTCTCTTTGCTTTACGGATATTCCACGGCGCAGCGTTTGTTCTTTTGACGTCGGCGGTGATCGCCCTGATCGTTACATTTATTCCAAGGGAAAAAAGCGGACAGGGATTCGGGATCATCAGTGTGTCCACCATGATTCCTTACGCCGTTGTACCGCCCGTGACCGAAACCCTGCTCCCCCATGTCACAAACGAGGCTTCCATTTATGCGGGTTTTTCCATCTTCGCCTTTCTTGCCATCTGCCTTCTCGCCCTGATGCGGCGACGTGTGGGCAAGGCACTGGCAGGCATGGATTCGGCCCTGATGCGCCGTCCGGCTCTGCCTGAAATCCGGCAGAACTTTGGGAACCGGCCGGTGCTGCTGCTTCTTTTTATCACCCTGCTTGTCTTTTTTTGCCATGCCACGGTTTTTTATTTCATGAAGGATCTTTCGCTTCAGAAGGATCTTGGCGATGTGGGTTTCTTCTTCTCCATTTCCATGACCACCATGATTGCTGTGCGCGCCTTTGGCGGCCCGGCCTTTGACAAAATCAACAAAGCAAACACGCTGCTGGCTGGCCTGATTCTTCTGACTCTTTGTCTGAGCCTGTTCTCGCGGATCACCGGCGGTCTTTTTTTCTACGGTCTTGCCGGGCTATATGGTCTCAGTATGGGAGTGATTCTTCCCCAGATCAACGCCCTGGTTTTTACCTTTTCAGCCCCGGGATTGCGGGGGTTGAACACCAATCTGGGGCTGTTTGTCATGGATATGGGTTATTTCATCACCCCGGCTCTGGGTGGTGCCATGGTGGGGTTGAAATCGGGATACGCCATTCCCTTCGAAGCCGGGGCTGGTTTGGCCTTATTGGCCCTTGTTCTTGTGATGGTGCTGAAACGCATGGAACCGCATGATGTGATGGCGTCGTAAAAAGTCCCATATGCGGCGTTATAGTGTTTGACCAGACACTCGACATACTACATGTATGCCTTCGTCCCTGGCCAAACACTATGCCTTGCCTCTGGGCCTTTTTCCATAGCCATCGGGCGACTTTTTACGAGTCCATCAGATGTAGATGATTCAATAAAATAAAGGAACGCAAAATGACTATTAAACAAGATGACGAATCAACGGCGGGTAAACCGTTTACCGTGGGGAATTTTCGGCCAGAAGATGCCAAAGGACTTGTTGCACTGTTCCGGGCGGTTTACGGAGAGCAGTACCCCATCCGGCTGTTTTACGACCCGGCGGCCATTATTCTCGCCAACAAGGAAGGGCGATATTATTCCATTGTGGCCCGCTCAGCTTCGGGTCAGGTTGTGGGCGTAAGTCACCTGTACAGATCCGCGCCTTATCCAAACCTTTACGAGATCGGTGTGTCGCTGGTTCTGAAGGACTATCGAAACACAGGTATCAATAAACAAATGGGTGTTTTCTTGTTTGATTCCTTTGTGCCGGAAACGACCCATATCCAGGAAGTGTTTGTGGAGGCTGTCTGCAATCAGCCCTATACACAAAAAAACGCCATGTTTTTCAAACATATCGAAACAGCCATTGAGGTTGCCCTCATGCCGGCGGCGGCCTACGCCAAAGAAAAAAGTGCCCCCGGCCGTGTGGCGTCCCTGACCGTGTTCCGATGCTATCATCCATCGCCTCATCAGATTTTTCTGCCCCGGGTTTATGAAGAGGAACTTCGTTGGATCTATGGCCGTCTTGATGATGAGCGAGACCTTTGCCTGTCTGACGGCAAACTCCCTTTGGACATAACCACCCAGGCGAATATGGAACTATTTGATTTCGCCGGAGTTGCCAGAATCGCCGTCCCCAGATCCGGCGCTGATTTACAGACCTGTATGGCTGATCTGCAAGCAAAAGCCCGTGAAAAGAAAGTCACGGTGTTTCAAGTCTGGGTCAACATGACCGAACCCTGGGCCGGTGAAACGGTGGAAACGCTCCGGGGGATGGGATATTTTTTTGGCGGTGCTTTGCCGAGGTGGTTTGACGGTGACGGTCTGTTGATGCAGAAACTGGAATGCCCGCCGGATTTTGAATCCATTGTACTGGATACAGATGCGGGCCGCCGGATTTTATCTTTTATCCAAACGGACCGGGAATGGGTGATTGGGCAATAGCGTATCTTTTTTTGAGAGCAAAAAAAACAACGAAGCCAATAGCATCGCTCAGTAGCCCCTCGATGAGGGAAGACAACCTTTGAATCTCAACGCTCTCGAACGATGATTCAGAGTTTGCGAACTAAGTTAGGTCGGATAGAGAAACGAAATCCGACAGGTGCTGGCCATTGAGAAATCGATATTGTATTTATTCACTGATGGCACCTTCAATAAAATAAATGCCCGATTATTTTAAGGATCGGATCATTTGTCGGGTTTCGTTCCTCTACCCGACCTACGAGGGTCTGACGCATACTTGAGGCCAGAGGCAATACGCATGAAAATTAATCAGAACCGGAAATGACTTCACTGGAAACATTATGAAAAACAAACCGATCAGGCAAAATAAAGCATCTGCGCGTTTTCCGTTTACCACGGCGTTTCTGCCCCTTGCTCTGGAATTTGTTGACAAGGCGGCGCGCTCCTTTGGATTCGATGGGCCGGAGCGCACCGGTCTGACCCTTGCTGCGGAAGAACTGTATGTTTACCATGGAGCACGGACAGGCGGGGATGTGGATATTGATTTGACGCTGGAAGACGGCGGATACCGGATTCTGCTGACATTGGCTTTTCACATGGTTAACCCCGACATGCGGGCCCTTAACCTGGCCTTTCAGGTTGATCTGGATGACGAGACGGTGCTTGATATGCTTGGCCCCATGATCGCGGCCAGGTCTGTGAGCGGCCTGAGTCTGGATTTCGGGGCTGCGGAACGCGTGATCATCCGTCTCTGGCGGGAGCGGGCCTATGCATTATCTCCGGCCCTTCCGGTTCAGACACTCAAGCGACAGGGAAGCCTGAGAATAACCGAACCCGGCCCGGAAGATCTGCGTTATTTTTGCGGACTTGTGGCATCGGGAAATCCCGAATTCACCCCGGAATTTCTTCTGAAAGGAGCCATGGCCGCCGATATGCTGACGGCGGGCGATCTTTGCGCAGCCCTGGCTCTGGACAACGAAACCATGGTGGGTGGCATGGTCTGGCGGAGCTTGACCGAGTCCTGCGTCGAAGTGTTTGGACCGTATGTGTTCAGCGAAGATCCTGGCGATGACATCCTTTCCGGTCTGATGGATCAGGCTGTGTCGAAAATATCCCGAACCTCCGTCAGGGGAATGCTGCGGAGGCAGGGACCGATGAGGGGATATGCCCGGTTTTTTGATTATCTGGGCGAGATTCCCGCAAGCGATGCAAAGGGCAATCCCATGGCCCTTTCCTATTATTACAGACAATTGAAAGAAGAAACCGGCGGCAAGGCCATCTACAGCGAAAAAGAATTTGCCGGATTTCTTCGCTCCGAATACGACCGGCTCTGCCTGCCCCGTCAAATCAGAGAGACGGATTTCAGAACGTCGGGATTGCGGGACCATTCGGTGATCGCGGTGGAATTCAAAAACCGGCGGACCATGGCCATTCTCCGTCCCTTGTGCGCGGGCCGGGACATGGCGGAAAATGTGGCGGCTCACATCGCGCTTTTAGGTCGTCAGGGGATTTCCAACATTCTTTTTGAAATCGACAGCGCCAGAGACGAGGACATGATGTTTACAAAAGCCCTTGAAGTTGCGGGGATGACTCCCGGCCTCATCATACCGGACGCCGCCCAGGGTGATCTGGTGATTTTTTACCTGCCCGCCGGACGTGAACCCTCATGAACATCAACGCTCTGATACCCGACTATGTGCGGAATTTTGAGGCATACATTCCCAGCAAGCCCGATCATCTGCTGATGAAGGAATACGGCGCCCCTTTTCTTCACCGTCTGAACAACAATGAAAATTTTCTGGGGCCGCCCGAGGCCGCCTGCCGGATCATCCAGGACTTTGAAGCGGGCCGGGCCTTGATCTACCCGTCCGGGGATTCCTATGATTTAAGAACGGCCCTGGCTGAAAAGCTGGGGATCTCCGAAAACCGGCTGCTGGTAGGAAACGGCTCCTGCGAGGTGATCAGTGCCGTGATCAAAGCCCTGTGCGAACCGGGAGACAACATCATCACGGCGGACAAAACCTTTGCTGTGTACGAGTGGGTGGCGGAGTTTTCAGGCATCGAAGCCCGGCTTGTCCCCTTACGGGATTACGCCTTTGATCCCCAGGCCATGCTGGACCGCATTGACAGGCGAACCAAGATTCTTTTCCTGTGCAATCCCAACAACCCCACCGGAACCTACTGGACCGAGTCCGAACTGACCGCCTTTCTGGAAAAGGCCGGAGAAGACCGGATCGTGGTGATTGACGAGGCGTACTGTGAATACGTGGAAGCCGAGGATTACCCCGACGGCCTCCGGCTGATGGAGCGGTTCCCTAATGTGGTGGTGTTCCGCACCTTTTCCAAAATGTACGCCCTGGCCGGTTTGCGGGTGGGCTATCTCATCGGCGTTGAAGAGGTGGTGGATGTGGTTCGCCGGACGTTTGTGGCCTATTCGGTGAACAATCTGGCCCAGCAGGCGGCCCGTTCAGCCATTTTAAACGATAAAGAGCACATCTCAAAAACCCGGAAAATCGTCAGGGAAGCCCGGTATTTTCTGAAAGACGTCTGCGGCCAGATCGGCATAGACTGCGTGGGCGGCGA
>JBAZWJ010000012.1:0-51855 GCA_041660385.1 Desulfobacteraceae bacterium | reverse complement strand
CGAAGGCAATTACCTGATGATCCGCTCTCCGGTGAACGATCTTTTGATGTACCGTCGCCTTATGAAAAAAGGGATGATGGTGCGCTCCATGACCGGATTCCGGTTTCCCGGTTGGATACGGGTGACACTGCGGGAGATGGCGGTTATGGAAGCGTTTGCGGGTGTGCTGGCGGAGGAGATAAAGATGCTTCGGGGGTGAAATGAATGAACATCGAACATCGAACGCCCAACATCGAACATCGAATGGGGGTGGAAGCGGTGTTGGGTTATGTTGCTTAACCGGACCCGCATTAGTTTGATGTTAAACGGACAAGAGGGATAATTATGAATCTCAAAAAATCGCCGGTTATTTTTACGCCGGAAAATGAACCGTATCTCGGTCGGAAATTGCTATTTCATTTCGATCAGCTCATCTGCTCAGCTATGGAGCAGAATACCGTCACTGCACCTACTTCTCATAGAAGGCCGCTTAATGACCAACAACAAATGGCTTGTCAAGTCATCGCTCAGGCGCTTAGTATCACTTTGTCAATTAGGGAGCTTATTCGTCAGGGGTACCTGTTTGGCGCGCATGTATTACTCAGAGCTTTGGTGGAACGTTCAGCCATTCTACTTTACCTTCATTTGCACCCAGATAAGATCGAAATATGGAATCGAGGCTGGCACTTCAACGAAGCGCCTGGACTCGCTAAAATGTTTGACGCTATTCAAACGAAATGGGAACATGCTCCGGCATTTCGCGGGCGTGATCTGACTGCATCAATGAACAGTCTGTTGCATGCAAAACCTGACTCCGCTCCTTGGAACTTGGTGGCTCTGGGCGAGGGTCAAGTTGGCCACGCTGTCTCTAAAATACTGAATCGTCCTGAGTTATGCGACGATCTCTGTGTGAATGTGATTCCTTGGCTTGTTGTCATCCAGGCAATGATGGTGGCTTACTTTCCAAATAGCGGGTCGTCCGACCAACCATAAATTATAGGGAACCTATCTTCGGCAAGGAATTTTGGACCGGTGGTTGCCATGCAACTTTTCCCGTTATGATGGGTTTCACTGTACTTCACTCGTCCTACCGGCTGTGTGGTGGTTATACTGTAATGTTTAGTAGCATTATCTTTATGACATTTTATGTTAAGCGGATAAGATAATCAGACAAAATAATCAGGATAAAAAAATTGAATAAAGACACCCATTCACATACGAAACTCGAAATCGGCACGTCTCATCCCCGAGGCGACGCAGCAGATAAGGCAGCGGGACGTGAAAAATATGCGGCGGACCATTACCCGGAAAATCTCGTCTGGGCCGGAGCGGTCCGGGCGGGCAATGCCCACGGGCGGCTCTTGTCCGTTGATGTGAGCGAGGCCATGGCCCTTCCCGGAGTGATCACGGTTCTGACTGCCAAAGACGTGAAAGGGTCCAACCGCCAGGGCATCATTCACAAGGACATGCCGGTGCTGGTGGATGACCGGATACTGTATTGCGGTGATCCGGTGGCTCTGGTGGTGGCGGAAACAAAAGACGTGCTGGCACGGGCCATATCCCTTGTAAGGTTTCAGACAGAAACCCTGCCCGCCGTGTTTGACCCGGAAAGTGCCATGGCGGAAAATGCGCCGATCCTCCACGAAGCCATGCCAGGCAATTTCCTGATGCAGGCGGAAATCAGAAAAGGCGACGCGGAGCGCGAATTTGCGGCCTGCGATGCGGTTGTGGAAGGTGAATTTTCAACTCCGGTTCAGGCCCACGGATTTCTGGAAACGGAAAACGGGGTGGCCTGGCAGGAGTCGGACGGCACCATTGCGATGATTGCCTCCACCCAGGCTCCGTTCCGGGACCGGTTTGAAATCGGCATGGCTGTGGGTTTGCCCTTTGGCAGCATCCGTATGATCAGCCCGGCCCTTGGCGGCGGTTTTGGAGGCAAGGACGGAGCCACGGTTCAATGTCTGCTGGCTCTGGCGGCCCTTCATACCGGGGGCAGACCCGTAAAAATGCAGTGGGAGCGCGAAGAAAACATGCTGGCAGGCTACAAGCGCCATGCCTGCCGAATGCACTACAAACTCGGAGCAAAACAAGACGGCACCCTTCATGCCATTCATTGCAGTCTTGTTTACGACACCGGGGCCTATGCCCATCTGGGGGGCGAGGTCATGGAACTGGGCATGGAACACGCCGCCGGCCCCTACCGGATTCCCCATGCCCTGATCGAAGGGAAATGTGTGCTCACCAACAACCCCGTGGGCGGCGCCATGCGGGCATTCGGGGTCTGTCAGGCCACCTTCGCTTTTGAATCCATGATGGATATGCTGGCCGACCGTCTGGGCCTGGACCGGCTTGCCATCCGACAGATAAACGCCCTGGTGGAAGGGGACGAAAACTGCGCCGGGGTTAGGCTGATCACGTCCACAGGCATTGCCGGTTGTCTGGATATCCTTGGCGATCATCCCTTATGGCGATCCGCCGAAAATTGGAAACGGGAGTGTCCGCCCGGCATGAAACGCGGGGTCGGACTGGCATCCGTGTTTAACGCTGCCGGATACGGAGGCAAGGTTCGCGATTCGGCCATTGCCAAGGTGGAACTGTCTGTTGACGGTCGCATCATCGTCCACAACGCGGTAAGCGACATGGGCCAGGGCAACTCCTGTGCGTTTTCGCAGATCGCGGGTCATATGCTGGGGCAATCCCCGGAATTTATAGAACTCCGGCAGCCGGACACGGCCACCGCCTATCCGTCGGGATCATCTTCCGCAGGCCGCACCACGTACACTTTCGGCAATGCCCTGATCAAAGCCTGCGAAGATATGAAGGCCCGGCTGATCAACCGGGCGGGGCTTCTGCTGTTTATCGACAATGACCGGGATCTGGTTCTTGAGCCTGGCAAAGTGACCCACGCCCCCAGCAATCGGGAGGTTCCTTTGTCCCATCTTGCGTCATTCATGCCCTATGAAGACCGGGTCTGCATCGGCCAGTTCGTGGCCCCGGTGTGCGAAGACATCCCGGATACGGCCCAAGGCTTTTTCATCGGCTTTCCCCATATTATTTTCGCCTACGGCGCCCATCTGGTGAGGATTGAACTGGATACGACCACCGGCGTGATCACGGTGTGTGATTATCTGGCAACCACGGACGGCGGCGGCATCATCAACCCTTCCATGTTCGACCAGCAGATCCAGGGCGGCGTGGCCCAGGGGCTGGGCTATGCGATGATGGAAGATTTTATAACAAAAGAGGGGAAACCGCTGACCAAGGATTTTACCGGCTATCTGATTCCCGGCTCACTGGATCTGCCCGACACGATTTCCATTCCTTATCTCGGCCATGAGCCCACCGGACCCTTCGGCCTTAAAGGTGTGGGGGAAGTCGCCCTGAACGGCCCCATGCCTGCAATTGCTAATGCTGTTCATGACGCCTGCGGGGTGAGGATTTTCAGTGGGCCGATCACAGCGGAAAAGGTATTGGCGGCGATGCATGGCTGTTAAGGGAATGGGCCTCAGGTGACCCTGCCGGGGGACCAGATTTTAAAAATCTGGACAAATGGGTTGGGTGTGATCGCAGGGGATGTGGCATCGAATCCAACAAAGCCTGTTTGTCAAACTTTTCAAAAGTTTGACCCCCGGCAGGGCTGCCGGAGGCTGATCATCAATTAGAATATAGAAAAAGGCCAGACCATGGACATAAAATTTAAACTCAACGGCAACACAAAGGCGCTGTCCACCGAACCGGACCGGCGGGTGATTGATCTGCTGCGGGAAGACCTGGGGCTCACGGGGCTCAAGGAAGGATGCGGAACCGGTGAATGCGGGGCTTGCACCGTTCTGATGGATGGGGAAACGCGGTTGTCCTGTCTTACAATCGCGGCCCAGATCGACGGCAGACACATCACCACCATCGAGGGTTTAGAGGACACGGACGAAGGGGTGATTCTCCAGAAGGCGTTTGTGGAGCAGGGGGCCGTGCAGTGCGGATACTGCATTCCCGGCATGGAAATGGCGGCATTGCCCATGCTAAGGCAGAACCCGAACGCAGACAGAAAGGATATTAAAATCGCTTTAAGCGGTAATCTGTGTCGGTGCACGGGATATGTGAAAATCGTGGATGCGGTGGAACAGGCGGGCCGTGAAATCGCCGCCAAAAAAGAGGGTCTATGAGCCAGGTATTTATACCATCCCATCTTGATGAGGTTTTTTCCATCCTGAACCAATGCCCGGAAGCACGGCTGATGGCCGGAGGAACAGATCTGTTGGTCCGTCTTCGCCACGCCGGAGCGGATATGAAACCGCCGTTGATTCTGCTTAACAAAATTTCGGTGCTTGCCGATATAAAGCTGGACGCTGGCGATCTATGCATCGGGTCAGGGGTTTCGTTCTCGGCTATCATGGTCCATCCGCTGGTCCAAGACCATGCCCCGCTGCTGGCTAAAGCGGTGGGAACCATCGGCGGACCGGCCATCCGGAACATGGGAACACTGGGTGGCAATATCATTACGGCTTCACCGGCGGGGGATTCGCTGCCGCCTATTTATGTCATGGAAGCCAGTGTTGTACTAGTCTCAGCCGCCGGAACACGAACTATACCCATCGCCAGGTTTATCAGCGGGCCCAGTAAAACCGATGTGCGGAAAGATGAAATTCTAACACAGATCCGAATTCCGGTGGACGATGGTTTTCAGGCCCAATGCTTTGAAAAAGTGGGTCTTAGACGATCTCTGGCCATTGCGGTGGCCAGTTTTTGCGGGAGATTGAAGTTTGCGGAAGACGGAACCGTTGTGGCGGCCCGTTTTGCCTGGGGAAGCGTTGCCCCCACCGTGGCAGGCTCACCCGAAGCGGAAGCCGCAGTAACGGGCCGTCGATTGGATACGGAATCGATAAAAAAATCCGTGGCAGCCGCAACCGAATCCCTGTCACCCATTGATGATATCCGGGCTTCGGCCCATTACCGGCGGACAGTTGCTGGTGGCCTTTTAAGGCGGTTTCTGGAAAACCTTCAATGGAAAAAGAACCATGCCTGACCGGGTGAGGGCCATCCTCCTGGCCGGAGGCGAGTCCCGCCGGATGGGAGTCTGCAAGCAGACTCTGCCCATGGCGGGAAAACCGGTGATTGTCCATTGTGTGAACGCACTGACCGATGCGGGGATTTCGGGGATAACGGTGGTGGTGGGGAAGTATGGAAACGCCATCCGACAGGCTCTGGGGAATTTGAAGGTGGATGTGGTTGAAAATGTTCTTCCCGGTTCCGACATGGCCGATTCCGTTCGAACGGGTCTGGCCGCAATGAACCATGATCCAACAGGCGTGATGATCTGCCTTTCCGATCATCCCCTGGTGAAATCAGGAACCATCAAAAAACTTGTGGAAATCCACCGGGCCTCGCCCGAACAGATCCTGATCCCGGTCTGTCGGGGGGAAAACGGCCATCCGGTGATTTTTGAGGCGGAGTTATTAGCGCGTATTCATCATGGCGGCACGCTGCGGGATATAATCCAGTCAAATGTTGACCGGGTCAGGCGGATTCCTGTGGATGATGCCGGTGTTATTATGGATATGGATACCCTGGAAGATTATCAGAGCATTATAAAAATTTATAACCAGACGAGGTGAGAAACAATGGATATTCAGACGCAACAAACAGGCAAGGCCACAGTAGTTGCAATTTCAGGAAAAATTGACGCCATGACCGCACCAACCCTTGAATCGTCAATTTCCGCTCTGATCAAAGAGGGTTGCGTGTGCATGGTGCTTGATTTTGGCGGTGTTGATTACATCAGCAGCGCCGGGCTTCGGGTGATTCTGGCTTCTGCGAAATCACTGAAAAGCAAGGCCGGAACCCTGCTTCTGGCCAATGTCAGCGGGCCGGTAAAAGAGGTTTTTGATATTTCGGGTTTCGGGTCTGTTTTCACCATCTACGATTCCGTGGACGCAGCTGTGGCGGCGGGTTGATGGATACGGTCCGATCAATCCTAAACCTCCCAGCAACGCTGGACAATCTGCCCCATGCGCTGGCATTTGCGGAAAATGGTGCCGAGGCCGCCGGTGTGATGCCCAAAAAAATGATCGGCCTCGCCCTTGCAATGGAAGAGGCGTTTGTCAATATCTGCACTCACGCCTATAAAGGCGGTTCGGGTCAGGTGGAGCTGGCCTGTGTTACCGGTTCCGATCCCTTTCCCCGATCCTTTGTGCTGGAAATAACCGATTCCGGTCCAGAATTTGATCTGCTCTCCATCCCTGAACCCGATACGTCGCTGGGTATTGAGGAAAGAGAAATCGGCGGACTGGGCGTTCATTTTATCCGGCATTTCACCGATCATGCGGACTGGCGCAGGGAAAACGGCAAAAACATTCTCCGGCTGATCTTGAATCTTGACGCGGGTGGTTCTCAGGCAAAAGCAACGTAGACTCCGGCAGCCCTGCCGGGGGCCAAACCCCTCTCTACGCTGGGGCAGGCTTTTTGAAAAGTTTGACAAACAGGTTTTGTGAGGCAACAAACGTGGGATCTGACAAATCACACCCCATTTTGTCCAGATTTTTAAAATCTGGTCCCCCGGAAGGGCCGCCGGAAGCAAAACCACTTAAAATATAACCCGATTCATGAAATAAATAACAATAAAGGAAACCCCGAAATGAAATTAAAAAACATTCTTTTAGCCATCCTTGCCCTTTTGACTGCATTGACTCTCGCTGCATGCAGCGACCGTTCTTCCTCTGATGAGCCTGTCGTGAGAGCCACCGATTATTCACAGACTGAACACTGGCTGTCATTGCCTCCGACGACGAAAGCCGTTGATGTGTTTTACCTTTATCCCACCGCGTGGCTCAAACAGAACGAGACAGACCCGAACATCAACGAGATTGACAATGCCTCAATGCGGCTTGGTTCCAATGCGGCATTCGCACGACAAGCCACAGCATTTGAAACCGTTTGCAATGTTTATGCACCCTATTACCGGCAAGCAGACGCCTTCTATACGTTAGCATTGCCGACTCTGGAAGAGCGAGAAGAGGTTGTCGCCGGCATTCCGACTTTGGACGTCATGGCCGCTTTCGATTTTTATATCAAGCACTTAAACAACGGCCGTCCGTTTATTCTGGCTGGCCATTCGCAAGGTTCAAACGTGCTGCTGAACATTCTGTCCGTCTATATGGAAGAACATCCTGAGGTGTATGAACGCATGATTGCTGCCTACGTGATCGGCTATTCCGTGACGGAAGACTACCTTGCCGATAATCCGCATTTGAAATTTGCCACCGGCGCTGAGGATACGGGAGTCATCATTTCATACAACACTCAGTCAGAGAATGTCGCTGAAGGTGACAATCCCGTGGTTGTGGAAGGCGCCCTGGCGATAAATCCTGTCAACTGGAGCCGGGAAGAAACACCTGCCGGGACGGATGAAGGCCTGGGGTCATTCATGCCTGTCGCGGGAGTCTTCAGTCCGGTGCCCCAATACGCGGACGCCACGCTGGATCTCGAAAAGGGCGTTGTGATTTGCACTACGGCAAATGAAGAATTGTTACATGCGTTAAATCCGGTATTCGTTCCAGGAGTTTATCATAGCTTTGATTATCTTTTTTACTATTTCAACCTGCGTGCCAATGCAGCGGACAGGATTGCGGCTTTTTTAGAAAATGAAGCAAATTAATATGACTTTATAATATGTATTTTTCGTTTGAGATATCTTCATGCTTGACGGCTGCCCTGCCGGGCATAGCCACTTAAAATATAACCAGATTCATGAAATAAATAACAATAAAGGAAAACCCGATATGATAATAAAAAACAATCTTTTAGCCATCCTTGCCCTTTTGACTGCATTGACTCTCGCTGCATGCAGCGACCGTTCTTCCTCTGATGAGCCTGTCGTGAGAGCTACCGATTATTCACAGGCTGAACACTGGCTGTCATTGCCTCCGACGACGAAAACCGTTGATGTGTTTTACCTTTATCCCACCGCATGGCGGAAACAGAACGAGACGGATCCGAACATCAACGAGATTGACAATGCATCCATGCGGGTCGGTTCCAATGCGAAATTTGCACAACAAGCCACAGCATTTGAAACCGTTTGCAATGTGTATGCGCCTTATTACCGGCAGGCAGATGCTCTCTATACGTTGACATTGCCGACTCTGGAAGAGCGAGACGCGGTTATCGCCGGTATTCCCACATTGGACGCCATGGCCGCTTTCGATTTTTACATCAAGCACTTTAACAACGGACGGCCCTTTATTCTGGCCGGTCATTCGCAAGGTTCAAATGTACTGCTGAACATTCTGTCCGGCTATATGAAAGAACATCCAGATGTGTATGAACGCATGATTGCAGCCTACGTGATCGGCTATTCCGTGACAGAAGAATACCTTGCCGATAATCCGCATTTGAAATTTGCCACCGGTGCAGAGGATACTGGCGTCATCATCTCATACAACTCCCAGTCACCCAACATTAATGAAGGTGACAATTTCGTTGTGCTGGAAGGCTCCCTGGCGATAAATCCTATCAACTGGAGCCGGGAAGAAATACCTGCTACGACGGATGAAGGCCTGGGATCATTCATGCCAATCGACGGAGTTTTCAGCCCGGTGCCCCAATACGCAGATGCCACGCTGGACCTCAATCAAGGTGTGGTGATTTGCAGTACGGCAGACGAAGATGCACTGCACGCTCTAATCCCGGGAATCCCGACCGGGATTTATCATAGCTTTGACTATTCTTTTTACTATTTCAACCTGCGCGCCAATGCAGCGGACAGGATTGCGGCTTTTTTAGAAAATGAAACAAAGTAATTTGACGTTGTCATATTTATTTTTCGTTTGAGATATCTTCATGCCTGACGGCTGCCCCCTGCCGGGCATAGCCGATTCGGGGGAAACCTCCGGTGGGCCTGCCGGCGACCAAACTTTTGAAAAGTTTGACAAACGGGTATGGTATGGGTAACGCACACCTTTGCCATTATTCCCAACCCATTTGTCCAGATTTTTAAAATCTGGTCCCCCGGAAGGACACCAGAGGCATTAAAAAAGGGCTTCAATTAGAATTCTTCAAAGGACAAGCAGCAATGACCCTGATAGCGAAAAGAAAAAATCACGGTGGGATGCGTCAGGCGTTCAAGCTTTTTGGCATCATGCTCCTGATGGCATGTCCTGCTGCGTTTCCGGTATCTGCCGCCGAAACCCCTCTTACAAAGGCCTCCTTCATCCCTCTCTGGAGTCCCCAGTCCCAGTTTGCCGGGTATTACATGGCGTTCGAAAAGGGGTTCTATGCCCGGCATGGAATAGACCTGACGATCCTTGCGGGTGGGCCGGGCCATTCTTCAACAGAATCTCTGCTGAACGGTAAGGCCGATTTTGCCGTGCTCTGGCTCGTAACGGCTCTGAAACAACACGCCGCAGGGCAACGGGTGGTCAACGTGGCTCAAATCAGTCAAAGATCTGCCATGATGCTTGTGGCCAGGAAAACCAGCGGTATCAGGACGCCTGAAAACATGAACGGAAAGAAAGTCGGGGTGTGGAGCGGTGATCTGGCCTTGCCGGTCCAGGCGTTTTTCACCAAACACCATGTGAACGCGCGAAAAATCCCCCAGTCCTACACCGTCAATCTGTTCCTGCGCGGCGGCGTGGATGTGGTTTCCGCCATGTGGTACAACGAATACCACACCATCCTCAACACGGGCATCAACCCCGAAGAGCTGTCTGTTTTTCACCTTTACGATTACGGCCTGAATTTCCCGGAAGACGGTGTTTACATGATGGAAACCGCATACAAAAAAAATCCGGCCCTTGCCGCAGCCTTTGCAAAGGCGTCGTTTGAAGGCTGGCAGTATGCTTTTGATCATCCTGAAGAAGCCCTTTCTGTCGTCATCCGATATATGCGGGAGGCCAAGGTTCCGTCCAATCTGACCCACCAGCGATGGATGCTTGCACGGATGAAAGATCTGATCATGCCCGATGGCCGGAAAATGCCCACGGGAAAACTGAGCGATAAGGATTTTCAAACGGTGGCGGATTCGTTGCTCCATCAAGGTCTGATCGTTAAAACGCCGGATTATGGCACGTTCACAGGAGACACACATGCCGAAAACCGATAACTTGCAAACCACCGGAACCGTGATCAACTGGCGTCACCGCATCGCTGTCCGCCTGATCGGGGTCTTCGTCATGTTCAGTGTGCTTATATTCGGGGCGACCCTGGGGTACAATTATTATCAGGCACGGGCCATGATCACAGACAAACTGGAAGTCACGGCCCGGCATCTGGTGACGGCTGCCGCAGGCAGGGTGGAAACGGTCATCACCTCGGTGACGTGCCAGACCGAATCCATGGCCAGATCATTGGAAACCTTTCCCTACAGCAAGCCCCAGCTTCTTGATTATATCAATGCGTCGGTTCTCGCCCACCCGGATGTGTTCGGCTCCGCCGTGGCATTTGACAGTTCGCCCGACAGCCGTTTTCATGGCCCTTACGCTCCTTATTTTTACCGGACTCCTGAGGGGACGGGCTATCTGGATCTCACCCAGAGTTATGATTACTCGACACAGGACTGGTTCCAGATCCCCCGTGAACTGGAAAAAACCGAATGGAGCGAGCCCTATTTTGACGAAGGCGGCGGCAATGCGCTGATGGCGACCTGCTCCGTTCCGTTTTATGAAACGAACGACGGCCAGAAACGGTTTTCTGGAATCGTGACAGCCGATGTATCCCTCAAGCGCCTCACGGACATCGTGTCATCTATCAAAGTTCTGAAAACGGGCTACGGTTTTCTCCTGTCCCGGAACGGTACGTTTCTGGCCCATCCCCGACAGGATATCATCATGAACGAATCTATTTTCAGCATTGCAGAAATGCGCGACAGCCTTGGACTTCGGGGCATGGGACGCCAGATGACCGCAGGCGAATCCGGCTTTATTCCTTATAAGACCCTTTCCGGCGTTGACAGCTGGATGTACTATGCCCCGATTCGACCCGTGGGCTGGACCCTTGCTGTGATTTTTCCCAAAGACGAGCTGTTTGCGGATATCCGGACCCTGACCCTGACCATGGCTTTTATGGGACTTGGCGGCCTTCTGCTTTTGACCCTGGTGATTGTGTTGATCGCACGGTCAATCACAACCCCCATCCGCGCCCTTGCTCAAGCGACGGGCAAAATCGCCGAAGGAGATTTTGAAGCCCCGCTGCCTGAAACGCGATCAAAAGACGAGGTCGGAGGGTTGACCCGGGACTTCCGGGTAATGCGCGATTCCCTGAAAGATCATATCAAACAGCTCACCGAAACAACGGCTGCCAGGGAACGTATGGAGAGCGAGCTTCAAATCGCCCACGATATACAGATGTCCATTCTACCCAAGATCTTTCCTCCCTTTCCCACCCGGGATGAATTTGATCTTTTCGCCCTGATCTTACCGGCCAAGGAGGTTGGCGGCGATTTTTACGATTTTTTCCAGATCAGTGAAAGCCGTTTGTGTTTCGTGGTGGGCGACGTTTCGGGCAAAGGCGTTCCAGCGGCACTTTTCATGGCGGTGACCAAAACCCTGATTAAATCCTTTGCCAGGGAGAAGGGTGATGTGACGCCGGAAGCGATTCTCACCCATGTGAACGAAGAACTGGCCTCCGAAAACGATGCCTGCATGTTCGTCACCCTGTTCTGCGGTATGCTGGACACGAAGACCGGTGAAATCCAGTACGCCAATGCGGGCCATAATCCGCCCCTTCTGATCAAAGAAAATGGCGATGTCACATGGCTTCCCCGGGCCAAATCCCTGATGGCTGGCCCCATGCCCGGAGTTCAATACCAGCGCGAGCAACTTGTTCTTTCGCCGGGAGACTGCCTGTTCCTGTACACCGACGGCGTGACCGAAGCCATGAACCACGATGACGCATTGTTTTCCGATCAACGGTTGGAAACGGATCTGGCTGCACTTTCAGGCCTGGGAATCAGGGATGCAATTCAACAGATCATGGATTCCATTCTGCGGTTTGCCGACGGCGCACCCCAGTCGGATGATATCACCATGATGATGATACGGTATTCGGGGGTTGGGGAATAAGGGCGAATATTGAACAGACGAACGCTGAATATCGAACGCCCAACATCGAACATGAAGGAGGTCAAATTATGAATAACGTACATGCAATCAAAACCCGTTTTATTGTCACCCTCAGTTTCATTTTTCTTCTTCTACTTGGGGCCTGCACCGATGCGGATAAAGCGGACACACCGCCTGAGACTCCAGCGTTCACCTATGACATGGCCTGTGAGGATGCCAGCGTTGCCACTGCCGATGAGATCGTAACGGATCTGACGCCGATCACCGATTGGAACGACAATCTGATCTGGGAAGATGGCCCCGGTTCCCGGGTGCTTGTGGTGAGCTGGGTGACCGCGCAGGTGGCGTCTTACTATTTATGCCCGGAGGAAGGATGCGAACCGGACGATACGTGCAAGGAAGGTCTGGAATGCCCCAACTACCGCTACGACTCCTGGGTCACCGTGGCACCGGAGTTGAAGGACTACTTCGGAAGTACCATGCCCGAACCTCTGCGTATCGCCCAACTGCTGGGCCTGCCCCCCGGTGATGCCGATAGAAAAGCCTATATGCTGGAAATGTATGTGTCGCCCCAAGATCTGTTTAGGCCCTGTCCTGACCCGGAAATTACGGACTGCCAATGCGAGCTGGATTTCCCCCTGGATCTTTTCTGGGTCTTCGATCCCACGGCTCTGATCTATGCCGACCAGAACGCCGTCAATGCCTTTCTGGATTACCAGGAATGGTTTGAAAACCGCACGGATTTCATCTACACCGCAGAATACCCCTATCCCTGGACACGACTTGGCTACACCTACGACTGGGGCAATCCACGCAACCCCGTCGGCCTTTCCGAATTTGTCGTCCATGGCAAACAAGAAGACGGTGAAGGCATTGACGTCAAAATCAACCGAGTTCTCCCAACCCAAGACTATTTTGAATCCGAGTAGCGTGTCGCCACCCGGGCACGCCAATCTCCCGATTGGCCTGCGGCAGCCTCACAAAATGATAGGGAATTGCCGTCAAAACCAATCGCGTTCTCCCAACCCAGGACTATTTTGAATCCGAGTAGCGTGTCGCCACCCTGGGCACGCCAATCTCCCGATTGGCCTGCGGCAGCCTCACAAAACGATAGGGAATTGCCGTCAAAACCAATCGCGTTCTCCCAACCCAGGACTATTTTGAATCCGAGTAGCGTGTCGCCACCCTGGGTATAGCCGTCAGGCTAAAGGCAAAAATCAGTTTTCTTGCCCCAACGGGGCTGCGTCCTTCAGCCCAGGGTTGCGGCGAAATCCGCTACCCTGGGACATTTCCGATGCGGATTGTATCATTTAAAGCCTTAGCCTGACGGCTATGCCACCCTGGGCACGCCAATCTCCCGATTGGCCTGCGGCAAACTCACGAAATGATAGAGATATAAAAAACAGACAGTTGAAAGAAGCTAAACGTTTTACCTTGGTTTCTTGTAAAGATCATCATGATCCAGCAAACGCAGAAGTATAATATTGCCAGACCAGTCCGCCATTCCTGATGGGAGCGTCGATTCCGGCTCCAGAGATATCCTGTATCGTATATCGACACGGACACTCCAGGCAGTTTTGTCATTTGTAATCCGTGCGATATACAAACCTGGATGGCGGGGATTTGTCTCAAGAAATGCTAATGTTTTAGCAACTTTTTTGATAGTATCTTTCTGGTTTTTAAGCATTTCGATGTCCTGAATGAATTTATTGGTCGGAATCAGCTTTGGCATCGTTTATTTCTCCGGCCATCCAGTCGGGCATTGTTCCGATTCCGCTGGTGCGGGCTTCCTTGAGTTTTTCCAAACCTTTGTCATTAAGCCTGATCACGGGATGGATCTCCACCGGTTGAAGCATGATCAACCCGCCATCTTCAAGGGATAGTTCCAGATGATCGCCGTTTTTAAGGCCAAGCTCTTTCCGAATGGCCGCCGGTAAATTGATGCTGCCCCTTTTATCTATGCTTATGATCATGATCGTGCCCTCTGTTAGTGTTGTAATAAAAACTACAGGCAAATGTTGAAAATGTCAATATGACATAAACTGCCCCGCCAAGGCATCGGATCATTGACGTGCGGGCGGATAGTCGAACAGCTTGTTTTTTATTTCAATAACCACAGGCCCAATCACCAGAAACCATTTGAAGTTACACGGTAGTTGGTGTAAAAATGACGCTCAACCTTTCGGAAAATATGCCGGTTATAATCCTCGCCTGTTTTCCGTGATCTATCTGATTCTTGTGGTTTAAGTTTTTATAATCATACGGCAGGTTTGACATTGATAAATGTGTGTACTGAAAATTTGCCTTTGAATAAATGTTAGGCAATTTGCTTTATGATGCATAAGGATTCAACTACATAATGAATGATTCAGTTATAGTCGCTGAACTTCTCTCAGCAACAAAGTGGTACTTCGATCAAAAAAATTTATCATTAAAAAATGCAATATCATTGAGATGCCAATTATCAGTAGAAAATCAAAAAGATATCCGCTTGTATTATTCACAATATTTTACAGGCCTATTATCTGCCACAGAATTGTTTTTAGAAAAAAATTATCAAAATATTGAGAAGTTTAAAGGTAGGCTTGAATTGGCATTAAGTTTTGATGAACATCCGAATGGTCCTGATAATTATTCATACCTCAGAGAACTGCGCAATAGCATCATTCATAGGGGGCTTGATGTCACTTCAGCTGCTCATGTAAAAAACGATTTTCCCTTATTTGTGGCCCCATCACCAATAACCAACAGAAGTGGAAACAAAACTTATGATTCGTTCGGTTTTTACCTCATCGAAGTCATAAGTAAATGTGAAAGAGTTATTGGCAATGTTTTCCTATCGCATTTTGAAGAATGTGGCTTATTTGAGGTGAAATTCTCTCAGGATAAATTAATGGAAAATTTATTACAATCTATAACTGATAATAAAGTAATGCCCGAGTGGGCAAAAAAAATGGCATTAGAATCGGTTGAATCTGTCAAGTTTGAGGAGATTCATAGATCAAATATCAATAATTTAAAAGAAACACTGCAATACAACGCTTTGGCCAATAACAATGCCTAATAAGGACCGGACTATAGCGTGCAGTGAATGGCGACTTTCTTTTTTCAAACGGTTTCGTTAATAAATCGCTTTTTCTATCCGCCGCCCATCCGGAGAAGAGCAGCGTTAAAACCCAACCCAAGGAGTTAATCCCCAATGATTATAGCCGCAAACACAGTGGTAAGCCTGGTTGCTCTTCTTCATATCTATTTTCTTGTTCTGGAGATGTTTCTCTGGGATAAACCGGCGGGGTTGAAGGCATTCGGGCAATCGAAAGAAAAGGCGGCGGCCACGAAAGTTCTTGCTGCAAATCAGGGGCTGTATAACGGATTTCTGGCAGCGGGATTGTTGGTTGGTGTTGTTCAGGGTGATTCCGGGACGCAATTCACGGTGTTCTTTTTATCGTGTGTGATTGTGGCCGGTATTTATGGGGCATTAACCGCAAGTCGCAAAATTTTGTTCATTCAGGCCATGCCAGCTTTCATTGGTTTAATCTTAGTGTTTTTTTCATAGGGATTTCCAATTTCTCTACGAATACAATTTGACATGAATTCTCCATGTGTGTTTAATGTAATTACAGTTTTCACACACGGAGGCAAAAAATGGCAACGTTAATCAGAATAGGAAACTCCCAAGGCGTTCGTATTCCAAAAGTGATCATCGAGCAAGCTCAATTGGAAGATAAAGAACTTGCATTCAAAGTTCTTGACGATGGGCTTTTAATTCAGCCGGTTAAAAAACGCAGAGAGGGCTGGAGAGAACAATTTGAAAAAGCCCTTGAATCCCAGGAATCAAGTAAGGCGGATCAGGAATGGCTGGATGCATCCTTGGTGGATGAAGAGGATTGGGAATGGTGAAACAGGACGTCCATCGATTTGATATCTGGCTGGTCCAACTCGATCCGACACAAGGTTCTGAAATTAAAAAAACACGACCTTGTGTTGTTGTTTCCCCCGATGAAATGGCTGCATTAAATACGGTGATTGTTGCTCCCATGACGTCCAAAGGATTTGCTTTTCCAACCCGAATTCCATGTTCGTTTCAGGGGAAAAACGGCTTGATTCTATTGGATCAGTTAAGAGCCGTGGATAAATCCAGATTAATTAAAAAACGTGGTGTGATCTCAAAGACCGCCCAGATCAATACAATCAGCTGTTTACAAGAGCTTTTCGCCTATTAATCGCCATCAGGCCGATTCAGGCAACAGCCAGGGCTGTATTAAATTTGAAATGACCCTATTATGTTGAAGAATCGTCATTGACTCTGATCGTATCTTCAACTGAGAAGGATCACCATGCTCAAAAATCTGAAAGAAGCCAAAGAAGCGCGGGAAGCCATGCTGTCTCTGCTTCCTACCTGTGGAACCCTGGCGGGTATTGCCATCGGTCTTGTGGGTGTGATCAACCTTCGGCCGGTGGGCGGTGCCGCTACGATTGCCGACGAAATACTGTTGTTTGCGGCACTGGGGTTTCTTGTCGCCTGCTACCTGATCTTCTTCGCTATCCGTACCGTAAATGAAGGTTCACGCATAAAAATGATGCGGTTAATAGACCTTGTGTTCCTGGTATCCCTGACGCTGATTGTGTTCTCGGGGTTTGTGGTTGTTTATGAGCTTATGTGACAGTCATTGCAGAACATTCACTGCTCAATAGTCCAGACGTCCTGTCTCATCATAGAAAAAAAACAAATGAAACCACTTTGCTGAAGCGAAGTCACTGGAGGAGAACCCCATGAAAAAGAATAATTTCTTTATTCGTACCTTGCTGGCGTTGGCGTTTATCTGTCTTTTTGCCGGAACCCTGACCATCGCTGAATCCCTGGAAAAACCATCACCTTACAGCGTGGGACAATGGCTTCAGTCTGATCAGGTGTTTTTCGAACAATGGATGGCCAAGATGGCCAGGGGGACGGAATTCGCAAACGAAAAAGGGACGGCGGCAAACGAACCCTTGATGCCGGTTATCCAGGAATTAAAACAAATCATAGAGGAAGACCCTGAAATATTCATGCAGTTCACCCAGATGTTTGAGCAATTACCGAACACGAAAGCGTTCAAAAAAGACCCGACCGGGATGCCCCAGATCAAAAACTATCGCCAGATGCTTCGGGTCATGAACAGGATTTTGACCACGGCACCGGAATTCAATCGAACGGGTCTGGTTGGTTTTCCTATCAACGCCATCATCAACTGGCCCATGGGCACGCCAGCCGGAACCTCTGTTTTCCTGAATGAGAAGGTGAACCGCCAGCTTAAAAAAATATTGAATCAATGGGCCGTGTTGTTGAGTTCACCGGAGTCCCGCTATGTTTTAAATGACGATCCGAAAAATGGCTGGTTCGGCAAGGACGCCAAAGCGGCGATGCCCCATTTCGCGGAGGATTATCTGTGCGATCCCACGGCGCCCTATTATGGTTATTCTTCGTGGGATGATTTTTTCACTCGCACGTTCCGGGAGGGACGGCGAAAGGTGGCAAGTCCCGGCGACAATACGGTTATCGCGAACGCCTGCGAATCTGCGCCTTACAGGATTGCGAAAGATGTGAAGCTTGTGGACCGATTCTGGATCAAGGCTCAGCCGTATTCGCTTCAGCACATGATGGACATGGACCCTCTTGCCGGACAGTTTGCGGGCGGAACGGTTTATCAGGCTTTTCTGAGTGCGCTGAGTTACCACCGCTGGCACAGTCCTGTCAGTGGAAAAATCGTAAAGACCCGCCTGATTGATGGTTCGTATTACGCGGAAGCCCTGTCTGAAGGTTTTGACCCGGCCGGTCCCAATAATTCCCAGGGTTACATTACCCAGGTGGCTTCCAGGGCCTTGATCTTCATCGAGGCCGATAATCCGGACATCGGCTTGATGTGCATCATGTTTGTGGGCATGGCTGAAGTGTCATCCAACGAAATAACTGTACACGAAGGGCAGCATGTGGAAAAAGGCGATCAACTGGGCATGTTTCATTTTGGCGGCTCCACCCATTGCCTGATCTTCAGGCCTGATGTCAAGGTTAAATTCGATCTGCACGGACAAAAAGCAGGACTTGATTCCGGGAATATACGGGTGAAATCACGAATCGCAACCGTTAATAAATAATAACCCGAAAAAAATCATCCATGTTTATCGCAAGTGCGCGATGGGTTACGCTTTGGCTCCACCCATCCTACACGCGAAAATCTGTAGGATGGGTGAAGCAAAGCGTAACCCATGGGAATTGATTGCATATGGGAATGCGGCCGACGTTCATTCCTGAATTTTCAAACCGACTGTCTTACTTGAGTCAAAGGGTCATATTTAACCATCGGTTAATAGTGACCCTTTTTAACATGGTTTTTTATGGCACCTCTTGAAATGATCACCAGTCGATTTGTCTTTAAATATCAGCGTAATGGTTGACATGACGCCTGCATAAGATATCTGGCACAAAAATTGAGACTATCTATAACGGAGTCCCTTATTGCCGCTGGGCCGTTCGCTGTGGTTATTCCGCCCGGTGTGCTTTTGAGATGTCATCAAACCCAAACAAGGAAAACCTATGATTTCAAATATTCTTGTACCAACAGACGGATCACAGACAGCTCAAAAGGCGGCCAGGTATGCCATTGACCTGGCAAAACAGCTCAAAAGCACTGTCCTTATTCTGAGCGTTATTGATAACCAATCGCTGATGGCCCAAACCATTCCCGCTGAGGATAACCCTCACCATGTCATAGAGACGGTGGATGATTATCTGAATGAGGCGGCTCAGGCCTATGCAAAAGAGATAAAGGATATCTGCGATGAACACGGCGTTGCCTCAACAATTGTCATAGCCACAGGTCATCCCGCCGAAGAAATTATGAAAGAAGCTGAAAGCTCCAATACGGATCTTATGGTCATCGGCTCCCATGGAAAAAGCGCGTTGGCGGCGGCACTCCTCGGCAGCGTTTCCTACAGCATTATCCACAAAGAAACAAAAATTCCTGTACTCATTGTAAGGCGACAATGACTATGGGTCATGGAAAAAAATGAGGGGGAAACATCTCATGTCCACAACCATCGATAGCATTGATAATGTAAGCCAGGTTCAAAATGTACAGCCGATTGATTCCGTTGATTCTGGGGATTCTGTGCAAGCCAAAGTCAAAGAAGCGGAACCAGTGAATATCGCTGTCACCAGCACGGCAAGCACCAACAATCTGTTTGCTTTGGCTGTTGAGCTGAGTTTTTCTCAGATTGGACTTTTCGATTCATCATCCACGTCGTCTGACGATAGTTTTTCATCCGTTCCGACTCAGCAGATCGTCCTTATTCCTTTCATGAACAGTCTTTTAAATGCTCTGCAAGCGCAAAGTACCCAGAACAGCGTGTCACCAACCACCCTGTCACCGGCTGAGATCGCTTTGAATATCGCGAATTCAGGGACATTCGGGATAACGGGATACGAAGAACACCACTATTACCATGGCGGAGAAAACAGCGGATTACTGGCAGACCTCCAAAGCCTTATCCAGAAGGTAGCATCTGCTGATCCAGCCTCATCAGTAGGTCGTTATGATAATTCCGCTCTGTTTTCCTTAATACAAAATTTTCAGATGCTGCTATCATCCACTGGAACCTCAAAAAAGACTGGCGTAAATATAGCGTTAGACACATTCTTGAAGGCGTTTTTAAAAAACATTCAAGATGGTGACCCGGAGGGCAATTTTATAGATACGATAGACTGATAACAACGGCACTTCAGTATCGGGGTTCCGCCTCCAAGGAATACACATTGACATGGCAAGTACTCTCATATAAAATGCTTGGCTACTTGCTTGAAATAAAATCGCTCAAATACATTTTTTCTTTCCTGTCTGTGATTTAACAAACAACTGTCCGTACCCGCTTCAATAAATTCAGAATAAAAGGAGCCCATCATGATTAGAAAAGTATTGTTTTTTCTTCTTCTGACAACCGTGTTGACCGTTAATGCCATGGCACAGGATGAACGGAAAATTCCTGATCTCAAAGGAACCTGGAAAGCAACTGCCCAAATGCATTACAAACAACACGGGCACATGAATCCCAAAGGGAATGCGGCAGAACTGGTTGTGGTTTCTCAGGAGGCCCAGGTGTTCCATGGCTATGTGTCATGGAACCACAAAGTTTCGGGCAAAGAAACCTTTTCGGGGGTTATTGAAAATGACGGAGCGACCTTTTACCTGGTAGGCCATACCGAAGGCATAAGAATAGGCAAGATGGACAGCCCTGATTCTTTCACCTTCTATATCCTGATTCCTGGTGGGAAGAACCCCAGGGCAGGGCTTGCTTCATTCACTCGTGTCAAATAGCAGCAGGCCATATCAACACCGACAAGAACGTGGGGGAATATGAAATTATCGTTTGAATTCAAAATCTTTTGCAATGTCATAGTGACAGGTTTGCTGATTTTCTGTTTTTCGGGATGTCATAGTGATAAAGACAACCCTCAAAGTCAGCTCAGTGGATATCCTATAGATTCTGATGTTTACACAACCCGCGATCAGACGGTCATTGCTGACGAAATACCTGCGGATTCGGAAGGAATTTATCCTTACGAAATTTCAAAATTCACAGAAAACGGATATGGCGTCTGGCACTTTGAAGATGGGATTGATGCCGGAAAACAGGTCACCCTCATGCCGGAGGGTTATACTGGTGAAGCCGTCACCCATACGGCAAGCCTTTTGAATTTCTTTACCATCACCGACGTCCATATCGCCGACGAAGAGACACCGGTTTCGGGGATACTTGCGGGCTATCATGGCGGCAATTCGTCGGGTTACTCGCCGGTGATGATGCTGACAACGCAGGTGCTTGACGCCGCCGTCCAGACGATCAACGCCCTTCATCAGCAAAAAGCGTTCGATTTCGGCATGGCCATCGGCGATGCGGCCAACGGGTCTCAGTATAACGAACTCAGATGGTATATCGATATTCTTGACGGTCAGGACATAAACCCCGATTCCGGCGACAAGGATGATCCTGTTCCAGGTCCGTATAACGATTATCAGGATGAATTCAAAGCGGCAGGGCTTGATCATTCGATCCCATGGTATCAGACAATAGGCAACCACGATCATGCATGGCTGGGTACATACCCTGTCACCGATTATTTTCGAGCATTCTACACAGGCTCGGAAATTCTATTGATGGGTGATTTGTTCGCAGCGGACGGCCCGGAGAACCGGACTGACTTTATGGGTGCAATTGACGGCTCAACGCCTGATGGCAGTATTATCGGCGTAGGGCCTGTGGCTGATTTTACAACCGACGGCATCCTGACCCTGCCCACAACGCCCGCCGATGCTGATCGCCGTCCGCTTTCCAGAACTGAATGGATGAAAGAATTCTTCAATACCACGTCAAATCCGGTGGGTCACGGCTTCAGCCAGGACAACATTGACAATGACTTTGCCTGTTACAGCTTTGAGCCGAAGTCTGATATTCCGATCAAGGTCATCGTTCTTGATGATACCCAGTTGTTTGACGTTGCCAATATGGATGAATATTTCGATATCCATGAAAACGGTTATATCAGTCAGTCTCGTTTCAATTGGCTTATCGGTGAACTAAATCAAGGTCAGGCTGAAGGCAAGCTGATGATCATCTCGGCCCATATACCAATCGCCATCATCGGGATGCATCCGCCTGTAGTGCCTTATTCGATTGACAGCACAACCCTGCTGACCAAACTCAGCCAGTATCCGAATCTCATCTTGTGGATCGCGGGACATCGCCATCGAAATGTGGTAACACCCCGGCCCTCCATTGACCCGGCCTATCCGGGAGAGGAATACGGCTTCTGGGAAGTGGAAACCGCATCGTTAAGGGATTTCCCTCAGCAGTTCCGAACGTTTGAGATTGTCCGAAACAGCGACAACACCCTCTCAATCATAACGACCGATGTTGATCCGGCTGTAAAAGTTGGGTCCTTGGCCGCGAAATCCCGTTCTTATGCTGTGGCGGCGGATATTCTGTTCAACCAGACACATTTCTTACCTCCATCGGAAGCCTACAATGCGGAACTTGTCAAACAACTGAGTCCTGAAATGCAAGTCAAAATTCAGAGTTACGGAACGCCGATGGGCAAGTAATTAAAAAGGAATTTTATGAAAACATCCCATGAGTACACAAAACTGACTTTGGTTTTTTTGATTGGAATGATGCTTTTTTGTTTGGGCGGCTGTTCCAGTGACAATGATCCGCCGCCAACGACGGCACCACTAAGTTCAGACAATATCAACCTGATCTTCGTTGTAAGTTCGGATCTGGCATACAACGCGCCCGGCGACATCCAGCCGGATACGGCAAACCTCACCGGCCAGGGTTTGCAGCGTTCGCTTCTCATGGCCACGTACCTGAAACAGACGGTGCTGGGGACAAAGAACGTAACCGGCATTTACGCGCTGGAACCCATGACCCATCTGCAAACCGAACACAACTACCCTGATATGGCTGCCATTGGTTCCATTCAGCAGTTTGCCCTTCTCAACCAGAACACTCTGCCCATTCGGACGACGGATTATTCCTATACCGCATACAGCTACCCGATCCACACAGCCTATGGACAAGGGGACGTCCCCGACGGAGTTTCCACACCGGCTGGGTACTGCCCGGATTGCCGTGGGCTGGATTTCGACGACGCGGAAGGCAACAATGTGGATCTGGCAACCGGTATCATTACTAACAACACTCCGGGCTTTTATGTTTTTTCTGCACCATGGGAAACCACCAGCGCTCTGATGGAAAATATCAATCAGCAAAAGGGTTATGAACTGGACGTTCCCACGAGCTACAAGGGGCCAAATCATGTCTATGTGATTTCCATACCGCCGTCGGGAACACCAAGCCTGATGACCTACGACAGCAATCTGAACCCGAAGTCCTCCTACCCGGAACTGCCCTCGCCGGTGGCAAGCGCTCCATGCGCACACACGCTGCAACCCTATTTCAGCACCTCGCGGATCGGAGGGCTTAATGGCGTGGTCATTCCGGCAAACAGCAACACCAACCAGAGGGTTTACATTGTCCGGCACGCTGAGGCGCACCCTGATCCGATCAACCTTTTTGAAAACGGCAACTTTGTGGCGGCAGGTCAATGGCGCGCGCTGGATCTTTCCAACGCTCTCTCCGGCAAAATTAGCCCCAATATGGTTTACTCCATCGACCCCGCCCAGTGGGTCTTTACGGGTGCTATTAATATTTCATACGTCAGGCCCTCATTAACGGTGCTGCCCTATGCCATCGCCAATAATCTGCCCTATTATCTTGTATCGGGCTTTCAGATAACGGATCATAGCCAGGCCCAGCTTGCCAGCGACTTTTTCTTTACCGGCGGTACGTTCTCCAATCAAACCATCCTGCTGGCCTGGGAATCTTCACGAATTAAACCGCTGATCAACGCGCTTCTCACCACTTATGGCGGCAACAACCTCCCGCTTCTCCCCACCACCTGGCCAAGCACCGACTACGATACGATCTGGACAATAACCCTTGACGCCATGGGCAACCTGACGGTGGATAACGAGCTGTGCGAAGGCGTAGATTCAGCAAGTTTACCGGAAACGGCTCCTCAATTCTGATACGCTTTAAGGAAAAAGGGTTATGATAAAAACAACCCGTAGCATGTTCATTCTTCTGGTAGTCATTGTCTGCCTGAACTGTGGGTGTGACAATGGGACGCACCACACCAGCCCTCCTGCTGCAACCATTCCCGTGGTTGTTTTCTCAGATGTTCATTTTAATCCTTTTTACGACCCCTCTCTTTTTCAGGCTCTTGTCGCTGCGGATGTGAGTGAGTGGGCAGATATTTTTAAAACATCAGGCATTACCAGCTCCTTCAGCATGGGGGAGCCAAACCAACTATCCGTTGCTTGAGATCACGCTTTCAAGTATCAAGCAGAATTTGGGCGAAAGTCCGATGATTATTTTTACCGGTGACATACTTGCGGTTGGCTTTCCCCAGACGTTTTTCTCTCTTTACGGGAGCCAGGACGTGGCCGCCATGAAGACGTTCATCGAAAAGACCGTCGCCTTTTTTATGGCGCAGGTGAGGTTGGCTGTGGGAGATATTCCCGTGATGTTCGCTGTTGGAAATGCCGATTCATACTCCGGCTACGGACCGGACAGCGGTTTTCTTTCAAATACTGCCGAACTATTTTACACACATTTTTTGAATGGAACAGTCGATCATCAGGCGTTTCTTACCACCTTCACCAGCAACGGATATTATTCCGCTGAACCCTCCGGAACGGATGTGATGGTGATAGGACTCAATACCATCCTGTTTTCCCCGCTTGTTCCGGGTGATCATGACAGTGCGGTGGACACGGAGCTGGCCTGGCTTGATTCAAGACTCGCTTCAGCCAGAGCGGATGGAAAAAAAGTGTGGCTTCTGATGCATGCCCCGCCCGGTGCGGACTTAGGTTCAACAGCCAGTCTTGTGGATGATGACGGGCTCATTTCAAGTGCTACGATGATGTGGAAATCGGATGATCAGGCCCGTTTTCTGGACATACTTTCGGCTTATCCGGGCGTGATCACGCTGATGCTTGCCGGACATACCCATATGGACGAATACCGTATTCTGACCTCGGCCGATGTGCTTGAAGTAACGCCTTCCATCAGCCCGCTCTTTGGGAATAACCCGGCTTTTAAAATTTTTACTGTGTCCAGCGACACCTTTAAACCCATGGATTATCAATCCGTCATTTATGACCTCGCCATCACCCCGGAGCAGTTCAACAGCTATTATACGTTTTCCGAAGCGTATTCCATGGAAGGCCCTCTGGACCATTCTCTGGTTCACCTTTTTCCGGCCCTTGCCACGGACAATGAAAAACAGGCGCTCTACCGGGGTCACTTTTTTTCAGGGCACAATTACACCCTTCCCTTAACCCACACCATAAAGCCGATCACCGATACAACCTGGCCTGTTTTCTGGTCCGGCATCGGAATCATGGAACAGCAGGAATTCATTGATTCTGTGAACGCCTATTGAGGATGGTCTCGAACCCATATCGCGCAACTACCCAAAATTCCGGGTAAAATCAGGAATAACTCAGGCTCAGGGCACCTCCGGAAGCAGGCGTATGATTCCGCCGAAATGCTCATCATCTGTTCCCACGTACACCTGTTTTACGCCTTTGTCTGATACGCGAACGGCAATACTTTCAACCTTCAGGCCGTCCATCGTCGCCAGTCTTTTGCCCTCATCAAGCTTAACCTGTGGATTGCCCTGTTCATCGGCCATCATCTTCCCGATTCTCCAGACCACACTTCGGTACGGGCCGTCATCGGTTCCCGAATCGCAGGCAGAGACGGTGTAGATCAAGCCTTCGGTATCAACCGCCAATGCAGAGATGGGGCGTGCGCCCTTTCCCACGGGGTCAACCGCTTCAACCGTGACTTCCTTGAAAGGTCCGAACGCCAATGGATTCAATGAAAGATTGGCCCACCGGAGTTTTGTGGCCGGAAGATCTTCCGCCCGTTCTGCGTACAGAAAAACCAGCTGCAGTCCAACCTGGCAGACCTCCATGCCCTCGACGTTTTCAATGGGTACGGGCCAGGCGGTCTCAGACTCAATAGTCAGCAACCCGTTATTGTACACGGCAAAAAAGATCCGGCGGGCATGTTCGCCTTCCTGGCCGCTCTCGGCAAACAGGAATCCCTTGCCGCCCGGAATGGGGCTGGCGCTTTCAAGATCGCTGCTGATGTCAGGGCCTGGGAACTTCAAATCCAGAGTCTGCCAGATAACTCCTTCTATCTCCGATTTGGGTAGCCGCACAAGACTGACCCGTGGCCAATTGGATTTTTCCGGGTTGCGTTTGGCATCGTGGACACCGATGAACAGATCATCCTGTACCCACGCCAGCCCGCTTAAATCGGGCAAGGTTGATGCGTGAACGAGATTGTGATGAGGAGATGGGACGGTCTTTGCGCAGCCGATAAACAGGGCTGTGCAAAGTGCAATGGCCACGAACGAAAGTTTTTTGTACTGTGTGATGGTGTTGGAAGCATTCATGTGTCGTTCTCCTTTTTTACGAATCCGGGTGGAAGAATATAGATGATATTGCGCGCATCAAGCCCTTGAATGCCGCATCATTTCATTTAATGGCTTGGCATCTGAACAAATGCCAGCATGGTTTTGGGGAATTTATCCGTTGCGAGAATAAATCCACGATCATCCAGTTGGGCTATCCCCTCCCAATTCCGGGAGATGTCATCATTTTCCAACACAAGGTCAATGGGACGTCGGCCTGTTGCAACAATTCCATGCTCGGTATAACGAAGTTCTATAAGACGCTCCACTCTTCCTGAGGGGTCTGGAATCACACCGGAAATATCACTGAAGGCATCCACAGATGGACGATAATCCGCCTCATCTCCCGGATACATATAATTGATGATCCAGAAACAGCCTTCGTCATCAGCTTTGGTTGCATCTGTGACACGATATTCAATGGCAGGAAAAGAAAGGGGCGTTTCCGGTTCGAGATTCGCGGATAAAACATTTGCCACAGGAGCCTGACTGATGTTTGCCCCATTGGCTTCGTAAAACGTTAACAGTTTCCCCCCTGCATAAGTGATGGATTCATCTGATGCGTTTGGAACGGCTCCGCCCAACGGAATTTCTTGCAGTGTTGATGTGTCAAGAAAGATTCCACTGAGGTCGGGACTGATTGTTCCGGAAATGATATAGCCTCTCATTGAGGGGCTGAAAGCTTCAATGGTCATATAAACAGCCTGCCCGACAAACACGATGGATTCAAATCCATCAAAACCCGGGATTAAGGCGGCCAGATCCGCCACATGAAGATCTATGCTTTGAGGCGTCACGGGACTGTCTGTTTCTGCATCAATTGAACTGAGAATTTCATGTTTTGGAATGTAAAAAAGCGCACCGTAGGTTGTTGAGGCAAATCGATCAGGATATTGGGGCAGAAGAACAAGATTGTCATCATACCAGGCAAGACCTGATAATTCAGCCGCTGGCTCAGCAACAGGGCCAGTCAGCTCAATTTCCCTTATGGACGCTCGATTGGCCCTGGCTGAGGAGTCATCATCTCCACACCCAGCACAAATGGAAAGCTGAAAGGCCACAAAGATAATAATAATTTGTTTTTTAAACATATTTTTTTGTCACCCCACCTTTTTCCTTTTAGCTTTTGTCTGCATCATTGGGACTCCTCACGGGTGCTTGGATTTCTCCTGTCTGGTAATTCAGAACGTTTAACTGTACGAATCATTCCCTGTTTTTGTCTAAAATCCTTAAAATATTCCCTTTTGCAACGCTGTCAGCTGTAGCAGGCTTCAGTAAATCAAGCAGTGGGTAATACTTGGTGATTTCCTGGGGGTAGGTGGCCCAATGGCCCACTTTGTCCGAGCCGATGATCACCCGATCCGGAAACTGCTCAATGAGAGCCACCCATTTTCCCATGGATTCCTTGTCCTTGGCGATAAGATCGGAATAGACGATCCATGAAATATCGATAGAAAGATTGGGATAGCTTAGCAGCACTCTTTGCAGATCCGTTAACAAGGTGGGGACATCGACACGCCTTGAAATCCCGGCATGAGCCCAGATGAATGTGGTTTGAGGATTTTCCCGTACCGCATGTTCCAGTTCCTTCAAGTAGATGGGGTCTCTTAACCAGGCCGAAGAAATATTATGGTGTATCAGCACGGGAAGGCCGTGTTTAGCGGCAAGCTGGTAGACACGCATCAGAGCCGGATGGTCGGCCCTTGGAGGTTCACCGTACAAAAAGGCGGTCAGATCATCGTGACGGGCCATGACCTCGCCGATGCCTTTCCAGAAACCAGGATACATGTTCAAAATCGCTTCGATCTGCTCGGCAGCATTCATATCCAGCGGGTTGATCCCTGAAATGAAGGGAAAAAATCTATTCTGCACAGCAGGCGGTTGTTTGGCAAGATCATGGGCGAGAATGAAATCGGTGCCGGAGTAATAGTAGACGGGTGAGTCTGTGTCCATATAGTAGGCCGGGCGCACAGGGTCTGACTCCGTCCACATCTTGACCATAGGCATGCCAAACACCACCGCTTTTTCCACACCCGCCTTATCCATCGCCTGGATCAGGCTCGTGAAGCCGTCGGTTTTCTGGGTAAAATCCAGATAGTGGATGTGATTGTCCACGATGCCATATCGCGTGACGTTTTTGGATTCACCAGCATAAGAATCTGATATTATGAATGTTATAAACGCAATCAAGATGGAAATTCGTACAAACATACGTTTCATCTAAACTCCTTTTTCACTGAAAAAATGAAAAACACCTGTCATTGATTCTTTTATGATGTCTAACGATTGCAGGGCCAGCAGCAGTATACACAAATGAGCCGACAGAAAGATCTTTTCAGAAATCAGATCTCCAGTAATAATCTGGAAACTATTCGGTGTGTCATTGCATTATACAGTTGTAATTACATCGGCAGACATGAAAAAATCTTTATATCTTTTCCAAGAAGAAGGGTGTCCAATCGGCCAGGCTGTTTCTCAACATGGGTATTTATAACGTGCCTCTGCACAATTTTCAGTTCGTTCGGTGCGGGTGCAGGGACACCGCACGTTGTAGGGGCACCGTGCCCCTGCGAGAGACCCCAGAGGCCACGTTTAGTGATTGGAAGAAGAGTTTCGGTCAATTTTTTTAAAATGCCTCAAGATCCTTCATGTTCGGACCGATGATTACAAAAGAAATTATTCTTCCATTGCCTATAGAATGACCCTGTCAATGAGATAATTTGCTGTAATATTCAAATATTTCATCCGATGACCATAATCAAAAGATTCACCACAAACCCATCACGTCAGAGTGAATGACCGGATATACCCGTTGAAAAATAGATATACCCATCCATAAGGCGGAAGCTGTTTTATAAAAACACTAACAGGATAGACTATGAAAAAAAGAATCACGTTAAACCGACTTGGGTTCATGGCGTTGTGGTGCATCCTCCTTTTAATTTCTGGCGGATGTGGCGAACAGAAAAAAGAGATCACATCACTGGATGACCTGAAAAATGTTAAAATTGGTGCCATGACAGGTTCCACAGGAGAAGCGCTTTCACTGAAACGATTCCCTGCGGCAACAACAAAAAGTTTTGATGACATCATGGATGCCATTGCCGCCATAAAATCAAACCAGATTGATGCGGTGATCACCAGTTATCCTACGGCGCTTAATATATGCAAACACAATCAGAATTTGTGTCTGATTCACGAACCGGTGGATTATGAGGACACAGCGATCGCCGTGAAAAAAAACGAGAAAGAATTACTTGCATCACTTAATCAGATCATCAATGAGCTGGCAAATGACGGGACTCTTGATGATTTGAAAAAAAGGTGGCTCAAAACAGATATGTCACCCTATGAGGAAAAAGAATTTGATTTGCCCAAAGAGGGTAACGTTCTTACCGTCGGGACTGCCGCAACAAGAGAGCCGATCTGTTTTATTAATGGGAAAAATGAAGTCAGTGGCTTTGATGGGGAACTTGCACGCATCATTTCAATTAAGCTGGGCAGGCCCATTGTATTTAAGGATATGACATTTTCAGCCCTCATTCCTGCACTGATGTCCGGGAAAGTGGATGCCATTATAACCGGTATGACTGCGACGGACGAACGAAGAAAATCAGTTGATTTTACAACACCCTATTATAAGAATTCTCAGGTTATGATTGTAAGAAAGCCGAAAGGGGCCGATAAGGCTTCCGTGAATACTCCTGATGAGAGTGCGAAATCAGGAACAAAAGCGATCACATCGCTGGATGACCTGAAACATGCTAAAATCGGCGCCATGACAGGGTCCACAGGAGAGCGTCTTTCTCTGGCACGATTTCCTACGGCTTCAACAAAAAGCTTTGATGTTATCATGGATGCCGTTGCAGCCATGAATGCAAACCAGCTTGATGCGGTGATCATCAGTGATCCTACGGCGCTGAATATTTGTAAACACAATCAGAATTTGTGTCTGATCCCTGAGTCGCTGGATAAAGAAAACATAGCCATCGCCGTAAGGAAAAACGAGAAAGACCTGCTTGCATCGCTCAATAATCTCATCAAAGATTTAAAAAATGACGGCACGCTGGATGATTTGAAGAAGCGGTGGTTCAAAACAGATACATCACCCTATGAGGAAAAAGAATTTGTTCTGCCAAAAGAGGGTAGCGTTCTTACCATCGGGACATCTGCTACGAGTGAGCCTTTCTGCTTTATCAATGGGAAAAATGAAGTCAGCGGCCTTGATGGAGAGCTTGCCCGCATCATTTCAATGAAGCTGGGCAGGCCCATTGTATTTAAGGATATGACATTTTCAGCGCTTATTCCTGCACTGCTCTCCGGAAAAGTGGATATCATTATATCCGGTATGACCGCTACGGAAGAGCGAAGTAAATCGGTAGATTTTACAGCATCCTATTATCAGGAGTCTCAGGTTGTCATCGTAAAAAAACCGTCGGGGGCCGAAATGGCTTCCGGGAATGTGCCTGTTGATGAAGCGAAACCGGATACTGATATGCTGAGAACGATGGATGATCTGGCAGAAAAAGATGTGGGTGTCTATGAAGGGACGGTTCACGATTCGTTTGTGGCCAAGAAATACCCAAAGGCCGGCATAAAAAGATACAACAGCTCTGCCGATATGGTTATGGCCCTGAAAACAAAAAAAATATCGGCTGCCCTGCTTGATGCCCTTGCAGCGTCTGTTTTGATTAAAACTAACAGTGAACTGGGGATTCTTGATAACGATGTGCTCACCCTGCCACTGGGCATGGGTTTTAATAAAAAAGATAAAGACCTGCTCAATCGATTCAACAATTATTTGAAAACAGCCAAATCGGACGGCTCGTTCGATGTCATCTACAACAGATGGTATAAAGGTGATCCTGAAAAAGCCCAGATGCCAAAATTCAAGCGGGTGAGCGCTGAGAAGAAACTTGTTGTGGGCGTTGCCGTTGAGGATCTGCCTTATGTCGCTTATATGAATGGCGAGTATGTTGGTATTGATATTGAGATTGTTCAGAATCTTGCTCAAAATGAAGGATTTGATCTTGAAATCGTAACCATGGAGTTTCCTGCTCTTGTTACCGCTTTAATCTCCGGCAAAGTCGATATGATAACAGATGGCATAGCCATAACAGAAGAGCGGCAGAAACAAATTGATTTTTCAGATAGCTATGCAGACTTCAATACCGCTGCGATTGCATTGAAAAAAAACATCGCCGCCATTTCTCAAGAACCTGTTGATGAGAGCCTGAAGATTTCATTCTTTCAAAGCGTTATCGATGGTTTTAATAACAATCTCATCAAAGAAAAAAGATATCTGCTTATCGTTAACGGTTTAACAACCACCGTTATTATTTCCATATTTGCCACCATTCTGGGCACGTTCCTGGGGGCACTTGTCTGCTTTATGAGAATGTCCCGCAATAAACTTGTTAACTCGATTGCTGCCATCTACATATCCGTTTTGCGGGGCACACCTGTTCTGGTGCTTTTAATGATAACATTTTACGTGGTATTCGCTTCGGTGAATATTGATCCTGTGTTTGTGGCTGTCATCGCGTTCGGTTTAAATTTTGCGGCCTATGTCTCCGAAATGTTCAGAGCCGGAATTGAAGGGGTTGATAGCGGGCAGACAGAAGCGGGCATAGCCATCGGTTTTTCAAAAATCAAGACATTCATCTATATCGTGATGCCTCAGGCGACACGACGGATTTTGCCCATATACAAAGGCGAATTCATATCGCTCATTAAAATGACATCTATCGTGGGGTATATTGCTGTGCAGGATTTAACCAAAGCCAGCGATATCATCAGAAGCCGGACCTTCGACGCCTTCTTTCCGTTAATCATGGTGGCGGTGCTGTATTATCTCATTTCATGGGTACTGATGTTAGCCCTTGGATATGTGGAACGGATGACGGATCCTAAATTAAGAACGAGGAAGGGGCGCTAAAATGATTAGAGTAGAAAAACTCACTAAAAAATTTAATGACATCAGCATATTAAGAGACATAACCACGGAGATAAAAAAAGGCGAGGTGATCTCGATTATCGGACCTTCCGGCACTGGTAAAAGCACGTTTCTCCGCTGCCTGAATCTGCTTGAGACTCCAACAAGCGGCACTATTTTTATTGATGAAGTGGATATTTTAAAGAAAAAGACGGATGTCCCCAAAATGCGCCAGAAAATGGGGATGGTCTTCCAGTCATTTAATCTCTTCGCCCATCTCACCGTTCTTGAGAACCTGACCATAGGTCCTGTGAAACTTCTGGGCAAATCCAAGGATGCCGCTGAGAAGAAAGCGGTTGAGTTGCTTAAACTGGTTGGACTCGCGGAAAAAGCCGACAGCTTTGCCGATGAATTATCCGGGGGCCAGAAACAACGGGTGGCGATTGCCCGTTGTCTGTCCATGGAACCTGAAATCATCCTTTTTGACGAGCCCACGTCCGCTCTCGATCCCACAATGGTCAGTGAGGTTCTTGCCGTCATACGCCGCCTTGCCAAAGAAGGCATGACCATGGCCATCGTGACCCACGAAATGGAGTTTGCCCGCAATGTTTCCAACCGGGTTCTTTATATGGATGAAGGGATAATCTATGAGGATGGCGCTCCCCAAATCATTTTTGATCATCCTCAGAAGGAAAAAACAAAGGCATTTATCAACAGAGTCCGTAGCTTTGTTTACCCCATCGATAGTCCGAATTATGATTTATACGCCATGAATGCCGAGATAGAGGCTTTTTGTGAGAAACACATCCTGCCAAAAAAGATGAGAAACAATACGTTACTGGTTCTCGAAGAACTTCTGGCGCTTTATATCCCAAAACTCAAACAAGTGGCTATCACAGTGACACTGGCCTATTCTGAAAAGAAGGAAACCCTTGAATTAATGATTGAAGCCTCCGGTGATAAAATGAATCTGCTGGATGATCCGGCCATGGCCGATGACATGGGCATGACGATCGTCAGGAATCTTACTGAAAATCTTGAATATCAATGGAAAGATGGCAAAAACACATTAACAATGGCATTGAGGAAATAATATGAACATATCAAAAACGCAAACCGGAGATTCCATAACGCTTGTCATCTCCGGCAGACTGGATTCCATAACCTGTGTACAGCTTTCCAATGAAATTGACAGCATCAACAAGACAGGAAATTTCAATTTCGTGTTTGATTTTGAAACCCTGGATTATATCAGCAGCGCAGGTCTGCGAGTCATTCTAACCACCCAGAAACATGCGAATGCCAATAACACGAAACTGGAAATAAGAAACATCACGAATTCGGTCAGGGAAGTGTTCGATATGACCGGCTTATTGCCCATATTGACCATTGTATAACAATGGATGATGCCCATGGGGTGGGCCCTGGAAAGAGGAAAGATGTTGGGCATAACGAACAGATCAAGTAAAAACAGGCTGACGGAAAAAGAGCGGGTTTTATTTCAAACGGATTCCCTGTTTGACAGTATTGGCAGGGCTGTTTGTGAGGCCGGTTTTCTGCCGAGAAAGGAGCTGTTTGAGGCCTGGGAAACAGCCCGGAAGGTCCGCAGGGTTTTTCGAGGCGGTAGAATCGTGGAACTTGCCTGCGGTCATGGACTTGCCGCCCATATCATGCTGTTGCTTGACAACAGTTCGCAAGAGGCCATCGCCGTGGACCCTGCGATTTCAGACAATGCCTACAGGCTCTCAGCCATTTTAACAGAACGCTGGCCCCGGTTAAAAAACAGAATCCATTTTGTGAATAAACCCTTACAAACCATTGAGATATTGCCGGAGGACCTTGTCCTGTCCGTTCATGCCTGTGGTGAACTGACCGATCTTGTCATAGACAGGGCGGTCGCCGCCGGTGCGCGGCTTGCCGTTCTTCCCTGTTGCCATGATGTGAAACGATCGGATACCGGCGGACTTTCCGGTTGGTTGGATGGCCCACTGGCTGTGGATGTGATGCGGGTCGTGAGGCTCCGGAACATGGGTTATCGGGTTTTGACAAAGGAGATCCCCAAAGAAGTGACACCTAAAAACCGACTGCTCATGGCCGAAAAAGATAGGTGATTGACACAGTGTTTATACTGATTCAGGGATTCGCGCTTTGCCCCACATCTTCCCATTCCGCCAGCATCATCGCATGGCCAACATCAAGGTATTGCCTGGAATACAAAAATCGAGTCCCTATTGACGTCGTTATCTGGTCCATATCTTCATAGCCTTGCAGTTCAGTCATTTGATCTGTGCAGAACGATATTTCGTCCTCGCTCAATTCAAAAGGAGCCTGTTGAAAGACGGTTATGGGGACAGGACGGGCGTATGTCGCGGCATGTTCGCGCGTTATGGATACCATCAAATCCAGAACGTTTTCTTTCTTCAGGATCAGAAGACGTGCATAGGCGTGGGTCATGGCAAGGGTCGAGTAGTAATATCCGCACTCCATACGATCGGAAATGACCTGGATGTCTTCATGTGAACGGATGATCTCATGGAGTATGTCCTTTGCCTCGGATTCACGGATCTGGCCATCGGATTCGGCCTGTGGCATCATGACGCTGGCCAAAATGTCCTGTTCCGAAAGAAGCAATCCTGCGTGACTGCTCTCACGGATTGAATCAAGAATGACGTTGCGGCACTCCGTTATCATGGCAAAAGACCTTTCTGCTTGAGTTCATCCGCGACTTTTCCAAGGTTGAATTTTCGATAGGTTTCCAATGTCGGCGCGCCGGTTTTTTTGTCCCAGCCCATTTCTTCATAAAACATATCCATGGCGATTTTAATATCTTCTTTATCCATGCGGGTGGTTCCCACGCTGAATGGCGGTTTGCCACTGGCATCATCAAAAATCCAGTCCGGGACCGTATCATGTTGGGTCCGCATGTCTTTTGTTCCCATATCTCTGATCGTCAGGGCGCGATGGAGCAAAAATATCCGTTCGGCAACGTGATCAAGTTCCTGCCGGGATTTCTTGTCTCCTGTTGCCAGCGTATAAAGCAAAGACTCGATAGCGTCGTCGCCGCGATAGCCACGCTCTTTTAAAGGCGATGCAATCCAGGGCCCCATCCAGTTGCACAGAGCCACGGCATCATGCAATTCCTTTCGAAGCAGAGACCATTTCGCCATCTTTGCCTTATACTTATTCATGGGTGTGTATGCGCCAAGGGCATCCAGGGCATCCGGTGAACCCCAGAGTTCAGCCGCCAGCCGCTTTTGAATGTCGATGGGCAGGCCATTTCGAATAAGGTTCGTGTGGGAGTGACATTGAGCATCCCGATTGTACTGCGTGTTGATGATCACGCCGACCTGGCCCGATTCTTCACTTGAATGATGTCTGGGGTGCCCCATCTTCCAGTATTGAAGGTCAGGATCTTTTTTCCAGTTGTCTTCCGAAAGTCCCCACCGGTCGATCATGTAACCCGTTCCCATCCCCAGGGTTGTGGCCAGTTCCCCGTCTTTTTCCGCGATTCTCGGAAGAAGTTCAAAGAGAAAAGCGGGATCACCTTTTTCAAATTTATCCCACGAATAACTGTTGTATTCCGCTTCGCCGATTTTTGATTTGAATGTGCCGTCGTAATAAAGCTTTTGAAAATCCCGTTGAAGCAGACCGTAATTATTCCATATGCCCAGATCGTCGGCCAGATGCATACCGACCATGCAGGCTTCGATGGACGTCTGACCTTTTGGACCATCGGGAAAAGTTTTAAAAAATGTTTTCCCAAAAATAAGGCCCACGCAGGTATTCTGCCCGACCTCGGGAATGCCATATTTTGAAGAAACACTGGGGACTTTAAGCAGGGTGTGGCATCGAATGGGGCATGCGGTGCACCCGTTACCCCTTACCGTGTATTTCCAGGCGTCGTTTCCAAGAAAAAAAGCGGCATTGTTGGTTCGATAAGCGATTCTGTTGAGATTATGCGGATCACACGCGCCGGTTTCAATGGGCGGTTTCGCAGCTTCCCATTTAAGTCCTTTGGACGCCATCCAGCGACTTCCCGGATTGTAGTGTTCTGCCCAAGGCTGGGGAGAGCTGGGAACCACATGCTGGTTATTCGCGCCCAGAAGCGTAAGGTGAAATTTTATCGCTTTTTCCCAATCCTCTTTTTTTCCGGCAATGGTGACACTTCCGGTTCCGTGAACACCGATGGCCTTTAAATTTTTCGACCCCATGATGGAACCGCCGCCCGCTGCGTGGGATATCGAATTGATGATGATCGACATGGGCACCAGATTTTCTCCGGCCTGACCAATAGCGGCGACGGAGGCTTCAGGCCCCATCAGCAGGTTGATTTCATGGGTGGTTCTCCTGATGCCTGATCCCCAGAGGTGACGCGCATCATGAATTTCGACCTTGGCATCCTTTATGGATAGCCACACCGGATGATCTGATTTTCCTTCAACGATAATGGCGTCATAACCGGCATACTTGAGCTGAGCCGCAAAATGCCCCCCCATGTGCCCACTTCCCACGAGAGGTTTTGGCCAGCACGATGGCCAGAGTGTTGTTATCGCCGTTCTTCCGTTACATGGCGCGCCGGTTCCCGCAAGAGGCCCGGTCCCGAAAATGATTTTATTTGCAGGATCGAACGCTTTTGTCCCTGCCGGAACCTCATCCCAAAGGACTTGATAGCCAATACCTGTTCCGCCGATAACGTCCTTATATTTTTCAATCGTATCTTCTGTTGAAATTTTTCCGGTTGATAGATCGACCCGCAGAACTTTCCCCGCCCAACCGCCGTATTTAGCCATGATGTTTTTTCCTCTTTACCACGATTCATAGTTACGATTTATGACAGCTCATGCACGCCTGTACTTTCTCCTGAGCGATCACGGAGGTCGGAGTGATTCTGGGTGGAACGGACTTCGAAAGATCAATCCATTTTACATAGTGTAAGGCTTCTGCCGGGCATGCTTCCACACATTTAGGTTTTCCGTCGCATAGAAAACATTTGGTGGCTTTATTGGTATCCTCATCAAATGACATCATCTCCCAGGGGCAGGCTCTTTGACACATCTTGCATCCGACGCATTTATCCGAGTCCACCACACGGGTATTAAGCGGCGGTTTTACGACAATGGCGTCATTGGGGCAGGCATTTGCGCAAGGCACCGGATGGGGGCATTGCTTGCAGGTATCCTGTATGATAAGCCCGTTTCCATAGTTCCCCTGATCGTATTTTCCGGTATAAAGCCCCATGGGGCCGAACTGGAGGTTCCGACTGACTTTGATCCGGGAAATCGTCGGGGATGCCTTGCCGTCATTAAATTCGGCACAGGCCAGTTCACACCTCCGGCAGCCCACACACCTTGAAGGGTCTGCAATAATAAGCCCTTCCGCTTGTTCCATAATGATGATGGCTTCAGCCATTTCATCTGAAATACCCAGAGAACTCAATGCTGCGACCCCGACAATCGCCATCCCGCTGACTTTGAGAAACTGTCGGCGAGAAAAGGATTGTTCCGTACCTAAAAGTCGCCCTATTTTTTCAATCAAAAAACCGGCTTTGTTTTCTAAACCCATGATCGTCTCCATTTGTTTGGCCTATGGGCATTTTTCCATAGCCATCTCAAGACTTTTTGCGAGCTCATCCACACTGAATATCGAACGGTGATTTATTCATCAAACACTTTCCCCACAATATATTATTCAACAGCTTTTTTGATACCCTCTGACGATGCATATAAAAGAAAAACAATAAACACAATGCCCCCGATAGCCGTACCGGTGATGTTGGAAAAACCGGCGGGCAGGCTGAAACCGATTTTCGCCTGAAGAATGAAAGAGGCATCAACGGCGGTCATGAATGTTGCAGGTATGGAGCATATAAAGTGGAATTTTTTATTCTTTGCAAGGAATATGGCCGCAGCCCATAAGACAAGCATGGAAAGCATCTGGTTGGACCATCCGAAATACCTCCAGATAATTTCAAAATCAACCTGGGTCAGTATGAACGCGACAATAAAAAGAGGAATTGAAATCAGAAGACGTTTGCCTGCTTTGACCTGATCCACGTTGAATGTCTCTGCAATGATAAGCCGTGTGCTTCTGAAAGCCGTGTCACCGCTTGTTATGGGAAGAACAACAACTCCTATAATGGCCAGAAACCCGCCCAGAGGGCCTAACAGCGTTGTGCAAACCTGATTGACAACGGTTGATGGAGATCCGGATAAAATAACGGCATTGAGAGCCTCCGGGCTTTTATAAAAAGACAAACCCGCTGTGGCCCAGATCAGCGCGATAATGCCTTCGGCGATCATGGCGCCATAAAAAACAAGCCGCCCCTTATTTTCATTTCTGAGGCATCTGGCCATAAGAGGGGACTGGGTTGAATGAAAGCCGCTGATGGCCCCACAGGAAAGCGTGATAAAAAGAAGCGGCCAGATCGGTTTATGATCAGGACTTGCGTTTGTGAAAAAATCAAGGTTGGGAAGCAGGGCATAATCATGGTATACTAGACCTCCGATCACGCCCACACTCATGAAAATCAAAAGCGCACCAAAGGCAGGATAGAGTCTTCCGATAATCTGATCAATGGGGAGGAATGTGGCAAGAAAATAATAAAGAAAAATAGCGGCCACAAATATCCGGACATCAAATCCGGTGAGGTTGTTCAGAAGTTGTGCTGGCCCTGAAATAAACACAACGCCCACAAGCAACAGAAGGATCACTGAAAAAATCCTCATGACCTGACGTGCCGGCATCCCCATAAAAGAACCGACGACTTCGGGAATGCTTTTGCCGCCATCCCTGACCGAAAGCATTCCGCTGAAATAATCATGAACACCTCCCGCAAAGAGGGTTCCGATCACAATCCACAACAAGGCCACCGGGCCGTAAAGAGCGCCGAGAATCGGGCCGAATACCGGGCCTAAACCCGCAATATCAAGAAGCTGAATTAAAAAAACCTTCCATGTGGGAAGCGATATGTAATCCACGCCATCTTCCAGGGTATGGCAGGGCGTAAGTCTGTTTTCATCAATGCCGAATACCTTCTCCACAAATGTGCCATAGGTAAAGTATCCCAGTATCAACAGGGCGACACAGGCAGAAAAAAACAGCATGGCTACCTCCGGTTTAAGCGTAAAGTTACAGATAAAGGGCTGTTAATTTTGACTTCATAAGGCAAAATCAGTTTTTTGCCCCAACGGGGCTGCGGCATAAAGCCCAGGGTTGCGGCGAAAGCCGCTACCCTGGGACATTTTCGATTATGATTTTCAACCCCAACGGGGTTGCGTAACATTCCCATGAATCGCCCATATCTGGACGCAACCCCGTTGGGGTTGGGGGGATTCGCACGTGAACCCAGGGTAGCGGCGTTGCCGCAACCCTGGGCTATGATACGGAATCCCGTTGGGATTCGATTCAAAGATCCTTCCGTGTTTTGGGAAGGACTATATTAAGGATAAGCCCCATCAGACCGGCCAGACCGATTTTCTCGATGGAAAAACTTCCGGCGGAAAACTTCATGCCGCCGATACCACAGACCAGAACAAGGGAAACGATGACCAGATTCCGGGCTTCGGTGAGATCGGTTTTGGAACGGGCCAGGGTGTTCAAGCCCACCACCGTGATCATCCCGAAAAGAAGGATCATGATTCCGCCCATGACCGGAGAGGGAATGGTCTGGAGCAAGGCTCCGATTTTCCCCACAAAGGCCAGAACAATGGCGCAGATGGCGGCCCAGGTCATGATGGCCGGATTATAAGCCCCGGTCAGGGTCACGGCTCCGGTCACTTCGGAATAAGTGGTGTTGGGCGGTCCGCCAAGACAGGACGCCACGGAGGTGGCGATGCCGTCTCCCATAAGGGTTCTGTGAATCCCCGGATCATCCACATAATCTTTGCCGGTCACAGAACCGATGGCCAGCACATCTCCGAAATGCTCAATGGCCGGAGCAATGGCCACGGGAAAGATATAGACAATGGCGTCCAGATTCCATGATGGCAGGGTGAAATGGGGCAGACTGAACCAGGCCGCGCGGCTGACAGGGGAAAAATCCACCAGCCCCATGACCATGGCGAGAATATAACCTGCTGCGATTCCGATCAGAATGGGCAGCAGCCGGATCATGCCTTTGCCGAAAACCGCCACTGCCACGGTGGTGGCGAGAGAGACCATGGAAAGGATCATGGCTGTCCGTCCCACAATCCGTCCGTCTCCGATGGTTCCGGTGGCCATGCCCACGGCCACAGGAGCCAGCACAAGACCAATGACCATGATCACAGGGCCAGTGACCACCGGCGGAAGCAGCCGGTGAAGAACGCCGGACCCCTGCCATTTGATGAAAACACTGAGCACCACATAAAGAAGCCCGGCAGCAGCCAGCCCACAGAGGGTTCCGGGGATTCCCCAGGTCGCCACGCCATACTGGATCGGTGCGATAAAGGCAAAAGATGAAGCCAGAAAAACCGGTACCTTTCCCTTGGTGATCACCTGAAAAATCAGGGTGCCCAGACCGGCGGTAAAAAGGGCCACATTGGGATCAAGGCCCGTGAGAATGGGCACAAGAACCAGTGCCCCAAAGGCCACGAACAACATCTGACCACCCAGAAGGGCATCGTTCATGCGGAAGTTGTATTCGGTTGAATGGATTGGGCTGTCAGCCATAACGGAATCTATCTCCTTGTATTATTTTGTTCCAAAAATCTTATCCCCAGCATCACCCAGACCCGGAAGAATGTAACCCGAATCGTTCAAGCGTTCATCCACGGCGGCCACGTAAATATCCACGTCGGGATGAGCCGCTTCCAGGCGTTTGATTCCTTCGGGAGCTGCCACAAGGAACAGGCCACGGATCTGGGTGCAGCCCGCATTCTTGATCATATCCACCGTGGCAATGAGGGTTCCGCCGGTGGCCAGCATGGGGTCCAGAATCAGGGCTATCCGCTGGTCCATGTCGCTGGTCATTTTTTCGTAATATGCCACAGGCTCCAGAGTTTCCTCATTCCTGTAAAGGCCGATCACACTGACTTTGGCCGAAGGAATCAGATCAATCACCCCGTTCATCATGCCCAGTCCGGCCCGGAGAATGGGGACAATGGTGATTTTCTTGCCTTTGATCCGTTCAACTTCAACGGGTCCGGCCCAGCCTTCCACCGTCCGTTTTTCCGTTTCAATATCCTTGGTGGCTTCATAGGTCAGCAACCGGGCTACTTCCGCAGCCAGATCCCTGAAGTCCTTGGTGGATATACTTTTTTCCCGCATCAGCCCCAGCTTGTGACGGATCAGCGGATGTGTGGCCACATAAACGCTCATAGGTTTTCCCCTTTATTTTGTTTCTATTCAATGTGATGTCCCATCTGCGGCGTTAGAGTGATGGAAACAGTGTCTGCATTTTTGCCACCATGGCCGGGCTCAATTTTTTATAAAGCGTTGCGTTGTAAGACCGTGACGGTCCCATTGGAACGATGGTTGGATCAGGTTCTGTTGGATAACCCACGCTGGTGGGGTCCGATGCAGGAAAATTCGGAGAATAATTGTTTTTGATGATCTGCTGCACGGCAATACCAAGTTTTCGTGATGTGGCAGCAGGCGTTCCTTCTTTGACGGCGGGATCCACGTTGGTAGTCACGATTGAAACGGTGTAGTCGCTGTTCAGATGGATCTCAAACATGCGGAACTGCTGGGGCCAGTCCCTTAACGAGGATGTTTCAACCTGCCAGAATCCGTTTTCAGGATGGTCTGGATCTCTGGATACAAAGGCTTTAACCGTATTGAAATGGCGATGTCCGGCGATCCACATCAGTAAGTTGGGATGGCTTTGAAGTTCCACTATCAGATCATACTGGGTCACAGCGTTCAGAGGATTGGCCCACCATTCCAGATTGGAACCATTGGGCTGGACACCGATGGGGATATGGGCTGCGATGATCATCAGTTGACCGGCAGCATCACCGGCTGCAAGTTCATTTTTAAGCCAGGTATAGCGTGTCTCGTCAAGAAAACCATGACCATGGATGCCGGTGTTCCCATCGGTTTCCGACTGGGTATTGTCGAGAACGATAACTTTGATCGGTATGGCCGACTTGGGAACGAAGCTGTAACAGGCAAAGCCGTCATCCATTGACGGGTCCACCAGATTGAAGCCGTGGCCTGACGGATTTGATGAGGTCTTAAAAAACTCGCTGATCCACTCGGTTCTTAACAGTGAGCGGCGGTCCGGGTCGGCAACAACTTTAGGTGGGTTGTTGAACGAAACCACATGCCCGGCGTCTATAATGTCACCATAAGGCGTGGAGCCGTCGATGACACCCATATAGTAGGACAGGTTGTGTATGTTTTCAGCGTTATAGAGGATGTCTCCCGTAGAAAAAACCGTATCGCTGATATAGGCCTGCCTTAAAAAGGCGTCCACAGGGAATGAGCCGATGAAGAAATGATCGTGGTTACCCAGAGTCTGATACCAGGGGATGGTTTTATCAAGCCCGGCTGCTTTGAAGGGTTTCTGATAATCAATGGTATCAGCTCCGGCATGATCACCGGAACTGGGGGTGATGTCCTTGCCGTCAAGAACATCGATATACCATCTCAGTTCGTTGTACTGGGTGCTGTTCGTTGCATCACCCAGAGAGATGCCGAAGTCGAAGGGATCCTCTTGGTGAAGGGCGTTTACTGTCTGGACGGCAGCGTCAAGAACCTGGGTTGTGTACAGCATCACCGGCGAATAGACCGATGTCTGCCATGACCATGGTGTGTGACCCAATGCATCATAAGGATGAGGCAGAAGTACCGGATAATGCAGTTGCTGAAGATAGATATACTGAGCCGGGGATTCTTTGTCGGTGATATGGATATCGGTCATGGCAAAGAAATTCAACAGTTTTGATCTGTTTGTAACGGACTCGTAGTCGAAATCGTCCGGCATGATATCGGTTCGCGGGTCGTAATCAAGACCAGGGCCAAACGTCCACTCTCCGTATCCGTATTGGCTGTATTCCGAAACCTTTGAAAGCTCACTTTTTTCAAGACCGTTTATTGCAGGGAAAGCCAATGTCCTTTCAGTCGTTGTCTGAACATCGGAATCAATGGCATAGCCGGTGAGCTGGGGTTGATTGTCCTTGTCGCTGTCTGTACATCCTGACAAAGAGAAAAACAGCGCGATCATCCCTATAATCAGGCAAAAGGCTTTATTTTCATGAAGTGGTTTCATTAATATCCTCGTTTTTGAAAATTTAATGACACGACCGGAAGGTGAATCTGGTCATACTGATGGAATTTGAGTTTTCATAGAGAATTACAGTGCTGATTGTTAAAAACGGCTATCACGTTACACAATTAGCTTAAAAGATATCGACCAGAAAAGCTTTATTCTTGATATTTATTATCGTGGTTATGCTTAAGTTTGTCATTAAACTATCACCGCTTGATCACTTTCTGTTTTTCAGTTATAAAATCACCATTATCTTTTCTTCGGTTTTTCATCTGTTTTTTTTAGAAAACGTTAAGGGAATCCTGATGATCAAAATGGTCAAACACTCAATATATGCTGAAGGTTCATATCTGACCGGCATGGCCGTCTGGTCTTTGCTCACCATTCTCGTTACAATGTTTTCGTCTTTTCCTGCCAATGCCGAAAAGAAAAAACCGGAAAAGTCCGTTTACGTGATTCCGGTTTCAGGGGAAGTGAGCCCGGAGATGTCAGCGTTCATTAAACGAGCCGTAAACGATATCCCTAAAAATGAGACTACTCTGATCGTGTTCGAGCTGGACACTTTTGGCGGCCGCGTGGATTCGGCCTTTGAAATCGTGGACACCATCCCGGGTATCACCGGGGCAGCAACGCTCGCTTATGTGAAAACAAAAGCCATTTCAGCCGGTTCACTCATTGCCCTTTCCTGCAACCGATTGATTATGAAACAGGGAACCACCATCGGGGACTGCGCACCCATCAGCATCGGCCCCGAAGGACCTCAGATGCTCGGAGAAAAATTTCAATCCCCTTTAAGAGCCCGTTTCAGAGCCCTTGCAAAAAAGAACGGTTACGATGAAAACCTGGCCGAATCCATGGTCAGTGAGCATCTTGAAATCATCCGTGTGACCATGAATGGAAAAACACGCTATCTGGAATCCACTGAAATCAACGATATGACCGCCAAGGAAAAAGCAAAAATCACCAACCGAAAAACTGTGGTGAAAAAAGGCGAGCTTCTCACCATGGATGACAAGGAAGCCAAGGAATTGGGATTTTCACGGGCCAGCGTGGCGGATCTTGCCGAAGCACTGAAAACGGTGAAAGCGTCTGAAACGTCTATCGTCACCATGAAGAAGAACTGGACTGAACATTTTCTTTCGGTGGTTATTCTCTTTACGCCCTTTCTGATGATGATCGGTTTCTACGCCGTTTATCTTGAAATGAAAGCTCCGGGTTTCGGGGCGCCCGGTATTGTTGGTCTGATCTGCCTTTCCCTTGCCTTCGGAGCACAGTACCTCGTCGGCTTGGCCGATTACACCGAACTCCTGATCATCGTTCTGGGCCTTGTTCTTCTGGGATTCGAAGTCTTTGTCATTCCGGGCTTCGGCATCGCCGGGGTATCGGGTTTCATCTTCATTGCCATCGGTCTTGTTCTGTCGCTTCAGGATTTTGTGTTGCCCAAACCGTCCATGCCCTGGCAGGGCGGGATCTTTACAAAAAATATTATACTGGTTGTGGGTTCCTATATGTTTGCCGTCGTTGGCGGGCTTTTAACATTCCGCTATGTTTTTCCCAGATTATCCATCGGGGGACACGGCCCTTACCTGAACGCCAGCCTGGAACAAGCCCATGCCGACTCGTCGGAAATCATGCGTGCCCATGAGGGAGATGAAGCCGTGGCCCTTTCGTATTTAAGGCCTTCAGGAAAAATTAAAATCGGCCATGACGTTCTGGACGCCATCACCGAAGGGGAGTTCATTGAAAGCGGCACTCCTGTGGTGATAACCCGGATCAGCGGAAACCGCATCATCGTGTCACGAAAGGCTCAGTCATGAATAACCTTGCATTCCCGATCATACTTCAGCTCGTGGGTATCCTTGTTATTATTGTGGAGGTCATTGTCCCCACCGGGGGTATCCTCGCAATTTTATCCATGGGGCTGATCGGAGGCTCTCTTTTCCTTGTTTTCTCAAAAGCATCATTAGTTACAGGATATATATTCGTCGTGGCAGATCTTATTGTCATCCCCATGAGTATTTTTCTTGGATTCAAACTTCTTGCAAAATCCTCTGCCGCATTAAAGCGAAGTCTTTCAAAAGAAGACGGGGTTCAGAGTCAGTCACCGGAGCTGGAAATGTATATGGGTTTGGAAGGCATTGCAGCCACGGATCTCAGACCTTCCGGTGTTGCTGTCATTGAGGGGAAAAGGCTTGACGTGGTCAGTCGCGGCGAGTATCTTGAAAGATCTTCGAACGTTGTTGTTATTGCTGTCACGGGAAACCAGATCATCGTAAGTAAAAAAGAATAGCGTTTTTATTAATCACCATACCACCATTCACACGGAGGTTGAACAATTTGACAGGACAAGGGTTATCCCTGTCTTTTCGAATCACTCAACCCCAAAACACAGGGAGAGAATATGGATATTCAAACAATTTTTATATTAGTTATCGCCATTTTTGCGTTCATCTTATTTTTATTCGTGTTTTCATCCATCCAGCTATGGGTCCAGGCTCTGGTTTCCGGGGCCAGAGTGGGAATTTTCAACATCGTTTTCATGCGTTTCAGAAAAGTGCCCCCGAAACTCATCGTGGAATCCCTGATCATGGCCGTAAAAGCAGGAATCACGCTGGATACGGACGGCCTTGAATCTCACTATCTGGCTGGCGGAAACGTGACCCGCGTTGTTCAGGCCTTGATCGCTGCGGACAAAGCCAACATCGACCTGAAATTCAACCGGGCAGCGGCCATAGATCTGGCCGGACGTAACGTGCTTGAAGCCGTTCAGATGAGCGTTAATCCCAAAGTCATCGAAACACCAAAAGTTTCCGCCATGGCCAAAGACGGCATCCAGCTCACCGCCATGGCCAGAGTCACGGTCCGGGCCAACATTGACCGATTGGTCGGCGGCGCCGGAGCAGATACCATTCTTGCCCGAGTCGGTGAAGGCATTGTTTCCACCATTGGTTCGGCCAACAGCCACAAGGACGTTCTTGAAAACCCGGACAACATATCCAAAACCGTTCTGGCTAAAGGCCTTGATTCAGGAACTGCCTACGAAATCCTTTCCATCGACATCGCTGACGTGGACGTGGGCAAAAACATCGGAGCCGACCTTGAAACGGACCGAGCTGAAGCGGACAAGAAAATAGCCCAGGCCAAAGCTGAAGAACGTCGGGCCATGGCTTTTGCCGTGGAACAGGAAATGAAAGCCCAGGTGGAAGCCATGAGAGCCAAGGTTGTGGAAGCGGAAGCCAAAATCCCCCTTGCCATTGCCGAAGCATTCCTCAAAGGAAATCTGGGAATCATGGATTATTACAAAATGAAAAACGTCATGGCCGACACCCAGATGCGGGAAAATATCGGCGCGGGTGACGCTAAAGGGCCCAAGGAATAGTACTAAACCAATCAAAGAGGACTCCACATATGGAAACTCTGATTACCATCGGCGTCATCATCTACATCATTTTTTCCATCAGGAAAGCCTTGTCTTTCGGGAAAAAGCCGGGAGAAAAACCGGCTCCCGGAGGATGGCAGGAAAAACTCCAGGCGATGGCCAGACAGATCAAAGAAGAAATGGAAAAAGCCAGTCAGCAGGCTTCCGGCAATATCCCGGTTCCCCCGCCCCTTCCAAAACCCCCAAACGGCCTGGACTGGGGTGATCTGGAAGCAAATGAAACCCAGAGCCTTGAAGTGATTGTTGATGAAGATGCCAGAGACTACGAAGTTCAAGTCGTGGCTAAGGTTCCTCCCTTAGTAAGAGAGATTCCGGTGTCTGTAATCAAAAAAGCTGAGCCAGTAATTGCTGTACCGGGAATGGTGCGGGAAAAGACAGGTTACAGCCAATCAAGGAAAAACGATCTGAGACGGGCCGTAATATGGTCTGAAATTCTTGCCAAACCTTTGAGTTTGAGGGATTAGCCATTCAACCCCGAATTTGACGAGGAGACGTCAACACATGAACTGGTATTATGCGGTAGGAAAAGAACGGACAGGCCCCATTGATGATGCACAATTCGAACAGCTTATTCGTTCGGGAGAAATCACAGCCAGTACTCTGGTCTGGAACGAAACAATGCCCGGATGGAAGCGTTACGGTGAAGTCAGAGACGCTACGTACGGGAATCTGCCTAAAGATCCTGTGCCTGAAGTCCCGGCTGAAGAAACATCCACAGTTCGAAACATGGGATCATGCACTCAGTGTGGCCGGTCTTTTCCCGAAAGCGATCTTCTGACATTCGAAAACAGACGAATCTGCGCCGCCTGCAAACCGGCTTTTGTTCAGAAAATCAGAGAAGGCGTTTCCGTGGGTGACATGGTATATGCCGGATTCTGGATCAGATTTGCCGCCAAGTTCATCGACGGCATCATTCTCGGCATCATCAATATGATCATTGGATTCGTAACAACCTCCAGTATGGTTGCCACGCCGACCGATCCCATTGCCATCATGAGGGGTGCAATGTTTTCCGGCTTGTTTCAGTTCTGCGTCCAGGCAGCATATACCACGTTCTTTCTTGGAAAATTCAGCGCCACTCCCGGTAAAATGGTCTGCGGGCTGAAAGTGATATCACCTGACAACGAACCGATCTCTTACTTGAAAGGTTTTGGAAGGTGCTGCGCGGAAATACTTAGCAGTCTTATTCTGGGTATCGGCTACCTCATGGCGGCCTGGGACCCGGAAAAACGAGCGCTCCACGACAGAATCTGCAACACCCGTGTGGTTAAAAAAGGATGAACTGTCTTCGCTGCCATACACCGCTTCCCTTGTTGGTCATTAATACAGACACGTTTGAACCGTGCCCGACCTGCGGGGCAAAAGTCAGGGCCGATCTGTTTCCGGCCGCCCTTGCAGTTCAAAAAGGGCCGGAAACAGGGGCTCCTGTTATTGAAGATGGTAGCTCCGAATGTTTCTATCATCCTGGAAAAAAGGCCGTCGCCCCCTGCGGGTCCTGCGGCCGTTTTCTTTGTTCACTCTGTGATGTGGACCTTTCGGGAGAGCATATCTGTTTTTCATGTCTTGAATCAGGCAAGAAAAAGAAAAAACGGGTGGATCTTGAAAACCACAGAACTCTTTACGACGGAATTGCCCTGAATCTTGCAATTCTTCCCTTATTGTTCTTCTGGGTCACCCTTATCACCGCTCCTTTAGCCCTTTATGTGGCCATAAGGTATTACAAAGCGCCCACAAGCATCATTCCCAGAACCCGTTTCCGGTTCATCGTTGCCGGTTTTTTCTCCGTATGCCAGATTGTGGCCTGGGGCTTCGGATTATACGCTCTTGCTACATAGACAGGTGACGACATTATGAAAAAAAAACAAAAACTCTACACAAAACTGCCGGGCGTTACGCACAAGAATTTTGGCAAACACACCCTCTGGCAAGGCAAGGACCACCTGCTTCTCATGTATTCCAACGGCATGAGCGAGGATTATAAACGGTTCTATTATAAAGACATTCTGGGTATTGTGATCACCAAAACAAGAAAGGCCGCCGTCACGTTTTCCATCATACTCGGATTATTCCTGTTAACCTCCTTTTTTTCATGGAAAATCTGGAGTCATGATCAGGAACCTGCCAGTGCATTTCTGGGAATCATTGCTTTTGTATTCTTGGCGTTTCTTCTCTCACTCATCATCAAAGGCCCCTCCTGCGAATGCCGGATCATCACGGCTGTACAGAATGAAAAGCTGCCTGCCGTTTCTCTGATCCGTCATGCTCGAAAATTGATGACCATTCTCAAACCCATTATTCTTGAAGCTCAGGGGGCAATGGCTCCTGACGACGTGGCAAACGCCATGGATACTCTGGTCGAAACACAGCGCGCCATTGAACCCGACCGACACCCCAAATCTGGTGGTTCAGCTCCAGAGCTGACTGACAACGCCAAACCCCGAAAACTGTTTCATTTCGCCATGTTTTCAAGCCTGGTCCTATACGGAATCATGGTGGGTTTAAGCCTGCCCCAACGCACGATGCTCCTTGTTTCTGTGACCTATATCTTTCTTTTTATCGCCGGGCTTTCTTCTGCCGGGGCTCTGACGGTCCATGCAAAAAGCAGATTTGCCCCGTCTCTTAAAAAAATTGCCTGGGCCGGGTTGATTTTTGTAATGATCGCCTTTGTTCAAAGCTATGGGGAAATAATGGTATTCTTTTTCATCAAAACAGCCCAAGGAAAACCTCCTTTGTCACAAATGGACATGTTCCAGCATTATTACAGCCTGAGACCCCTTGATTTTTCAGTGGTCAAGGTGGCTGACTGCCTTAAAATTTTCGTTGCGGCAGTCATTGGTATCCCCGGCCTTTTTCTTCTGACCGGTAGCCGGAACTGAATTCATGGACACTCTTTCCAGACAGCGTTGTTTCAACCACGGATCACGTGAAGCCGCCGCCCGCTGCCCGGAATGCGGTCGTTTTTTCTGCCGTGAATGCGTGACCGAGCACGATGACCGGGTTCTTTGCGCTTCCTGTGTCGAAAAGCAGAACGCGGGCAGAGACAAAGGCCGGTCAAAATTCCGTGGATTAAAATCCCTGGTATTCCTGTGTTTCGGTTTTGTTTTACTTTTTCTGGTGTTTTATTATGCCGGAGTAGCTTTGATGATGATTCCTTCGGAGTTTCATAAAGGGGGACTGTGGTAACACACAAACCAGCCCTTGAACTCATCGAAGACGCGGTGGATCTTTTAAGAAGCGATCCCCTTCACTTCCTGTTGCCGTACTACATGGGTAGTCTGCCCTTTTATCTGGCGGTTCTCTTCTTTGTGACGGACATGCGAAGCTCCTTTGCCGAGCAGCATCTTGTCCCGGCAGCTCTTGGCCTTGCGGCCCTTTTTATCCTGATGAAGCTGTTCCAGTCTCTGTTCGCGTTAAGGGTTTACGACCGCATGGCCCATACTCGAAAAAGCGTTTTTACATTAAACTCTCTATCCCGTAACCTCGCGTTCCAGGCGGGCATTCATGCAAGTGCGTTCATCATCATGCCCATGGCTCTTCTCGCCACACTCCCCTATGTTTACATGGTCGCGTTCTACCAGAATGCCCATGCTCTCATACCAGAAGACGGCCAACCACTGGGAACCATCATTGGAAGACTCTGGACTGTGGCGGCCCATGCTCCGCGCCAGAACCACGTGATCTATGTGATCTTTATCGCCGTAAGACTGGGTGTTCTTACAAACATCAGTGTCCTGATCTACACCGTACCCCAGTTGCTTAAGAGCTTTTTCGGCATTGAATCGGTATTCACCCTGGGCGGATTCTCACCGATGAACAGCACCTATATCGTGACTGTGCTGGTTCTAACCATGCTGGTCACAGATCCTCTTTTCAAAGCGGTTCACGCCTTGCGTTGTTTTTACGGCGAAGCGGAAAAGACAGGAGATGATCTCAAGGCCGAACTGATTTCTTTAAGGAAAAACGCAACAACCCTGAGCCTTATGGTCATTTTCGCGGTGACTATTTTTGCCCTGTGTCCTGCTGTTTCTGATGCTGATTCTGCAAAGGTAAAAACATCGCCCACCGTCACATCCGGCGTATCTCCGACAGTCCTTGAAAAAAGCATAGACCACGTGATCAGCAGACGGGAATTTGCATGGAGAATGCCCAGAGACAAGGAAAAGATAAAAAAAGAAGACGGCCTGATGGACGATGTGATCGCCTGGCTGAAACCCTATGTTAAAAAAGTCACCGACACCCTGGCCCACTGGTTTGACGTGATTGCCGAATGGCTTAAAAAAATCATGCCTGAACAGAAAACTCCGGCAGATATCAAGGAAAAAGAGAGTAAGCCTTTGGCACGCTACCTTCTATATGGCCTAATCGGGTTTGCCATTGTCCTGTTCGTGTTGTTCATCGTTCGGACCGTTCTTACAGGAAGGCGGGAAGCTCTTGAAAGCGGCAGTTCGACAACCCCGTCGCCGGATCTTTCTGATGAAACCACCAAAGCCGACGACCTTCCGCCTTCGGCCTGGCGACAGCTTTCCCAAAAGCTTATGGATCAGGGAGAATACAGGCTGGCCCTTCGCGCCCTTTATTTTGAAACACTGTCCTGCCTTGCCGAATCCGGTCTTCTCTCTATTGCATCATACAAATCCAACAGGGAATACCAGAACGAACTGGCCATGAAAGCCCATGAGAAAAAAGAGTTGATTGATCTGTTCCGGCAAAGCGTGCTTAAGGTTGAATATGTGTGGTACGGCAACGCAACCATTGAACGGGAAGATGTCATGGATTTCGGTGCATGTCAGGAAAGGATCATGGCCCATGCCGTCTGACATCCGAAAACGCTTCTTTTTCATCGTTCTTCTTGCCCTGTTCTCCCTGGGTATTTTCATGATTTTTTCCATTCGCTTCGAAGCCGGGGATATCTATCCACCTTATTCATCTTTCCGATCCGATCCTCTGGGATGCCGTGCCCTTCACGACTCGCTGATCCACACCGGAGACGTTGCTGTCAGCCGAAGTGTCACGCCCCTGCACCGGATGAAGGGTCTTGAAAACACCACTGTTCTTGTTCCCGGTCTCGGACCCAATGATCTTTCAGGTTCCCTTCCCCAGGCATGGTTTGATGCCATTGACGGCCTGGTAAAGGGTGGAGCGCGGCTCGTTCTTTGTTCTGTTCCGTCACGATTT
>JBAZWJ010000011.1:97422-104529 GCA_041660385.1 Desulfobacteraceae bacterium | reverse complement strand
TTATTCCAAATATTTTCGGAGGTATGAAACGTGGTTTACGCAAAAGAAGCAAAAGAACTTACCATTTCAAAATTTAAACAGCACGATACGGATACCGGGTCCCCCGAAGTCCAGATCGCGCTTCTGTCAGATCGTATCACGTACCTGACTGAACATTCCAAGAGCCACCCCAAAGATCATCATTCACGGCGTGGTCTGTTGATTCTTGTTGGTCGTAGACGCAGACTTCTCAACTACTTGAAGGGAAAAGACGTCAAACGATACAGAGAAATTCTCGATTCGCTTGGTTTGAAACGGTAAAAAAGAGTTTGAAAATGATTTAAGAGAAAGAAAAAGATTAATAAAATGACGCGCCCGGAAGAACAATCAGGTCTTTCGGGCGCTTCGCATCACAACAACAAAAGCCGCAGTTTTCGGTTTTTAGGTTTGCGTAAAAGTTATTCATATCACATAAACAAACATGTCATATCAAGCAAATCATCCAACCCCATATTGATGTATCGTTCAGGATGATGTTTGATGTCGTGTGTGTGTTTATGGCTATGAATGGATTTCTACGCAAGCCCCCGATTCTGCCCTCATGAAATTCATGAAAATTTGAAGAAGGAGTTACGTATGGAACAACATTTTGAAGCCGAAGTCGGAGGCAAGACGATCCGACTCTCATCAGGAAAAATTGCCAAACAGGCATCCGGAGCCGTTATTGCCCAATTGGGTGAGACCATGGTTCTCGTTACGGTAGTTGCAGATAGAAAAGGAAGAGAAGGGCTTGATTTTATGCCCCTTACCGTTGAATACCAGGAAAAGATATATTCCGCTGGACGTATTCCCGGTAACTATTTCAGACGCGAAGTGGGACGCCCAAGTGAAAAGGAAATCCTCACCTGCCGTCTGATCGACAGGCCTATCCGCCCCCTTTTCCCTGCTGGATTCACCTGTGAAACCCAGATAATCTGTACTGTTATGTCTATGGACAAAGAAAATGATCCGGATATTCTCGCCATGGTGGGAACTTCCGCAGCACTTGCGATTTCTGATATTCCTTTTGCTGGCCCCATTGGAGCCGTTCGTGTGGCGCGGGTGAACGGAGAACTGATCGCAAACCCCACCATAGCCCAGTGCAAAGAAGCAGACATCAACATCGTCCTCTCCGGATCACGCACCGGTGTGACCATGGTTGAAGCTGGTGCCAAAATGGTTTCTGAAAGCGATATGCTGGAAGCCATTGAATTCGGCCACAACGCCATTCAGCCCTTAATCGACATTCAGGAAAAGCTTGCAGCTGCACTTGGAAAGACAAAACGTGAAGTGGTCCCTGTGACCTGGGATGAAGCCCTTTATGCATTGATCGAAGAAAAAACTGCGGACGAGATGGCCGAGGGGCTGCAGGTTCGGGACAAAATGGATAGAAGAAATGCCCTGTCCAAAGTGAAGACCGATCTTATTGAAGAACTGGGTGAAGAGTACGCTGACAGAAAAGGCGAAATCGATTCCTTGTGGGAAAAACTTACCAAGAAAGTCAGCCGGAAGATCATTCTTGAAAGCGGCAAACGGATCGATGGTCGGGCTTTCGATGAGATCAGGCCCATTACCTGCGAAGTGGGACTGCTCCCCAGAACCCATGGCAGCGGCTTGTTTACCCGTGGTGAAACCCAGGTTATCGGTGTTGTCACTCTTGGTTCAGGCAACGATGAGCAGCGGGTTGAAACACTGAGCGGCGATTCTACTAAAAAGTTCATGCTTCATTACAACTTCCCTCCGTATTCCGTCGGTGAAGTCAAACGAGTCGGTAGCCCAAGCCGAAGAGAAATCGGTCATGGCGCCCTTGCAACCCGTGCTATTGAAGCGATCCTTCCTGACGGAGCCGACTTTGATTACACCGTCCGCATCGTATCCGAAGTCACCGAATCAAACGGCAGTTCCTCCATGGGAACGGTCTGTGCAGGAACCCTCGCCCTGATGGATGGCGGTGTTCCAATTATTGGACCTGTTTCCGGTATTGCCATGGGTCTTGTGAAAGAAGGCGACCAGGTGGTCATTCTTTCGGATATTCTGGGTGATGAAGACCACACCGGCGATATGGATTTCAAGGTGGCCGGAACACGTGAAGGTATTACAGCCCTCCAGATGGACATCAAAATCAAAGAACTTTCGAAAGAAATCATGACCAAGGCTCTTGAACAGGCCAGAAGGGGAAGAATTCATATCCTGGACGAGATGCTTTCAGAAATTCAAACAACCCGTGAAGACATATCCGTTTATGCGCCTAAAGCCTATTCGGTGTACATCAGTAAAGATAAAATCAGGGAAATCATCGGGCCCGGCGGTAAAGTGATCCGCCAGATTCAGGCTGACACCAACACCACCATTGAAGTCAACGACGAAGGTCTGGTGAAAATCCACGCTACGTCGCAGGAAGATGGTGAAGCAGCCTTGAAGATTGTTCGTGACATCGGAACCGATCCCGAGCCGGGTACTATCTACGACGGAGTGGTTTCCAAAACCACCGATTTCGGTGCTTTTGTTACCATCAAACCCGGAACAGACGGTCTTGTCCATATTTCTGAGCTAGCCACCTACAGAGTCAAAAAGGTTACGGATATCGTTAAAGAAGGTGACACGATCAGGGTGAAAGTCCTTGAGGTGTCCCGTGACGGCAAGATCCGGCTGAGCTACAAGGCAGTTCTCGAAGACGAAGCAAAAACGGAAGAAAGCGATATATGACGGAATCCGTCAAGAAAACAACCCTTGAAAACGGAGTGAGGATTCTTTCCCAGAAGATCCCTCACGTCCGTTCCGTTTCCATGGGCATCTGGGTTAATGTGGGAGCCCGTGACGAAAAACCCGAAGAAAACGGGCTTTCCCACTTTATTGAACACATGCTTTTCAAAGGAACGAAGACCAGGACGGCGTTTCAGATTGCCAAGGAATTCGACGCCATTGGCGGCCAGAGCAACGCCTTCACCTCGGCGGAATACACCTGCTATCACGCAAGGGCTCTGGACGTTCATCTTGAAACCATGGTATCCATTCTGTCGGATATCTTTCTGAACTCAGAGTTCAGTCCGGACGAAGTCGAAAACGAACGACCGGTTATTCTGTCTGAGATCAGCATGCTCGAAGACAGCCCAGAAGAGTATATCCACACCCTTCTCGAAGAAAATTTCTGGAAAAACCACGCTCTGGGCCGGTCTATTCTCGGAACCCGGGAGACGGTTCAGTCCTTTGACGCCAATGCTATAAAATCTTTTTTTCAAGACCATTATATACCTCAAAGCGTCATTATTTCGGCTGCCGGAAATGTGGATCACGACCGCCTCGTGGAACTTTTAAGTCCTTCTTTTTCTGCATTAGCCCGCAGCCGGGAGCCGGTTCAAAGAATATGCCCTGATGTAAATGTCCACTCGAAAATATACAGAAAAAAAATTGAGCAGGTCCATGTGTGCATGGCCATGAACGGCTTGTCTCTTACCCATCCGGACCGTTTTGCCTGTTCCCTTCTCAATACCCTGCTGGGGGGAAACATGAGTTCAAGGCTTTTCCAGGAAATCCGTGAGAAAAGGGGGCTGGCCTATTCGGTGTATTCGTTTTCCTCCCTCAATATGGATTCCGGTTTCTTTGGAATTTACACAGGGGTCGCTCCCGAGAATGTGGTGACATCGTTGTCCCTTATTCTGGAAGAGTTTGACAAGATCTGCGGAACGGAAATCAGTGCCGCAGAGATAGCAGACGCCAAAGAATACACCAAAGGGAGCATCCTTTTGGGCTCCGAGAGCACCGAAAACCAGATGGTGAGACTGGCCCAGAACGAAATCACCTTCGGGCGGTATATCCCGGTGGAGGAAACTCTGGACAATATATCCAATGTCAGACCGGAAGACATCCAGCGTACTGCGGAGTTTCTTTTCAAAAGTGGTCGGCCGTCACTTACCGTTCTTGGCCCATGCAAAAACAAAAAACAACTGGACGCTCTGTTCGACAACTTTATGGTTTGAGAGCATAATCCTGCTTGCTTTTTCCACAGGTTACTATTAAAAAACAATGATGAATCAACCCCTTGAAATACAATTCGTAATAATCAATCCTGAAAAGGATGGGGATATTCCCCTACCACGGTATATGAGCGATCAGGCGGCCGGTATGGACGTTTGCGTGTCCATCGAAGGGGAGCTTACCCTGAAACACGGAAAGATAGCCCTTCTTCCCACGGGCTTTAAAATGGCCATACCCCCAGGCTATGAAGCCCAGATCAGACCGAGGAGTGGCCTTGCATCGCGACACGGCATCGGGCTCATCAACTCACCAGGCACCATTGACAGCGATTACAGGGGCGAAGTGAAACTGGCTGTGATCAATCTTGGAGAGAACGATTATACGTTCAAACGAGGAGACCGCGTAGCCCAGATGGTTATCTCCCGTGTCTACCAGGCCAGAATCACCCAGGTTGAATCACTTGACACCACAGAGCGGGGCAAGGGAGGGTTCGGGCACACAGGACTGTGACCGGGCGTAACATCATGAATCCTTCGATAGTGAATCAGGGGCTTTCTGTCTGCGTTCTTGGAAGCGGGAGCAAGGGCAACGCAATCCACATTACGGACGGAGAAACAGCCATTCTCATTGATGCCGGTCTTTCAGGCAAGGAAATCAAGCGGCGAATGGACCTCCGTGGGCTTTCTTTCGAAGCCCTTGACGCCATCATCATATCCCACGAACACAGCGACCATATCAAAGGGGCCGGAGTCCTGAGTCGACGATTGAAGGTGCCTGTGTATATCAACGAACGGACCTATGCCGCATCAGAACAGATTATGGGAAAACCCCATGAACTATTCTCTATCGACTGCGGATCGTCTTTCCATATCAATGATCTTAAAATCCACCCCTTTTCCATATCCCACGATGCAGCAGACCCTTCCGGTTTTTCTATCGAAAAGAACGGCACAAAAATAGGCCTTGCCACGGATCTGGGTATTGCGAACCTTGTTGTCCGGGAGCATCTGAAATTCTCGAACCTGTTGATCCTCGAATCAAACCACGACCCGGTTATGCTTTTCCAGAACGACAATTACCCCTGGCCGCTGAAGCAGCGTGTCAAGGGAAGAAAAGGGCATCTGGCCAACGAAGATATGTCAGACCTTCTGGCCGAACTGGTTCATGATCGTCTTTATCATGTGATTCTGGCTCATCTAAGCGAGGAAAACAACTTGCCGGAGATGGCCATGGCGTCAGCTGCTAAAGCGTTGAACGGTTCAAATACCACCTTTTCTGTGGCCATGCAGCATGAACCGGGGGATGTGGTACATGTATCATACACTGGCCACAGCTTTTTAAGCCGCAGTTAAGTTATTGACACACTGTCAGAATAACAGCTATAACATGTTGAAAAGAAACAAGTAATGCAGCGGGTTAAGATCGAAATTCATTCTTTGGCATGATATGAAAGGTCTGACGATTTGCCTTCTCTCTCCACACGATGCCTTGTGATTACCACTTTTTTAGTTTTATGTTTATCGTGGATCTCATCCTCTTTTTCAGAAAATACTACCCAGAAAATAATGTTGACCGGCCAGTGGAAAATACATCTCGGTGATGACCCGTTGTGGGCAACGCCGGATTTTGATGACAGCACGTGGGACATTATTGATTTACCAGGCAGTTATGCACGATACTCCGTGGAGCATAAAGCCGGTAAAGAAGGTTATGTATGGATCAGAAAAAAGATAGTTGTTCCAGATGGTTTTCACGAAGAAGACATGGGAATTTATCTTGGGGTTATGGCCCACGCCGACGAAGCTTTCTTTAATGGGGAAAAAATTGGTGGTGAAGGTCAGCCCCCTCCGTCTGAAATTTCCAGGTGGAATTTTCCGCGCCATTACTTTGTTCCACGCCATGTCATTAAGGCCGGGGGTCTGAATAGTATTGCTGTGAGGATATGGTTTCATACCTATGGTGATATCACAGGTAATCTTTATATTTCAGATGTAAAATCGTGGGAAAAGGATAAGGACAGAACATTTTTCATACGAATCATCATGAACTATGTCATCATCGCCATGGGCATTCCCCTGGGGATTCTTTTTTCTCTGTTCTATATTCAGCGGCCACGTCAGACAGAGTATCTTTTCTATTCACTCCAACTTGTCTGCGGTTTTTTTATAATATATGACCTGTGCAGCCTGTGGCGTTTCCCTGGTGGAATAGAAATGTCTTATAAATCCGTTGCCTTATCGTGGGTTGTTATCAATGTGGTCCACCCGATTTTCCTGCATCGACTTTATGGTTTACAGCGCCGAAAAATTGAAATGTTTCTATTGTTTTACCTTTTGATGTCTCTTCCTGTTTTTTTCTTTGTTAAAGTCCAGGATTTCAGATTCTTCGGGCTCTTTGTGGTTGCCATATCAGGTTCTATCGGTTTTTATAATCTGTCCTGCCATGTTTCAGCCCTTGTTTTGAAAAAACCTTCAGCAAAAATGTTTGCTCTGTTTGGTCTAACAGTGGTGGTGGGTGCCATCCACGACGGCCTGATATATTTGTCAAAGCTTCTGTATTTCCCAATTAAAATTTTCGGCTACCATTTCGAAAATATGATATTCCCATACACCGCAGCAGCACTTTACACGGGAACGGCATTCATTCTGGTTTACCGATTTATCGAACTTTTGAAAGTTAACGAAGACCTGAACGAAAATCTGGAAAAGAAAGTGGAGGAACGGACCCGGTCCCTTATTCTTCTCACCGAAGAACTGGAACATCAGAACATTCGTCTCGAAGAAATGGTGGTCAGAGATGGCTTGACCGGTTTGTATAATCATCGTGCCTTATGTGACAGGCTGGATGAAATAGTCATGACATCTAGAAAAAACAAGGCTCCTCTGGCTGTGGTGATGATTGATGTGGATGATTTCAAGGGATTCAACGACAACTTCGGACATCAAGTGGGCGATCAGGTGTTGGTCGCCATTGCAGACATTCTCAAAACAAGCATCAGGGAATATGATTTTTCAGATAAATTCCAGAATAACCGTATGGCTGATAACCGGGACTACGATCTGGCGGGCCGATACGGCGGTGATGAATTCGTCATGGTGCTTCCCCAATGCGATA
>JBAZWJ010000011.1:89682-97412 GCA_041660385.1 Desulfobacteraceae bacterium | reverse complement strand
GAGAGGATCTGTGACCGGGTAAACCGGATTCGTGTGCACCCTTATCCCGATCTGAGTGTCAGCGGCAGTTTTGGTGTGGCTGTTCTTAACCCGGACGTCCGATGCCCAAACAGTGAAAAACTGATCACCCTGGCTGATTTAGCCTTGTATAAATCCAAATCTTTAGGAAAAAATCAAGTGCACTGCAAGATTTATGAAGATCGTTGAACCATAAGCTTTTTCCCCACCCAGCCCGCCCTTTTCAAACCCCTCTCACAAGTGATCAAGCATGCATGTGACTTGATTAATCTTCAAAATAATGGAATAGTAGCCGGATAACATACGATAAAACATAAAAGAAAGGTAACCATGAAATGGTGAAGACAAATGGAACATCTTAAAAATACACATTATATCAGATGGCTTACCCTCCTTGCCGTCGTTCTCATCTGGGGCAGTGCCTGTACCCACATCAAACCGGTACCCACATCGGAAGGTTCCACCTCCTACACCCTCGACTGCCCTTGGAAACAAATGGCACCGGACGACACACCCGGACCTTCCTATAACGTCATCGGAAAAGCCACCTGGTATGGAAAGCAGTTTCACCGCAGAAAAACCACAAGCGGTGAACGATTCAACATGTACGGTTATACGGCAGCCCATCGCACGCTTCCATTTGGAACACGTGTTCTTGTTACCAATTTAGCCAACGGGAAAAGCGTGGTGGTAAAGGTGAACGACAGGGGGCCCCGCTCAAGGAGGTGGGTCATTGATCTGTCCTATGCCGCTGCAAAAAAGATCGGCATGAAAGGGACCTGCGAAGTGGAAGTCGAGCGCCTTTCCGGGGCGTCAGTTTCCGGGAAAAACAGCTCGTCAGAGTCATATGACGATTCGGATGTGTATGCGCTTCAGGCCGGTTCTTTCGAAACAAGAGAATTGGCTGAATGCCTTATGGCCAAACTTGGCAAGGAATACGATTCCGTCAACCTGATTTCGGAAAAAGGACTATTCAAGGTTCGTGTGGGGTCCTTTGAAGATCCCCACCATGCCAGGGATATGAAAGAAGCGCTTATAAACAAGGGCTATCAGGTTTTTACCGTAAAACAGACACCAGAAGCGTTGGTACTTGCAGACAGCAAGAACATCCAGTCATGCTCTGCCCAATGAATGACAGCAATAATATGGGGAGAGAATATCAGGTCACTCTTAAGACCGTTTTTATCGACCGGGACGGAGTGATCAACAGGGACTCGCCTGATTATATCAAAACACGGGCAGAATTCCATTTTCTTCCTGGAAGCCTGGAAGCATTCAGGCTATTATCGGAACACGGCTACACCGCTATCGTGATCACAAACCAATCGGTGATTGGCCGTCAGCTTACCACTCCTGGTGAACTCCATCTTATTTTTGAAATGATGAAACAGGATATCGTAAAGGCCGGAGGGTTTGTCACGGATATCATGTTCTGCCCCCATACGCCTTCCGATCACTGCCGATGCAGAAAACCCGAGCCGGGCATGATTTTTGATGCCCGGGACAAGTATAACCTTGACCTTACAACATCCGTGATGATTGGAGATAGCGCAAAAGACATTCTTTGCGCTGAAAACGCCGGGGTCGGGCGCACCGTGCTTGTTAAAACGGGCAACGGACTGAAAGCCCACGCTGAGCTTTCAGCAAAGGGAATTTCTCCTGACTATGTGGCCGAAGACCTTCTTGATGCTGTTCGATGGGTTATTTCAAACGACGGAATCCATGACCGAAAACATTGACATCACAGCCCGGTTGACCCGCATCAGGTTCCGGAATGAAGAAAACCAGTATACCGTGGCGGATTGCGAGCCCCAGGAAACGAGAACAACCATTACCGTGGTGGGCTACCTAATGGGGATCCGTGAGGGTGATACGGTGGCTATCTCCGGTGTCTGGGAGAAACACGCCAAATACGGCCAGAGATTTTCCGTAAAAACCTTTGAACCCCTTCTTCCCACCACCCTTGAAGGCATCCGACATTTTCTCAAGGCAATGGATGTCAGAGGGCTGAGTCCTAAAAAAATCGGAGCCCTACTCAAGGAATTCAAAGAAAACACCCTGACCGTCATCGAAAATGATTCCGAGTCTCTGATGAAAATCAAGGGCATCGGAAAGGTTCTGGGTGAGCGGATTGTAAAAGCCTGGGAACGGCGGAATGATGTCCGAAAACTCATGGGCTTTCTTCAGGCCAGTGACATTCCGCCCGCGTTTTCCTCCAGAATTTATCGGAAATACGGAACAGACGCTGTGGACACCATCAGTCGAACGCCCTATGTTCTTTCTTTTGATTTTCCCGATATGCCGTTTAGCGCCATTGACGCTGCGGCAAGAAATATGGGTGTGGAACGGAACGATCCACAGCGTGTGGCGGCCTGCCTGCTTTATCTACTGGAAATTTCCGCTGCAAACGGTCATGTATACGGCCTGAAGCAGCAACTTGCCGACCAATGTTCTGTGCGTTTTGGTATAGACCCTGGCTGTGTGGATGCAGGCTTTGATGAGCTGACGGAACAGAGCCGGGTTGTTATTGAACCTGCTCGGGATATGGACGATGAGATAGCCGTCTACGCCCGGCCACTTCACCGCGCAGAAATGGGAATAACGGCCACACTCCACGCTTTAAACTCTCTGCCCCTTGAATCACCCCGTCTCGATAAAAACGACATCATCGAAGAAGTGTTAAAAAGTCTTGCCATCAAACTGTCCGATGAGCAGCTTGAGGTACTCCAGCATATGTTGTCCCATAGGATTGTTCTCATCACAGGCGGGCCTGGAACAGGAAAAACAACGCTGATTCGATCGGTGACGGCCATTTTCAAACGTCTTGGTAAGACCATGCTTCTTGCCGCACCCACGGGAAGGGCCGCAAGGAGGCTTTCCGAAGTCACCGGTGAAGAGGCATCCACCATCCATAAAATGCTTCAGTACAACATCGGCACAGACGGTTTTGATAAGAACAGGAACGATCCTCTGGACGCAGACGCTGTTATTATCGACGAAGCGTCCATGGTGGACATCCTTTTGATGCATCATCTGCTAAACGCCATTCCTTTTCAAGCCTCCTTCATCGTGGTGGGGGATATTTTTCAGCTTCCATCCGTGGGGCCGGGTATGGTTCTTTCAGATATGATCCATTCCGGGCGGTTCAGAACGTTTGAGCTAACGAAGATATTTCGTCAAGCCCAGGAAAGCCCCATTATTTTGAATTCCCATCGCATCAGATACGGAAAACAGCCCAAGCTTCCCGAGCCTGGTGAAGCAGGTGCTCTTTCAGAGTTCTATTTCATTGAAACAGCCAACCCGGTAACGGTGATGGAACGCGTGGTGGAGCTTTGCTCACGGCGGATTCCTGAAAAATATGGTTTTGATCCCATGACAGACATTCAGGTTCTCACACCCATGCATAAAGGGGAGGTGGGCACCATAAGCCTCAACACGGCTCTTCAAGCGGCCCTCAACAACCAACCTGCTGTAAAGAATTTCGGTATGGGATTCAGACAGGGTGACAAGGTGATGCATCTTAAGAACAACTACGAGAAAGAGGTTTTTAACGGGGATATCGGGATCATCGAAGAACTGGATGCTGAAAACAAAGTTTTGACCGTGAACTACGATGGGCGGTCCGTGGAATACGATGTGGAGGAACTTCACGAACTGACCCTGGCCTACGCCATTTCGGTTCACAAGTCCCAGGGGTCGGAATATCCGGCCGTGGTAGTTCCCATCACCACCCAGCATTACCCTCTTCTTCAGAGAAACCTTCTGTATACCGCCATGACCCGTGGGAAAAAACTTGTGATTCTTATAGGAACAAAAAAAGCCCTCACCATCGCCCTTGAAAACGACAGGCCAAGACAGCGGCTTTCGGGTTTAAAAAGCCGCATCGAACGCTTTCCCGAATGACATGACTGTGTCAGAATTCTGTTTGAGCACCCAAAACAATTGACTTTTACCTTGATTTGCCTGTATCAGTATCAAATCTGAAAACGGTTTTTCTTACCCATACACGCAACGTTGACAACGGATAATTATGAAAAAGATCTTATTCCTTTCCCTGATGTTCGTAGTTGTTTCTTGGACAAAGGCTTTCTCTGAGACGCCCGCTACACCGGATATCCTGAAACTGGTAGCAACCAGTTCCACCATCACAGTTACATTTGAACCAAATGATGACGAAATAACAGACGGTTATTACATTAAATACTGGAAAACAAGTGATAGTGACTCCTGGAAGCTTGTACGTTATCCAAACCCTGAAACGGAAGACACGACATACTCTTATGAAATGAAAGGTCTTGAAAGTGACACGGAATACACCGTAAGGCTGACAGCCTATGACGGAGACGATGAGTCGGCTTATTCAAGTGATACAGTGGAAACAAGCTCTGTATCCGTGAGCATAAAACTTGTTGCTTCGGGAACCATCGAGGTAGGATTGGATGAAGTTCCATCAGGCATTGAATCTTTTGAGGTCTATTTCGGCACTGAGCCTGTGTCGCTGGTCGGAGGAAGTATCCCCGCAGATGCTTACGATATTATTGATGGAGAAACGGCAGATGCTGATAATGTTGTTACGGTATCAGACCTTGCAAACGGTGCGTATTATATCCGTGTTGTTCTGAAAGACGATGATGAAGATATCATATCCGATGAGACTGTTTTTCAAGTTGAGGATTTCGGAACGCTTTTCAGCAGTGAGGACATAGAAGAAGGCTGTTTTATCAACACAGCGGAACACGCTCAGCCAGGGATACATTGGGCCATATTGTTACCGTTGATTCTCCTTGCCGTTATGCTGTTCCGGTTGCGGTATAAACCAGGGGTAGTCGCTCTGCTGGCAGTACTTGTATTTTCATCCATGGCTCAGGCTGGAGAAACGTCTTTTTCGGTAAGCGACAATATAATCGGGATCAAAGCCGGTTTTTTCGTGCCATTCGAAAAACTTCAGGACGACGTGTATGACAGCATCGTCCCGGTGAGCCTGTTTTACGAACGACGCTTAGGCTCCTGGCTTTCCGCCGATGTATCTGGAGGCTACTCTAAAACGGATGGATTTGCAGTCACCGGTTCAGACACACAGACAGGGGTGAAAACGGAACTGGAACTTATTCCCGTATCCACATCCCTAAACGCCAATCTGGACATCCACCCTCTGATAACTCTTTATGCTGGGCTCGGCGTCGATTACTGGATGTTCAATGAAAAATCCTACTACGGCGATACAGACATCAGCGTCAGCGGATGGCATGGTAAAACCGGTGTCAAGCTGCTCACTGGAGATTCAAATTTTTATGCCAGGGGCGGGGTGCTTCTTGAGGTGTGCTACTCATCCATGGATCGCTTTGGCCGGAATGACGTGGATCTTGGCGGCTGGACTTACGGTCTTGGGGTAATATACTGTTTTTAAAACTCAGGTTTAATCACCATCGTGCGTCTGTAGGGGCGGGTTCTAAACCCGCCCGTCGTTCACTCAATTACTGCTGTCGATTTTATCAGGAATAGGTATTTTCAACAGAGGTACCCCTTCTTTTTCAAGCAGTTTCTCTTCTTCGGCAGAACTTATTCCCCTTATGTTCCGGGGTTCCACAACGCCGTAATGGATTTTCAATGCTTCTTTCGTGAATTCCGTTCCCACATCATCAAAGTTATTTTCAAGAAATTCGGTTATTTTCCTGCTGATATCTCCCACGGCAAGGTGGCGTTGTGTCTCTTTCTTTGCAGGAAACTGGGCCTTGGGAATGGCGAATGTGCTGAGGATGATGAAAACTCCTTTGTCATCACATATGGGGCAGGTCACAAAGCCGTTTTTTTTCTGTTCATCAAACGCGTCTCTGTCGTCAAACCATCCTTCGAAGGTGTGACCTTTCGAACATTGTAAATCGAATGCGATCATGAAAATGTCTCCTGTTGACAGCCAAAAACAAACGTGTTCTTTTCAGGAATCAGATTGAAACGAACAAAGTGATTCATGAAAGAGGTTTCACTATCATAAAAAAAACCTCAGGGGAATAATGAAACTTCATTTTCATTTTTTGTTTTTCTATTGCGACCCGCTCATGTATAAGGTATAGCGCAACTATAAAATATATCAATTGTTATTTGGTTGTTGTGTGATCACCATCTGGCAAAGACTTCCAAACGTTTCCACTTACAGGAGCGGCTTATGAAACGTATTTTTCTGACAGGAATCTGTCTTCTTCTGCTGTTGTCATGCCCCGCCCTTGCCAAAGACATTTACGTTACCGATTCTCTCAAAACATCCTTGAGAATCAGCCCGGGGTACAACAGCAAAATCATCAGGATGGTTCCGGCCAGCGAGCGAGTGAACATCATTGAAGTCCAGAAAGCCTGGACCAAGGTTCAATTGGCAGATGGAACTCAGGGTTTTGTGATGAATCAGGCATTGACTGATGAAATACCCAATAATTTCAAGTTGAAAGTGCTTCAAAAAAAATATGACAGCCTTGTGGAAAAATACGAGGTATTGAAGCTGGAACATGATGCAACCGAGCAGGCCAATATGACGCTCAAGGGGTCTCTGGCAGCCACAGGTAAAGGCGGCGCTGATCTGGATAAAGAATACATGAAGATGAAAAATAACTCATCCAACTACATTAAAATTAAGGATGAATACGAGAAGATGAAATCAATTCTCGATCTGAAAAACCAGGAAACGGAAAGGTTGAATGACGTGGTGAAGCAGAAACATATCACCTGGTTTATGTGCGGTGCGGGAGTTCTTCTCTTCGGAATTTTTCTGGGGTATTCGCTTAAAAAGAAAAGGCGACATTCTTTTCTGGATTGAAAGATATTGATTTCGAAAGGGTGACATAGGGCATGAGGGAATACAGCGCAGATTTTCTGGTAATCGGAAGCGGAGTGGCGGGGCTTTCTTTCGCACTTAAAGTGGCTGAGTTCGGGAAAGTGGCTCTTGTCACCAAACGCGAAGTGATGGAAAGCAACACCACCTATGCTCAGGGGGGCATTGCCGCTGTGTTGAGTTCCGTGGATTCCTTCGACCTCCACATCAAGGACACTCTGTCATCAGGTGACGATCTCTGCAACAGGGACGTGGTTGAGATGGTTGTGAAAAACGGTCCTGGTCTGATCCGTGAGCTGATCGACATGGGTGTGAAGTTCAGTCGCAGCGAAGGAGAACATCAGTCGCCGGGTACTGAATATGACCTGGGGAGGGAAGGTGGCCATTCTGAGAACCGGGTGATCCATGCCGATGACATGACAGGCCGGGCCATGGAACAGGTTCTGGTGGATCATGTTAAAAATCACAAGAACATCACACTTTACGAGCATCACATCGCTCTTGATCTGATCACTTATTCCACGCGAATGAGAAGTGGCGTGATTATCAAACAGCATGAATCCCATTGCTGTGGGGCCTATATCCTCGATATCCATGAAAAGAAGGTGAAAACCTTCGCCTCACGATTTACCGTTCTCGCTTCCGGCGGTGCTGGGAAGGTGTATCTCTACACCAGTAACCCTGACGTGGCTACCGGTGACGGAATCGCCATGGGGTACAGAGCTGGGGCGTCTGTTGCCAATCTGGAGTTTGTCCAGTTTCATCCCACCTGTCTTTTTCATCCGGAAGCAAAGAATTTTCTCATCTCCGAAGCGGTCCGGGGTGAAGGCGGAATTCTCATAGACAAATCGGGCTTGCCGTTCATGCACAGATACGATCCCTTGAAAGATCT
>JBAZWJ010000011.1:79012-89672 GCA_041660385.1 Desulfobacteraceae bacterium | reverse complement strand
GGTTTCACGTTCCATTGATTCGGAATTGAAACGAAGCGGGGACGAATCCGTATTTCTTGATATTTCCCACAAAGATCCTTCTTTCGTAAAAAAACGTTTTCCCAATCTGTACAGCAAATGCATGGATTACGGCTATGACATGACGAAAGATCCCATTCCCGTTGTTCCTGCGGCCCATTACATGTGTGGCGGAGTTGCCACGGATCTGAACGGAAAAACGGACATTAATAATCTTTACGCCATTGGAGAAACAGCCTGCACCGGACTTCACGGAGCCAACCGGCTGGCAAGCAATTCCCTTTTAGAAGCTCTGGTCTACGCAGACCGCGCAGCTCGAAACGCCCTTGCCGAACTTAAAGAATACAGGGGAAAAGCGTCAGAGTCTTTCGACATCCCGGAATGGGACGAAACAGGAACAACAGACAGCGACGAAGTGAGCCTTGTTTCGCACAACTGGGATGAAATACGCCGTTTCATGTGGGATTACGTGGGCGTTGTAAGGTCAAATAAACGTCTTGAGCGTGCCATGCGCCGCATCACTAACATTCAGGAGGAAATCAGGGATTACTACTGGGATTTCAAAGTGACCTCAGACCTCATCGAACTTCGAAATATCGCCACCGTTTCCGAACTGATCATCACCTGTGCCATGCGACGCAAGGAAAGCCGGGGACTTCACTACACCATTGAATACCCGCATAAAGATGACGCAAACTGGCTGAAAGATACGGTTCTCCAGCGGATTCCACAGGGCTGATGAGCATTGGCGGTGCCGTGGGGGCGCATTCCGGGGAGAATCCCTGACTTTACCCGATAGATTTATGCATTGCAAGAATGCGTCAGACCCTCGTAGGTCGGGTAGAGGAACGAAACCCGACAAATGATACGATCCTTTTTGAAAGGCCATTCCTTGGAACGCCATGTCCTTCTTGACATCATACGAATTGCCGCCGTCACCCTTCTGCTGACCGCCCACATCGGCCAGACCCTCAATCATCCCATTGGCAGCGCCTTTGGTATCCGTGGTTTCTATCATGTTTCCCTTGGCGGCCTTGCTGTGACCCTGTTTCTTGTCCTCTCAGGCCTTGCTCTGGAATTGCATAATCGCAAACACATCACGTACCGTGATTTTATCATCAAGCGGATTCTTCGCATTTATCCTGTTTACTATCTGGCCTTGTTCATCGGTATCGCTCTTTATTTTTATGAAGCCTTTCAAAACGGCCAGTCGGTGATTGGATCACTTTCCGTTCTGGGGCCGTGGGCCGTTCTTTTAAGCCTGACCGGATGCTATGCTTTTGCCGGTCTGTGGGGTGGCCCTTTTCTCGCCACAAGCTGGTTCATTGGGCTTATCATGGCCATGTATCTTGTATACCCCTTGCTCAGTTACGCTGTCAGAAGAAAACCTTACACCACAATCCTTCTGACCTTTGTTGTAAGTGCCTTGGCCAGATATATTCTTGGGCAATATCAGCTCCTGCCTCACCGCCCCCTGGACTGGTTTCCTCTCAGCCGGGTGTTCGAATTTACTCTGGGTATTTTTCTTGCTCATGTCATCAACGGAAAACACTTTCAAATCCTGGATAACATCCCGGACCAATGGAAACAGGCAATTCATTATATGGGTGAGCTGTCTTTCCCCCTTTACCTTGTTCACCAGCCTTTCTGTGTTTTTATTCCACGGATGATGGAAACTGGTTTTGGTATTTGGTTTTCAATCTTCGTGTTTCTTGGAGTTTCACTATCTGTTAGTGCCGTTCTGTTTTTTATTGACAGGTTTGTTCCTCGGAAAAGATGAATATTGGAAACGGATTTTTTTAATGGGTGATACAGGAGGATGTATCGGTGTTCAATATTATTGAAAGTTTTTTAAATTCTTCTTATTTTTATCTTAAATACGTGTTTGTCATTTGTTTTATACTGGATAATTCCTTCATATATTTTTTTAAAAAAATATTCCATTCATCCTATCAAAACAATTATTTTTTACTCCATTATAAATATGGGTTACAAAAAGTGTTTTTAATAAAGTTGTTTGCTGGGGTCACTGTATTTTTATTATTCTATTCGCCTCCATTAGATACTTATGGTTTTATAATGATTGTTTCAATTTATTGTTTATATGTTCTAAAATTGAAAATTGAGTTTTTGATTTATATGGTCAAAAAAATTAATAAGTCGCTGTTTGCGGTGCCTGTGATTCAAACTAAGGAAATCACATATGGAAAACTCAAAATATTTCATAATAAAAAAAAGTAATTTGCATAGAGAATTTTGCTTTTTTACTGGAGTATACCTGCCTTTTAATGCGAAGCCGAGGGTTTAATACCCAGCCCCTTGGGGCGCATAAATTGCGCCGCAGGCAATGGTTTTGCAAAGCTTTTTCAAAAGCGTCCCCAATACCCCGTCCGCTTGCGGCGGGGTAGTTTATTGTCAGAATGTGAAACATTATCCTATGCCGGACATTGTTGTTGAAAGAGGGTGGTGAGCAGGATTGGTGGCACTTGCGTAAAGCGAAGATTGTCACTACCCTGTCCAACAGCAGTGCGGTGATCAAAAATCAGAAACAGGGACAGGCAAATAATGCACTTCAACGATGATAGAGAAGCCCATTACTGACCCTCGACATTGGTATGAAAAGGGTTGCGCGGGAAATGGGAATTGCAATTCTGGAGTAAGATAAAATGAAGGTATTTACATATTCCGAAGCTATGCAGCGTCTTTCGGATGTTCTTAATGTTGCAAGAACGGAAGAGGTTGTTATCAAAAGACGAGGCGGGGAAAATTTTTCAATTGTATTTAGAAAAAGTGATAAATCACCGTTTGACGTGCCTGGGATTCAAACCAGGGCAACCACGAAAGATATTCTTGAGGCGGTTAGGGAATCAAGGGAAAGATCTGTCGAGTGAATTGATAATTTATAATTGATAAAACATGTATCGGATTCTTTTGTGGTGCGGGTCAATTTGTTGGGTTTCGTGCTTCAACCCGATTTGAGATGAAAGAGATTTCGGAGAAAATTCAATCAGCGATTCGGGTTGATAGGGTGTCGCATGCCAATCGGGAGATTGGCGTGCCCGGGTAGGTGCAATGGGAAATTGGCGTGCCCGGGGGATCAGTCGGCTTTTAATCCGGTGTACAATGTGACGATGCCGAAGGTCATTTTTTTCCAGGCCACTTCTTTGAATCCGGCGGCCTCCATGATCTGGGCGAAGTCTTCGGAACGGGGGAAGCGCAGGACCGATTCCGGGAGGTATTCATAGGCGGAGCGGTTTTTTGAGAACAGGCCGCCGATGAAGGGAAGGACCTTTTTGAAATAAAAAAGGTACAGGGCCTGGAATAATTTGTTTTCAGGGGTGGAGAGTTCGAGGACTGCCACAGTTCCGTTCGGTTTCATGCAGCGGGCGAATTCGGAAAGGGCTTTTTGTTTGTCGGCAATATTTCGGATACCGAAGGCGATGGTCACGGCATCAAAAAGACAGGACTTGAAGGGGAGGCCCAGGGCGTTTCCGGCAAGGACCTGGATGCGGTTATCTGCACAGCTGTTTTTTATTTTTTCTTTGCCCAGAACAAGCATATTAAAAGAAAAATCAAGTCCGATGACCGAGGTTTTTTTACCGGTCTGGTTTAATACTTCCAGGGCCACATCACACGTTCCGCAGGCCACATCAAGAACTGTCGCCGGTTCGCCTTTTTTCAGATCAAGGGATCTCGCCATTTCCTTTCTCCAGGCCACATCACGTTTCATGGAAAGGGTTCTGTTCAAGAAATCATAGCGGGGGGCGATCCGGTCGAACATTTCCCGGATAAAAGGTAATTCATTCGGACTCATTGACATTCCTGAATTATAGATTAATTTAAATGGTTAGTTTACAAACGAAGCCCGTTGTTTTATATCGAATGCAACAATCAACCGACATCGGCAAAGGCTTTATCATATGAGCGCCGGTGTTACAATATATGGATATTAATTTCAGGTTTTTTAGATGACAAGCAAACGTGATTACTATGAAGTGCTTGGTGTGGGTCGGGATGCCGATGCTGCCGAGCTTAAAGCCAAATACCGGAAACTGGCTCTCCAGTACCATCCGGACCGGAATCCCGACAACAAGGAAGCCGAAGATAAATTCAAAGAAGCGGCGGAAGCTTATGAGGTTCTGACCGATCCCCAGAAGCGCCGGGTCTACGATCAGTACGGACACAAAGGTCTGGCTGGAACCGGTTTTTCAGGAGCCGGTGGTTTCGAGGATATATTTTCCAGTTTCGGAGATATCTTTGAAGACTTTTTCGGTTTTGGCGGTTCGAATCGTGGGCGGGGAGGTCAGAGGACCCAGAGAGGTCAGGACCTTCGCTACGATCTTACCATTGAATTCATGGAAGCGGCTTTTGGAACTGAAAAAGAGCTGTCGATCGAAAAGATGCAGGTTTGTGGGACTTGCCAGGGTGATGGCTGCAAGCCCGGAACCCACCCGGAAGTCTGTGGGACATGCCGGGGAACAGGCCAGCATACCCAGAGCCAGGGTTTTTTCACCGTGAGAACCACATGCCCTACCTGCCATGGCCGTGGAAAGCGCATCACCAGCCCTTGCCCCGAGTGCCATGGTCGTGGGCAGGTTTATGTGAAAAAAACCGTGTCCCTCAAAGTCCCGGCGGGCGTGGATTCAGGTTCTCGTCTGAGGCTTAACGGAGAAGGCGAATCCAGCCCCAACGGAGGCTCCCCCGGTGATCTTTATGTTTTCCTTCAGGTCAAACCCCATAAATACTTCCAAAGAAATCAGAATGATGTGATCTGCCTTGCCGAGATTTCTTTTGTTCAGGCAACGCTTGGTGCAAAGATCATTGTCAAAACGCTGACCGGAGAGGAAACCCTTAAAATTCCACCAGGAACCCAGTACGGAGATACGTTCCGTCTGCCTAATCAGGGCATTGCATCACTTCGGAGCGGACAGCGTGGAGACCAGATCATTCAGGTGGAAATCAAAACACCGACCAAGTTATCCAAGAAGCAGGAAAAACTGTTGAAGGAATTTGAGGATCTTGATTCCAGCAAGTTTACGAGCCGGTTGAAGAATCTTCTTAAGAATACATAATGTATTTAAGACGGCGTGTGGTTGGGGACGGGTTTGGAACCTGCTCCTACGAGAGCAAATAGATTTTGAACTATGTGCACCGATTGACCATGAACACTTACTATCACCATTGGAGTTAGAATTTTATGTTTGAATTGAAAGTCTTATGCCGATTCGCCGCAGCCCACCGGCTTACCATGGTGGCCCAGCAATGTGAAAACCTTCATGGCCACAACTGGAAAGTTGAAGTGTGTGTGGCTGGGAAAACTCTGGATCCAGGCGGCGTGCTTCTGGATTTCGGTATTGTGAAAAAACATGTTCGTGAGATTGTGGATCGCCTGGATCATTCCTATCTGAACGAACACGAGGTGTTTTCTAAAATACCCCCGTCATCCGAGAATATCTCGGTGTATATTGCTGAAGAAGTTCAGAAAGTACTTCCTGAAAAGGACAGAATCTGGGTTTCCAGAGTTCATGTGTGGGAATCGGATGATTCCTGTGCTACATACACCTTAGACAGATAATACAAAAAAACGCCTGAACGACTCTGTTGTCTTCAGGCGTTTTCTTTTTTAAATCGGTAGATTATCCAGTTGCAGTCAAGATGATACTCAAGCCGTAGGGGCGGGTTCCAAACCCGCCTGATGATCATGTCATGATGAATGCGAATCGGAATAGTATTAGCCTGGCAACAAAAAACCGCCATGTTTATCGCATGGAAACGATGGGTTACGCTTTGGCTCCACCCATTCTACGCATTGTGGTCACCCAAGCCGCTATATAAAAATATTTGGTGACGCAAGCTGGGCGACCGGCGGGTCGCCCCTACGGTCCATACGTTAATGATCATTCAACAACGGCTCCCCAGCCTCACCAGGTCCTGATATTTCAGATGTGTCCCCCCGAAGATATCCAAAGCGCTGCCCACCGTGTAATCAATGTTACCGTTTCCAAGAGATCCGATGGTGTTGATATCGTCCATGGAACGGATGCCACCGGCGTAGGTCACAGGGATTCCGGCCCAGCGGCCCAGCAGTTCAACCAGGGGTGTTTCGATGCCACGGCACATGCCTTCCACGTCCACTGCGTGGATAAGAAATTCTGAACAATAGCCTGAAAGATCGTCAAGCAGATCAAAACACACTTTTTCCCGGGTAAAGGTCTGCCAGCGGTTGGTTACCACCAGATAGTCATCGCCTTTTTTTCTGCAACTTAAATCAAGAACAAGCCTCTGCTTGCCCACTTTTTCCGAAAGCCGTGTCAGTCGGTCTTTGTCGATAACTCCGTCATGAAACACATAGGACGTGACGATGACGGCTGCGGCTCCTTTGTCAATCCAGACAGCGCAGTTGTCAAGTGTGATACCACCCCCGATCTGGAGACCATCGGGCCAGGCCATGAGTGCTTCAGATGCGGCCTGATCGTTTCCTGGTCCTAACTGGATTACATGTCCTCCGGTGAGTTTGTCCTTTCGGTACATTTCGGCAAACCATCGGGCTGGTTTTTCTGCCTGGAAATTGGTCTGGGGCGAGTCGTCCCCGTCGGTCAGCGTGGAGCCGACGATCTGTTTGACCACTCCCTGATGAAGGTCGATGCAGGGTCTGAACTTCATTATCACCTCGGTTGTTGATGGGTTTTGCCCATGGGATTCATGGGGATGTGAGTTTTTACCTTAGCGATTTGCGGCATGTCAAATGCTTTAATATTAACATGGCAACAAATACTCCATCTTTATCGCACGTAAGTGATGGGTTACGCTTTGGCTCCACCCATCCTACTTCCTCCGCGAATGTGCAGGTTGGGTGGAGCGCAGCGTAACCCATACGAGTTCAGAGTCACAACATGGGTGCAAAAAGGAAGAACACGGCAGGCTCATAATTATTACGACATATGGTGTGATTATTACTTGACAACACAATATGGTGTATGTATTTTTGATCGAAATAATTAACAATCAATCTTAACGCCACGGCCTTCAGCTCATTATCACATCGACAAAAGACCATTTGAAAACGACCCTGAAACGCGAGGGACGTCGGACCGGTTTTTTTGTTCATGATGATTGAAGAGGGTCGACAAACGGGAGCCCGAAAATAAATGAACAAAAAGTCATCCTCGTCCAAAAGCCTTGTCCTTCCAAAAAACACCTTGACCGTTCTTGAAAAGCGGTACCTGAAAAAAGACGTCCACGGGAAAATCATCGAAACACCTGAAGGTCTTTTCCGCCGTGTGGCTCGTCATATTGTCCAGGCTGAAAAGCTTTACGGAACGGCCGAGTCGGACATGAAAAAAATCGAGGACCAGTTTTATGCCATGATGACCGAGTTCAGATTCCTGCCCAACTCCCCCACTCTGATGAACGCCGGGAATGAGCTTGGACAGCTTGCCGCCTGTTTTGTGCTACCCGTGGAAGACAGTCTGGACAAGATCTTTGAGACAGTGAAAAACGCAGCTCTGATCCACAAATCAGGTGGTGGAACAGGGTTTTCCTTTTCCAGACTCCGGGCCAAAGACTGCCGTGTGGGTTCCACAGGCGGCGTGGCCTCAGGCCCGGTTTCGTTCATGAAAATTTTTAACACAGCCACCGAGCAGATTAAACAGGGCGGAACACGGCGCGGAGCCAACATGGCCATTCTCCGGGTAGACCACCCGGATATCATTGAGTTCATCCACTGCAAGCGGGAAGACAGGGCGCTGAACAACTTCAATATCTCCGTTGGAGTGACCGATGCGTTCATCAAGGCAGCCCGCGCAGGAAAGAACTACAAACTTATCGACCCCAGAAACGGGGACTCGGCAGGAACCTTGAACGCAGCTGATGTTTATAATGCCATCATCAAACAGGCCTGGCAGAATGGTGACCCCGGCATTATTTTCCTCGACAAGATCAACAAGGACAACCCAACACCTGAAATCGGTCAGATCGAGTCCACCAACCCCTGCGGTGAGCAGCCTCTTCTGCCCATGGAGGCTTGCAACCTGGGCTCTATCAATCTTTCGGCTTTTGTTGCCTGGAACGACAAAGAAGAAAAAAACGTGGTGGATTACAAAGCTCTCAAAGAAACTGTGGAGCTTTCCGTCCGGTTTCTTGACGATACCATCGACATGAGTGTCTATCCCCTTGCTGAAATCAACGACATGGTCAAAGGAAACAGAAAAATCGGCCTTGGAGTCATGGGGTTTGCCGACATGCTGTTTCAGTTGAATATTCCCTACAATTCGGAAGAAGCCATTGCCCTTGCCGAATCGGTCATGGGATTTATCCAGAATGAGTCTCATAAGGCTTCCTGCGTTCTTGGAAAAGAACGTGGCGTTTTTTCCAACTTCGACAAAAGCATCTATAAAAACAAAAAAGACTATACGTTACGAAACGCCACTACCACCACCATTGCCCCCACGGGCACCCTTTCCATTCTTGCTAATTGCTCCAGCGGCATCGAACCTCTGTTTGCTTTAAGTTTTGTTCGGCGGGTGATGGATAACAACGAGCTCACCGAAGTGAACCCCTGGTTCGAAGCCAAAGCCAAAGAACACGGATTCTACAGCCTTGATCTCATGGAAAACATCGCTTGCATGGGAGGTATTGCAGAGCTGGATGAAATCCCGGAAGAGGTCCGTCATGTTTATGTGACGGCCCATGATGTGCCTCCCGAATGGCATATCCGTATGCAGGCGGCTTTCCAGAAATACACGGACAATGCCGTGTCCAAAACCGTGAACCTGCCTGAAAATGCAACAGCCGATGACGTGATGGCCATATACAATCAGGCCTTTGATCTGGGTTGCAAAGGTGTCACCATTTACAGGGACGGAAGCAAGGAAAACCAGGTTCTTTCGTTCAACAACGCTCCCAAGCAGGAAGACGGAGAGGCGAACGGCCCCATACCTCACCGGATGAAAGAACGACCTGAAACACTGGAAGGTTTTACCACTAAAATGAACACCGGAATGGGTCAGCTTTACGTTACAGTTACTGAATTCGAAGGACGTCCTTTCGAAGTGTTTGCTACCATTGGAAAATCCGGGAAATCCACCACAGCCAAAACCGAAGCTATTGGACGGCTTGTTTCCCTTGCATTACGATCAGGTGTGGATGTGGGTGAAATCATCGAACAGGTCAAAGGCATTGGCGGTGAACATGCCGTATTCCAGAAAGGCGGCCCGGTTCTTTCCATTCCCGACGCCATTGGTCGTGTTCTTGAGAAACGCTATAAAGACAGAATTGTAAACAAATCAAAAAAGTTTTCCAACTCCCTGAAAGCTGATGTTTGCCCGGATTGTGGCATGACCATTGCTTTCGAGGAAGGCTGCATGACCTGTCATTCCTGCGGTTATTCGAAGTGCGGATGATTTAAGAGGCGACTGGATGAGGGATTCGGCAGGCTTTTCTGACATGTTCAATTTGCAATTCAGGTGGAACAAAACGGGCGTATTAACAGCCTCTATATGAAAAGTGTTAAAAATATTTATGTTTTTTTTTGTTTCGTCGATATATTGTTTAAAAAGAACAAGTACGCCAACCCAATCCAAAGGAGGTTGTTATGAAATACGGTGAAATCAAATGGAAGGTTGAAAAAATCGTTTTCAAAATCGATGGCGGAATGATCAAACGGAAATTCGAAGTAGACGAAGGCCGGACATTTATCAAAAAAGCCTCCGAACACGCCGATTTATGTCTGGGCCTCGATTCGCCCAGCACCCGGACCGTCTGAACCGGCAAAACATAATTTATTAACCATTAAAAAAGGTTGACCGATATCGGTCAGCCTTTTTTGTTTTTTTGATACCCAGGCACAGAAAACTCAACACCCATCAAACCGAAAAACCGTGATCGGCATTGAATGAAAGAACTCCCAAATCAAAATCTCCTCACTGCCGGAGGCCTTCTTCAAAATCATTGTACATTTTACGGACAAGATAATGACCGAGGCCGGGAAACAGGGTATGGAGGCGGATCACCCATTTCCACCAGGACGGGATAATGATCACCGGGGTGTCTGAGGCGATTTCAATCAGGGCTTTGCGGGCGAAATTGTGGGGTTCTATTGGGCTTAAACGTTCCCAGGTTCTAAGCTGGATTTCTTTAGGCACGGGGGTGAGCATTTTTCCGTATTTTCCGCAGTTTTTCAGCATGGGAGTTCTGATAACGCCGGGGCAGAGGACGTTTACCTGGACGCCGAAACTGGCGGCTTCAGGTCTTAAAGATGTGCTAAGGCCAACCACGGCGTGTTTGGTCATGGCGTTGGACACGGCGATGGGGGTGGGCAGGAGGCCTGCGATGGATGATGTGTTCACGATGTGGCCGTGGCCCTGTTCACGCATCAGGGGGTAGACGGCCTGGATTCCGTGGATCACACCCATGAGGTTGATGTCTACGATCTGTTTCCAGTCATCCATCTTGTGGCGCGACACCCGGCCGCCGATGCCGATTCCGGCGTTGTTGAACATAAAATCGATGCCGCCGTTTCTGACCACCGTCTTTTTTACAAGGGCTTCTACATCCTCAAAGCGCGTGACATCAAGGATTTCCACCGAGCCTTTGCCCCCCAGAGCATGGATGGTTTTAAGTACATCTTCGGCTGCGTCAGTTT
>JBAZWJ010000011.1:40547-79002 GCA_041660385.1 Desulfobacteraceae bacterium | reverse complement strand
AAGGACGACGTTGCAGCCGTGAAGAGACATCTCGATGGCAAGAGCCCTGCCAATACCTGATGCACCTCCGGTGACGATGGCTGTTTTGTCCTTGAAGATGGCCATAGCGGCCGGGGTCGCCATATAAAAAGGCTCCTGTAATTTCGAAGGGTTTTATTCTTTTACTATCTGGTAGATTCTGAGCGAAATACTATATGAAAGAGGCTTAAATATCAAATCCAATTCATTGCGATATGGCAGCGATCACCAGCGTATGGGTTTTATTCCGTGCTTTTTAAGATAGGCATTGGCTATTGAAAAATGGCGGCAGCCGAAAAAACCACGGTATGCGGATAAGGGTGAGGGGTGGGCTGCGGTGAGGACAAGGTGGCTGTCTTTGGCGATGACGTTTGAAAAATCCTGTGCTTTGGAACCCCAGAGAAGAAAAACCAGATGTACCCTCTGATCGGAAAGTTCGGCGATGACCTGACTGGTGAGCGCTTCCCAGCCCAGGTCTTTATGAGACATGGGTTGGCCTGCTTCAACGGTGAGGAGGGTGTTTAAAAGAAGAACGCCCTGATCAGCCCAGGGGGAAAGGTCGGTGGGTTGAACCGCCGTTTTTTTTCCGGTATCTTCAATCACTTCCTTGAGGATATTCCTTAATGACGGCGGGGCTGGGACGCTCTGGGGCACGGAAAAGGCAAGACCATGGGCCTGACCTTGTCCATGATAGGGGTCCTGGCCCAGGATCACCACCTTGACCTGATCGAAAGGTGTGCGTTCAAAGGCGTGAAATACCTTTTCGTGGTCCGGGTAAATGATGGCTTTCTGTCTTAAAACCCGGACGCTTTCGAGAAGTTTTTCCCCATATCCGTCACGGAAAAGAGGGATATGGGCTTTCCAGGAGTCTAAGGTCATTTTATTATCAACCGTTCGTCTTTTCAAAATGATCCATAAACTGGGCCAGAGCCTGAACCGACGAAAGGGTGGTGGCGTTGTAGATGGACGCTCGGCAGCCGCCTACGGATTTGTGGCCTTTGAGGCCGCCGAAACCATTTTTCAGGGCTTCAGCCACAAAACGCTTTTCAAGCTCCTCATTGCCAAGTCGAAACGTTACGTTCATCATGGAACGGCTGTCCGTATCGGCTGTGCCTTTGTAAAAACCGGTCCGGTCTATCGCGCTGTAAATGCATTCCGTTTTTGCGGCATTGATCTTACCCATGTTTTCAATTCCGCCGATGGTTTCCTCCAGCCATTTCATGGTGAGCTGGATGGCGTAAATGGTGAAACAGGGCGGGGTGTTGTACATGGAGTTGTTATCGGTGTACGTTTTGTAGGACAGCATGGTGGGAAGCCCTTCAGGAATACGCTTCAGCATGTCGTCTCTCACGATCACCACAGTGGCACCGGCAGGGCCGATATTTTTCTGGGCTCCGGCGTAAATCATGCCGATGTTTTTCATGTCCATTGGCCTTGAAAGGATGTCCGAACTCATATCCGTGATGATGGGAACGCCTGCGGTGCCCGGGAAAACGGGCCACTGGGTGCCTTTGATGGTGTTGTTCGACGTCAGATGGACAAAGGCGGCCTTGGGATCAAAGGCCAGGTTTTTAGGAATATAGGCATAGTTTCTGTCTTTGGACGAAGCCACAACCCGTATGTTTTTTTTCTGAATCTGAGCTTCAACAATGGCTTTGGACGACCATGTGCCGGTATCCACGAAATCGGCTGTGTCGGTTTCACCCAGGAAATTCATGGGAACCATGGCGAACTGGAGGCTGGCGCCACCCTGGAGGAAGAGCACATGGTATTCGCTGCCCAGTTTCAAAAGCCGTTTGATCCGGGCGACGGCGTCGTTGATGACGTCATCGAACCAGTGCGATCTGTGGCTGATTTCCATGATGGACATGCCGCTGCCTTTGAAGTTCAGAAGGGATTCGTTCATCTCTTCCAGCACAGCCAGCGGCAGCGCGGAAGGTCCGGCGTTGAAGTTGTGTATGCGTTCCGTTGTCATCTTTGCTCTCCATTGCCATGGGCAAAATAATGGGATTGAACATCATGTGTTGATTTAAACTTCGGCCTGATGTAGCACATTTTTCAGGAGCGGACTATATTTTCTTGTGTGCTTTTCATGATTTGGGTGCATGTTATGCGTATGGACGGCTTTGTTTGATTTTTGATGGAGCTACTGCCAGATGAGTTCGTAGCGGGTCGGGTTTGGAATCCGTCTCCCACGTTTTTGGACATTGCAAAGGCGGGTTTGGAACCCGACCCTACAGGTTGTGTTATTGTTGGGACGGGTTTGGAACTGTGCTATTGTAGGGGCGGGTTCCAAACCCGTCCCCGCATTAATTAATACAAGGATTTGTGAGCATGAAGAAAAAAATATCTGATAATCAAGTAGTTGAAAACACTACGGAATCATTTTCAATGGGCCAGTTTATAGCCATCCTCAAAGCGAACTACAGAAACTGGGACGCTCCGGTGATCACCATGCTGTCCCACGATGGAGCCAGTCCTTATGAAGTTCTGATTTCCACACTTCTGTCTTTGCGGACCCGGGACGAAGTTACGGGTGAGGCGTCACGCAGATTGTTCGCAAAAGCCAAAGACCCAAAAACCATGATTGAACTGGGTGAATCGGTCATTGCTGAAACCATTTATCCCGTGGGGTTTTATCCCACCAAATCCAAACGGATCATTGAGATCAGTCGCTTGCTTCTGGAACGATACAACGGCGTTGTTCCCGACGAGATCGACGAGCTTTTGACACTGCCTGGCGTGGGACGCAAAACAGCCAATCTGGTTCTGGTGGAAGGCTACAGGAAAAACGCCATCTGTGTGGATACCCATGTTCACCGGATCAGCAACCGCATCGGCTATGTGCGAACAAAAACACCGGATAAAACGGAAATGGCCCTTCGTGAAAAACTTCCTCTTGAATACTGGATCGACTACAACGAGATGCTGGTGGCCTTTGGTCAGATCATCTGCCGCCCCATGTCTCCCCATTGCAGCGTCTGCCCTGTTTCGTTCATGTGCCCTAAGGTGGATGTGACGAAGATGCGGTAAGTGTCTTAATTATTTGTACATCGAATGGGTCGGGCTGATGATTCGGTGCAAGGGCGAACACAAGGTTCGCCCGTACAATGCGCCCGCACATTGGGTATTTGTGATGGGGTTGGGGGCGTAGGGGCGAACCTTGTGTTCGCCCTGTTCACGAACCTTGTGTTCGCCCTGTCCGCATCCTTCATTTTTTTATTCCTTCCCTTTCCTTGAACCACAAATCAATACCTGCTATGAATAAAACCCTAATTACACCCATGGACCAAGGGTCTTTTTTAACAGGAGAATATTCATGAAACGAATTATTGCAGTTGCTTTACTGTTGCTTTTAACCGGCTGTTTTCCCACCACGGTAAGGATGTTCAGCAACGGAACAGACCCATTAAAGGAGTTTACGGTAGAAGGAAAAGGCAAGAACAAGATACTCATCATATCCATTCAGGGAGTGGTAAACGACAAGGCTGAAGAAGGGATGTTCAAAAACAAGCCTGGTCTTGTTGCCGAAACTCTGGCGCAGCTCAAGAAGGCCCAGTTTGACAATGATGTGAAAGCACTGGTGATCAAGGTGGATTCTCCGGGCGGTACCGTCACGGCAAGCGATATACTTTATAATGAAATCAAACGGTTCAAAGAAATCCGTGGTGTCCCCGTGGTGGTATCCTTCATGAATGTGGGGGCATCGGGTGCCTATTACCTCGCTCTTTCAGCGGACAAAATCATCGCCCATCCCACATCCATTGTTGGATCGGTGGGTGTGGTTTTCATGAGACCCAAGGTCTACGGTCTGATGGACAAAATCGGCTTGAAAATGGAAGTGAACACGTCTGGTCCCGAGAAAGACATAGGTTCTCCGTTCAAAGCGGCCACGGAAGAGGAGCGGGTCTATTTTCAGAAAATGATCACCACCATGGCCGATAGGTTTTATTCTTTGGTTCAGGCCCACAGGAAATTATCCCCTGAGGCATTTGAAACCATCAAGAAAGCCGGGGTGTTTATGCCTGAAGAAGCCCAGAAACTCGGGTTGATCGACGGCATCGCCTACCTGCCGGAAAGTATCAATCTTGCAGCGAAAATGGCCGGTATTGATGGGTACTATTCCGTGGTGACTTACAGACGTGACCAGTTCCCGGATGATACAATCTACAACAACGCCGCAGCGGAATTAACAGGTGGATCGCCGCTTAAAATCACCGTGCCTGGTTTGTCGAGTATGTCGGCAGGTTTTTATTATCTTTCGCCGCTTTTTTTCAATGGTGAATGAAAGCAGGCGGGAATGATTTACCTTTTTGACTGGGGTAACACCCTGATGAAAGATGAGCCGGACGCAACTGGCCCCATGTACTTATGGGAAAAGGTGGCTTTATGCTATAACGCCAGACCCATGCTGGAAACTCTGAGCCGACGCCATGATCTCTATCTTGCCACCAATGCCAGGGATTCGGACGAAGCGGATATCCGTAAAGCACTTAAGCGCGTTGGTATCGATATTTACATCAAAGGGATTTTTTGTTTCAAGCGTCTTGGCGTTTTGAAACCGTCAACAGAGTTTTTTAACGCTGTTGTGGCAGAACTCGGTTGTTTACCCGGTGATATTTTCATGGTGGGTGACGATCCGGTTAATGATGTCCGCTGGGCTCTGGACAATGGAGCGCAGGCTTTTCTTTACGACCCCATGAATATTCATGGCCATAGAGGTTATAACAGGATTTTCGATTTGATGGAGTTGTGCATATGAAAAGTTATCGAAAAGAACTCTGGTTCAATGTGCCCACCCGCAGGGCGTTTTTCAACATCACTCCGGATGTGGAGCAATGCCTTCGGGAAAGCGGGATCAAGGAAGGTTTGATTCTCGTTAACGCCAAGCATATTTAGTTACTTCAACTTTGATTTCATTTGTTCTTAAAAGAACGTTAGCCAAACAAGCATGAACGACAAAATCATGACTTGAGATTTTTTAATATATTTGCCAACTATAACACAATGTATTATGGTTATACTATGAAAAGGCTTTCTACGAAGTGGTTTTATAAATGGGCAAAGCGGGTTAATCTTAATAATCAAAGCCTGTTGGAAACGATTGATCATTTAGAGGCTGGATTATCAACGGCTGATTTAGGGCACAATTTATTCAAAGTGCGTGTCCGTCGAGAAAACACAGGAAAAAGTTCAGGGTTTCGAACCATCATTCTCTATAAGCCTGGTGATCGAGCTGTTTTTCTTTATGGGTTTGAGAAAAACGAAAAAGACAATATTGATAAAACTGAACTGAAATACTTCAAGAAATTGGGAGATGACCTTTTATCATTAAATCCAAAACAACTTGAAGATGCAATATCAAATAACGTGTTATTTGATCTGGAGGATGTAACGTGAGACGGTCAATAAAGGATGCCATAGGTACAACAGTTCAGGATATGGTTAATTCTGGATTAAAATCTTCTTTTACAGAGCGTGAATTGAATGAATTGGGTGTCAAGATTCCTGAGGTCATACTGACGTCAACCCAAATCAAAGAGATACGTAAGAAAACAAATCTGAGTCAGGTGGTATTCGCCAAGCTTATCAATGTCAGCCCATCATCCGTCAGGCAATGGGAACAGGGAAAACGCTATCCAACAGGATCTACAAAAGTATTGCTTGAACTTCTCAGTAAGTCGCCCAAAATTCTCAACTATAGAATTGATCAGCATTTGGCAAAAAGTTGAAACGTGCATGAACCGTTTGTTCATTCGTACAGTTAGGATAAGGTAGCATCATGAAAAGTTATCGAAAAGAACTCTGGTTCAACGTACCCACCCGCAGAGCCTTTATCAACATCACGCCGGATGTGGAACGCTGTCTTCAAGAGAGTGGAATCAAAGAAGGCTTTGTTCTCGTCAACGCCATGCACATAACCGCATCGGTATTCATCAACGATGATGAGCGGGGGCTTCATCACGATTATGACGTCTGGCTGGAAAAGCTGGCGCCCCATGAGCCGGTGTCGTCTTATCAGCACAATGTGGGTGAGGACAATGCCGATGCTCATATGAAACGGCAGATCATGGGACGGGAAGTGGTGGTGGCCGTGACCGAAGGACGGCTTGATTTCGGAACCTGGGAGCAGATTTTTTACGGAGAGTTCGACGGCGGAAGAAAAAAACGGGTGCTGGTGAAAATTATCGGGGAATGACCATGCTGAATGAAGTTGCGCCGGACATTTTCCGGATCAGCCAGAACAAACGGACCTGGTTTGCACCGTTTTCCGTCAACGTCTTCGTGATCGCCGGTGAAAATGGCCTGGTGTTTGATGCGGGCATGGGAGGACGGAAATCCGGCGAGTTTATGGCTGAACAGATCAGGGAGATTGAAGCCCTGATGAAGCAGCGGGGGAAACGCTGCCGGATTACCCGGGTTATGATCAGCCATGGTCACTGGGATCATTTTTCCGGAGCGTCTTATCTGAGGGACGAGCTGGATCTAACTGTCCTTGCAAACAAAGAGATGCTCAACTCCATTGATTCAATAAAAAATTACAGGCGAAGCTTCAGACGTCAGACCGCCGTCATCCAGACTCCAACACCCTGGATATTTAGAAAGATGTATTCCTTCGTGCATCTGCTGTTCGATATTTTGTTTTTTCTGGCGTTCAAGGTACGCTTTGTTTCCGGGCCTGTGGAAATGGTGACGGATCATACTGAACTTCACATTGGAGATGGACGGTGGGAAGTTCTGATGATGCCAGGGCATTGTGATGACGATATGGTACTGGTGAATCATGAAAAGGGAATTCTTCTCTGTGGAGACATCGTGTTGAGATCGGTGAATACCTGGCTCGGCCCGCCCCGTTCCAATCTTGAACGTTACATGAAATCGCTTAATGATCTTGCCAGGATTTCAGGGCTGAAATTGATCCTTCCTGCCCACGGTAGTCCAATCCCCGATCCTTACAATCGTCTGCATGAAGCCATAGAACACCGGAAAAAGAGAACCATGGAAGTGGTGCAGATTATAAAAAGCTGCGGTGGCGAGGGGCTGGGCTTTGAAAAAATATTTAAAACTATTTATCCTTCCCTTCGGCTTAAAGAACGCATGATTGCACGGGGATGGATTCTTTTAACCCTTATGTATCTTATGGACAAAGGCATGGTCGCGTCGGAAATCGTGAAGGGTAAGAAGCTGTTTCGCATGGTTTCGTGATTAAGGGCAGGTTTGGAACCTGCCCCTACAGATAGAACATGTTAAAAAGTTTTTAATGGGAGAGGCTATGAGCAAGGTCAGCATTGTCAAATATGAAAAACCAGGTGAATCGGTTGCAAAGGCCATCGAACTTTCAGGAGCTTTTGATCGGTTGAGAAAAGGTGACAGAGTGTTCATCAAACCCAACATTGTGTTCTGGTCCAAAGTGGTGGATATGCCTCCATGGGGCGTGATCACCACCACACGGGTGGTAGAGGATGTGGTAAAAATTCTCCGGGATATGGGTGCCGGTGAGATCATCATCGCCGAAGGCACGGTGACCACGGACCCTAAAGACACCACAACCGGCCTGGATGCTTACGAAAAACTGGGGTACAACCTTCTCGCCAAACGATATGACCTTAAAGTCAAAGATATTTTCGAATGTAAATTCAGGGAGGTGGATCTGGGTGACGGCGTTTCACTCGCCTTTGCCGAAGATTTTCTTGATGCGGACATGGTGGTGGACCTTCCGGTTCTTAAAACCCATGCCCAGACCCGTGTTTCAATAGGAATCAAAAACCTCAAGGGTTGCATTGACAAGAAATGCCGAAAGCTCTGTCATTCAGATGACATGAGTATGGATCTGGAAGCCCATGTGGCCAAGATCGGGAAAGTGAGAGACAACGTGTGTTCCGTGATTGACGGGATTTACACATTGGATAAAGGCCCTGGTTTTTCAGGAAATGCGCGGCGAAGCGATATCATCATCGCCTCGTCCGATCTGGTTGCTGCCGACATCGTGGGCGCAGCGGCTCTTGGTTTTGATCCTGCGGTAGTCGAGCATCTGGCCATTCGGTGCAGGGAGATTGGAATCGCACCAGCCGTGTCATCGGTGGAACTGGTGGGTGAACCCCTTGAAAACGTCGCAAGTCCCCATTCCTGGGATTTCCCCTACGACTCCACGGGAACGCTTCCTATTAACATGTTGAAGCGCGGTGTATCCGGGCTTTCTTTTCCCAAATATGACCACAGCATGTGTACGTATTGTTCGGCCATTGTGGGACTTCTCCAGTTCGCCATCGGAAGCGCCTTCAAAGGGCAACCTTTTGACAAGGTGGAAGTGCTTACCGGCAAGATGCGTGCCCCAGATCCAGACATGAACCATACGATTCTCATGGGAAAATGCCAGGTGATGCTGAACAGACACAACCCCGTCATCAAAGATCCTATTCTTGTTCCAGGCTGTCCGCCCGATCTGAACAAGCTCATCGAAGGTGTGAAACGATCCGGTATCGAAATCGACGAAAACCTTTTCAAGGCGTTTGATTTTGCTCCGGCCATGTTTATGGCCAAATACGCGGGGAAGCCTGAATTCACCCAGGATTTTTACAGAGTGAATGAATAAGGACCGAAAAATGTATGCGATGAGCTGTAGGGGCGGCCTGTTGGTCGCCCTGCTTGCTTTCATCATATACGTTTTATATATAGGATGTTTTCAGCTCGCCAAGAACACTTTTGCCGGTCGTGGGATTTTTTGTTTGCCTGAACCGGGTCATTTGCGATATAGTCAACCAATATTATCTGTTGCAGCTTTTTTTTCGAGTCATACGAACTATCTGAATTGAAGCACATTTAAATATCTGATTACAATATTCTATAAGTATGGGCCTGAAACCGGTTCCGCACCGTTTCGCATATTCCGCCTGATAACACTGCATACGCGTCAAAGATGATAACCCAACACGTGTCCAATCGGAGAACATTATGGAAAACCTCGAAGCCATTGAGATTGATTCGGCTGAGATTCTAAAAAATCACGAACAATTGCCAGCATTGCCAGGTTGCGTCCTTAAAATACAGGACATGATATCGCGGCCTGATGTCAGTGTTGAAGCCATCAGTAGATTATTGATGAACGAACCAGTTCTGACAGCCCATATCCTTAAAATTGTCAACTCGGCATATTATGGTTTCAGAAGGGAAATCGACGATATCAAATTCGCCGTGGCCTATCTGGGGATTCATGAAATCTACAACATGGTTCTTTCTCTATCGGTGGTTAAAACCCTGGGCATAGCTGAGAAAGAGGAGTTGGAACGTTTCTGGAGTCATTCGGTTTTAACGGCTTTGTGTGCACGGTATCTTGGTAAACGGTTCGAACCCCTGCTTTCGCCGGAAAGGATATGGTTAGGCGCCATTCTCCACGATATCGGGAAACTGGTCTACTTCAAATTCTTCCCCGACCATTACCAGGCGATCAAGGAGTACAGCGCGAAAAACAGGGTTCTTTTCAGCGAGGCGGAAAAAAAGCTGGGCTTTCCGTCAAGTGGAAGTCTGGGCGGGATTCTTTGTGAAAGGTGGAGGCTTCCCAGCATTGTCAAAGACGCCTGTGAAGGTCACAATCTCGAAGATCTCGTCAAAGAAGGAGGCGGGAGCCGAGGAGATTTCAGGCGTATCATCTGTGCGGCAAATCTCATGGCGCTGCTTGCAACCGACGACCTGAGCAATGATGTGAGACAGGACCTTTTCGACAGATTGAAAAATCATTTCGATATGAACGATAAAGAGTTTCTCCAGCTCATGGGAGAAGTTTACGATCTCAAACTTGATCTCGCTAATTACAGGTGGTAGAATGATGAAAAATATCCAATTGCATTTGAATCAAATAAACGATCACTTAATCAAAGGACAACCAATGAAGGGTTTCGATTTTCCATGGGCAGATTTTGCACCGGATAAATGGCTCAAAAAAAATATTCTTTCTCCCATCGAAGGCGGGATTGATCAGGCTGTCGCGTTCCGGGAATACTGGAAAGGCCTTGAAGTTTATATGAACGAGATCCTCGTTCCCTATTCCATTGCCATGGGGTATTTCAAAGGTGTGGAAAAAAAGCGCATGATGGAAGAGTCGCCCATGGACAACATCCGGTCTCTGATCGAACTGATGTCGTTCAACAGTGATCTTTCTTCAAGGGGAGCAAGCGGAAGCATCAAGGCGATGAACGACTATGCTGAAAATGATGTGTCTGAGGCTTTCGGCGCGTTTCTCAATACTCTTTTCTATCAGGACGGTGAAAATCTTAATGCGTATTTCAAGCGGAAAGCGCAGTTGATAACCGCCATGACAAAAGACTACCCCGACGCCATTGAAAATGTGGCCCCTTTGTTCGGTTTTCATTTTGAAAGGGAAGAGGACGAAAAATTCGCCGAAACAGACCGGTTTATCGTATACAGGATCAATTCCCGCAATAAGAAGATCAAAGCGGACATGTCGAAAAAACCGGTTCTGATCATACCCCCATACGTTCTTGGGGCGAACATCCTCGCGTTTCTGCCCGATGAACAGCGAAGTTACACCCATGCATTCGCCGATCAATCCATTCCCACCTATATCCGTATTCAGAAAAGCATCGATGAGAACGTGGGTGTTCAAACAATGACTGGCGAGGACGACACAAGAGATACGGCTTATTTCTGCGACCTGCTTAAAAAAAGGCACAACAGGATGGTGACGCTGAACGGCTATTGTCAGGGTGGTTTTTCCTGTGTCTGCAATGTCCTGACTGGAGAACTTGACGGACTGGTGGACGCTTTGATCACCTGCGTGGCTCCCATTGACGGGACGCGAAGTAAAGGTCTCGCCGATTTTTTAAAATCCCTGCCCGAACGGTACAACAACCTTCTCTACGGTGCTAAAACCCTGCCCAATGGCAATCAGGTGGCTGACGGCAAGCTGATGGGATGGGTCTACAAGTTGAAAAGCATCGAAAAAGAGTCTCCACTTGTTTCGTTTTACAGGGACCTGGTCATGATCAAAAGTGCCAGCAAAGAAACCCTTCATTTCAATAATACGGGGCTTGCTCTTAATTACTGGTTGAAAAATGATCGGACAGATATCCCCTTGGGCATCACCAAGATGAGTTTCGCTTCATTCAATATCCCCATAACAGAAGACGGTGTTCTTCCCGTTCAGTTATTTGGAAAGAAGCTCCAGTTCAAGCGGATTAAGGAAAAGAAACTACCATGGCTGATCTGCTATGGTGAAAAAGATGATCTGGTGGAAAGCCCTGCGGCCCTCGCGCCCATGGATTATATTCCCGTGGAGACGACACCTTTTCCCAAAGGCCATGTGGCCATCGCCACATCCTGGTCCCATCCCCGTTCGGAGTATCCGCTTCACGGGCGTTTTGGCGAAAACAACAGGTATCGTGGTCCGATAAGGTTCCACATGGATTTTGAATGAAAGTATCCGCCTTTCAAGGCGTTTTGTTCTCTTCAATAAGGATCCTGTGATCCACAAGAGAAAGGGAATGGATTTTCCCCCGAATGATTTTCTGATCTCCGAATATGTTGATGAGGCGTATGCCCGATTCGTCGGGAACGACCTTGTCAACATAGTCCATGATGAGCTGTGGCTCACCTTCCGTGATAATATAAGCGCTGGCTTCACACATGTCGTGCCTCCTCTTTTCTTAAAAATCCTTTGAGGTGTTTTTCCACAAGTTCGTCAACCAGATGGGGGAGTGGGCTGTCCACAATTCCAACAAAATGGACATTATCCTGTGACAGAGGGAGTAAAACTTTTTTTGCAGGGCTTCCCGCAATCGCTGCCGCAATGGCTGGAGAAACCTCACCCATCAAAGCGTGGGCCACGATAATGCCCACAGGGCCCGTGATGAAATCCGCCTGCATGACGCTCCTTGAAATGGCATTTTCTCCTGATGCCCCTTTGTTTGCTCCTGCTTGAGCATCTGGGCCGTGGCCACGGCATTGGTCCCAAGGGCGACGATTTCAACGGTTTCACCAAAAACATCTTTGATCCGCTTAATGATGGCGCCGCCTATTCCTCCACCCTGACCGTCAATCACACATATTCGCTTCATGTTTCCACCCCTTTTAATTAACGTGGGTCCACGTTCAATGGCCGTGAAATATCAGGATGACCATGGGGTGTCAATAAAATCCGGTTTTATAGGTCCTGTAAGTAAAATTTTGTTTGACAACCAGAGGTTCTGACATGTAGTCATTGATTGTGCTGATCTTGATCTATGTTTTTGTTGAGAAAAAATGTGATGATTATAATATATGATTACCATATAAATCAATGATATAGCAAAAATAAATGCCCGCTTTATGTTCCTTTCCAGGTCGATTTGCGGGGCGTTTGACCTCGGTGTGCGGCATCTAAGGTAATATAAGATTTCGTGCGCACATTCTCACATGTGAAAAATAAGTGAAAGGCTATTCATGGAATCGGCTTTCAATCTGCTTAGCGGTCATGGCATAGTTTCCACATGCCCTGTCACCGGTTTACCCGTTTACACCCGGTCGGAATGGCTGGATGTGAAACTGGGCAGCAACTACTTTATGTCCGTCAGCATTGTGGGTGATCAGATTCTGATGGGTAAAATTATCGGTGAATCCGATCTCACGTCCGTCATTTCAGCGACGAAGTTTATGAACGGTGTGATTCAGGAAGTTTTTGGTTCGGAAAGAAAGTTTGTGTATGTGGAAGATTTCACTGAACTGAAAAACCTGACCAATGATTGCAAAAAGTATTACATGCGATTTCTTGAAAGCCAGAAACAGATGAAAGCTCTTATCATATGCACTGTTTCACCTCTCATTATGCTTGTGATCCGGTTGAGCAGTCGATTAAAAATAGTTAAATACAACGGCATGGTTGAAAAAGATATTCCGTCTGCATTGAAACGTGCTGTTGAAATTATTAATTCTGAAAGAAAACTCTCAGGCCTTGAAATTGAAAGAATACCACGATTGAGTTCCGATAAATCAGTATGCCCGGTTTCAGGATTATCTCTTATTGAAAAACCCGAATGGACCCGTATGGATCTGGGAGGCCCTTCTGTAACGTTCAGATTCATCGGCAACCGTATTCTTCATACGGAATTCCATGACTGGAAAATCATTGACGCCGAACTACATCAAAAATTCATGGAAAAACGGGAACGGGTTCTTTCCGCCATGCTTTCGTCTTCGGAACAGTACGTGGAAATCAGGAATTTCAAAGGAGTGACCTGGGGGGTGACGTCACTCATGAACCGGAATGTTCTTTTAGAGCCGTCGGTGGAGACTGGCAGGGTCCTCAGGTATGTGGGTTACAATATTCCCACAGTTCCCCTTCTTCTGCTGCAAATGAAACGGATAGGCAGGGCTTCTATCGGGGCGATGCAAACGTATGATTGCTTTGAAAAATCTTTGAAATCGGCTGTTTATACTTTGAAAAGCAAAGGATATACCCATGAAGGCACACGGGATATTATTACCCGCAAAGAATGGGGGCATGACTTTGGAGACTACGGTATCGCTTTTGAGGTGATCGATGATAATGTGATACATCGGGTCTCAAGGGGCATACTCAAGGAAGAATACATTGATGAGGTTTTCAGGATTCAGGAGCTGGTTCTGGAATCAACCGGACTCCATAAAAAACCTCATTATTTTCTCCAGGGTCTGAAAGAACTGGAGGGGTTGAATCTGAAGATACGGAAAACGTATTTTAAAAAATGGTCAGAGTTTATTGAAAACAGACCAGCCTGCCAGATGAATGTGATGTATGGCGGGAACAGGACCGCACGCGCAGGACTCAGTATTTCGTCATATTTAAGACCCATGAAAATCCATTTCGCAGACACACCTGAGGAAGGTATTCAGTGGATATCAGCAGATAAGGGAAAAAATACGACGTGCGAAAAACGGTCCAAAGGTGGGCTGCCACCGGTTGGAATGGACAAGATCAAATCATATGCAGACGAATTGATCTATTTTTTGGGAAACATCAACTGGGAAGTGGACGGGTTTAATTCGGAAGTGGCAGAAAAAGATCCGGATCATCCGTTCAAGGTGGTTTACGATGCCATTTCTCTGGTCAAGATGGATATTGACGATCTGTTCAGAGAAAGAGAGAAGACCCAGGTGGCTCTGGTGCAGGGTGAAGAAGTGGCACGGGCGCTTCTTAACGCCACAAGCGATTCGTCTCTTCTCATCAGAACCGATGGAACGATTCTCTCCGCAAACGAAACCTTTGCACGCCGCTTTGGAAGAACTCCGGCTTCGCTAAGAAACGAGAATATCACTCGCTTTCTGGATGCACGACTCACCGAACACCGGATGATACAGATTAAGAAAGCCGTGATGACAGGGAAACCGGTGCGATTTGAGGATGCGGACGTTGAGGTTAGAAGAAGTTACGACAACACCATTTATCCTGTATTCAGCGCCGATGGCCGCGTGGATCGACTGGCTCTCTACACCCGGGATATCACTGACGTAAAAAATGCCGAAAAACATATCCAGGTTCTGACACAGGAAATCATTAAAGCCCAGGAAAACGAACGGCAGCGTATTGCAAGGGATCTCCACGACAATGTGGCCCAGGATCTGGCGTCACTGATTATCAGCAGTGACACGTTGTTCGAAGGATTTCCGGATGTGCCCCACGAAGTCAGACGCCGGACCATGAAGTTTTCTCAGGTACTCAAACGTGCCATATCATCCATCAGAGATCTGGCCTATGATTTGAGGCCTCCCAGCCTTGATCAGCTGGGACTTGTCCGGACTTTGGCCCAGTACTGTACGGAATTTTCCGAAAGCAACTTGATTTCTGTGGACTTCTATTCAGCAGGACTTGATAAACTGGATCTTGACTTTGATACGGAAATCAATTTATATCGGCTCATTCAAGAAGCGCTCAACAATGTGAGAAAGCATTCCAATGCAACCCTTGTCACCATCCGTCTCGTGGCCTCGTTTCCGGAGATCATTCTAAGAATCGAGGATGATGGAAATGGGTTTGATCCCGAAAAACGGATTATCGAGGCATTGAATGAAAAAAGGATGGGGCTTAAAAGCATGGAAGAACGGGTGAAGCTTCTTAAAGGGGAATTCACGATTCGTTCTCGGGGTGGAGAAGGAACGATGATTCTCGTCAAATTGCCTTATGGCCAGGGGATTGAAAGCTGGCAGGTAAACCAGTTGGCGTAACAGGCGGATAGCCTATAGTTCATCAAACTGGCTGCCTGTGTCTGACTTCTGATCGGGTGGCAAAAAAACAATCAATCATTCTTAAATTATGGTACGAACAAAAAATAGTCAGTATAAGAAAAATCCGTTTTTATCGGCAGTGGATGAAACATCTTTTTATCCTTATCCGGCCATGAACCAGTGTTTTGACGTGCTGAACAAGGCTTTTTCAGGATTGAGCAGAATCATTCTCGTTCTCGGCGATTTCGGAAGCGGAAAATCTTTGATGATGAAACAGTTTCTGGCTGAGGAGCCCAACCTCTGGAAACCCTGCAAGGTCAATCCAAGGGAGATGGATTCAACGGAGAGTTTCGGGCCGGGCCGACCCTTGAGAGAACACAAGGCTTATCTATACAGAACAGAAGAAAAGACAGCCCTTCTGATGGATGATGCGCACAACCTGGACATTGATGAGCTGCTGTTTCTGCTAAGGCTGGCAGGATTGGGCGGTGGGGAGAGCCAGACGGATAAGCTGGTGTTTTTTACCGAGACATCCCTGCTCCAGCTTCTGGATGAATTGGCTGAGATTTTGACGGAAGAGGGGACGGTGGATCAGATTTTCATGCCCCGGCTTTCGAGGCTGGAGGTTGAAACGTATATCTTGAAACGGCTGGATTCTGTGGATTTCAAAGGTGGAAAACTTTTTAATTCCTCTGAATTGGACTGGATATACGACGAATCCGGTGGTTATCCAGGCGGAATAAACGAAACGGCCGCCCGAATTTTCAGTCAGAAAATGAAAGACGGGGGAAAGTTCTCGAAGTTTTTTAAAAATTTTTTCTAACCCTATACGAATATTAATCCAATGCCGTTTTCTTAAGGTCGTAGGGGCAGGTTCCAAACCTGCCCTGCCCCATGTCTGCCTTAAAATTCCGGGCGGGTCAAGTTCCGACCCTGCAAAATAATTTTATTGTAAACGGAATTAAATATCAATCATCACAGCGAAAGAGGGAAAGGCTGCATGCGAATCGTAGATCTGAGCGTGACCCTTGATAACGATAAAAGCTGGGCGCCGTGGTGGGCCAGAAACAAAGTGATACGTCAAGGCCACCGATTCGGATCTCTCGCCATTTTTATTCTTCTAAAACTGACCCCGTCCTTTTTAAGAAACCGCCTGGGCTGGGCTAACGATATTATCAAAATATCAACCCACGGCACAACCCATCTGGATGCACCCTGGCATTACGGGCCGGTTTCGGAAGGAAAACGTGCTAAAACCATTGATGAAATTCCCCTGGAGTGGTGCATGGGCGATGGTGTTGTTCTTGACATGACTCACAAGGCACACGGTGAAGCCATATCTGTGTTTGACGTGAAAGGGGCTTTGGCCCGCATGGACTACACTTTGAAACCCATGGACATCGTGTTGGTCAGAACAGGAAGCGACAGAATGCTTGGGACGCCTGATTATTTCGTAAAAGGTTCAGGTGTTAGTGCCGAAGCCACCCGATTTATCCTTGATCATGGGGTGAAAATTACGGGGATCGACTCCTGGGGCTGGGACCTGCCTTTGCCTTTTCTGGCCGATAAGGCGAAAAAGACCCAAGATAAAAAGCTGTTCTGGGAAGCCCATTATGTGGGCATGGAAAAAGAATACTGCCACATGGAACGGCTGACGGGCCTCGATAAACTTCCGGCCCACGGGTTCACCGTATGCTGTTTTCCACTGAAAATCAAAGGGGCCTCTGCCGGACCTGCGAGGGTGGTTGCGATCATTCATGAATAATCACTTGAGGACAGCAAAACGTGATGTGCAAGTAATTCCATGTTGCAATTAAGGTGAGACATGTCTTGTAGGGGCAGGACCTTGTGTCTGCCCTTTCGTTCGTTCAAATAACGTATCATCTTGAATGCGAAACCGAATAAATGGTTTCAAGAGGGTTAATGGGAGTACCACATGGTTCATTCAGTAAAGCGCAGTATCGAGTGTTGGATATTCGACAAGAATCAGTCACGTTTTCTGCTCCTCAAGTGCCCTGAAACCAGTCGCCATAAAGAATACTGGCAACCTGTCACAGGCGGTATTGAGCATGGGGAAGATCATATGACGGCATGTCTCCGGGAAATCAAGGAAGAAACAGGAGTTGTGGTCGAACCGGACAATGTCAAGCTGCTTCTCGATGGATACCGTGTTTATTCCGATGAAAAAGATCTTCATAAAACCATTTTTTTGACCCAGACCACCGGGGTAGAGGTGATTTTGTCAGATGAACACACAGATTACACCTGGGCCGAGCCTTCGGAAGTCATGGCTCTGCTTTTGTGGGGAAGCAACAGGGTTACGTTTCAGCGGGTAATGGATTATCTTGAAAACCATTGAACGCTATTTTTTCGGAAAACGCATTTTTTTAGCTTATATACTTCAAAAATCCTCCTATAGTTTATTCAGTCTCTATCCGATAGATTCCATATGGATTAAGAATAACAACTCAAAAAAACTTTGTTAAAATGCTTGATCTATTGTAAAAATATACAGGTGGGAATCGGGATCATTCAAAATCATTCAAAATAGAGTAACTATTTAAAAAGTATGAACGTTTCGTAAATATGAAACTATCCCTGCCAATTTTAAAAAGACATGAAAATTATAGTGAATAAAAGGAAAGGCCGATCATAAACGGGCCAGGCCTTTTTCTTTTTTCATGGGCCCATATCCAAAACCCGAAAGAGAGATGATATTATGAACAGATTTTTCAAACCGATGGCAAACACAAAAGATCAGGTTGTCGTACTGATCATAGGACTTTTCATGTTTCTGGCTGCCGTGTCCATGACAGGATGCGACAACGGTGATAGTTATGAGGCAAAGCTGGAAGACGCCCGGATTGCTTTGGATGATGGGAATTACGCTCTTGCAGAATCCATTCTTGCGACCCTGCCCCAGACAGCGATGGTTTTGGAGTATATGAGCAACGCCATTGCCGGGGGAGATCTCAACCTGGACACCCTGAACATCATTTCAACTTTGGAAGATTTGGATGATGAGGGCAATGTGGGCAGCATCGACATGATCGGCAGGATCATCGGAGATGAGAACAACCAGCTTACATGTGAACAGATTACCGATAAAATCCAATCTGCCACAGAGGCTATTGAGCTTTTCAAAGCTATTGCTGATTTGAATGGTGGTGGGGTTCAAGACCTCTCAGATAACCAGAAAACACAGTTGGGCCTTCTCAGCATCACCCGGGTTGTTCTGACCTTGGCCCATCGGATTTGTATTAAAACAGGCGGCCCGGTGACCATGACCGAAGCCTGGATTCAGGCAAACCGGGATGCTAATTTTTCGCCGCTCATAACGGCTGAAGAGTCGACTTCAGAGGAGGTTACAGCGGATCTGGCCCGGATCAACGAGGATTTGGTGTTTATTGGATACACCATCGACGTGTTTGCTGATTCCAATGACATGAAAGACGACTTTCTGGAATTTAAAAACGAGATTGATGCAGACTTAAACGGCAATGTCACGTATGTGGAACTCAACGCATATATTGCACAATTAGGAGAAGACGAATGAAAAAGACGATAAAAAACAGTGGGGTATACGTGTGTCGATACCGATGGGTCGTCATTCTCGTCCTTCTTGTGTTGAGCAGCTCCTCTTCGTTTGCAGAGCCGTATCTCGGATTTCACCGGGGTACCCGAACTTTGGGGATGGGGGGCGCCTTTACAGCCGTTGCCGATGACCAGAACGCCCTTTATTTCAACCCGGCGGGCCTTTCCCAGATTAAGGTGTTCAGTCTGGGAATCCTTAATCCCCAGGTGGAAGCATCGGAGAACAGCGTTGATCTTTTCAATGACATGTCCGATATTGACAAGGATGACAGCGGGGCTGTGGCCGATGTGATGCGCAAATATGTCGGTGAAAACAACCACATCAAGGTAACCACCGAGATTTATTCGGGCTTTCGGGCCGGATCGGCCGGTGTGATGGTCAGTGCCTTGGGCCAAGCCACCGCAGACATCCGTATCAGAAATCTGGTGAACCCGGTGGCCCAGATCAATGCCGTGGCTGATTACGGTGTCATAGTGGGTGCCGGTATGGATCTTCCGTTTGTAAATGGATTGAAGGTCGGCGCTACGCTCAAGGGCATTTCACGGCGCTCTCTTAATGAAGAGTATACAGCCGAAACCCTTGCCGACGACAACTTCGATGATATCATTGATGACGATCAGGAGGACGGAAGTGGGATCTCAGCTGATATTGGGGTTCTTTATACGACGTCGGCTCTCAAGGTCACGGACTTGAATCTTGCTCTCGTTGCCCAGAATATTCCTGAAATGGACTTCGGAGACGCCATGGATACCAAAACCCAGTTCAATGCCGGAATAGCTCTGTCCCAGAAGGTTATGGGCATGACCGTGACTGAGGCTCTTGATGTCTATGATTTCACAGATAACGCCGGTGGAGACGACTCCTTAGAAAAGAAGATTCACTTGGGAGTGGAAGTGGCTCTACCTGTTATTCTAAGTGTGCGAGTTGGTTTGAATCAGGGCTACGCCACCGCAGGCGCCACCTTAAATTTCAAGGCCATTAAATTTGATGTGGCTACCTACGGAGAAGAGATTGGGGTGGTCGGTGGACAGCAGGAAGACCGCCGTTATGTGGCTCAGATCTCCATGGGATGGTTGTGATAGAGTGAACGCATTGAACAACCACATGATATAACATGCCGCAGGGTGGGCGGAAGCTCACCCTGCATACAATGCTGTTTAAGATATGTAACCAGCGAAACGTTGTAGGGGCGACCTGCTGGTCGCCCAAACCGATATACAATAAACGTTTAGGGTTATGCGGGGCAGGGCGACCAGCGGGTCGCCCCTACGGCCATCGCATAAAGCAGAATGAGCGTTGTTACTATTTCTTAAGGATAACAAGCCAAATTATTGGTAGAATATCATGTCTACCTGTTTCTCCCGTATTTGTCGTGACTCGACACCCAGTCTCCGGCCATGACGGCGCTTGCAAGGGAGATTTCTCCGCAGAGAACCGTTCCCGCCACTATTTCGGCGAATTTTCCGACATTTCCCGTTCCATGACAACCCAGCAGTTCCAGATATTCTTTCTGTGTGGCCAGCCCGGTTCCGCCGCCATAGGTTCCCACGATAAGTGATGGCAGGGTGATGGAAAAATAATAATCACCTGAAATGGTCTTTTCCACGTAAACAAGACCGGCTGATGATTCGGCCACATTGGCCACATCCTGGCCGGTGGCGATGAATAGGGCGGTTATGCCGTTGGCCGCATGGGAGCCGTTGTTGTTTGAACCGGCAAGAAAGCTTCCCAGGGAACTGACCTGGCGTTGTTGCACCAGGATATCCACAGGCGCTCCGGCGAGTTTTTGAATAATCGCTGCCGGGATGGTGACTTCGGCTGAAACCCTTTTGCCTCGTGTTCGAAGCATGTTGAGTTGAGACGATTTCTTGTCGGTGTCCATGTTGCCTGAAAGCACATAGCGTTTGATACTGGGGCAGTTGGCCTTGATATACTCACAGGCAACGAAGGTGGCTTTTCCCACCATGTTCTGTCCGGCTGCATCACCGGTGGTGAAGTTGAACCGTAAGAACATCAGCTTGCCCACCGGATACTGTTCGATGTTTCTCAACTTGCCTGAACGGGTTGTGGTTTCAGCCTGAGCTTTGATCGCGTCGAAATGCTCATTCACCCAGATTCCGAAATCCCTCGTTCCTCTGCCGTCCTCGAAATGAAACACCGGCGCACGCTGCATGGCGTCATCAAGAATGGTGGTTTTTACCCCGCCGCTTTCGTAAATCACTTTCATCCCTCTGTTGTAGCTGGCCACAAGGGTTCCTTCCGTGGTGGCCAGAGGGACATAGAATTCGCCTTTGGCATGCTCGCCGTCCATGAGAAGCGGGCCGGCGAGTCCCACGGGGATCTGAGCCACACCTGAAAAGTGTTCGATGTTGCCCTGAAGAATGGCGGGGTCAAAGGAATAGCCTCTGGTATGGATTGTTTTCACTCCGGCATGGTCCTCGGCAAAGGCAAGGCGCTGTTCTGCTATTTCTCGGCCATAATCTGCTGGGCCTGATGCCCTGGGAATACTTTTTCGCATGATGATCTCCTAATTAAAAATATGAATTCAATGTGTGTCTGATCAAGCGACTGAAATAGATCTGATCACAAGCTCTGTCATGGCGTTGATCTCTCCCGCTTTGTCGATATTTGTTTTCTTATCCGATATCAGCCAGCGCAGGGTAAGGTGGCTGAATGCACCAAGAACCAGGAGCCTGACCCCTTGTGGCAAAATGTCGTTACGGATGGTTTTTTCCTGTTTTCCATCGTTTATCAGATGCGAAAGGGTTTCCATGTATCGGTCAAAATCCTGGAACGCATCGGAATAATAAAATTTTTTGTTGTATATCCCGTTGATGATAAAAACTTTTGCAAACGATGGCTGGGTCAGGGCAAGCTGGAACTGACACCTGATGAAATGTTCCAGTTTTGACAGGGGAGTGAGTTGTTCCTGATATACATCGGGAGCAACGAGGTGCTCCTGAAATCCTTTTCTGTGGGCTGAGGGATGAAATCCGTCTTTCAGTGTGTTGAAAAGCACATCTTCTTTGTTTTTAAAATAATCATAAACTGTTCCGTCACCCACTCCGGCAGCTGTGGCTATCTCCTGGATGGTTGCGTTTTCATACCCTTTTTCAGCGAAAAGGGTTTCGGCCGCACGGAGAATTCTCTGTCGCTTGTCCTGGGAAGGGGCAGGTTGCCCGGTTTGTTTCATGATCATGGGTTCGATCAGGCCAAAGAGGTCTTCGTAGCTGAAAATGATGTCATTATCTTTCCCAAGAAGCATATGGATATTAGCCAGGTCCAGTAGGCCGAATACAGCGTCTCTCACAAGCCAGATGTTAAGATCTTTCCGGAAAATATCCGTTTTTATTCCGTCTTTGAGAATCTGGCCCAGGAGCGACATGAACCACCGGGCCTGGGCAAAAGCCGGATGGCTGTAAAAGGCCAAGTTCGAGCGGCATTCAAACATAAGCAGTTTGCCGTAGTTTCTGTTCTTTTCAAGGTAATGGAGACGGAAGAAAAACAGTTTTCTAAGACGGCTCAGGGGGTCATTGAGGCCAAGAAGCTGTTCTTCCATGGTTTCCCTTAAATCCCTCAAACGTTCTTCGGCTATTGAAAACAGGAGATCTTCCTTGTTTTTGAAATAATGATAGAGAACGGAATCGCTGACACCCGCCCGGGATGCGATATGGGATATTTTTGCATTCAATCCCGTTTCGGCCATCATCTCTTCGCCTGCCGAAATGATTCTTTTTTTTGGAGAAAGATCGGTCATTAGGTGATCCTAGTCTTTAATTAAATTCGAAAAATAACTTTTAGTGAGATTAGTGAACCATATTCTATCTGCTTATGTCAATATAAATCTATTTTAAAGCATTATATAGGAGTTGTTGGATCGAATATAATTCGATAAATGGCATTCTGAGCGAAGGTGGACAATCGGTCTCCTAAAAGAGACCAGAAATTTACATAGGACTAGCGGTACATCAAAAACGGTTTTCTACCCATCGAAAAGGGTCACATGCAACCTTTCGGGCAGATATGACCCCTCTTTCATGATAACCAAAGACCGTCTATGAAATGGTCAATTAATAAAATAAATAATGAAATCAAAACTATGTGCGATGTATAAACCTGTGGCATGCATGTTGTAATACTTAAGTAACGAAATCAATAGTAATTAACCACATTGGGTAAACATAACAATTTTACCACAGAGTATCATGGTTTGGTATCTTTAAATATTTGTTATTACGATCTTTATTGATTTACTGTGGTTTAAAAAATTTAGATAGCTCAAGGAGAACGCCATGGAATCAAACACAACCGATATCTTAAAAGGTAAAATTAGAAAAGAAAATGGAACAAACAAGAAGGGTTTGGAACAGGTGAATAAGAATAATGACCTGGTAGATGATACAAAAAAAGAAAAAAAAGTTGGGAAAAAAATAAGTAAAAATAGCTCCATTAAAAAAAGCGTTTTTAAGTGGAATGCTTCATCTTGAAATAAACAGACTGCTGGAACCTCCGAAGTGGAGAAGAGGGCGGTAAGTAAAAAAACAAAATACTGTGGGAGGAAAATTATATGCTCTGGACAATCGCTGTTATCCTATTAATTCTTTGGCTTCTGGGCCTTGTGAGTAGTTACACGTTGGGAGGTTTCATCCATATTCTGCTGGTGATAGCTGTTATCACCGTGCTTATAAGCGTCATTCAAGGGCGGAAAATCACCTGACAGACTAAACCGAATCAACATCAATAAAGGAATATTACGTATGGATATGTTTAAATCGATTATTTGTCTATGTCTGATGATTTGTTCCATGATTACCGCTGGAACTGTGTCAGCTGAAATTAAGGCCGGGGCAATAACTTTGAGCCCTTCTATAGGCGGCTATGTGTTTGAGGGCAATCAGGATTTGGAGAACGGGCCTACCTTTGGTCTGGGCCTGGGCTATAACATGGATACCCACTGGGCTGCTGAAGCCGCCATTCATTACATTGATACGGAACGTGATAGAGGCGGTAATGATGTGAATACCTGGCTGTATCATCTGGATGCCATGTACCATTTTAACCCATCGGAAAAACTTGTTCCCTATTTAGCTACTGGAATTGGAAGCCTTGTTGTTGATCCTGACAGAGCGCACAATGACGATGATTTTGCAGTTAATTACGGGGCAGGGCTTAAGTACTTTTTGAGGGATGATGTGGCGCTTCGTGGAGATGTTCGTCATGTTGTTTCTTTCTCCTCAATTCACAGCAATCTTCTTTATACTGTGGGATTAACATTTTCATTCGGAGGAGTGGCAGAAAAGACAAAAGTGGCATCATTGAATGACCCCAACCCAAGAAATGGTGAAAAAGTCGCGGTCATCCTGGTGACAGAATCACTGGCTGATGAAATGGCTGTTGCTGCTGCTAATCAGCAGAAGATAGTTGTCCTTGGTTTTGAGGATGTTCATTTTGATTTCGGTGAGTCAGAGCTTAAGCCGGAAGCCAAGCAAATTTTGAAACGGAATATCCTGCTTTTAAAGAAAAATCCTTCAACCCAAATTCGAATTGCCGGTTATACTTCTGCTGCGGGAACAGAGGAATTCAACCAGACATTAAGTGAGAAAAGAGCAAGATCTGTTGAGAAATATCTCGTTGATGAAAGCGTCATCACTCAGGACAGACTATCAACAATCGGTTACGGCGAAACAAGCCCGGCAAGAGCTGAAGTGGCTCCTAAAAATATATACTCAAACGCTGCAAAGGCAAACATGAGAGTCCTTTTTGAAGTTGTTCTGGATTGAGAAATGCCAGGACGATCAATTAAAAAAAGTATTTCGGTTGTGGAGAAACACATCTGAAAAAAATGGGGTAGTACAATGAAAAAAGAAAATATTTACTCAATTCTGATTGCTACAGTTGTTTCAATATTTATCGCAGGAGTCATGGTGACTGCATCCGATAATGATGACCGCATCGTCTCATCCGCAAAACAGACTTATGTATTCAAAACCGTCTTAAAAGATGATGACGTAAAAATTCAGTCCAAAAATGGTCAGGTCACCCTGACCGGGATGGTTTCCCAGGAATCCGACAAAACACTGGCTGGAGAGACTGCCGGGGGGCTTCCTGAGGTTACAAGTGTGATCAACGAACTTAAAGTGAAATATGTAGCTGCGTCGGTGTACTCCAATGCCTGGCTTATTACCCGGGTGAAATCCAATCTTTTGTTCCATCGAAATGTAAATGCAACCGGAACTGAGATTTTAGCAGAGGACGGGGTTGTTACGTTGCGCGGTGTAGCAGCCAACAGAGCGCAAAAGGACCTGACCACGGAATACGCGAAGGATGTGGAAGGAGTCAAGCAAGTAAAAAATGAGATGGCTGTGTTCACGGACATCGTTAAGCCCATGGATAAATCCGCTAAACAGAAGCTGGATGCCGTAACCGAATCCATCGATGACGCATCAATTACGGCCATGACCAAGACGGTTTTTTTGACCCATCGGTCGGTCAGCGCCCTCAAGACAAACATCAAGACAAAAGACGGTGTTGTAACATTGGTAGGGAATGCAAAGAATGCGGCTGAAAAGAGTCTGGCTGGCAAGCTCGCAAGTGATGTTCACGGTGTCAAGAGTGTGGTTAACAACATGACTGTTAAGTGATTGGCCAGAGATTCATGGCGGAGGACTGTTCAGCCATAGCGCCTTTCAATTGGCAGACAATACAAAGAAACACTAAACATGAGGAGATATAGGATCATGAGTAAAACAGGATACAATTCAAAAACAATGAACAAGGAAATGCATCATATTCTGGACCATGCCCATGCACTGATAAACGCAACATCAGGAGAGCTTGATGAACGGATCAAGACGGCGAGAGCAGCCCTTAAAGAACGTCTTGACACGGTCAAGGGTGAATATGGCGAAATGGAGGGGCGCCTTATGGACGAGGTCAAGGCCGTAGACGAGTTTATTCATGTAAAGCCCTACTATGCCATTGGCGGTACACTCATCACCGGTCTGTTCATGGGCTGGTTGTTGGCAAGGAAGTAGCATGGACAGACTGCCGTCGATCATTTCTGGATTTACAGGGGCCTCTGACAGGTTAGGCGGGATTGCCGCCCAGATTCTTCAGGATCGCCTGGAGCTTCTGGCTTTGGAACTGCGCGAGGCCAAGATCCGTTTTGTTCAGGTACTGATTCTTACCTGTGTGGGGGTAGTCTTTTTTCTCACGGGTTTCGTGTTGATGGTTCTGGCCGGTTTATATGTTCTGACTCCCCCGTTGCAGCTTTACGGCTTGGTTGCCGCAGCAGTGGCCAGCATGATTGCCGGTGCGGCAGTGTTTATCATCATCCGCCGTCGTCTTGATCGAAACCCGCTGGCCTTTGACCAGAGTCTGGCGGAACTGAAAAAGGATGCGACATGTTTTTAGATAAGGAACTGAAAAACATCAGGGAAGCCAAAAACAATCTGTCCATATGCTGTGATCTTCGCCGTCGTCTGGTTGATATTGAGGTCCAGGGAATCTGGGGCACAGTTCGTGGAAGAGTTTCGAATCTGGCCCTGGGGCTGGCTGTTGTGGAGCAGATTTACTGTTTTTTTAAGGATCGCGCCAGCCGTTAGAGCTCTCATATGAAAGAAATAATAAATACCAAAGGAGACAGTATGAAAAAAACAGATTTTATCAAGAAGTTATTTATTGGACTCGTTTTGTTGCGTTTATTGCAGGATGCGCTGCGACCATGAAGAGAGAAAGTACCGGAGAGTATATCGATGATTCGGTCCTTACTACCAAAGTCAAGGCTGGAATTCTTAATGATCCGATACTCAAAGTGTTTCAGATCAATGTCGAATCTTACAAGGGAGTGGTTCAGTTGAGCGGTTTTGTGGATTCCTTAAAGGCTTCCAACAGAGCTGTGCAAGTTGCCAGTTCAGTGGAGGGCGTACAGTCAGTTAAAAACGATCTTGAAGTGAAGTGATGATTGTGAAGAAAAACGGTTGATGATTGCATCAGTCGTGAAAAAAAGTGAACATTGACCGGAATAAAAAAAGGAAAAACACTATGAAATCAAGTACAAAAGACAGAGCAGAGGGCAAAATGCATCAAGTGAAAGGCTCGATCAAAGAAGGGATCGGCATAGCTGTCAAGGATCGCGAACTGGAAGTTGACGGTAAGGTCGAGGTTATTAAAGGTAAGGTTCAAGAAAAAACCGGATTGATTGAAAAGGTCCTGGGCAAATAACAGGATTCTTTTTTCATCCAGGGCAGCCAGCCGGGGCTTAGAATACCGGCTTATATTTTAAGAATAAAAAGAATTTACAAAGACAAAGGAATAATTATGAAAAAATATCTTCTGCTGATCGTTACTACGGTGGCTATGATCGGTATCAGATCACCGGCCTCCGCCATAGAATACCCAGCAAACTATCTCATGCTGAAGGGCGGGATTTATTCACCCAGCGAGTCCCATGATATCAGGGATTTTAATGGTGGAGGCAGTCTATCTCATATGGACAGTAAAAACGGCTTTAACGGAGAACTTGCAGTCGGCCATTACTTTCTTCCGGTATTTGCCGCGGAATTGGGCGTCGGATATTTCGAAAGCAAGGGTTCGCCTGCGGCAGAACCTGGCAAGACAAGGCTGAAGGTTGTCCCGGTGGTCGCCACGGCCAAGGCGCTTCTCCCACTCGGCGTGGTTGAGCCTTATGGTGAGTTCGGGATTGGAGCTTATTTTACAGAGTTTGATGTGGAAGGAAATCTCGGCAACTTTTCCGGTTCCTCGGAAGTAACCTACGGGCTTCACGCAGGGGCCGGAGTGAACTTTAATCTTTCAGAGACTGTATTCTTAGGTGTTGGAGGGAGATACCTCTGGGCAAAACCCTCTTTTGGCGGGCAGGACATTACTCTGGATGGCTTTACAACCACAGCCAATCTGGGTCTCCGTTTCTAATATCACTATAGGTTGTTACACCAGTTTTACTTCGCATGGGCGGGCTCCCAACCCGCCTGATTCGCCGGGGCGGGTTCCCAACCCACCCGATTCATTGAGGTGGTTCCCAAACCATCTGATTTGCGAGGGCGGGCACCAAACCCGCTCAATTCGTGGGGGTACTCAACCCCACCCGAATTCACGTTCAGGGGCAGGTTTGGAACCTGCCCCTGACAACAATACAAACACATAAAAAAAACAAAAAAATTGACAAATAACCCCACCTATTTGTATTATTTAAAATCATAAAGCAACGATAGGTGATATAAATGAATAAATATCAGCATATTACATTCTCGAAGAGATGGGAGATAAACCCGGAAATATCATACTTGTTAGGACAATGCAAAACTCTGATAAGCGCGATAACAGACACCCCGATTCAACCGGATTTGTACAAAGAACTTCTCAGCCTGTCACTGATCAAAGGCGCTCAGGCCACAACAGCTATCGAGGGAAATACCCTGAGTTTCGAGGAAATCCAGAGAATCAGTGCAGGAAAAAAACTTCCTCCAAGTAAAGAATATCAGGAAATAGAGGTCAAAAATATCATCAAGGCATTCAACCGAATGCTCGAAAACGTGGCTGTCAATAACCATGTTCAGATGATTACGCCTGATTTCATCAAAGATATGCATCGAATGATCGGTGAAAATCTTGGGGAACATCTTGACGCCATCCCAGGGAGATTTCGTGAAGATTCGCGGGTTGTGGGTGGCTATCTCTGTCCGGACCACCGGAAGGTTCAGGAATATGTAAATAATTTATGTTCATGGCTGATAAAGGAGTTTAATTTTGAACAAGACAAAAGCTTCAGAACTGCCGTTATTCAAGCGATAGTCACCCACGTTTATATAGAATGGATACATCCATTCGGAGATGGGAATGGGAGAACGGGAAGATTCATTGAGTTCTACATACTTCTAAGAGCCGGACTTCCAGGCATCGCGTCACACATTCTTTCCAATTTTTACAATGAAACGCGCCCGAAGTACTACAAACAACTTGAAAACGCCCGGCTAAATAACGACTTGACCGAATTCATTCATTATGCCGTCGAAGGTTTTCGCGACGGGCTTGATGAAACCCTGAAAAGTATCCAGGAAAATCAGTTCATGACTTACTGGAAATTTTATATATTCGAAAAATTCAAAAATATGAAATATTCAAAATCGGATGCTTTCAAACGGAAAAGGAATCTTGCCCTTGATTTTCCAATAAATAAGGATTTGACCATCGACGAAATCATGTTGGCCTCACCACAGATAACGTTTGATTATGCAAAAACATCCATGATCACTCTGAAAAGAGATGTAAAAGAGCTTGTTGAAATGAGCCTTTTATTAAAGAAAAAGAATTATTACATGGCGAACACAGGCCAGCTTAAAGCAATGACGGCACTCAGAAGAAAAGACATGAAGTGATACAGTAATAGAGATATGCGATTGATCTGAACTCAACCTTGCTTTTGGTGAACATCCATGGACGTTTCCCATTTATCGTTTGAATCCTATCTCACATCAACCACCGTTTTTTCATCAGTCGATAAGCTAAGAAAAGAGTAAGTAGCCCCACAAAAAACAGATAGAGCCAGTCAAGATATAAGGTTGATAAGCTTCCGTCATTTAGCAGGATGGACTTTATGGATTCATAAAACGGGTAAGATGGAAGGAATGGTGCAATGGTCGTTAATTTATGTGAAAAATCGGATAACGCCGAGGGAAGAAGATGGGGCAAATAGAAAATAACGCCCAGAGTTCTGGCACTGGCCTGATTGCGGCACAAAAATCCCAGAAAAACCCCATATGAACTGAAACAAAAACTGCCGACCAAGATAAATGCGATATAACTCAAAGCATGTCCGGGGTTGAATTGACCGATCAGATGGAGAAACAGGACAGCGGCGACGATTAAAAACATGCCTGAAAACACTTTGGCGACAAGCCACTCAATTTCACGTATGGGTGTTTGCAAAAGGGCGACAAGTAAGTTTTTTTCCTTTTCTTCGGCAACTTGTGCGGGCATGATAATAAAGCTTACAAGCAGCACCAGCATCAGTATCCAGGTTGGCAGTGTTTGTTTTTGAATCCCGCCTTCCTGAACAGCCTGGATATCGGAAATCCAGTTCGTGCCTTTTCCTTCGGCTGCTTTTTGTAATGCTGCAAAGCTCTCCACCATGGCAAGACAGGTCAAAGACTCTTTTTTCAAAACAACAAGAACTAACCCCGTGTGCTCATTTTCTGATCGCAACAGTAGGCCGTCAATTTTTTTTTCTTTTAACCAGCGCCTGCCTTCTTCTTTATGGGAAACAGGTATAATTTTAAATATCTTATCGGCTGACTCCATGGCATTAAGAACAACAGGCGCAACCCTTTGTGTTTTAATCAGTCCGATGTTCATTATTTTAAAATCATCATCGGTTCTATCCACCAGTTTCAAAGAAACAAACACAAAAAAAGGAATAAAGATAATCAGAAAGAGTGTCTTATTCTTTAATGAAACGGCTAAATCGTTCAACGTCAATGTAATGATATTTCTTATCATCATAGATATAGATTTTCATGAATGTCTGATTGAAAATAATCTTGGGGAGTCCCGTCGAAAACCATGGCCCCTTGATGAAGAACAACGATTCGAGTCGCAAGGGCTTTGATTTCTTCAGGCCGATGGGACGTGAAAATGATTGTTTTACCTGAACAATGAAACTCTTTCAGGAGTTTGTAAATCTCTTTCGTCATCTCAAAGTCAATTCCCGACGTCGGTTCATCAAAAAGAAGCACGGGCGGTTCTGCCAGGAGAGCACGCCCTATGCTTACCCTCTGTCTCAATCCTTTTGACAACTCCTGTATCTTGTTATGACGAAATGAAAGCAGGTTGAACGTCGTAAGTATGTCTTCTACCCGCTCAGAAGGGGTTTTGAACAATCGGGCAAACAGTGTGAGATTATATTCAACGGAAAAAAGGTCAAATAGATTAGGGGTTTCAGGGATGAAACCCACCTTTCGCACAACAGCCAGCCTGTTTACGATATCCATTCCCTCCACAAAAACCTGACCGCTGTTGGCGATAAGCCAACCTGCTACAACTTTCAATAGAGTGGATTTGCCCGCCCCATTGTGCCCGATAAGGGCCACCAGTTCCCCCTTTTCCACCTCAAGGCTGATTGAGCGGATCCCCCTTTCATCATGATAAACTTTTGTAAGGTTATGAATTTGAATCTCCATACGATTTTATGTTCTCTTTGCAAGATAAATAATCGTAAACACTAAGGCGACAACAACAAGAATTCCTATGACAACTTCCATTTTTTTTTATCCTTTTTTTATGTTCGATCAGATAGATAGACTATCACAAGTACTAAAGCCACAACGACCAGAACCCCTATAACGAATCCCATACCAACCTCCTTGAATAATCAGTTATTGCAACGGCACCGTTGCCAGCCTGTACATCAGAAACTGTCAACGTCCATGCCGCTTCTTTGGTTATCGACTACTCGATAACCATCCTGTTCTTAACATTTTTTACGCCCTTGACATCGTTGGCGAGCTCAGTGGCAAGTTTTAATGCAGCAGCGTTTTTGGCTTTGCCATACAATGTCACCATCCCCTTTTTTGTGGTGACCGAGGTACTGATGGCGCTGGTCGAGCGATGATACAACAACGTCAACTTGACCTGGGCGGTGATGGAGGCGTCATCGATATCCTCCTTCACTGTGTTCATTTTTTTCGGGTTTCGGGCCACGGTCATTTCATTTTGAACGTCCTTTACACCTTCCACATCTTTTGCGTATTCCGTGGTCAATTCTTTTTGCGCCTGATTTTCAGCATCGCCTCTCAGAGTCACCACGCCATCCCTGACTTCAACAGCGGTTGTGTCTCCGTTCACTCTACGATGAAACTTCAACGTGGATTTCACTTTATCATGGAGCCACGCATCCGAGTTTGCGGTGGGGGCAGCGCCCTTGACTTCCAGTCTGTTGTCCACACCCTTGACATCAGGTAACCCTGCAACCGTCTCCCTGGCCAATGACCTATTGAGGTCGTCGGCAACAACACCTGTTAATTTGACCACACCATCCCTAGATTCGATTTTGATATCATCACCCTTGAGGTAAACCTTGAATATATAGGTCTGCCTGACCGATGATTCGATGCGATTGTCCAATTCCGACGCATGCACAGGCACGCTGATTGACAAAAGGGACATCGCAGCCGCTGCAAAGGAAATAAAGGTTTTAAATTTCATGTTTTTTCTCCTTCTTGTAATGATTAATGTTTCTGCATTCTTTTCTTCTTTGTATGTTTTTCCCTACCTGGTTTCCCAACCGGCTTCATGGGCATCATCTTATTCATCTTTTTAAACTGGTCATCAGTCAAAAGGGTCCGCATGTCTTTCATGGTGACTAACATGGCCATTTGATGGGATTTTTTTAATCCTTCCATTTTTTCAACTGAAGCGTGGGCCTTATCCATGTCAAAATTTTTCACGTCCATGATTTCCATATGTTCGATTTCTGCAATCTTCAGATCAGCATTGAACCGGGCCATATTTTTTTGCATTTCGTAATGAAGAGGTTTCATCTTGGCGACCTGTCCATCGGTAAGCCCAAGTATATCGGCGTGTTCAATACAAAGCCCTCCCATATCACCCATATGATTCATATTCATCATCTGTGAAAACGCAGGCACAGCTAAAACAACAGTCAACACGAGTGAAAGCATCAATTTTCTCATACAGACTCCTTCTTAAAATGTTAATTTTTACGTGTACTGTTATCCCCACAGCTATGTGCCAGGGGACTTCAGTGTTTCTTATGTTTGTTCTTCATCAGGAATAATCACCGGCAGCGGTTCATCGGTCCAGTATCCCTGGCAATTGTAATGACGGTGCAATCCTGTCTCATATTCTCTGGTCAGCACCGTTTCTTTCGTGTACTCCGGCGATTTTTTGATGTCATCAGAAGAAAGATTGATGAAAACCTTCGACTGATCCCAGCTTATTCGCTCAATCCATTTCGTTGAAACCAGAACCTTTTTCCCTGACCACCAGTTCTTTGTATCGATGATCAGATATCGAATCGCCCATGTCTCGTCATCAATGACAAAATCTTCGACGTGGCCTATTTCGTCGTCAATGGCCTGGATGTGATAACCCGTCACAGCATGGGTACTGCACAAATGGGGCTTCCATGCTTTCTCGACATTGATGGTTTCCCTCCATTTTTCCCTGTCGCGGACAATGTGGGGAAAAGCACCCCACATGTGTTGACCCGCCCAGTAAATGGGCCATCCATAATACCCGTAATAGGCCTCTTCGAATTGACTGGAGAGGGGTTTATCCTTGTCTAAGGCGGGGCTGTCTTCAATTTGTTTTCTGGTTAAATTGACAGTGACCTGCTTCTCTTTTATGTTCACGGCACCCAGCGCATACGGGGAGATCAATACCTGTCTGCCCATATGCCAGTTACCTGGGTCGGCGACCAGATAGCGAACCGCCCAGTAATGGTCGTCGAAGTAGAATCCTTTGACTACGCCCATTTCACCGTCGAGACTCTTTAATTGAAAACCTTCAAGTATGTTGGCCTTGTTCAGCATACTGCCGTCCTTTTTCTCTTTGCTCTTGCAATAAATTGAATTTCAATGCCGTTTCCTTAAGAATTTTTTTGCCCGGAATTTTGAGACGGATCATGGGGCAGGGCAGGTTTGGAACCTGCTCCTACAACCTTGAGGAAACGGCATTGGGTTTAGTTTTCTTTTCTTCCCATGGTCATCAGCACAATGCCCCCAATAAGTGCAATTCCGCCAATAATCGGCGGTATGGGAATTGTTTTCTTTTTGGTCACCGACACGTCCAGCGAACCTATATCGATGACTTTTTCTCTGGTAGTGTAAGTAAAACCCTGATACCCGAAGGCAGTGACCCCAATAATAATCAGTAAGATTGCAATGATTGTGACTGTCCGCATGTGTCCTCCTTTATATATTCCCCTGAATTTAAAATAATTTCATTTCAATAAATCCAATGGGTTGACTATATTCTACCTGTTAAGAGAAGAATAACAAGAATGAGCACCAACAACCCAGCCCCGCCACTGGGAAAATAACCCCATGACCGGCTATGCGGCCAGACAGGAATTACACCCAAAAGTGCCAGTACCAAAATGATAAGTAATATAGTTCCAATTGACATATTCGTTCTCCTTGTTTTGTTTAGCTGTATAGCCTCAATTCGAAAAACTTATTCTGTTATTAGCTACTTAACTTTCAATATGTATGCCATATTCCATGAACGTCGGATCTTGTCACGTAATACTCTGTTTTATAATGGAAATAGAATAATGAAGATTTCTGATAAGGGGTATGGTTAGTTCTTATAGAAGGGTCATATTTAACCCCAGGTCATATGTGACCGTTCTTGAGTAACTCATTCACGAAATAGATGAAGTCCCTTAATAAAGTCCATATATGACCATTGGGGTAAATATGACCCTTATCATGTGCTATGAGTGGTAAGCCAGCAGCTTCTTTTTTTAGCAAATAATTGCAAAAAAATCAGAATGATGAGTGACCCGATGCTGTGAATTGGAACCCTGGCACAAAAAATGAAAAAGCATTGCTTCTTAAATGGCAAACATTGACTGTGCATTGGATAACATGGGCCTCGGTCGAGTTGTTCTGTTGGAGGAATCATAAATACAAATATGCAAATATGAATGTAAATATGAACGCAAATATGAATAAGGGGGACATAAAATGAAACATACTATTATTAAAAGCGAAATGGCTGACTTAGACAGAAACAACGATAGTGTTGCAACTTATCATCCACCATTTCCGTTTGCTGAGGCGGCTTTGCCCGATTCTGACTGGCACTACACCCCCGAATCGCAAGCCCGTTGTATTGGTGGTAAAACGATACACCATTTCACTAATAAACGCATATCTCCGCATATCCAACTGTCTCTTCCTTATGCAGATAACGCACTTGAACCGGTCATCTCCTCAAAAACAGTTTGCTTCCACCATGGCAAGCATCACAGATGGTATGCTGATAATCTGAATAAATTGGTAGCAGGAACCGAATTTGCCGATCTTCCGTTGGAAAAAATCGTCAAAAAAACAGTGGGAAAAGCATTCAAAACAGCCATCTTCAGTGTTGCAGCGCAAACATGGAACCACACGTTTTACTGGAGCAGCCTGAAACCGAAAGGCGGTGGGGAACCACCCCCTGTATTGATGCAAATGATCGAAGCGTCCTTCGGTTCCCTGGATCAATGTAAAAAAGAATTGGTGAATGCGGCAATGGCTCTTGCAGGCAGCGGCTGGGTGTGGCTCGTAATGGATAGAGGCAAGCTCAAGGTTATCAAAACAGGCAATACGGAAGTATGGATGACCACTGGCATGAAGCCATTATTGACCATTGATGTTGGAGAACACGCCTACTATCTTGATTATCAAAATCACCGTGAGGATTATGTCCATGCCGTGATTGACAAACTGATTAACTGGGGTTTTGCGACAAAAAACCTTGGTTGATGACGTCTCAACATCTAACCGGAAACAATCATAAAAGAAAGACATTCATTTATCACGTTCCGAATAAAGCCTTAAGCAAGACCGGTTCCAAGTTTAAGAAGGGATCCCAATGTCAACAACAAATAACTCTTTTTGTCGTGAAGCGATACGCCGGACAATGGCACATCATGCCGGGGTTTCCCCCGATGCAGACGCTATTGCCGAAGCCACGTTCATCATATGGAATCTTGTGGAAGGTAAGCTCGCACCGGTGATCGGCATGAAGGGCGTTGATGTACTCTTCAGACGGTCAATGCATCTGACCACTTTCTCTTTCCCATGGCTTGCAAGTGCAGAAGTTCATACGGACAACGCTTCTCTGTTTGCAAGCATCAAGGCCCGCCTGGCGAGCGGCGAGACAGACGCTTCAACAGAGGCCGGCTGCACTTTTCTGTTAATATTAACCGAACTACTGACAACCTTGATTGGAGAATCCTTGACCTGGCGTCTGCTTGGAACTGTATGGAAATTCCCGTCACCGAACTCTGAACAGGAGAACGTATCATGAAAAAAGTAAACATACGTCGACTCGCCACCGGTGTTCCCGGGCTTGATGCCATTCTGGGCGGCGGCCTGCCGGAGTTTTCATTCAACCTCATATCTGGTGCTCCTGGTTCCGGCAAGACCACGCTGGCTCATCAGATCATGTTTTCACTGGCGTCTCGTGAGGGCCCAGCGTTGTTTTTCACCGTACTCGGCGAACCTCCTTTAAAGATGTTGCGCTATCAGCAGCAGTTCTCTTTTTTCGACATGGACAAGATCAATGAGTCGATTCACTTCATCAATTTGAGTGACAGCTTTATAGCGGGCAATTTCGACCATGTCCTTTCCCGTATCACAAAAGAGGTTGAGGCAGCCTCTCCAGACCTGGTTTTTGTTGATTCGTTCCGTTCGGTCATGCTGGATGTTCAACATCAGACCAGAAACATGCTCAGCCAGCAACAGTTTATCCAGCAGCTCGGGATACAGTTGAGCTGCTGGCAGGCCACCACTTTTCTGATCGGTGAATATTTTTCGGAGAACGATCCCCATCCGGTTTTCACTGTGGCTGATGGATTGCTGTCGCTGAGTCAAAACGTCCACCGTAACTCCATGGTGCGCAAAATGCAGATTCTGAAAATGCGCGGGCAGTCAACCCGCCCAGGAATGCATACATTCCGCATCACCAGCGACGGAATCGAAGTCTATCCGGCGGCGCTGATCCGCGACGACTCCAGTCTATCGCGAGCATCTGGAGGTTTGGAACGAAGTAAAGAAAGACTGACCATGGGCGTGCCCCGTCTTGATGATATGCTGGGAGGTGGTTTGCCGTCAGGTTATTCATTACTGGTTGCAGGGCCATCGGGCTCGGGAAAGACCATTCTTGCCACGGCTTTTCTGGTCGAAGGCATACGTTGTGGCGAACCGGGCGTGATCGTCGCTTTTGAGCAAACGCCTAGCCAATCCTGGAATCCCACCATCGACACCATGGTTCGCGCCGGGCAGATAGGATTGATCAATATCCGGTCCCTTGATTTGTCGATGGATGAAATCGTTCAGAATATGATCAGCCTGATTCATAAAATGAAAGCCGTACGCGTGGTGATCGACTCGCTGTCCGGATTCGAACTGTCCGTGGCACCGAGTTTCCGGGAGGACTTCCGCGAGTCATTGCTTCGAATGGTTGCAGTTCTGGCCAGACTCGGTGTGACGGTGCTGATGACGTCTGAATTAGAAGACCGCTTTAGTGATCTGAGATTCAGCCCCGACGGGTCGGCATTTCTGACTGACGCAATCATCGTCCAGCGCTACATTGAGATAGAAAGCTGCTTGCAGCGCGTTATGTCTGTTGTCAAAGTGCGCGACAGCGCACACAGCCACGAGATTCGGCGGTTCAATATTACCGGGGATGGTATTGTCATCGGTGACCGGATACTTGGCTACGAGGGACTCCTCGCCGGTCAGCCGACGAAGAAGAATGTGACCAATCCGGTCAGCTAAGGGAAATTATCATGATCAAGAAAAGCAAAAAAAAACAGACTCATCAGAAAACCTTGATAGATGGGCCTCTTGATGCAAACAGAATAAATCTTTCGCCAACATTCAGAGACGTCAGGATTCTTACCGCGAGTGAGGCTGAAGAATTGCGCGGTGAATCCGCCGAACTGCGAGTACAAATCGCCGACCTGCATGAAGAAACGGCTGATCTTCGCCAGCAGACGGCCTTCTTACGCAAGAAGGCCACTGATCTGCACGAAAAAACAACCAGCCTTCGTGAAAAGGCCCTGCGCGCCCAGAACGCAAAGAAAAAAATCGCAAAGGAAAAAGCAGCACTCAGCACACATAACGAATCGCTGCTGCGCGAAGCAAACGAACGCCTCGTTGTTGCAACGATTAACGCCCAGACCATGACAGAGACCGCTGAGAAGGCAACCATACAGATGGGCTATATGGCTGAACACGACAATCTCACCGGCTTGCCCAACCGATCCCTTTTAAAGGACAGGTTGTCGCAGTCCATCATGTTCGCGCAGCGTCATGGCAAGAAAGTTGCCCTGATGTATCTTGACCTCGACCACTTCAAGCACATCAATGATTCACTCGGCCATGCGGTCGGGGATATGCTCCTACAGTCTGTTGCAAAGAGGCTGCAATCATGCATTCGCCTCTCCGATACGGTCAGTCGCCAGGGTGGCGACGAATTCGTCGTTCTTCTCTCGGAAGTCGAGGTGGTTGAGGATGCCTCCCGCATCGCCGAAAAACTGATCACGGTCATGGCCAAACCCATTCTCATCGATGGTCATCGGCTCCATATCACTCTGAGCATCGGCATCAGCCTCTACCCCGATGACAGCACAGACATCGAAGCGGTAATCAGGAACGCCGACACCGCCATGTATCAAGCCAAGAAAAAAGGCCGTAACAACTATCAGATATTCACTCCGGAAATGAATATCCGTGCCATGGCGCGACAAGCCGTCGAGCAGGCGCTTCACCAAGCTATCGAACAGCATCAGTTTGTTTTGCATTATCAACCAAAGGTGAACCTCAAAAACGGAACCATCACAGGAGCCGAGGCACTGATCCGTTTGCAACGCACTAAGCAGCAGCTCGTTTGTCCGAT
>JBAZWJ010000011.1:0-40537 GCA_041660385.1 Desulfobacteraceae bacterium | reverse complement strand
CATAAAGGTTGCCGAAGACTGCGGCCTTATTCTGCCCATCGGCAGATGGGTTCTTCGTGAAGCCTGTTGTCAAGCCCAGGTCTGGTTGAAATCCGGCCTCAAACTCGGTCAGATTGCGGTCAACGTGTCATCCAGGGAGTTTCACGGCAAGGATTTTCTCGCCGGTATCCGTACCATCCTTGATGATACCGGCCTTGCCCCGCACCATCTCGAACTTGAGCTGACCGAAAGCGGACTGATGCAGAACACAAAACAGACCACAGAGAATTTACACACACTCAAAGACCTCGGCGTGCAGATTGCCATTGATGACTTTGGCACCGGATATTCCAGTCTGAGTTATCTTCAGCGTTTTCCCATCGACACGATCAAGATCGACCAGTCTTTCGTGCAGGATTTCGACGGTGATGCCGGTGAAGCCATCGTCAGAGCCATTATTGCCATGGGCACAAGTCTTAAGCAGCGCGTCGTGGCCGAGGGGATCGAAACACACCAGCAGCTTGCCTTCCTGCAATCACACCACTGCGCCGAGGGCCAGGGCTTTTACTTCAGCCACCCCCTTGCTGCCGATCAATTTGCCAAATTGCTGGCTACCGGATCAGCGAATATCCTGGAGCGACTGGCCAGACAGAATTAACAGAATGTCATTATCATAGAAGGAATGAATTATGAGCGACATGCATAATGAAAATCAACCTTGCCCCGTCAACATCTGGCTGGACAGACGAATTGGACTTCTTGAAGATATCGTGCTGGAAAATGAAAGAAGCATCAATGCGCTTCAAGAATCCGAGAAACGTTACCGGCGGCTTTTTGAATCAGCCAAAGACGGCATCCTGATTCTTGATGCCAATACGGGCAAGGTGGATGATGTCAATCCTTTCCTGTTGCAGCTGCTCGGTTATTCTTACAACGCAATATTCGGGAAACATATCTGGGAACTGGGTGTATTCAAAGACATTGCCGCATCCAAAGATGCGTTCAGGACTCTTCAGGACAACGAATACATCCGCTATGAGGATTTACCCCTGGAAACCCATGATGGTCGCCCCGTGTCTGTGGAATTTGTCAGCAATGTTTACCTCGTGGATCAGAATAAGGTGATCCAGTGCAACATCCGTGACATTACCGAACGCAAACAGGCCGATGCCGAACGCAAGCGTCTGATGACGGCCATTGAGCAGTCCAATGAGATCGTTGTCATGACCGATGCGAAGGGGAACATCCAGTTCGTGAACCAGGCATTCGAACGGACGACGGGATACTGTCGAAACGAAGCCATGGGGCAGAATCCCCGTATCCTTAATAGCGGCAATCAGGATGACCTGTTTTACAGCAATATATGGGATATTATCTCATCCGGTGGAACCTGGGAAGGTCGCATGGTCAACAAGCGCAAGGATGGGACTCTCTACACCGAGGAATCAACTATTTCTCCCGTATTTGATGCCTTGGGCCAGATCGTCAATTACGTGGCCGTCAAACGAGACATCACCAAGCATCTCAAACTGGAGGCCCAGTTTCAGCATGCTCAGAAAATGGAATCAGTGGGACTTCTGGCCGGCGGTGTGGCCCACGATTACAACAATATGCTCAGTGTCATTCTTGGGTATACGGAACTGGCTATGAAAATGGTGGAACCCGGCCAGCCGTTGCATTCCGACCTTAATAAAATCTACGAAGCGGCCATGCATTCCACAGACATCACACGGCAACTGATGGCTTTCGCCCGCAAACAGATCATCATTCCCGTGGTGGTCGACTTGAACACGAACATAGCGAAAATATTAAACATGCTCCGGAGACTCATCGGAGAGAATATTGATCTGGCCTGGCGGCCTTATAAAGACCCATGTGTGGTAAAAATAGACCCTGGGCAGATCGATCAGATTATAGCCAATCTTTGTGTCAACGCCATGGACGCCATTGCTGATACAGGCACGATCATCATCGAAACGGGGCACGTTGTGATTAATGACTACGACTGTGCGATTCATCCGGAATTGGTGAAAGGTGAGTATGCGCTATTGTCCGTCACTGACGATGGATGCGGTATGAATAAGGAAATTCTCGACCAGATTTTTGAGCCGTTTTTCACCAGCAAGGGGATTGGAAAAGGAACGGGCCTGGGGTTATCCACGGTTTATGGTATTATCAAACAGAACAACGGATTCATTTACGTCGAAAGCGAACCGGGCAAAGGAACGAACTTTAAAATTTATCTGAAACGCTACGTTGGCCCAGCCGTCAACATGCAGGCGGAAAAGGTCGTTGAAAACCCCCTGAGCCAGGGAGAGACGGTGCTGCTGGTAGAGGACGAACCCATGCTCATGAAAATGCAACAGCTGATTCTGGAAAAATTAGGGTATCGGGTTCTGGCGGCTGGTTTGCCCAGCGAAGCACTGGAATTAGCCGAAAAACACACCCGAGAAATAAGCCTTGTCATCACAGACGTCGTCATGCCGGAAATGAACGGCCTTGCCCTGGTTGAACGACTGAACTCCCTTTATCCGGGCATGAAAAATCTGTTCATGTCCGGTTATACAGCCGACGCCATCAGCCATGGGAATGAATCAGGCAAGAGTGTGAACTTCATCCAGAAACCATTTTCAGTCAATGATCTGGCGTTGAAAGTCAGAGAGGTGCTGGAAAAAATTGAATAGGGATATTCCAGCCAGAATTTTAGCCATTTTCAATATACGTCCTTTCTTCGGGTACGGGTCACTCCATTGATAATCGCTAAACCGATAAGAATAACGGTGACGATTGCCACGTAGAGGGTTTTTAATCCGAAGAGAACCAGGGCCCAGGCAATGCCACCAATAATAAAAACAAAACCTACAAGATAAATGATTAAGGACATGGGTTGTCTCCTTGCGTTCATGGATGTGTGTTGAAAGGTGCTTTCGGGAATAAATTCCCGTTTCAAAAAATGTATAATTGCTGATCAGCACAAAGCCAGGTGCGTTACCTGAGCCTGGTATGGCTGAGTCTCTTCGCATTGGCAACTGCTCGACGGTGAACTGGAGCCATTCCCTTATCGACAATGCTTGATAAGGCATTGTTCAGTTGACTTGAAGGGGATTGGGTCGGTTTCTTCAAACCAAAGATCGGGTTCCAAAAAGACTGCAATGCTGAAAGAGCTGCCTGATGGTATGCCCGCCATACGTGTAACGTCATTGCGCTCCAGGATTCCATGAATGCGCTCACTTTTTCTTTACCCATGAGTTCGAATTCCGTGCGGTCACGTGCTGTCTGTGAAGAACCGCTGAGTGCCATTCGGGCGACCCGATGAGCAATGACTTGTGGAACTGCCATTGCGAGTTCGGCGGATTTGACGGCAAGTTGTCTGGTCTTGCGATTGCCTCGTGTTGTCATGGTTTCTCCCTGCCCTTGAAGCTTTTATAAGTGATGTTGACACGCGGTGATGCGTTCTGGTCATTGAATTCAACATGAACATTTGTGTTAGTCGTTAGGCTTTCAACGTGCAATTCTTGCGCCTCTTATTGTGATCGGGCCATGTTTCACGCACAATCACATACTCCGAGTCCCTTGGGACTTGTCAGATACAGTACTTCCCACTTCATTCCTAACCCCAGTGCAATCAGAAAAGGTCATATGCGACCCATTGGTTATATTTGCGCTCACCCCTATTGCCGGTGCACACCACTGAAATGATTCATTAAATGTAGCCATACCGAAATCTGAAAACACTGAAGGGCGGGTTTGTTAACCCGCCCTGAGTTTGAAGACTTTTACTTATTCCGATCTCGAACTAATTGTCTTCACCTGATTTCAATGGTCAGATAGGTGTTTGTCATTATCCCTGAATCCGCTTCGTATATGCCTGTGGAAAAAAGTCGGCTTACCCGGTTATTGCCGTCGAGAAGCTCATCAAGTTTTCCAACAAATTCCGTAAAACTCGAGTACACGTAGATACTCATTCTCATCTTGATCACATAAACGCTTTTGTCAGCCGGGACGATGGTGATTGTGTCTTCATCTCCATCCTGGGATATGTGGGAGCTGGAGATAAGATGATGTACGGTTGCGGCATTGAGATCCACCACCAGACTCGCATCTGTCATGCTTTCAAAGGGGGCTGTGGTGGAAGGATTCCATTTCAGGGTTAAGAACGAGGGCAGCGTGACGTAATTCACCAGAGTTGTGGCCTCAAAGTCGTAAGGAGCCTGCCCGTATGCGTTAACAAAACCATAGAGTTTGATGGGGTCCCCTGAATCGAATCCCGCAGTGGAGAGAGCGCCTGTTTCGATTTCATAGCTGTCTGGATCAGCATCATTGCCCACATCGTTACCTGTACCGGCAAAGTCAAAGAGATCCGCTTTTCTCAGATCAATGGAACCCAGTTCGACGTTGAGATCCGATTCTGCCGTATCCGCAGTCACATGGCCCCTCAGTGTGGTAAAGAGCAGGCGGGCTGTTCCGCTGGATGCGTCAAGCGCCAGGGTTTCGGAATCCGTGTTTGAAAGACTTCCGGTAATCCAGATGTGCTGGCCCGGAGCAATGTCCGCGATAGAAAAGGTTTCCATGGACTGCTGTTTCTTTACCACGGTGTTTTCGGAAAGGGTCACCACAACCGTATCGTTCAAGCGGATATGCTGTCCGGTCTGAGAGAGAACCACGCCATTCACCGACAGGGTATTCCCGTTACGGCTGAGAACGCTTCCCATGATTACGTCGCTTTCCACACTGGGAACACTGGTTCCGGCATAAACTTCCGAGGCTTCGAATCGAGTGGGATTGAATTTCATCTCACCTTTGACAAGAACAGCCGTGTCTTCATCAACGTCCGCAAGGGCCGCCAGTCCATCGTCACCAACAAAACCTTCTCCGTTGATCTCATATACGGTTTCCGTTCCTGAAAGAACCATGACCTGACCGAAATTATGTTTTTCCCCTTTGAGGTTTTGGTTGAAGGGGCAGAGTTTAACGAAAAAACGCCCCTTATCCTCCTCAACCACCACCTTCAGGCCTCGAACCTGCTGGACTTTGGGACATTCTTTGTCGATGTCCGCAACAAGAATCGGTTCAACAACCAATTGCGCGTTTCCATTATCGACAAAGGTCACCGTATTGGATGATTTGAGATCGAAATCCAGGGCAAGATGGGAGACAAGCCCAGGCGCGATAACCAGTTTATTCTGGTTTTCCAGGTATACGGAAATTTCAAGTTCTGTAACATTATTGCCGTCAGCATCTCTGATGGACGTGACGTTGACTGACTCACCCATGCTGTTTTCCACACGGATATCCGCATTGCTGTAGTCAAGAACCATGGTGGCTTTGGTATAGGCTCCCAACGGCACACTGGCTGCGGTAATCAGTTCCGTTACATCCACATACTGGGTGAAATCCACAGTTGTTGCGACTGGCAGTGTCTCAATCTCCGAACCATTGGCACGGGTGAGGGTAATTGATTTTACATCCACCGCATAGGTGACGAAATCACCTGCCGCATCAGTCAGGCTGATGGTCACCTCTCCTTGTTCCTCCTCCCCACTCCCCGAACTGCTGGAGCATCCTGAAGTAGTTGTAAGCGCAATTATAATAAACATAAGTGGTAAGCCGAGTTTTTTGAAAATCCATGGAATCATATTATCCTCACGTGTTTGCGTTTTTGGTGGACGGGGAAATGTTTTCCGCCATTGATCACATTGGCAATATGTGGACCATGGTTCAAAAGTTTTTATTAAAAAAGGATTCGCGGCAGGTAAACATGATCTTGGAACCGCTATTTTCCTGACTGCACAGAATCGTTCGGAACACCCATTCAATCTTAATTATAAGAGCGATTCGTAAAAAATACGTTCACAAGGTAGGAATTAAAAGGCCATATATACCCGAGTGGCTATATGCAACCTTGATGGCGTCGTTAAAAGCCTCTTTGAAACAAACCGATTTGACACACTTTCTTTCAGGTATGTGGCCACTCGTGGCCTGGGAAGCTTTTTACGACGCCATCAAATTTAAATCCTTTATAACATCGGTGCTGCATCAGCGGTAAACGATCCCACCATCGATCATTGGTGCCTGTCCGGTCATATAGTCTGAATCCGGACCGGCCAGATACGACACGAAAGCGGCTACATCGTCCGGTGTTTCAGCGCGGCCTAGTGCAATCCCCTCCACATACTTCTTGTACGTCGCCCCTTTCGGCACGCCGGTCAGCGTCGCAAATCGTTCGTCAATCTCAACCCACATATCCGTTCCGACAATACCCGGACAGTAGGCATTGACCGTGATGCCGTCGCTGGCATATTCGAGCGCTGCCGCCTGAGTGAGGCCGCGAATTGCGAACTTCGTGGCGGAATATACTCCGAGCATGGCAAAACCGTTGTGGCCGGCAATCGATGACGCATTAATGATTTTCCCCTTGTGTCCTCGATCCTTGAATTTCTTGGCCGCAGCCTGGATTCCCCAGAGAACGCCCTCGATGTTTACTTTGAAAATAGTTTCCACTTCCTGCGGCGTGACTTCGGCCAACGGCTGGACCTGAGCGATTCCGGCATTGTTAACCATGATGTCGAAGCCGCCCAGTTCCTTTTCGGCATGGTCAACTGCGGAATAAACTTGGTCGCGACTTGTTACATCTGCAACGAAAACCGTGGCCCTGCGGCCTAAGGCTTGCACCTCTTTGGCGACAGCATCCATATGCGATGTTTTTGTTGTAGGTCGGCTCTTCGGCGTTAAATTTTTTGTTTGTGGCCCATCCCGAAAAAGAAGGAAAGCATTCTTTGTGCCATGTTTTCAAAATTCAGGTGCCTTGTCTTGACTCGCTATTTCCCGTAAACGGTTACCATGTTTAATATTCTGCTTAAATTCAAGCAGCATAGTGTATCTGGAATCGGTGATGATACGATTTTATCAGATGTCTTCGCAGACGCAGCCGGAAAGCGAATGCTTCAGTAATTAGGTCATATTTATCCGATGGGGTTTCATGTAACCCTTTACTTTTAAGAAATGGGTGGTCCAATTAAAAGTTAAAAGAAGCTAAGGGCAATGCAGCGTTTTATGGTTATGGAAGGGCAAGGTAGAACGCATGTCGGCCTGGGTAGCGCAGAGGCAGGCACCGAAGATGAAGATACACCCGCAAAGATAAATCCAGAGAAGCAGGGCCATGATCCCGCCGAAGGTTCCGTAGATGGCATTTAACGTGGCAAAGCTGGTGAGATAGATCACAAACAGGCTTTGCACCGCTCGCAAAAGAATCGTGGCAAACAGAGCGGGAACCCAGACTTCGGCGAAACGTGTGGGCCGTCGGGGAGCGAGTTTGTAAAAAAGAGCGAGGCCGATGAAAACAACCACCAGGGGAATAAAGAAGGTCGCCAGGGAAAAGACCCAGGATATCAGGCTGTTTTCAGGAAAGAGCCAGTCCTTTGCCATTTTCGTCATCACAGGCACTGAGATACCCAGCAGGACGATGGTGACCATGATGGCGAGAAAAAAAAGACTTTTTAGCGGAAGTCGCCACCAGTTGTATGCCTGGACGCCCCAGGCCTCATTGGTGGCTGTGATCAGTGTGGAGAAAAACTGCAAGGCTGACCAGACGAGCATGATCAATGCCATTACACTGGCTTTGCCACGGGCTTTGACCACACAGGAGATGGTATCAAAAATATAACTCTGCATGTCACCCGTGATCGGGATGTAGGTTTGAACATACTCGATAACCGCCGTTTCAGCGCTGTTCCTGTCGATAAAAGCGGAGGTGATGGTGGCAAAGAGGATCACCAGAGGAAACAGGGAGAAAAACGCAAAGTGTGCGAAGGCTCCTGCGGACTGTGTTCCGTTTATTTCCGAAAACTTGTTTGCGGACAGACAGAGGACAGTCCAGGCCCCACTGTTTTTTCCGGCAGCGTTTTTTTCAGCTTTTCCGATGACCGGATCATGGGGTGACTTCATCATGATTCTGCAACCTTTCTATATTAGTGTCTGAACGGAAGCGGCATCTTTTGAAAGGGCTTCAAACCCGGAAATGACGTCGAAAAGTTCCTCGTCGATACCGCTTTGCCGCAATCGATGGAAAGACCCCTTGAGGTTCTCCAGCAATTCGTCGATGTTTTTGTCAGCGCGCTGCATAGCCGCAAGACGGCTGGCATTTTCGCTGACAAGGGATTCGGCGCATGCCCTGAACATTGAAACGAAAAGATATTCACGGACAAGTGCTTTCACTGTGGTTGTCCCGGTACACATGACCTCCGGAAGGCTTCCCGTGGGCCATGGACGTTCGGCCAGCGTGCGTTGCCAGCTTTCATCCAGGGGTAGCAGTTGCTGACTGACTGGAGCATAAACAGCTCCGGAGGTGGGGCGATTATAGAAAAGATGTAGTTCCATGACGTCATCCTGGTTTTGGATTATTTCGCTTTCCATGAGAATATCCCCGATAATCGGGGAGATCGCCTTCACAGAGTTCGGAACGCCAAAGACTTTTGTTGGAGTGAGACCCGCATCAATCAGTCGCGCCTGAACCCGCTCACCAACGGCCCATACTCTGGGGCTTGCATCCAGAGTCGTCAGAGTTTTAACCGCATAATCGGCCACCACATCATTAAACTGGCCCACCAGTCCCTGGTCTGAACCAAACACAATTGCCCCGGTCATACCCGCAGCTTTTTTTTTATTTTTCGGTCCCGCAATCAAAGGTGTTGGCCCGTTTTGCCGGAAGCATGCACCCAACCCCAGTTCCACGGTACGATAGTAATCGGTCAGGGCGCGCACGGATTTCTCGTATTGCCCGATACTTGAGGCAGCCACGGCTTTCATTGTTCGTACCACGGACTGGAGATCTCCGGCGCTGTTGATCTTTCGGCTTAGATTGGATGTGGTATCGGTCATGGTTGCCTCCAATGTTATTACATTCCGGCTCACGGAGTGTGTTTAATGGTTTAATGGTTCGGAATTTTATTGGTCATCGTTCCGGCCATTATCCATAATTTTTAACATCGAACATCGAACATCGAACGTCCAACATCGAATATGGATGCCGCTCAGCTGCCGCCTGGGTTTGAAATGGGCGGATGGGTTTGCGGAGTTTTTTTTGAACATTGAATTGGCCTCTTCAACGGTGAAATGCTCTCAGACAGTATTGGGTTGCTCTCCGGGCTTAGTCTGATCTGGGCTTAATACTGGTTTTGCTAACTCTTTGAGTGCCTGCCGGGCGATTTCAATCAGGGCTTTTCGATCTTCGTCGTTCAATGTGTCGGCGGCATCCAGCCTCTCCAGCATATCTTCTTTAATCTTTACCGCTGCTTTGCGCACAGCAGCCTCGGCGTCCGGCATCTGATCGAGCGGCACGCGATCGAAGAGGTCTGCGGTCAGGGCCAGCAGGATGACGATCTGTTCGGGCATTGCAACAGGCGTAAATTGGGGTTGCTTGAGGCAGGCACGGATTCGCTGACCATGATCGATGATCTTGGTTGCTTCTTCATCCAGCCGGGCTCCAAACCTGGAAAACGTTTCGCGTTCTTCGAATTGCGCATAGGCGAGTTTGAGATTGCCCGCCACCGCACGGTAGACCGCCCGTTGAGCTTTTCCACCAACCCGTGAGACGGATTTACCCACATCCACGGCAGGCAGCACACCCAGTTCAAACAAAGACGGAGACAGATAGATCTGACCATCAGTGATGGAAATCAGGTTGGTCGGGATATAAGCGGCGATGTTCTGCGCTTCGGTTTCAATGATGGGAAGGGCTGTGAGAGAACCGCCGCCCAGGTCTTTGCTTAAATGGGTCGAACGTTCCAGAAGCCGGGAATGGATATAGAATATGTCTCCGGGAAATGCTTCCCGACCGGGCGGACGTCGGAGCAGCAGGGAGAGTTCACGGTAAGCGCGCGCATGCTGGGTGAGATCGTCGTAAACGATCAGCACATCACGACCTGACTCCATAAAAAATTCTGCAATGCTGGTTGCGGCATAGGGTGCAATATAGGAAAGACCCGGCGGATCGTTGCCCTCGGTCACCACCAGAACGGTGTAATCCATCGCGCCTTTTTCCCGAAAGGTTGCAACCGTTTTGGCAACGGCAGATGCACGCTGGCCAATGGCGCAATAAACGCACAGAACATCCTTGCCCCGCTGGTTAAGGATGGTATCGATGGCAATGGCTGTTTTGCCAGTCTGACGGTCTCCGAGAATCAATTCGCGCTGGCCTCGGCCCACGGGGATAAGTGCATCAATGACTTTAAGGCCGGTTTGAAGAGGGCTGGTGACCGGAGCGCGGTCCATGATGTGCGGGGCAGGACGCTCAATGGGCAGACGCTGACTTTCCACTAAAGGGCCTTTGCCATCAAGAGGTCGTCCGAGAGGATCAATGACCCGACCCAGCAATCCATCGCCAACGGCCACATCCATCACGCGACCCGTTCGCAGGACTTCATCTCCGGCATGGAGATCCCAGTATTCGCCAAGCAGAACAACGCCGATTTCATCCTCATCCACATTGAACGCGATGCCGGGAACCTCTCCGGGAAATGTCACCCGTTCATCAAAACCCACGCCGGGAAGCCCGGAAACCTTGGCAATGCCAGTGGCCACACTGGTGATCGTGCCCACTTCCTTTGGCGTCAGTTGGGGCGTATAGGCTTCAAGCACATGGCTTATTCCATCAAAAGTGGTATCAAAAACGTATCGGAGGCTCTGGGTTTCCATGGTCACTTGCTCCTTGTTTCCGGCTCTGGTTCCACGTTGACTTCAGGCTTATTCTTCTCTTTCAGAAGTTCTTCCACGCCTTGTTCAAGGGACATCAGATAATCCGAAATGCTCCATGCCACTTTTTGCCCGTGGGCGGTGAGTTCAATCCCGCTGATCAGGTCCGGTTCGGTCTGGAACCGGATCTGGATTTCAGCCGAAAACGTTTCATTGAGTTCATGCTGAATGACCCCGCGTTGTTCTTCAGGCAGGTCAAACGCGCTGCGGATAAGGGCAGGTTCAGACGCTGTTTTAAAGGCTTCGGCAAGAACTGATTTCGTTGGGTCGTCCATTTCTTTCAGGCGTCGAGTCAGCATATCGACCATGCGTTCTTCCAGACTCACTGTGGCAAGATCTTTCAGCGCCTTTCCTGCAATGGCAAACACGTCCTTCTGAACCCGAACACGGATGGCGTTATGCATATCCCGCAATTCGTTTTTCAGCGTTTCCTGCTGTTTTAAACCCAAAACTTCGGCAGCCTTGCGAGCGTTGTCGAGAAGCCTCTGCCTTTCAATATTGGCCTCATCCGTTACTTTGCTTAAAAGTGCAGCACGCTCCTGATCGAACGTCTCGTTTTTAAGCTTGAGTTCGTCGCTTTCTTTCTGCGCTTCAGCCTTTTTGGTGTCTGCGTCAGCCAGTTCCGCAGCAATCCGTTTTTCACGTTCATCAATAGCATGGAGGATGGGTTTGTATAAAAAACGCTTCATCAACCATACCAGGATGATAAAATTAAAAACCTGAGCCCCCACAGTAAACCAGTCTATGATCATAAATCACTTCCCTGCAATCTGGGCAATGACGTGGTTCCAGAACGGATTGGCGAAAATGAGAATCATGGAGACCACAAAACAGTAAATGGCCGTGGATTCAATCATCGCCAGGCCCACGAACAAGGTCCGGGTGATCGTTGCTGACGCATCGGGCTGCTGTGCCAGGGAACTCAGTGCCGCAACAACCGCTTTCCCTTCGGCCAGAGCAGGCCCTATGCAGCCGAAACTGGTTGTGATTCCGGCGATGACAATGGATGCCACTGCGATAATCGTCATGTTGTCCATAATGTCTCCTTTTTGGGTTTACGAACTTGAGCGGCGGCGGCAATATAAACCGCTGCCAGAATAGTGAAAATATAGGCCTGGACCATACCGGTGAGCAGGCCGAGCAGTGTCATGATGATCGGAAAAACAAAGGGGGTAATGGTGAGCAGGATGCCGATAATCATCGAGCCGCTCATCATGTTGCCGAAAAGGCGGACGGCCAGCGCCAGCGTTCGCGTGATTTCGCTGATGATGTTAAACGGCAGCATGATAAATGTTGGCTCCATATAGGATTTAAGATAATTGCCCATTCCCTGTTCAGCAATTCCGAAAAATGGGACCGCCACAAACACGCACAGCGCCAGAGCCGTGGTGGTCGAGAGCGAACCGGTCGGCGGTTCATAGCCGGGAATGACGGTGAACAAAGTGGCCGTGGCGACAAACAGGAAAAGTGTGCCCAGAAAACTGAGATATTTCTTTGGATCCCGCAAACCGGCTTCTTTAATCTGTTGTTCAATGCCGGTGACAATGATTTCAAGAAAATTCTGCCAGTGTGTACGTTCAAGCCCCGTGGAAAGTTTCCGTGTGATCATCTTTGAACCCAAGGCAAGGAAGAGCATCAGAGCCCATGTGAACACAATGGTGCCGTTGAGTTTAACTAACCCGTATTGCCAGAAAATCATTTCATCGGGGCTGAGGTTCATGGCTGATCTCCTGTTCCACGTAAACCCGCTTATCTGGCCGTCGGGTGAGACTGGTCACGATCAAGCGGGCCAGAAAAAATCCAAGGAAGCAAGCCAGGAGCCTTTCCCAGGAACCCTGTGATACAAAATGGAAACCGGCCAGGGTCGCGATCATTCGCAGTCCCATGCTGCCCAGAGTCCAGAGAGCCGGTCGTTCGGACGTAACAACTTTTTGAACTGTCCACCAGAGACCGTAAAAAAACAGCACCCCGATCAAAACGCCCGCCATCATTGATATCACCAGACTCAACATATCATTCATCATCATTATCCTCCTGTTGTTCGCGCATTTTCTTGTCTTCCTTATCCACCCAGTGCCACGCATTCAAACAGCCGATAAAAAGGCCGATGATCAGCAGCATCAATGTCCAGGAGTGACTTCCCGGGTGGTGCTTGTCTATCCATATTCCAAGGGCCGTGCCAAGCAGCGTGGGAACCACCACCGACCAGCCGATCAGCCCCATCATGCCCAGACCGAACCACACCTCTCTTGAAGGGTTTTGCCGGGCCTTGATCTTGCGCGATGCCCGTGCGCCGATCTTCTGGCTGAAACCGGTCCGGTCTTTTGTTTTTGTATGTTTGATCTCAGGTCGATCATTCATGATGAAACTCCACAAAGCGCCTTATAAGACCGCTTTCCATTTTGTTCATCACCGAACGGACACTCTGTTCCCATTCATTCAGAGTCAAAAATTCCCGTTCCACCGTCTCACGCAGCTGGTCAAGATTCGTCCCTTCAATGGCGTTCCGTACCGAGACCATCACATCCTGACCTGTTTTAACCAGAATGCCTTCATCAACAGCCACGTAAACCTCACCCGCCGATCCGGTTTCGTAAATCAGAATTCCCGGAGTGAGCGCTGCCACGCAGTCCAGACGGTGTGGCAACAGTCCGAACGAACCTTCACGGGTTTCTGCCACAATGCGGGAAACACCGGTTTTATCGGTGAAGATCTGAAACGGAAGAAGAATCTTAAGATTCATCAGCGTCTGTTGCATGTTCGACCTCCTGTTCAGCCCTATCCGTCAGTTTAAGGCTTTAGGCCCCCGGAAAAAATGTTTTTCCGCGACCCTTAAATGATACAATCCTCATCGAATCCCAACGGGATTCTGTACCATAGCCCAGGGTTGCGGCAACGCCGCTACCCTGGGTCGACCGGCGAACATCCACCAACCCTAACGGGGTTGCGTTCGGATATGGACAATTCATGGGCATGTTACGCAACCCCGTTGGGGCATTTTTGCCTTTAGCCTGACGACTATGCTGTTCAGGCGTGCTGTCAGCGTCATGCTGCGGAAGCTGTTTTCGCATCAGGCTTTTTGACCTTGGCGTCTGGTTTGTCCGGCCTGGTCGTCTGCTTGGCCTCGTTGATTGAGCCGATCATGTAAAGTGCGCTTTCCGGGTAATCTTTGAATTCATCGTTCAAGATACGTTCGCAACCCACAAGGGAATCTTCAAGACTGACGACTTTTCCGCTGATTCCGCTGAACTGTTCGGTGGCGAAAAACGGCTGGGTTAAAAACCGCTCCAGCCTCCGGGCACGGGCCACAACATTCCGGTCGTCAGATGACAGTTGTTCCATGCCGAGCATGGCGATGACGTCCTTGAGGTCTTCATATTGTGCAAGTGTCCGTCTGATAGCCTGGGCCAGAAGATAATGCCGCTCGCCCACAATGCCGGGCGTAACCATTCTGGAGCTGGATTGCAGCAGGTCGATGGCCGGGTAAAGGCCTTCACTGGCCCGTTTTCGGGAAAGCACGATGGACGATGAAAGATGGGAAAATGTGTGTACTGCCGCCGGATCGGTCAAATCATCCGCCGGGACATACACTGCCTGAATGGACGTGATGGCACCCGCATCGGTATTGGCGATCCGTTCTTCCAGCCGTGACAGCTCGGTGCCCATGGTGGGCTGATAACCCAGGCGTGACGGCATCTGGCCCATCAAGCCAGACACTTCCATACCGGCCTGGATAAAGCGAAAAATATTATCGATCAAAAGCAGCACGTCCCGATGCTCATCGTCCCTGAAATACTCGGCCATGGTCAGCGCCGCATGACCCACGCGAAACCGGCTGCCCGGCGGCTCGTTCATCTGCCCGAACACCATCACCATATCCTGAAGCACTCCGGCATTTTTCATGTCACGGTAAAGTTCTTCACCTTCCCGGCATCGTTCACCGATCCCGCAAAAAATGCTGACACCTTTGTGCTTCCCGATCATGTTGTGAATCATTTCAGTGAGAAGCACGGTTTTGCCAACTCCCGCACCGCCAAAAAGACCTGCCTTGCCGCCACGTTCCAGGGGCACCAGCACATCGATCACCTTGATACCCGTTTCAAAAACTTCGGATTGGGTGGAGCGCTTTACAAGCGGTGGCGGGTTCTGATGAACTGAGCGCCATTGAATGTCTGTGGGCACGGCACCACGGTCAATGGTGTTTCCAAACACATCAAACATGCGGGAAAGAATTCCTTTGCCCACCGGTGCTTTTAATGGTCCGCCGGTATCGTCAACCTCCATGCCACGGGCAAGGCCCTGGGTCGGGGTGAGCGCGATTCCACGCACACGCCGGGCGTCGAGCTGAGCTAAAACCTCAATGACGATTTCCCCGTCTCTGGCCTTCAGCAACGAGTTGATGGACGGCAGACGATCATCGAACCGTATGTCCACCACGCTGCCCCGCACAGAGACCACCGTGCCGGAATTCGATATATGTGCTTTGTCTTCCATATCAGATCCTGCTTGTCCGTTTGTCATGCGTATCGTCCAGGGGAATCGTAGTCGCCCTCGTTCCGGGGATTCTCCCCGGAATGCTTTCCCGGAGGCTCCGCCTCCAACGTCGCACATTACGGACTGTTTTTTATTTGTCGCCCACTTTCATTTCTGAATAAATCTAAATCCTTCATTCGATGTTCAACGTTCGTTCTTTTTACATTCTGTCCATTTTTTTACCGATGGGTTACCCGTTCCTGCCTGTTTCGTGTGTAGGATGGGTGGAGCACAGCGGAACCCATCATGCGCATGCATCAAATCCATCAATATTATCCGCTTGAATGATATCCGGAATAACGATTCCAAAAGCGCCATATCAGGGCAATAAATTCGATTTTCTTAGGATTTATAAAGCATTATTCGTGCCGAAGAGCTTCGATGGGGTCCATGCGCGCCGCGCGCCGGGCAGGGAAGTATCCGAAAACCACCCCGATGCCCACGGAAAAAACAAAGGAAAGCAGGTTGATTGAAAGATCGAACATATAAGGAACCTCCATCACCCTGGCCAGAATCATGGATGCGAAGGTGGCGATGACGATGCCGATGATACCGCCCAGGGCCGCCAATGCCACGGCCTCGACCAGAAACTGTAACAACACCTCCCGTTCCAGTGCGCCAATGGCCAGACGAAGGCCGATCTCCCGGGTGCGTTCTGTCACACTGACCAGCATGATATTCATGATGCCGATGCCGCCCACCAGCAGACTTACGGCGGCCACAGCTCCGAGCAACGTGGTCATCACCTGGGTTACACCCGATAACGTTTCGGCAAGCTGCTTGGTGTCCAGTATGTTGAAGTTGTCATCGTCTCCCTCGGCCAGTTTTCGGCGCTCGCGCAGTAACTGCTGTAGACTGGCTTTAAGAGGTGTGCTGTCGCTGCCCTCTTCCATGGACACCAGAAGGGTTCCAACGATCCGGTTGCCGGTGACACGACGCTGAAGGGTGTGCAGAGGAACAAGCACTGTGTCGTCCTGATCACCTCCCATCTGGCCCTGACCTTTGGACGAGAGAACACCCACCACCATGCTGGAAAACTGCTTGATACGGATCATTTTATCCAGGCCATCCACACCTGCTTCACCGCCAAAAAGCTCGCGACGTACCGTCTCGCCGATAATACAGACAGCGGCGCCGCCTTGTTGCTCATCGTCTGAAAACAGGCGACCGGAAGCCAGGGTCCAGTTGCCAGTTTTAAACCAGGCATTGGTGCTGCCTGTGACGTTGGTGGACCAGTTGCGGCCATTGGCAACCACGGTGACGCTGGCCCTTGCTTCCGGTGCCACGGCTGCGACCCCACCGATCTGGGACAGGATAGCCTCGGCATCGGCTTCTTTAAACTCTGGCACACTCCCGCTGCCAGCCCCGCCATGCCCATGACGCTGGCCGGAACGAACCATCAGAAGGTTGCTTCCAAGGACGGATACTTTGGTCTGCACCGCCTTGGTGGCGCCATTGCCCAGGGTGACCATGGTGATCACCGCACCTACGCCGATCACGATACCCAGAATGGTGAGAAACGAGCGCATCAGGTTTCGACGGATCGAGCGAAGTGCCAGAAGCAGACTGTTGAACATCATCAGGGCCTCCCTTCCGTTGCCGGAACGGGCTGCTTCTTTGTGGGATTCGGATTCGGGATATCACTGTCCACACGGCCATCCACGAAACGCACGATACGGTGTGCATAGGCAGCCATATCGGGCTCGTGGGTGACCATCAGCACAGTGATGCCGTGATCCGTGTTCAATCCACGCAGCAGTTCCATAATTTCCTGACTGCGCTGGGTATCAAGGTTTCCGGTGGGTTCATCGGCCAGCAGTACCGCCGGTTCAGTCACAATGGCTCTGGCAATGGCCACCCGTTGCTGCTGTCCGCCGGAAAGTTCGCCTGGCGTGTGGCCCTCCCAACCTCCCAGCCCCACAGACTGAAGGGCTCTGGCCGACGCATCACGCCGCGCAGTGGCACTTTCGCCACGATAAAGCAGCGGCAGTTCAACGTTTTCCAAAGCCGATGTGCGGGCCAGAAGGTTAAATCCCTGGAATACAAATCCCAGGTAGCGGCGTCGCAGCCTTGCACGCTGGTCCCGGGACAGCGATTCCACATGGGCTCCGTGGAACAGATATTGCCCGTCACTTGGCGTGTCCAGGCAACCCAGAATGTTCATTGCGGTGGATTTCCCTGAGCCGCTGGGCCCCATGATCGCGACAAACTCACCGGCGTTGATATCAAGATGGATGCCTTTCAATGCCAACAGCTCAGCCTGACCCGCACCGTACACTTTGGTCACGCCAATCAGGCGGATAAGGGGTGAGCCCGTCTTTGAAAGTGGAGGGGCAGCCGTTGTAGCGGTGCTGTCTGGGGTGACGGCTACGGTTTGTTGCGCTTTGGAGGCGTTCACCGTATTCATTGTTCAACCCCCGTTTTTTGATCGGTGATCACCCGCATGCCAACGTGCAGCTCGCCGCCAACAATCTCGGTCATGTGGCCATCGCTGATGCCCGGCATCACCGACACTGAAACAGGGACACCCTCGCGCAGCACCCAGACTTCACGTGCGGAGGCCGTACTGGAACTGGTTGCGGATTTTTTCCGTGTGTTGTTGCGCCTGGGCATCTTTGGCGTCAGACTGGAGACGAGGTTTTTCTTGGTATCAGGCTTTATGGCCGATGCGGTTGTGGGCGAAAAGCGCAGGGCCGTGTTGGGGACAAGCCGCACGTCGTTGCGATGTGTTGCGGTGATTGTGGCGGTGGCCGTCATGCCCGGACGGAGACTCAGATCCGTGTTGTCCACCCCAAGATAGGTCAGATAGGTGACCACGTTGTCGGTGATTGTGGAACCGTAGGCCACCTGGGTGATCCGGGCCGGATACTTGCGGCTCGGATAGGCGCTGACGGTGAAATAGGCGCTCTGGCCGATGTTCACCGAACCCACATCGGCCTCGTCAACATAAACCTGGAGACGCAATTGTGCCAGATCTTCAGCCACAGTAAACAGCGTCACCGCTTGCAGCGATGCTGCAACCGCGTTGCCGGGTTCCACACTGCGGGTCAGAACCACACCGTTTGACGGCGAACGGATCGATGCTTTTTTTAAATTGATAATGTCGGTGGACAGAGCGGCCAGGGCATCGGCCACACCTGCCCGTGCACTGGCATCGCTTGCCACAGAACGGTCGTGAGCCGCGCGGGCGGTATCAAGTTCTGACCTGGATGGCACTTTTCCTCCCGACAAACGCGACACATCTTCAAACCGTTTAAGGATGGCCGATGTTTCTTTTACCGTGGCGGCGGTCTGGCCCACCAGCGCATTGGCGGCGGCCAGCGATGCCCGTGAACGTAAGATCTGGTCGTTCAGTTTGCTGGGGTCCAGTTCAACCAGAACCTGGCCTTTTTTAAGGCGGTCATTGACGTCCGCATTGACTTTCAACACGGTCCCCGAAAGTTCGCTGCCGATGCTGATGGTGCGTGTGGGCTGAACTGTGCCGTTGGCTGTGACAGTCAGTGTCAGATCGCCCTTTACCACGGCCTCTGTGGAGTAACTCGGTGCCGCCCTTTTATTCTTGAGATCTTTCCAGTACCACAGACCAACGGCCAGCAGCACCAGCACAAGAGCGCCGATCCATAACACGGGGCGTCGATACCAGATTTTCGGTACAGGCTCGTCAAGCAAGGTGGTGAGGTCGGATTCGGGACTGGTCTCAGGGGGTGCCACAGTCGTCTCTCGATTCGGTGGGTTCATGAATGGGGACTCCTGGATGTTTTGTCGGTTAAGGCAGTTGGCTCGTCATGATTGCTTCTTGATTACTGGAAATCCAGCCTCCGCCCAATGCTTTGTAAAGACGCACATGGTCGGAACTGACCTCGGCACTGGCGCTGGCCACTCTGTCCTGGGTATTGAACTGGGTTCGTTGGGTTTCAAGAACAGTCTGGAAATCCACCAGGCCGCTGTTGTAAAGCTGGCAAGCCAGCATCGAAGCGTTAGCGGCGGATTCGGCGGCGTTCTGAAGATGCAACAGGCGTACGCGATCATCACGCAGAGCGACCAGGGCGTCTTCCACATCCTTTAACGCCGTCAGTACTGCGGCTTGATATGCCAGAATCGCTTGATCCAGTGCGGCCTGCTCTGCCCGAACCTGGGCTCGTGCAGCACCACCGTCCAGCAACGGCATGGATACAGCGGCCATCAAAGCACTGACCACCGATGCACCGTCGGTTAACGTGCCCAATGTCAATGCATTCAGGCCCAGAGAACCGCTGAGGGTAAAATTTGGCAGCCGTGCTGCATGGGCATGTTTCACACGGCCCACCGCCGCAGCGACCTGATGTTCAGTTGCCCGCACATCAGCCCGTTGGCGAATCGTTTCGGCAGGAATAGTCAATGATAGATCATCGGTTGTTTTTGGGATAGGGCTGGGCGCTGACAACAGCGTCAACAAAGCCGAAGGTGGCTGCCCGGTCAGCACCGCAAGGGCGTGACAGGTCTGTTCAATAGTGGTTTGCAAGGGAGGTAACAGGGCGCGGGTCTGTTCTGTCGCAGATTTTGCCTGGTTAACTTCCAGTGATGTGGCCAGACCAGCCTGCATGCGCCAATGGGTGAGCTGAAACGTCTCCTGCTGGCTGCCCAGGTTGTCATTGGCAATAGCCAGGCGGGTCTGTGCGTCACGCAATGTGATGTAGTTGAGGGCCACTTCGGCAGCGATGGACACCTGCACATCACCCAGACTTGCGTAACTGGCACGGGTTGTGGCTTCGCTGGTATCCAGCGCGCTGCGGTTTGCGCCGAAGATGTCAATTTCCCAGCCTGCATCAAGACCCAGGGCAAAGGTGTTGACGGCACTGTTGTCACCGGATTTGCTGCGCTTTGCCGAAGCAGAACTGTTGATCGACGGCCACAACGATGCTGCCGAAACGTCACGCAACGCCCGGGCCTGGCGCAGCATGGCTTTTGCACTTTTCACGCTGGTGTTGGTCTGCATGGCCTGGAGTATCAGACGGTCGAGCTGCGGGTCATTGAAATGTGACCACCATTCCACAAGTGAAGAACCATCGGTTTTCACCTTGCCATCGGATGCGGACCAGGCTGCCGGGATATCAACCGCCACAGGCGGGGAAAACGTGGACATCCCTGTGGCGCAGCCGATTTGTGTCAGCAGGAGTAAACCTGCAATGAACAGACGGAGTCTGTTATTAGCCACTACTCCCACACGCTGTTCATTTCTTCTTTTCATTAAAAGACTCGAATTTTATCCCATTTGCTATCTTGTTTTTGCCGACCAAATTTCGTCAGGCCAATCATGGCGACCCAAGGCAGATGGAATCAGAAGAGATAGTGCGCTCCCAGACCCACATATTCCACCTTGTTTTTATAAAACTGCCCCACAGGTGAAAAACCTTTATAGTATTCCACAAGAATCTGAAGTTTCCTGCCTAATACCTGAAATTTCTCAAACTCAACACCGGCTCTGGCCGACACATCGGTATTCCAGTCATTTTCCTCATAAATCTTGCAGTCAATTCCGGCAATTGGCCGAAGAGAATAGGCCTCAATACGCCAGGGGCTTAGAAACTCGGCGCCGTATTGTGCAGACCAGGCCTTGAGTGACGAGGGTTCAGTGCGGAACAAACCTCCACCGCCGCCATAAGCGCGTGCTCCAAAAGGAAACTCATAGGAGAGTCTCAGATCCACACCTTCGTAACTGAGATTCACCCGCTCAAATTTGGTTTCCATCTTTCGAAGTAAAAATTCGTCACCAAGATGGGAACTCTGGTGATATATTCGGCCAAATCCTGAGAATTGACCTGCACGAAACGATGAATAAAACGATCCGATAATATCCGAATTCATAAGTTCGGTGGAAGGTGCATCCAGATTAAAATCACTGTAAAGGCCCGCTTGAAGCCCGCCTTCCCATTGGGCGGTGGATTTTCCAAAGTTGCCACGGTAAAAGGGAATGGTTTCACCGAAGCTGATAGATGCAATATTTTTCCCTTCATCTTTATTATGATCCAGATAATTTCGGTATGATACTGAAAAATGCGCCCAGCGAGGATCAGCCATTAATGGTTTGAACAAATGACCCGGCGGCAGAAGCCCTGTGGTCAATATGAAAGACTGGGTTGCCGTTGCGACCTTTTCATCACCCAGGGATGCGGCCATGGATTCCTGGAACGTATCGTCAGATATCTTCACAGCCTTGACACCCGGAATATCCGTGAGCAGTTGTACGGCTTTTTCCTGGTCGGCTGCCTTAATGCTTCCGGCAGGCAATGTAATGACGCCGTCTTTTACCATCAACGACGGCATATCCAGCTTTAAATTCAGTTTGAGAACGCTTGCGGCATAACCGGCGATGTAATCGTCATTTGCCGGTGTTGCATATGTGAAAGAAGCGGACAGAAGTATGGCAGTCATGACAATTATAAATCTTAAATGAAGCATAATGTTCTCCTTGGTGAATCGTTCCCAGGAGTTTTAGCTCCGGCGGGTGTGGGCGTCCAACCTTCATCATTGAACATTGGACGTTCGTTTTTTTCATCATGTGTGCCATGCCTTTTTTATGGAAAAAATACAGGTTGGAGACTCGGTGCAAGACATGGCGCACATTTTTTAGTTTTAATTTGATGCTTTCCGTTCGATAACGATTTCAACCCTGCGGTTGTTGGCGCGTCCTTCGGCGGAAGCGTTATTCGCTATGGGAGTGCTTTCTCCCTTTCCAACCGTTTCAATCCGGCTGGCGGGATAACCGCGATCCACGAGAAAATTACGGACCACTTCTGCCCGACGTTGCGAAAGATCCTGGTTATAAATTGCGGGACCTTTGGAATCTGTATAGCCTTCCACAATAATATTTCGTTCACGGATATCGAGCAACGCAGTTGTCACCTGGTCAAGTTTTACATTGGCTGTGGGTAACAATGAAGCCTCATTGAATCGAAACAGGATGCTTCCTGAGAGTGTCAGGACCAATCCACGAGACTCTTCTTTTAACATGGCAAGGGTGGCGAGTTTGGCTATGGCATCGTCTGATTTTTTATTGGCATCAAGCACCGCTTGATTCGCGGTGTCTGTTTCCATGTTGGCCGCGTTAAGATCCTGCCGAGCGTTATCTGTTTCCATGTTGGCCGCATGCAGATCCTGACGCACGTCCTCTGTTCTCTTATTGGCATCGACCAGTTCCTGACCCTTTCTGGCGTCAATCAAATCCTGCCGTCTTTCAGCAGCCCGCTTTTCAGATTCGATCAAGTCCTGTTTGCCTTGCTTTACGATCGCGGTTTGTTTTTTTGAATAGTCTGCATTGGCATCGCCTTTAATTTTTTTATCGGCGGCTATTGAACCATGCGCACCCGCCAATTCAGCTTTACGTTGGGCTACGTAAGCAAGATCCTTTGTTTTGTATGATTTTGGATCTTGAAGAAATGATTGTTCTGCCAGGAGTAGCGACTCATGGGCTTTGTGCAATTCCGCCGGGGCAAGTTGCGCCGCTGGGCCCGCCGCTGAAGACTCATAGGCCGAGCGAGCATCGATCAGTTCTTTCGGCGCCATGGTAGTACAACCCACGATGAGCGTACCAACCGTGGCAAGCATTATTAATTGTATCGTTTTCATGTTTTGTTCCTTTCTTTCTGGTTATGGGTTTTCTTGCTGGAGTTTGCGTACTCGGGCCATGGCCAGTTCGGCTTCCCGTTTTTCAGCGTCTCCGTGGGAAAGAGTGACCGCAAGTTCGGCATCGGAATCAGCCCGAAGAAGCAATGATGCAGCCTCCTCTTTGTCACCTTTCTCGAACAACTGATTGGCTCGGTCCAGTTCTTCTTTTGCAAGTTGCAAATGGAGCGAGGCTTGCGGCAGTTTGGCCGCACCGACTTCCTCGGCAGCTCGAATACTCGATTCGGTTGTCTCTGTTTTCAGCGGGACGCTTGTGCATCCCACAACGAGTGCTGTGGCCATGATGGCTAAGGCGGACAGCAGATATCTGGTTTTTGATGCGTTTTTCATTGAATCCTCCTTCGGGTAATGATTCATTTTTTTTCTAGACGTAAATGAGTGTAACGAAAAAAATACATTTCAACTTATGCTTTCCCGCAGTGCGGTATTGTTAAAATACCTTTTTGCGCTGATGCATGTAGTACTCACTATACTCAATGTTTGTGCCAAGAACTTAATAACGGTTGTAATGTTATCTATCGTTCTGATATCTATGAAAAACTGAATAAGAAAAACGTTCATGGCAGGTACGTGATAAAATCTGGTAAAGGTCATATGTGACCGGCGGGTCACATATAACCCTTTATTGGTGCGTTAATCCCCGCACTGGTCGCAGTTGACACTGTTTTCAGGATGCCAGAATGCCATCCATTCTCCATCCCAACGGGCTGAATAGTAGTCTCCCCCGTCGTAAAACCATTCTCCGAGAAAATCTTCAAGCTCAACAGTCTGAATTCCCGATGTGTGATGCAGCGAATCCACATAATAAACCTCCCCTTTGTCCGGGTCGTAGCCGATCAGGGCCACATAATGTCCGGATAACGGGATACTGCTTGTCAGGTGGATCACAACGGGGACGCCTTTTTTGAAAAGGTTCTCGTGAATGTAATTGAGTCTGGCTCTTCTCACCTCAATGTCTTCTGTTGATGTATTGGATGAACACACAAAGACATCGTAAAGCCTGTCATTATCGTCCTGGCTGGAATAAAGATCGGCCACATCATCGAGCATCGCCCAGTCCGATCCTGTTTCATAACGTTGAATAAATTGCCCGAAGTCCGTATCGTCGATGAACATCGGATTTTCTTCCGTGATAACAGGTATGACCAAGGGCTGCTCTGCCCAGGCCCATCCTTCATCATCAAATTCTTTATAGTCGTAGGAACCCTGATCTACATAATAATTGATGATATGATAAAGAGCGGCTGGCCCGCAATAGCCCGCACCGTCGATGGGGGCCACCCAGTCCCACATGCCCGCATCTTTGTATGGTTGCAGAACAACCACTTCTGAACTTCGGTCTTTATGATCGGATGAACCGCATGCTGCAAATGAAAAAATAACGGACAAAAGGATAAAGGGTAAAATTGCCGGATAAATAATAGGTTTTGTTTTCATGGCTTGTCTCTTTCGTTCTTTTGTTAAAGCGTTGTTGGTGAGCTGGCGATGGCGATCATGAATGAGAGGGTAAATAAATGGAATCGAGGCCAATTGTTGTGATGCAACAATCTGTCCATGATGCTGTTTTTGGAATAATTATTCAGTAACAAAGCATTGTTGACAAAATTCATGGGCAGAATTTTTCTGAAAAAGGTTTTATATGACCTTCTGGCTGGATATGACCTTGTCGTTTTGTTTTAATACACATCAGAACTCATGAATAAAATTCCATTATCGTTCAGACAATGGCTACCGCGCGCGTAATTATAAATGCTGAAATTAATTTTGATGGTTAGCATGCTATATGCATTATCGACTTATCGCTTAGATCTAAGCCTGCACTATAAAAGCACGTAGGTAAGTAAATCAATCAGTGAGGTATAAACTATGAAAAAACTATTATTGTCTTTGTTTTCGATCGCCGTATTTTTTTCTGCGGCAAATCATGCATACGCATGTCAAATTGTATCGGCAGACGATGGCTGGTTTTCAGTATCTTCTGGAGCTAAAGCACTGTCTTTGAATGGATTTAGTGGTGATCTGATCATGGACTATGCGAAAGCTGGTAATACGGAATGGCGTATGAAAAAGCAAAAAACGGAAAGGTGGGACGTTCTGTTCAATCGTATTAAGAATGGGCTTGGAACACTCGATTATAAAAGTACCTCTGACTCTGTTGTAGTGAATTGTGGGCAGGATATATTCAGCGGAACGGGGATCAGTAATTTAGAGGATGTCGTAATCGCAGATTCCAATAACTCGGAACTGTTTTACGAGAACGATGATGTCTCGGACGTGGCGGATGATTCAACTGCGCCGGTTCCTGAACCCGCAACACTATTCTTGCTTGGTTCCGGTATACTTGGCCTGGCTGGGTTCGGTCGGAAAAAACAAAAATAATAAATATGGCAGAGCTTCAAAAAAAAGGTTTGGCCCCATTCGGGTCAGACCTTTTTTTTTATTCATTCATTGTACAATAACATCAAAGACCTTGACATGTTTTTCCCAATTCTGCTATTTAATAAGACACGAATATATTATAAATCGTGTCTTTAATTTAATGTCTAAGGAGAAAAGCGATGTTATTTCAAACTGCAGGAATTGAGACTGCTGTCTGGGTTCCACCGCTTGTGGCGTTCGTGATTTCCTTTTTCACATCCATGGGAGGAGTGTCCGGTGCGTTTCTGCTTTTGCCTTTCCAGATGTCTTTTCTTGGATATACGAATCCTTCGGTGAGCGCCACCAATCAGGTGTTTAACATCGTGGCCATTCCAAGCGGTGTTTACCGCTATTGGAAAGAAGGGCGGATGGTCTGGCCTTTGACGGTGGTTGTGGTGATCGGAACATTGCCCGGGGTTTTCATCGGAGCTTTTGTTCGGGTGGCCTATCTCCCGGATTCCAGGAATTTCAAATTGTTCGCGGCAGCGGTTCTTTTATATATCGGCGCAAGGATGGTCTGGGATCTTGTCAAAAAGAAATCTGACAATGCAAACAGCGAAGAACGTTTTCAGGCTGTGGTGCGCCGACATCGGACGAATGTTGCCCAAAAAGATCAGGCGGATGTGGATATGGCCGCGGCCAGAATCACCCATTTTAATCTGAAACGCCTGGGATACACGTTCTATGGCGAACAATTCGACGTGTCGTTCTGGGGGATTTTCGCGTTAAGTTTTATCGTCGGCATCGTGGGAGGAATCTACGGTATCGGAGGCGGATCAATCATCGCACCGTTCTTTGTCACATTTTTTGGTTTGCCGGTTTACACCGTGGCTGGTGCGGCTCTCATGGGAACCTTTGTTACGTCCATCGCAGGAGTCGGGTTCTACCAAGCCATCGCCCCGTATTATCCCCAGTTATCTGTGGCTCCGGACTGGCTTCTTGGATCTCTTTTCGGCCTTGGTGGAATGGTGGGAATGTACCTGGGAGCCAGATGCCAGAAATTCGTACCGGCTAAAGTGATCAAATGGATGCTTGCCGTCATAATCGTTTTTACGGCGGTAAAGTACGCTTTGGAATTTGCTTTTTAGAGGAAAAGAATTCTGATCCTAATTCGTTCAGCCCATTTTAGTCTGGGTATGGCTCTTTTCAGCCACTCTTTTCTGATCCAGTTGCCGGTATTAAATATGGGTGTTTTACCGATGAAGGATAGAAGCTCACGAGTCAGTACAATGATGTTTTTATCTTCTGGTTCCATGATCAGACGCTTGAACATCATGAGGATGTCAGGGGCCCATACATAATTCTTCACCATCCAGAAATTTTCGTTTTTTCCATTTATTATATGGTCGAACTGATCGGCGAGGGAGAGAAATGTATCGTCCTCATTCTTGCGCAGGGCTGTTTCACAACACACGCAGACAATAAATTTAATCGTGTGATCGTGTGTGACTAAGGTGATGAGATCCTTTGTCGTGTTGTATAGTTCATCAAGATCCTCGGAAACGGGAAACATGCCCGGTAATCGTCGCAGGCAGATGACATAATTAGTGACAGCCCACATTTCAGAACCCTGGTGTTCTCGCCATCCGGCCATGATCTTTCTGACAAAGAGAAAATCTCTGCGTTTGCCGGTCATATGCATCCGCCCAAGATTCTGCCAGATTGGGGTGCTTTCCATACATGTCTTCAAGTTGCGTCGAACGTAATTAATTACTTCGCGACGATACCCAATCTCTAAAAGGCGATCAAGGATCATTCCCTGGTAATCTCCTTTGTCCCAGTCACTTGCGGCTGAAATATCAAGAAGATGACGAAGTCGGGCAACAGTTGGAGAACTGAATAACCATTTGAAAGGAATCCACCTGTAAAGTAATCCATAACCATCGTCAAGTTGATCCAGATTTTCAATCAGATAAAGGAACGCCCTTGATCTGATTCTTTTCCCGCTTTCGGCAAGGGGCAGCAGTGTCTCAAGAACCTGTTTCATATATCCTGCATCCTTGATGGTTTCCCATGCCCTGATGTCTGGCCACATGTCGTCGTTTCCGGGTTTTAGCCATATCTGGCAAGCACATGCAATGGCCTGGTCAAACATATTATTTTCGACATGGAGACAGACTCGACGTGATAAAGTGTAAGGAGATTCAGGGTAGAAACGCTCGATTCCCGATAGAATCAGGTCTGCCTGTTTGAAAGCACCATCATCAATGAGTTGATCAATCCACAGGGTATGAAGACGTTCATATCGAGGGAAATCATTCAACAGTTTGTCCCATTGGGAGGAAAGCTGTTCAATGGGAACTCCTGCCTGTTTGAGTATCATCAGACGATCCGCCATGAAACGCGGGTTGTCTGCCATTACCGGATGGACTCGGTCCAGAATGTCCTTGGCCAGCGTGAATTCTTCATCTTCTTCAAGCCATGAAATCACCTGACTCCAAGCCCATGAATATGTGGGCCATTTTTTTACGATTTCGACCATATCATTCAGCGCTTCTTTGTTTTTCCCTTCCATGCGTTTTATCCACACCATTCTGCCCCGGGCTGTCATGGGATCATCAAGAACGGAGATCAGATTGTGAATGAGATCCTGAGCTTCTTTGAACCTGTTTTGTTCAGTTAGAAGAATCGCAAGGCTGTCGGCAGCATCGAACATGGAGTTGTTTAGTTCCAATGCTTTTCGAAAGGCATGTTCTATGTCGATGATATCGTTGTGGATCTGACTTTTCCATAAAGCATTTCCGTATAGAAACCACAGAAAAGCGCCATCGGGATAGATGTCAAGTCCTTGTCGCAATACAAGGATGGCCTGATGTTCTTCACCAGCTTCAAGTAGACGTTCAGAGAGATTACGCCGGAGATTGATTCGTTCAGGTAAAATGCGAAGTCCATTGTTAAGGTTATCCAGGGCATCCTTTTGCCTGCCCATATTCCACAGACTGTTTGAAAGATTTAACCAGGCCGATTCATCAAGGGGGTCGAAGTTTACGCCTTCAATTAACAAATTGATCGCCTCATCTTCTTTTCCTGAAAGGCTCCAATTTGTTGCCAGTCTGTTTCTTGAGTCGCTGTCCAAGGGGTTCCGTCTGATAATTTCCCTTAAAACCAGATTTTCCTTGTCCTCGTCCAGCATCGTCCGATAGGCTATGGCAAGGGACAGTCGCAAATCATAATGGTTCGGGAATCTTTCAAGGGCAGGTTCTAATATGTTGACGGCTTTTTGAGCATCGCTTCGACCCTGTCCGTAATTCAACAGAAGATCGACTCTGGCTTCTATGATTTCAGGGTCGTCCGGTTTTTTTTCGGTCCATCGCAGAATAATTTCATTTGCCTTCATGGCACCATATCGTTCAGCGATATTGAAAACAAGGGATCGTGCGTGGTGGAGAAAACCCACTGTTTTGAAAATGATATGTTCCAGCTTGGTAAGGACGGCTTGCTGTTCTTCTATGGAAAAGGAGGCGCTGATGTCCCAGATGCGTGAATAACAGTAATTGTAGGCCGGATCATCCTCCAGCGCATGCATGTAGTATTCTGCGGCCGTCTTAAAATCTTTTCTGCTGCAGAGGGAATCTCCTGTTAAGGCATGGGATACCGGATGGTCAGGGGCAATAATTCTTATCCTCTCCAGTATCGCATCCATATCTTCGAGGTCTTTGTCTCGATTCTTGCCTGATTTCAGATTCGCCCTGTTAAGAATAAGAAAACCCAGTTCATGCCATGCCCATATATCATACTGATTTCTATGGATTCGTTTTCGAATGAACGTTTCCAGTTCATCCGTTTTATACATAGCCTTCAGCTCATCGTAGTGTATCCCTTCAAATGCTTCGTCATTCCTGAATTCCTCCATCCAGCGTTTAGCAAGTAACAGAGCTTCTTTTTGTCCGTTTTTCCGCTTATATAACTCCAGGTAGTGTTTTCTGGCTTCCACATTATGGGGTCGTTCGTTGAGCCAGATATGGGATAAATCCAATGCTTTTTGCCACTGGCCGGATTTTTGGTAATAGTCGACTGAAGCTGAAAGGTAAAGGATACGGTGGCCTGTTTTTTCCACAGTTTTTAAAGCTTCTTCAGCATGATCCCATTTTCCCATTTGAATCCAGAACTTAACGGCGTAGGATGATAACAAGGGATCATCGCATCGTGTTGCCTGACACTGTAACATGGTTTGGATGGCCTGATCTGGATAGCCGTAATCTCCGAGGGCTTCAATGGTTGTGATGGCGGCCTGACTTCCATGGATTTTGTTCAATAACCGCTCCATTCTCTTTTTCAAGAACTCAAGCCCTTCATTCTCTATACCCACTTGGCGACAGGCATTACATGCTTCCCGGGCGTAATGCTCTTGATATTCATCCATGAGCGCGGCCACACGGAATGGGATCACCGCTTCTTTGAATTTCCCCTGCCGAATGTAAATATCCCCAAGAACGTGATAAGCTTCAGCTGACCAAGGGTCTGCTGAAAGAGCTTTTTTAAGATACGATTGCGCCTCCAGAAAACCTTCTGCATTATCTCCTGTAAAGTCAGCATATTGGCATATATAAGTTGTTGGGGGGTACTCCCATTCTTTAAATTTGCTTATCCCAGGAATTTTTCCCTTTATCACGATGTGTCTTAGCATGCTTCGGATGTAAGATTTGTTGCGTGTGTTGTGAAGATTGTTCAATAATTCTCGCTGAACAGGCAGGCAGTTCGGGTATGCTTTCAGTATATTTTTCTGGATTTCAATAGCCTGATATACAAGGCCCTTGTCTGTTTTATTCAGCGCCTCAAAACGCCTGGAGTAGATGTGATCTGGCCTTTCAGCCATAAAATCATTTACTATCTTATTCGCAAACTCAGGTTGGTTGAGCTCCATGTATTTGATGTATTTGTGATAAGTTTTTACAGGTTCAAGGTTATCTGCCGGAATAAGATCAAGGAGATGTTTGTTTTCAGGGGTGACGATGGCCAGCCCAATAGGGCCAAAGGGTTTTTCATTTTCGTGGAATCTGTCATCCAGAACGTACACCAGTCTTTCGGCTGATGGGTCATGAACGATAAACGTTCCTGTTCGTTCATCGAAACCTACTATGGCTGTTGCATGGGCAGAACTTGTGTATTCTGTTGTGTTGACTAAAGGCAGGCCATTTTCAATCAATGTTTTAATCAGTTCAGGTTCCAGAATGAATGATTCTGCGAGAAAACCCTTTGATGTAAACCATTCCTCAATTCTCCACATGGAGGTTCCGTTGTATGTCAGTTCATCGGCAAGACTGTCCTCATCGACGTGGACGCCAAATGCGCCCAGAACAGTTGCCGCACTGGCCGGAAGACATGTGAGATGTTTTTGAAACACTGGCCTGTAATTCAATATCCTTCGTTCGCCTTTTCCGCAAGTATTGATTCGTTCAATGACGTGCTTGTAAAAAGGAATGTCCGTATGCTTTCCATGGTTCTTCATGACTTCGTAGTCATCCATGAGCATGGCGATATCCATGCGAGAAGTCTGAAACTTCGTTAGCGTAGTGCTATCGGCAATGGGCGCAAGCGTTTCTAACTTGAAAGAAAGATCGTAGGCTGTCCTTGAAAGATCTAAGCGGGATGTATTATCGGATCTTTCAGCCTGGACACATATATACCAGATGGCAGTAAGGAGGAATTCATGGGACTGAGATGTCTCGATATGAGGTTTAAGTCGTGCATTGATATCTTCAATACGATGTTTTTTTGCGAGGATTCGCGCAAGAATTGAGGAGCTGGCAGGCATATGGGGGGCACACTCAAATGCCTCTTCTGCTTCAGCCAGAGCCTCATCCCATTTATCCTGCCTGAAAAGAACCTCTGCTGCGCAACTGGCGATCCATGCATGATTGCATTTAAAACTTCTGGCTTTATCAATTAAGAGGGTTGCTTTATCAAAATCTCTTACAAAAGAATACAAGACTGCATTGCTGGCATACCAGCTCGTCTGATATTCCAGGTCAGAAAAGACAACGTCCTGTTCATTTTCAAATTGGGATAAATCGTCAATGAGGTTGAGGTCTTCTCTATATCTTCGGGCGTAATATTTTACCAGTGGATGAAGAGCATCGAGATCAGTTGCTTTTTTGTAGAATTTGTATTGTATTTCACCGTTTCCAAGTCGACCGGCAAGCCTTCCATAATGGACAAGCTCCTCAATTGAAAAAAATTCCATATTCTTTTCTGGATCTTCAAAGATCCAGGAACTTGAAGAGTATGCGTCAAGAAAACGACTATCATCGTAAAGGGTAAGAATTTTTTTTAGATCATTCATGGAGTGCAATTAGCGTTTGAGCATAATTGTGTCAAATCCTTTTTTAATGAAGGAGCTCCGATACCGCATCGAGGAGGGCCTGGCGGTCAATGGGTTTGGTGAAGGTTCGGGCAGCTCCGAAGGTTTCGGCAAGATTGAGGTAGCTGTCCGGTTTCAAACGACCACCGCCTGAAATGGCGATGATTTTAACCGAAGGGTTTTCCTTGAACAGTTCGGCGATGGTTTCGATGCCTTCTTTAACGGGCATGATCAGGTCGGTAATTATCAGACGCGCGCCTTCACTGTGGTAGAGGTCGATTCCTTTGCTTCCGTCTGGAGCAGTGATCACCGAGTATCCGTTTCTTTCAAGAAGTTGTTTGAGCATGGCGCTCAACTGGGTGTCGTCGTCGATAATGAGAATGTCTGCCATGGTATTTTCTCTCTTTCAGGACGGGTTTAAAACCCGGCCGATGGTTTCGGCGATTTCGTCGGACAGGATCGGCTTGCTGACAAGTGCTTTGATGCCCGCTTCCGTCGCTTTGATGATTGAATGGTTTTTTTCGTAGCCTGTGCAAAGAATAATGGGGATGTCCGGTCTGAGCCCAATCAGTTCTTTTGCCAGTTCGATGCCTGTCATATGGGGCATGGTGAGATCGGTAATGACCAGTCTGTATTTATCCGGAGACGATTTGAAAAGAGTAAGGGCCTCCATGCTGCCGGTGGCTGTTTCAACAGTGTAACCAATACGCTCCAGAATTTTTTTTCCTATTTTTACGATGGCCGCTTCGTCGTCAACGAAAAGGATGTGGCCTCCTGTGTGAGATGAAGATTTAATGCTCGATGGTCTCGAACCTATGAGTTCCATAGTTGGAAGGAAGATGTCGAAAGTGGACCCTTTGCCTAATTCGCTTCGAGGATAAATCCAGCCTTTAAGACTTGCGACGATACCGTGGATAATAGGGAGTCCCATCCCGGATCCTTCCCCCTGTTTTTTCGTTGTGAAAAAGGGTGTAAATGCCTTGCTCAGGATTCCGGTGGGCATGCCTTTTCCCGTATCGCTTATACTGATTTTGACATGAGGACTTGGTTCCACATGGCTCCGGGCTTGTTTTTTGACTTCATCAGGATTCAGGTCGGTTAGGGTTATGGTGAGAACGCCTTTATCGTCCCTCATGGCATGTTCCGCATTGGTGCAGAGGTTCAGGATGATCTGGTGGATATGGGAGGGATCGGCCATAATATAAGACTGGCTTTGAAGGTCTGTTTGTATGTCGATGGTCGAGGGAAACGAGGCCCTGATCAGTTTGACGGTTTCTTCCACAACGGATTTCACATGGACCGGTTCTGTGACACTGTCATTCTGTCGACTGAATTTCATGATCTGGCGAACCAGATCTTTGGCCCTGTTGCTTGCAATCAACACTTCCTGAAGATTGTTAAAAAGGAGGGTGGCCTCTTCGGCATCGTCAATGGCAAGTTCGGTGAAACCGATGATGGAGGAAAGGATGTTGTTGAAATCATGGGCTATTCCTCCGGCAAGGGTGGTGATGGAATCCATCTTCTCCGCATGAAGCAATTGGAATTCGAGCTGTTTTTTTCTGGCCACATCGCGGATCACACCTATGGCATGCCATTCATCGTGGATTTTTATTGCTCCGAGGGTGAGCTCAATGGTGAATTCATGCCCGTCTTTGTGTTTCCCGGTGAGTTCGAGGGTTTTGTTTATGGCCTCACCCTGGCCGGTTTTAACGAAATGTGCGATGCCTTGTTCGTAATATGTTCTGAATCTTGACGGGACGATGAGTTCATGAAGGTTTTTACCCAGAGTTTCTTTGGCAGTCCAGCCGAACATGATTTGTGCAGCCGTGTTCCAAAAAGAAACGTTGCCTTCTGAATCCATCATAACAATGGAATCCTGTGGTGATAAACTCATCAAGTCCAGCTTCTGTTCTCTGGTTTCAGTCATATATGTTTTCGCAGCGAGGATGTTTTTTTAATAGAGTTATCGTATACGTTGGAAAGCCAAATACCGGACAGGAAGAAAAACATGATGAGCTCCGGTTTTTTTCTTAATTTACATTGAAACCGGATTCAAGTCAAAGAAAAGGTTGAGGAACAGGGTTCAGGCCGGTGCGAGAATGATTCGAGTGATTTCGGATGGAGCGCAGAACCGCATGGGCGGTCCCCAGTAACCTGTTCCACGGCTTACATAAAGACGGACGCAGCCGTGGGTGTAAAGCCCTGCAAGAAAGGGCTGGTTGAGTGCGACGAAGTGATTCCAGGGAAAGATCTGCCCACCGTGGGTATGGCCGGAGATCTGGAGGTCGAAACCGGCGTCCGCTGCCTGAATCACCGAATTCGGCTGGTGAGCCAGAAGGATTTTTACATGGGCCGGGGGGGCGTTTGTAAGCGATGCCACAGGGTCAGGACGATGCGAGCTGACGAATCTCTCTGCTTTCAAGTCAGGAACACCAGCGATGAGAACTCTTCCGTCTCCATGCTTTACTATGCTGTGGTCATTGACCAGCGTTTTGAAACCCAGCCGGTTTACGGCGTCAATCCATGCGAGGCCGTTGAAGTAGTATTCGTGGTTGCCGGTGACAAAAAAATTGCCGTATTGCGAGGTCAGATGTTTCAAGGGCTGGATGTCTCCTTCCAGCTCTTCCACGAATCCGTCCACCAGATCTCCTGTGAGGGCTATGACATGGGGTGACAGGCTGTTCACCCGGGTCACAACCTTTTCAAGAAAAGGTTTTTTCAGCGTGGGTCCAAGATGAATATCGGTGATCTGGACGATGGAAAAACCAGCCAGGGATTCAGGAAGATTTTTTATGTGGACGATCACATCCTTGACCGCCGGGGTTTTGTGGGCCTGGTGAATGCCTATGCCGGAAAAGACAAAAGAAACGCCCGCCAGAGAATGGTTCACACTTTGTTTCAGGAATAGCCGACGATCCATTTTTTCAGGTTCTTCAGGCAAATCGAGGGGGGCAGGGCTTTGTTCAAACGAAGACTTCCTGGTACGAGAAAACAATCGTTGTACGATTGTTTGTGCCATAAGAATGATGTCCCGGGTTACTATAAGAAAAAGGAGAAAGGACAGATAACCGAGACCAAGGTAAGCATACCAGGCTGTCAGATCGGAGGTCAACCCCGTCTTCCCACTGAGCTTAAGGGCAAACGATACAAACACAGCAAGCACTGATGATAAAACAAAGGCACTTAAAAGTCCGCGTTTCAACTTGCTTCGGGTGACAAGTCGAATGAAACGGAAATGAATATATCCCATTCCGAAAATCAGGCTGCCGAAGAACAGATGGATGAAATGGAGCGTTTGAGATTTCATGGCCATGCATAACAAACAGCAGGTGACGTTGTAAAGCCGGATTAAAGGGCTGGGGGTTGTTTTATGAACTGAACCGTGTTTCAAAGTGCTTGATTATTTTTTTTCATAATGTTACATGGTCCCACTAAAAATTTTTTGCCTAAATTTTTTAGTGGCGTTGAATGAAAGGAATTAATCTCGATTTCAAGGCTTTAATGGGAGGCTGGTGCACGGTTTCCCATGGTTAAAATTGATTAGTTTTAAGTTGTATGATCAGGATGTGAAGCCAAACTGCCGGTTGAATCCAATCTTCAACCGGCAGTTTTTTTTATCTGAATCGCCATACTGCGATGGCGGGTCAAGGTAACAGGTTTCATGTTTTATCTGAACCGCCATACTGCGATGGCGGGGTCAACGGCAACATGCTTAAAGTTTTGCCTGAACTGCCATACTGCGGTGGCGGGTCAACGGTATTAAACTTCAAGCTTTTGCCTGAACTGCCATACTGCGATGGCAGGTCTACGGTAAAACACGTTTTGAATACGACTGGGGCTCGTGAGAAAATAGGATGAAAATGATCTGAAAGGTAAGACGTTCAAGTAACCTGGGCATTATCTGCGTGATGTAAAGGTTATCCATTTTGATTTTTGGGATGGGGAACGTGTTATTGATTTTCTCGACTTTAATTGAGCTGATAGGTTTGGAGTTTTAACATATTTAATAACTTTAACGTTTTTTAGGAGGAAGATTTTATGGGTGGACACGGACCAGCAACAGAGTGGGGCGTCGATAACGCCTCAGATTACAAATCCAAATTGGGTGTGTACATGTTCATTATTTATGTCATCGTATACGCCGGTTTCATCGCAATCAACGTCATCAGCCCGAAAATAATGGGTGTTGTGGTTTTCGCAGGCCTCAACCTGGCTATTGTTTACGGTTTCGGCCTGATCGTCCTGGCGATCATTATGGGACTCATCTACAACCATCTCTGCACAAAAAAAGAAGATGAACTGAACAAATAGGAGATCTGTAAATTGATTTACGTTGCTTCACCACTAGCTATCGGAATTTTTGTCGCCTTTGTACTGGGTGTACTGGGCATGTCTTCATTCTTTGCACGAAAAACTCAATCCGCCAGCGGCTATTACGCAGCAGGCGGCAGTATTCACTGGGCTGTTAACGGCGTTGCCTTTGCCGGTGATTATCTTTCAGCTGCATCGTTTCTTGGTATCTGCGGCATGATCGCCTTTGACGGTTACGATGGATTTTTATATTCCATCGGTTACCTCGCAGGCTGGGTTGTGGCCCTTTTCCTTGTGGCCGAACCGATGAAACGTTTCGGTAAATACACATTCACTGATGCTCTTAACTACAAATTCAATTCCAAAGGAATCGAACTTGCTTCTGCCATCAGTACACTGATTGTATCTCTCTGCTATCTTATTCCCCAGATGGTGGGTGCCGGTGACCTTGTTACACCGCTTCTTGGTCTTCAGCATCACTGGGGTGTTATCATCGTTGGTATTATCGTTATCTACATCGTGGCCACTGCCGGTATGACCTCCACCACGTACGTGCAGTTCATTAAGGGCGGCCTTCTCGTGGTGTTCTCCACCATCCTGGCCATCGCGATCTTCATGAACGGGATCAACAAAACCCCTTATGAAGGATACCATGAGTTCAAGGCCCTCACCGCAACCGTGACCGACGGAAATGTGTCGGCTGTGGATGATCCCGCCTACACCGTCGCTGGCGTTCTCGCGGATCCGAAAAAACCTGAAAAGAAATTCGTCAAACTCCAGAAAGAGGGCATCAACACCTGGTGGAGCATTTCCGAGAAAGACGGCACCACCGTTCTTAAAGAAGCCCTCTCTGTGACCAAGACTGCCGACAAGAAAGAACTGTACAATGGTGCGCCCAAAGCGGACAAACGTTTTTTCCAGGTTGGTCATGCAGCTAAAGTTGTCATGGATGGTCAGGAAGTTGAAAAAACCGGCCCCATCAGTCCTTTTAAATTCCTTTCCACCGTACAGCAGAGCGAAGTGGTTCGTTTTTCCAAAACCCTTCTCGAAGACGGCACCGACAAGGTAATAGTTTACGCTCAGAACCCCACTGCCGGAAGCGACATCATGAGACCGGGTCTCAAATTCAAAGTGGACAAAGGCTCAACCTTCATGTCCAAACTGAACTTTGTGTCTCTGATGCTGGCTCTTTTCTTCGGAACAGCGGCTCTTCCCCACATTCTGATTCGTTACTACACCGTACCCAGCCCGAAGGACGCCCGTAAATCCACCATCGTGGCCATCGGTTCCATCGGTTTCTTTTACATCCTCACCGTTTTCATGGGTCTTGGTGCCATGCTCACAGGTGTTATCGATCTCAACAGCAGCAACATGTCAGCGCCGCTTCTGGCCAAATTCTTCGGGATATTCATTTTCTCATGTATTTCAGCCATCGCCTTCTCCACCGTTCTCGGTACCGTATCCGGTCTCATCGTGGCGGCTTCAGGCGCGGTAGCACATGACCTTCTGACCAACTACATGGGCCTCAAGATGACTGACAAGGGTCAGGTCACCGCCGGTAAAATTGCTGCGGTCTGCATCGGAATCCTTGCCATGATCCTGGGCATCATCTTCAAAGGCATCAACGTGTCCTTCCTGGTTGGACTTGCTTTTGCGGTGGCTTCTGCGGCCAACCTCCCCTCGATACTCATGATGCTGTTCTGGAAGAAGACCACGGCTCAGGGAATCATCTGCTCCATTTTCGTGGGCATCGTGACTTCTCTGGTCATCATCCTTCTTTCACCAGCCACTTATGTGGATCTTTACAAAACCACGGCGATTGCCCCCATTCCCTTGGATAACCCTGGAATCGTGGCTATACCCTTGAGTTTCCTTACTCTTGTTGTTGTTTCTCTGCTCACACAGAAAGAAAAAGCATAATTAGTAAGTCGTGTGATTGATATGAGGGGGGATCGTTTCTGCGACGGTCCTCCCTTTTTTTTGTGAATGAGGAAATAATTCTTATTTTATCATTTCGAATGGTGAAGACTGCAAAAAGCAAACGATCTATGTTCGTTCGGCCAAGCACAAAATAGCGACTTTCAGCAGTGGAATGTTCTTTGTCTCGCTTTACAATAAGCGGTTTGTTAAAAAAGATTTGTTCACACTCCCAGGTTGATACGTCATGCTTGTCCCTATAATCTTTATCTTTCCCTATGAATTGTCAATGACCCCTTATTTATTCCCCTTTAAAATCATGCAGTTTGGCGAGGCATTTCCTGATATGAAAATTCCTTTAGGCCTGCATTGGTTTTTGCATGTTCAATTGTCATGCTCACGATATTTCCTTTTTCATCGATATCTATATAAATATTTTCACTGATCTCTTTTGTTTCAAAGATATCATTTTCCGTAAATTCAACATGTGCTGTATCCGTATCAGAAAAATATTTTACTTTCATGTTTAATCCTCCTTGAAAGACCGATCAAAAAAGGCGTTATGAATTGTCTCACCATCTTCCAATAAAATAACCCGAAGATGTTTATCAACATTTACCAGATGTTGTGATTAAGTGGGCAAGGCGGCTACTAATAATCATTCGATCTATTTTGTTATTAGTCTTTGATCATAAAATCAACATTAAATAGCAAAATTGCAAATGATCCGAAATTATCGGTGGCCATTTCTGGAATATGGTCGCCCATTAAACGCCCGGTCAATTGCAAACAGGGGGCGTTTTTCTTATCACCGTTTTTGCTGAAGTTTTACGGCTGCGGTGTACGCATACCCTTGGCCGACCTGGGCACGCCAATCTCCCGATTGGCCCTGCAAAAGCCGTAAGGCTTTCAAAAACAGAAAACAGCACGACTTTGACGGCGAGATAAGAATCGTCGAAATCCAGGAGGTAAAAAAACGTGATGAACGAACATACTAATATTCAAATTATTCATGACAAGAACGGCGCTCCCGTTTTTGTCGTCGTTCCTTATGTGGATTGGTTTCCCACTTTCTGAGTAGCCCGGTAATCCCCTCATCACCTCGCCATCAGTGCGAACACGCCCCAGCCCAGGTATTCACGCGTGTAAGCGGCGTAACGCTCGGGTTCCGAGGTCAGTTTGGCTCGAATATCTTTCGCGAGCTCGTCGTCGGGATTGGCTTCAAGCCATCGGCGCATGGTGAGCCATTTGGCAGCCTCGTATCTGTCCCAGCCGTTTTGGTCAGCCAGAACCATTTCAACGACGTCGTAGCCAAGGTGGCCGAAAGATGCGAGAAGTTCTGGAAGCATAAGAAAGTCGGAGATTGAGTTGGCAAGACACCCCTTGGCAACATCTTCTGTCGGCGGTAACTGCCGCCAATAGGGCTCGCCGATGAGGATGATCCCCCCGGTTCTCAGGCTCCGCGCCAGAAGCTCGATAGTGCCGGCAACTCCGCCGGCGATCCAAAAGGTTCTTCAACAAAATATTGATCTTTATATTTTTCTGATGCCACAGAAACAAAAGAATTATAGTCCTTAAACAGGTTCCCATTTGTTAATAAATCCTCAAGTACTGCAAAAGATCTATCTTTGGACTGAATTTCATCCCGGAATACCATCAGGTCATGAGAACCTGCTATGGCACCTCCCATCTCAATTACCCAGTAACAATTCGAGATAATAAGAACAAAAAGAGAGATGAAAAAGGATATTTTCCATTTATTCATTTCGTAACCTTATTCATAGAACGCACCGCTGTGGGGCGCGCGGCTTTTAGCGCGTCCCACACCAGCGATTTGTTCTGCCTTTATTCATAGTGAGTCCACATCCGAATGACTTTAACGATTTTTTCATCATTCAAAATTTGGTAAACAACTCTATGCTGAATATTTAATCTTCTTGAATAAGCGCCGGATAAATCACCTACAAGTTTTTCATAGGATGGTGGGGTTTGATATGGATTTTGTTTCAATATCTCGATAATTTCTTCAGCCTTTGATTTTAAACCAGATGCTGTCAGTTTTTTAGCATCCTTCTGTGCTTGTTTTGTAAAAACAATTTTCCACATCACCAGTCAAGATCCTCATTGCACTCTTCGATTGGAGTTGTAAGACCCTCCCTGATGGACTCCCGCATTCCTGGAATATTTAAAAGAAACATGGTTTCTTGAATTGATCTCCAGTCTTCTTCAGAAATTAAAACAGCATTACCTCTCTTGCCGGTTATAATAATTGGTTCATGAGAGGACGACGTTTGATCAATAAGCCTGTAAAGACTTGAACGTGCTTCAGTTGCTGAAAATATTGGCATTGTACCTCCTTAGCTATAATTATAACAGTACGTCATGGCGTACGTATTGTCAAGGAGGTATTTGGAATCGGGTAGCCAGGAGCCGTTACCAGCTCCAAGCCCCCTCAGAACCGTACGTGACAGTTTCCCGTCATACGGCTCAAGCATTTCTAAGGCTTGGGCCTTGCGGGGCCGCCCGGCTGTTTTTGGTTGATGCCATTTGGGCAAGTTACAGGGCTTGCCACATACATTCGATAGGAGTAAGGCAGGGGTTTGCGTATCTTTGCGGGTCGTCGCTTAAGAAAGTAGTCCGTCAGATCGGGATCGAACGGATTGGCAT
>JBAZWJ010000010.1:0-105206 GCA_041660385.1 Desulfobacteraceae bacterium | reverse complement strand
AAACCAAAGGGATGACACCGCCGCTCAAACCAATATTCCATTCAGAAAGAGCGCTCTTTTAAAGATCAAGGTGCATCCGGCAACCTATATACATTAAAACAAAAAAATCGAACAATTATACAATTAATCATGAAAAACACAACAATAATTGTGGAGCCCCTTTGTTTTATCATACTCCAGAATGGCAATGACGTTCATGTCCGCATCAATAATCTTGATAAAGGGCAGCTCTCCGGCAATTTTCATAAAACCACTGTCATTGGCAAGAGATATCCCGTTTTGTATTCTGGCCTTCAAGGATTCATCAGCCTTGTACACCGGCATATCCGGCAAGGCGTCGTCCAGAGATATCAAGGCTCCGATCACCGATTCCACTGAAGAGAGATCGTCGAGCGTACAGGCCTGACCCAACGTAAATCCGCAACTTTCAGTACGCGACAGGGCAGACAGATGGGCACCGCAACCGGCACGATGACCGATGTCTGCTGCAAGAGAACGAATGTAGGTTCCTGTTGAGCATCCCACATCCACCGTTATGGCAGGGGGTTTGATATCAAGCAGCGACAGATGATGTATGACAACGCGCCTGGCTTCTTTCTGAACCGGTTTGCCTTGCCTTGCCAGTTTGTAAAGGGGAACTCCGTTGTGTTTCAATGCGGAATATACCGGGGGGTTCTGGAGCTGGGGGCCTTCAAACTCCTTGAGAAGACAGGCGAGTTTTTCAACTAAGAAGAAGTCTTCATGATTTTCGAAGAAATCATTTGAACAGTTTTTGACAACAACACCTGTGGAATCAAGGGTGTCCGTTTCCGTCCCGAACATGATTTCAGCAGTATAACTTTTGTCACCGGAAAGAAAAAACCTGGAAATACGCGTACCATGGTTAATTCCAACAACCATCAGACCGCTTGCAAAGGGGTCCAGAGTTCCAGAATGACCCACTTTCCGGGCGCCTGAAACTCTTTTGATGAGGGATACGAGACGGGCAGAACTCATGCCCACAGGTTTGTGAACGAGAAGAATGCCATGCTGATTAAAAGAATTTTTAACTGCCATGATATATTAAAGTGTTTCGGCTAAACTGAAGATCGAACGTTTGAGTTCGGAAAGGGAAATGCCTTCAATCTTGAATCCTGCTGCGTTGTGATGCCCGCCCCCGCCCAGTCTGGCCGCAATTTGCGAAACATCCACCTCGCCACTGGATCTCAGACTCACATGATAGATCCCTTTTCCATTGATACCCACATGGGTTTCACGGATCAAGGCAGCGACCTGAACAGCTTCAATATGTTTGGCATAGTTGACGAGTCCGTAAATGTCGTCGAGTTTAGTGCCCGTTTCCATCATCATTCTCTGGGATAAAAACATGGTGGACAGCTTGCCGTTCCCGGAAATATCAATGGTATCGAGAACCATGTTGAGAAGCTTGAGCCTCCCCAGGGAGTAGGTGGCATAAACAAACTGGGCGATGGTATAGGGATCAGCTCCCTTTTCAACCATTTCAGAGGAAATGGAGAAAGCTGCCGTATTGGTGTTCTGAAACATAAACGAGCCGGTATCGGTTAGAATAGCTGTATATATGGCTGTGGCGATGGTTTTATCGATGGGGGCGCCCAGAGCGACAATAAGATTATATATAATCTCCGCTGTGGCGCAGGCTTGACCGTCCACATGGGCATAAGTCCCGAAATTCGTATTTGTGATATGGTGATCGATATTGATAACAGCCTGAACTTTTTCGATATCATCACACAACTTACCGATCCGCTGAATATCACCGCAATCAAGGATGATGGCCAGATCATAGTCTGACATATCACCTGCATGATCCACAATGAGGTTTACCGAAGGAAGAAACCTGAAAATGGCCGGTGTGGTGCTTTCATTGTACAGAGTCGCTTTTTTCCCAAGGGATCTCAAAGCCACTCCCAAGGCAAGCATAGAGCCGATCGCGTCACCATCCGGCTGGGTATGGGACGCGATGAGAATGCTCGTGCTTCGCCTTATCTCGTCAAGAATCAGATCTGAAATCATGTCGACTGATCATCATTTTTCAGAGATTTTAGAATCGTGTCGATTCGTGAACCGTAATCAAACGACGAATCATGAAAAAACCGCAGTTTCGGCATATAACGAAGGCCGAGCTGCTTTGCGAGAGAACTCCGGATAAATCCCGACGCGCTCTCAAAGCCAAAAACTGCGTCTCTCTGGGCTTTTTCTCCACTTGAGACCGTAAAATAGATATGGGCTTCGTGGAGATCCGGTGTCAGCTCCACGCCGGTTACGGTAACCATATCCAAGCGCGGATCACTGATTTTTTTTCTTAGAAGTTCAGACAGGCACGACTGAATTCGCGTGCCTATCCTGTCTGATCTTGAAAATGACTTCATATTTTTGACTACCTATCAACCAAGCGTTGGCTTGATTTCTTCCAGCGTATAGCAATCCATGGTATCGCCGACCTTGAGGTCGTTGTAATTTTCGATTCCAATACCGCATTCATAGCCGTGCTGGACTTCTTTTGCATCATCCTTGAATCTTCTTAACGATCCAATGTTTCCGTCAAAAATAATCACGCCATCTCTCAGAAGCCGGATGCGTTGATTCCTCTGAATAATGCCCTCTGTGACAAAACAGCCCGCGATGGTTCCGCGTTTGGGAATGACAAACGTATCCCTGACTTCCGCACGACCAAGAACCACTTCCTTGAACGTGGATTCCATGAGACCGACCATGGCATCTTTCAGGTCTTTGATGGCGTTATAGATGATATCATAGAAACGCATATCCACATGCTCTTCCTTGGCCAGCTCCTGAACTTTTGTTGCCGGACGGACGTTGAAACCAAGAATAATGGCGTTTGAAACAGCCGCAAGGGATACGTCAGACTCGGTAACGGTACCTGTGGCAGAGTGGATAACGTTAATCTTCACTTCGCTTGTTGCGAGTTTGGCCAGCGATTCCTTGAGTGCCTCAATCGAGCCATGGACGTCAGCCTTGATGATCAGATTGAGTTCTTTCACAATACCTTCAGCCATCTGCTGGAACAATCCTTCGAGGCTCAAGCGGCTGTTTTTCGCCAGTTCTTTTGCCCGGGCTTTCTGGGTTCTGTGTGAACTGACCTGTTTTGCATCTTTGTCAGCAGCAAGAACAACAAGCTCATCACCTGCTTCAGGAACACCGGTAAGACCGACGATCTCCACAGGAATTGCGGGGCCTGCCTCGTTTATCTGACGCCCCTGATCGTTGAACATGTTTCTTATTTTTCCGTAATGCATTCCGCAAACAACACTCTGACCCGTCTTCAATGTCCCTTCCTGAATCAGGATGGTTGCAATGGGGCCTCGACCCGAATCAAGCTTGGATTCCACAACGTGACCGATGGCAAATTTATTCGGATTAGCTTTCAATTCGAGAACTTCTGCCTGGAGCAAAATCATTTCCAGAAGATCGGTGATCCCGATTTTCTTTTTTGCAGAGACATTGACGAATATGGTATCTCCACCCCAGTCTTCCGCGAGAACACCGTGGTCGGAAAGCTCGCGTTTAACTTTATCGGGATCTGCTCCTTCTTTATCGATTTTATTGACAGCTACGATGATCGGAACTTTTGCTGCTTTGGCATGGTTGAGTGCTTCGATGGTTTGAGGTTTAACGCCATCATCAGCCGCCACAACTAGAACAACAAGGTCCGTGACTTTGGCTCCTCTGGCTCTCATGGCCGTAAAAGCTTCATGGCCCGGTGTATCAAGAAAGACGATCTGTCCTCTTGCTGTCTCAACGTTATAAGCACCGATATGCTGTGTGATACCACCTGCCTCGCCTTCAGCAATCGTTGATGTCCTGATCACGTCGAGAAGGGATGTCTTACCATGGTCAACATGTCCCATAATGGTAACAACCGGTGGTCTGTGCATAAGGCTATCAGGTTCATCAACCGACTCGGGTTTGAGGAAGATGTCTTCTTCAAATGACGCTTTTTCAACTTCAAAACCGAATTCAGAAGCCACGAGACATGCTGTTTCATAATCGATGGTCTGATTGACCGTGACCATAACACCCATGCCCATGAGTTTGGCGATCATTTCACTGGCTTTGATGCCCATACGTTTGGCCAGGTCAGCCAGAACAATGGTTTCATCAATCTTGACCCTGCGTTTAATTGCTTTAGGAGTAGTGATCTGTGTTTTCTGCCCTTCGTTGGCCCTGTCTTTACCGCCACCCTTGCCAGCCTTACGGCCTTTCTTTCCTTTGCCGTTAGCATAAAGGGCATTACCCTCCACAACGGTTTTTCTCTTTGCTTTTTTCTTTGAAAAAGCATCTTCGGTTTCTTCTTCGTCCTTGAAGATTTTACCCTTCTTGACTTTCTTGAAACCTTTGTCAGAAGATTTATCTTCTTCCGAAACAACGACTGGAATTTCTGGGATAGTCACCTTTGAAGGTTCAATAACCCGATCCTTCGCAGCAACTTTATGAACCACAGCCGACGGAGGATCTGGCAGCTTGATGATTCGTGCAGCCGTAAATTTTTTCTTTTTCTTTTTCTTCAACCCAAGCTTATCGTCATCATCAGAGCCAGCCGATTCTGCGGTATTTTCAGCCATATCAGACAATTCTGTTTCGCCTTCATCTTCAGACGAATCGGTGTCATCATCCGCAGAGCTGGAATCATCTTCAGAGGCATCACCATCCGATTCATCCGTGTCAGCCTGAACCATTTCGACATCAAGGGGCTCCGATTCATCTTCCGATTCAACGGTAGCTTCTTCGTCTTGAATCTCTTCAGATTCTACCGGTTTTTCCACCGGTTTCCTGATGATTCTAGCCGCTTCAAATGAGCCCTTTTTGGCAGCAGTTTTCTGGGGTTTTGTTTCAGAAGCATCATGAACTTCCGTATCATCTGTGTCGGTTTCGCCTTCATCGATGTCTGCGGTTTCATCATGGTCTTTAAAGGCTGGTTCCTTGGACCTCCGTCTCACTCCGGGGGCAACGTCCTTGGCTGCAGCCTCTACTTCCAGATCCTCATCCATAAGATCGGGAGAATCATCCGGAAGCTCTTCACCTGTTTCCGATAGTTTTTTCCGTCTTCTAATAACGGTCGATCTAACCCGCTTTTCATCCACATCGGACTCTTTTTTGCCAAAAAGATTGGACTTGATCAGCTCCATGGTATCCTCTTCGAGGGTACTCATGTGACTACCGACCATTATGCCCATTTTTTCTATTTTGGTCATAAGAGCTTTGTTGGTCATATTAAGATTTTTGGCAAGTTCATACACTCTTAATTTTGCCATTCAATCCCCCTTACCCAGACGCGCTGGATATGCAGCTTTGGAAACCTTTACATATGTTTCAAAGTTACACAAAATCTATCTGCAATGAAAAGCAGGTTGTATATCGGACGACCGATGGAAAAAGCCGTCAAGGTCCTATCAAACAGGCTGATATAAAAACGAAAATCAATCTACTGGTTCTATATTTTTTTCAGGGTCATCACCACTCGTGTTATCAACTGCTTCACTTCCCGGCTCGCTGAGAGGTTCAGCCTCTGCTTGCTCACAGCCGGTCTCGATTTCAGTTTGATGATCCGATTGATCTGCTGATCCTGGTCTATAGCTCTTTGCTGCATCGATAATCGGCTGGGCCTTAGCTTTTCCGACCCCTCTGACCAGAGATAGTTCGTCAACCGATGCGTCCGCCACTTCAATCGCAGTAAAATAACCTTTTTCATGCAACGCATCGGCAATAGCAATGGTCACACCCGGAAGGCTCAGAAGTTCGTTGTAGCCCGCCTTGACTGAGGAGCTGTACGCTTCTTCGTTGATCACATCCAGTTGCCAGCCTGTCAGTGCCGAAGCCAGCCGCACATTTTGACCGCGCTTTCCGATGGCCACCGACAAAAACTCGTCATGGACGATAACTTCCATGCTGTGGTTATCCTCATCGATGATGACTTTTGAAATTTCAGCAGGGGCAAGGGCATTACAGATGAACCTTGCAGCATCAATGTGCCAGGGAATGATGTCGATTTTTTCCCCTTTCAGTTCCTGCACCACATTCTGAACCCTGCTCCCTTTCATTCCTACACATGCTCCCACGGGATCAATGTCTGAATCCGTGGAACTGACAGCAATTTTCGAACGGGCTCCAGGTTCACGTGCGGCACCTTCTATGGTTACCACACCTTCCATGATTTCAGGAACTTCCGTTTTAAAAAGACTGATAAGAAAATCAGAGCTTGCACGAGTCAGGATAATCTGGGGCCCACGAGAATCGGGAAGAACCTCTTTGATGAGAGCTCTGATTCTGTCTCCCCTTCTGTATGCTTCCTTTGGAATCTGATCACGGACGGAAAGAATTCCTTCGGTATGGCCGAGGTTGACGATGATATTTCCTCTGTCGATACGCTGCACGATGCCATTGATGATTTCGCCTTTCCGGTCGATGAAGCTTTTGTAAACCGCATCCCTTTCAGCGTCTTTCATTTTCTGGATGATCACCTGTTTTGCCGATTGTGCAGCGATTCTGCCAAACGTGGCCGTGTCGACTTTCATACCAAGGCTGTCACCCACTTCACAGTCCGGGTCAAGTTTACGGCCTTCTTCAACGGTGATTTCAAGTTCGGGGCTTTCGACGTCCTCCACAACTTCCTTAAACTGGAAAACCTCAATTTCACCCGCTTCTTCGTTGTACTGGACTTCAATATCCGCATCCCGGCCCAGTATTTTTCGTGCGGCGGATGTCAGCGCTTCTTCGAGAGTTTTAATAAGAACACCCGAATCAATGCCTTTGTCTTTACTGACTTGATCAACCACCCGTTTAATGTCTGATATCAACATTTGTCATCTCCATTGTTTTCGGCTATCCGTGCTTTTTTTATCGATGAGAAATCAATTTCTAACGTTTGATCGTCAACCGAAAGTGTAACACAGTCCTTTTCCGAGATGCCGTTTAGAATTCCCGTAAACTTCTTTTTACCTTCGATCTCATGGGCCGTCTTAATCATGACCCTCTTTCCAATGAACTTCGTGTAATCGCTTTTTTTGAACAAAGGCCTGTTGATACCCGGTGAGGACACCTCAAGCCTGTATTCGATGTCAATGATCTGATTGACATCCATTATATCCGCAAGCTGTCTGCTGATCCTGGTGCAGTCACCCATGGTGACTCCACCTTCTTTGTCGATATAAACCCTCAGATAATAATGATGGGATTCCGAAATAAACTCAACATAAACGAGTTCAATCCCTTCTTCGATGCACAGCCCGGAGACAATTTTTTCAACTTTTTCAATAATACCACTTCCCGGAACCCGGGGTGGATTTTTGTGGGAACTCGGTTTTCCGGATTTTGGGTTTCCCTTACGCCCGTCTTTACCTGGCCTTCCCGTCTTTTGACCTCTTTTTTCATCGCGCATAAACGTCCTGCCACCATATAAAAAAAACGGGCTTTTTGCCCGTTTCCCATGTACAAATAACTTCGATTTTGAAGCGGACCTGGCACACGAGATCCGACATCATCAACGTGTCTTTCAGCCGGATATCGGATTGACTCTCCGCCCGGCAAGAGCTGCTCTATAGGTTCAGAAACAGATGAAAGGCGTATGGAGCGGGCAACGAGATTCGAACTCGCGACACCAAGCTTGGGAAGCTTGTACTCTACCAGCTGAGCTATGCCCGCTTTGCGTCAATCGTGTACCGAAAAGAGCTTTTACGATAAAATATCAATATTGTCAATACGTAAACACAGTATACAAGGCAATCGTATCAATCAAGAAGCTTAAGGATGTCCATAAGTTCCGATCGGATGAGATCCAGATTTATATTCCCGGTGCCCGAGTTCAGGGGCTCCGAGCTTTTGATCTGGGCTTTTTCAGCCGCTTTCGGCGAACCCGATTCCGATTCCAAATATTTTCTTGCACCCTGGATGGTGAATTTCTCGTTATGGAGAAGATGTTTGATGTAAAGGATCAATTGGATGTCGTTCTTGCGATACATCCGTTGGCCTGTGGATGTCCGCCTGGGTTTGATGTTTTTGAATTCACTTTCCCAGAATCTGAGCACATGGGATTCCAACCCGGTAATTTCACTGACCTCACCGATTTTGAAATACATTTTGTCTGGAATGACAGGGTCCATTCACTCTATCCTTATACAAAAAAACGTTCGGTACGTGCTCCTTCTTATCCTGAAAGCCCGGCGTCGAACTGTGCAAGAAGCATCTCAGTGATTCTCGTGTGCACCTTGTTCACATCTTTGTCCTTAAGCGTTTTTTCCTGATCTCTGTATGTTATTCTGAAGGAAAGGCTTTTCTTGCCCGCAGGAATCGGTTCACCGGTGTAAAGGTCAATGAGTCTTGCCGTTTCGACAAGCTTTTCATTCGATTGCCTGATACAGGACAGGAGATCTCCAGCTTTAACATGCTCGCTGCAAACCAGAGTGACGTCACGGGATACAAAAGGATACCTGGGAATAGGCAACGCAGTCCTCTCATTGTTCACCAGAGTGACAAGCTCTTTGAGGTTGATCTCAAAGAGAAATACATCCTGCCTTATATCGAATGCGTCAATAACTTCCTGATGGATTTTCCCCATGGTTCCAATGGCAGCGCCATTCACTGACAACTTTGCCGAATAGCCTTTGCGAAGATAATGGCAGTCGTCTGACAGAAGGGGTTCAAATACAATCTTATCAAGGAAAATCGCCTTAAAAAAACCTTCCAGAACACCTTTCAGATCATAAAAATCACAGGGTCTTTCTTTTGAATGCCAGGCTTGTTCGCGGGGAGTTCCCGTTATGACACCTGCAAACATCTCCACTTCATCGGATAGTTCACCTTCAGCTTTTTTGTAAAAGACCTTACCGATTTCAAAGAGACTGAGATCCCGGACCTGACGGGAGTTGTTGTGCTGCACGTTCTGAAGAAGACCAGGAACAAGGGACGTTCTCATCACTGACTGGTCTTCCGAAAGCGGGTTCATAATATCTATTAACGCCCTGCGTGGGTCATTTTCCGGAAGTCTCATTCTGTCACAACATGACTGGTGAATGAAGCTGTAGTTGATGGTCTCGTAAAAACCGAATCCGGTGAACAGATTCCTTATGGTGTTCTTCACCTCGATATTGGGCGTGGGTTCCACCGCTTCCGCAGGTATGGGCGGGAACGTGGTTTTAATTTGATTGTAGCCCCAGATACGTGCCACCTCTTCCGAAAGGTCTTCGGGTCGTTCAATATCGACCCGGAAAGGTGGAGGAACGACCCTCAGTGTGTCGTCATCCACAACAGCGACGGCAAGTTCAATGGCTTCGAGACATGCTTTGATTTCATCACGTTTGAGATCGGTTCCCAGTCTTTTGTTCACGGCTTTGACGCTCATGATGATTTCACGCAAAGCGATAGGAGCCGGATACTCATCAATGACACCATCAACCAGATTCCCTTTTCCCAGGGTGGTGATGAGGGATGCTGCCCTGTTCACGGCATAAATCGTCCCTTCAGGGTCTATTCCCCGCTCGAAACGATAGGCAGCGTCTGTGCTGAGAGCTGTTTTCTTAGATGTTTTACGTATACAAGACGGATTGAAATAAGCGCTTTCGATAAGAACACGCGTGGTGTCTTCCTGGATCTCCGAGTTGAGGCCACCCATGACACCTGCAAGGGCCACGGGTTTTTCTCCGTCACAGATCATCAGCATTTCACGGTCCAATGTATGGGCTTTGTTGTCCAGAGTGGTGAACGATTCGCCGTCTGAGGCAGCCCTTACAATAATACGATTCTGGGCCAGCCTGTCGAAGTCAAAGGCGTGGAGCGGCTGTCCTGTTTCCATCATGATGAAGTTGGTGACATCTACGATGTTGTTGATGGGTTTTAATCCTACGGATATCAATCTATCCTGGAGCCAGAATGGGGAAGGCCCAACCTTAACGTCAAACACCAGCTGAGCTGCATATCTCGGGCAGAGTTCGGGATTCAGGATTTCCACTGAAGTGTACTCTCCGATTTTTCCGTAAGCCTTCGATGGTTCAGCCGTGTCCGAAGAGGGATAATTTACTTTGCTTCGGGGATTGCTGAAAGCTCCGACCTCTCTTGCCACACCGATGATGGATAAGCAGTCAGGCCTGTTGGGTGTCACGCCGAGCTCGAGGGTCGCGTCATTCAGGCCCAACGCCTGAACAAGGGGAGTTCCGGGAGCAGCCTGGGTTTCCAGTTCCATGATGCCTGATTTTTCAAGACTCAAGCCCAGTTCGGAGGCACTGCACAACATACCTTCCGAAAGCTCGCCACGAAGTTTCCCTTTTTTGATGGTGATGCCGTTGGGGAGCGTGGCACCCGGAAGAGCGCAGGGTATCACAAGACCCAAGGCTGCATTGGGTGCTCCGCAAACGATGGAAAGCATCTGTTCTCCGCCCACATCCACCTGACACAACGAAAGCTTGTCCGCATTAGGATGGGGTTTGATGTCCACTATCCGGCTGACCACCACGCCATCCAATGACCCGAACCGGTTGTGGATGGCATCCACTTCGAGACCGATCATGGTGAGAGCGTCAGCAAGTTCTTCCGTAGGCATTGTGACAGGGACATATTCTCTTAACCAGCTTAAACTGACTTTCATATTAGAACTGCCTCAAAAATCTGAAGTCGTTTTCAAAGTATTTCCGGATATCGTCGATGCCGTATTTGAGCATGGTAATGCGCTCAACACCCATTCCAAAAGCGAAACCGGTGTATTTCTTCGTATCGTATCCCACATTTTCAAAAACAGCGGGATGAACCATGCCCGCCCCCAGAACTTCAAGCCATCCTGTGTGGGAACAGACCCTGCATCCTTTACCACGGCAGATCACGCAACGGATGTCCACCTCAGCGCTGGGTTCCGTGAACGGAAAAAAGCTTGGCCTGAAACGCAGGCTTGTGTCCTTGTCGAACATCTGATGAACAAATGTGGTCAGAATGCCTTTGAGATCCCCGAACGAAACGTTCTCATCCACCAGAAGCCCTTCTACCTGATGAAACATCGGAGTGTGGGTGATATCGGAATCACAGCGGTAGACTTTGCCTGGAGCAATGATTCGAACCGGCGGAGCCTGTTTTTCCATGACCCTGGGTTGCGTGGGAGACGTATGGGTTCTAAGAACTGTATTTTCAGATATATAGAACGTGTCCTGCATGTCACGGGCCGGATGGTGTTTAGGAATATTCAAGGCTTCAAAATTGTAATGATCGCTCTCGATTTCCGGCCCTTCCACGATACTGAAACCCAGTCGCGTAAAAATACTGCAGATTTCCTGGGTGATCTGGGTCAGAGGATGCAGTCGGCCCGCTGAAACGGTCCGCCCCGGAAGGGTAACATCAATTCCCGTGTCTGCGCCTTCGGCCTGTGATTCGCACCTTGTCTTCGCATGGGCAAAAGAGTCTTCAAGGGCAATCTTCACCTCGTTAGACCGTTTACCGGCAAGGGGTCTCTCTTCAGGTGGCAGGGCTGAAAGACCTCGAAGATAAAGGGTTACGAGTCCTTTTCTTCCAAGGTATTTGACGGAAAGGGATTCAACGTCTTCCAGCGTTTCGGCTTTTTCAAGCTCGGACAATGCGCCCTGATATATCTCTTCAATATTTTGATTCGTCAGCACGTTTATCAACTCTGTTTTCAGGTCTGTTGTTCGGGTCAAAACAGGAACCGCCAATAAACAGTAAAAGGGAATGAAGGAGACGACTTGCGTCTGAAATTCTCTTCATTCCCTTTAAAGGCGATTGGTATTATGAAATCTGCAATGAAGCCTGGCCAGCGATCTGTGAGAACGCCGCAGGATCTGAAATCGCAAGTTCGGCAAGAACTTTACGATCAAGACCGATATTAGCGCATTTCAGGCCATGAATAAAAACGCTGTAACTCATATTATTCATGCGGGCAGCCGCGTTGATACGGGCTATCCAGAGTCTTCTGAAATCACGTTTTTTCGCTTTCCGATCCCTGAACGCATACATCAGGGCCTTGTCCACCGAGTCAGCTGCCGTTCTAAATAATTTGCTGCGCGCGCCCCTGAACCCTTTGGCAAGTTTCAGAATCTTTTTTCTGCGCTTTCTTGCTTTGAAACCTCGTTTGATTCGCATTTGTCTATCTCCTTAAACAGCACTTCTTAGTCTTTAACGTCAGAACAAAGGCTTTTAGCCGTTGGGCAGCATTCTTCTGATGGATTTAACATTGGTTGAATCGATCATTTGACCCTTACGGAGTGATCGTTTACGTTTTCGTGATTTTGATGTCAGAATGTGGCCACCAAAGGCTTTTTCAAATTTGAATTTGCCTGTGCCAGTCACTCTGAAGCGTTTTGCGGCGGATCTGTTTGTTTTAATTTTTGGCATCTTAAAAATCTCCTTGATAACTCCATATGCGTTATACAGTCATTCGGAAACTAAAGTTACCGAACAAACACATATGGCGCGAACCTGTTTTGTCAGACCACGCCATCGGTTCCTGCATTTTTCCATATGAACTCACCCGATAGCGGGTGTGTCCGGTTTATGAGGATTTAACGCGCGAACGTCTACTTTGGTGCAAGAATCATAAACATGGAACGACCCTCAAATTTGGGCATCTGTTCCACGACCGTAACATCAGCTGTCTCGGCAGCGATCTGCGTAAGCACATCTTTACCCAGCGCTGAAAGGGTGATTTCTCGTCCCCTGAAAACACAGGTGACTTTGACCTTGTTCTTCTTCTCGATAAACTTCTTAATATGACCAATTTTGGTCAAAAGATCGTTTATACCCGTCTTAGGTCTCACCTTGATTTCCTTGAGCTGAACAACAGTCTGCTTCTTTTTAGCCTCCTGCTTCTTCTTTGTTTCTTCGTACTTGAATCTGCCAAAATCCATGATTTTGCAGACAGGCGGCGAAGCATTAGGAGAAATTTCAACCAAGTCAAGGTTGAATTCGCTTGCTGAAGCAAGGGCCTGATGCAGAGGCAAAATGCCGAGCTGATTACCCTCAGGGTCTATCACTCGGACCTCTTTGGCTCTGATCTTCCTGTTTATGTTTATTTGATCGCGGCTAGCTATGCCTTCCTCCTCATGGTACACTGTTCTATTAACAGGGATTTTCCATATAAAACCCGAAAATCCAGTATGGTGTTTAACAACCGAATTATTTATAGAAGAATGATTTGAAATGCAAGAGAAAAAATAAATACTACGCCTTTTTCAGAATAACTGCCGTTCAAATACTATCCAGAGTGTACTGTTCAAGATAGCTTCCTTTCCAGTATCGGTTATGGGGCAGAAGAAAAAATCGTTTGAATAGGTCAAGACTTTCCTTCCGCATAATTCCTTTGACCATCGTCATCTCAGCAGAGCTGTAAAGCGGCGGAAGTGTCTGCGGGTTGCATGCCGTCCCACCGCCCATGGCATCTTCGTAAGAGTAGACCACATGGCGTATACCGCTCAGCATGATGGCAGCAAAACACATCAGACAGGGTTCCATGGTCGAATAAAGAACAACGTCCTTTCTTTCTGAGGGCGGCACGATTCCACTTAGATGTTTCAGCGCTATGATTTCGGCGTGATCGATTTCATTCATGTTTTGATTTGCTGAGTTGGTCCTCCGTGATCTGACCACCACGTTGCCCTTGTGAACAATAACACAACCCACGGGGAATTCGCCGTCAAACAAAGCCAGTTCAGCCTGCTCAAGAGCCTGTTTCATGTAAAAATCATGGTTCATGATTCTATCCTGCATATATCACTGTCACAGGGGCAGCTTCCGTCCACTTCGAAAGCATATATAATCCGTGATTCAAGTTCCTGACGTTTCATGCTGATAGCCTGGTTTTCCTGATCAGCAAGCCTCATGAGATCCTCCTTGCTCGGAATAGCGTCAAAACCAGAGCCTCTAACCTTGCCCGAACGGCCGCAAAGAATATCCGCCTCTTCTCCGTTAGTCACAACCACCACGGGAATCTGACAAGGTGCCGCTATCCGTGAAACGGCAAGAGCCGGACGGTGGCGTGTGATGATGGACCCCGGACCGTATTTAATCAGCATCATGGCTTTGTCTCCAGTATAAATGAGAAAATCCACGCCAATTGTCGCTTTTTTCCCGGAAGCGCAAACTGCAAGTCTTATCCTTGCTTTGATATCCTCCCGATCATAACCCTTTTCGAGGACAAGGAAGCGGGCAATTTTCTGGCGATAACGTTCATCATGGGTATCGGTGATAGCTTCCCCGCTCAGAAAATCCTTAATCATTCCAAGGATAAGGTGGTGTGTGTTCATGCTTTTTCGTACCTCGCGATCAATGATCCGCTACCCGTCAACCCTGCCTTTTTTGAGTTTATAAAAAGGCGGTTGATAAGTAAAGGACACAAATGATTCAACTTCGATCCAGAGTAAGAGAGCCAGACATATAAGCCCAACGGCCTTCATGGCTATTTGATGAACAAAAATCGGAAAGGGAAAATGGGGAACATGAATTTTTTGAACTCCCTCTGACGAACATCCAACGTCCAATAGCGAATGGGCATGTCATCAAATTTAAACTACCAGCACTGTGATGAAGCTCATCGTTTAATCAGAATGTCGTATTTGACCGCTTTGTCCAGAAAGGTCTGCACTTCCTGCACACATTGCTCCTCCGTGACTTTATATTCGGCCAGCAAAATACCGGTGAGTTCAGTAAAGCTCCTGGGCTGTTCGATCAACTCCCAGATCCGTTTCCCTACAGGGTTCAAACCGAGATATTTCCCTTTTTCAATGTGCAACATCACTTGCTCATTGTCCAATTCTCCGTCAATGATTTGTATGTTTCGGCTGTATTTTTCCATATTATTCCCTTCAAAATCATGGCTATACCGTTAGGTTTCCGTGCTCGTCGATATACCCGAATAGCTTCATGGTATCGTAATTGTATTCCACAATGCGTTGGATCTGTTTATCCGAGAGGTAATCCCGGTAGTTACCGATCTTACCCTTCCAAAAAAAACTCTTACATAACTGTTTTCTTTCAGGAAAGCCCTCTTCCTGCTCCATCCGTTGCAATGCCCGGAAATCGCTATGCGTGATCGCTCTTTTAAGACGTTCCTCATCGTATTCCAGGCACAGAAAATTAATTATAGAACCAAAGGTTTCCGTAGGCTTTTGCTGCATGTCCTCGTAGCGAACAATATGCACAGGGATAAGTGACTGCTTCTGCCAGCTTTGGATGTGGCTTTTCCATGAAAGCAATTTCTGGCGAAGCTGTCCGCTTCTCCGCCCGGCCACATAACTTTCTTCATTTAATAAAAAATCAACCATTCTCTGCACCTTGCCGGCGCCATGGTTGGCATACGATACGCAAACATCCAACGGGTTACGGACGAAATACACGGCTCCCCTGCTTGTTTCTTCCGGGAAAAGTGGCTCGCCGTTCGCATTCAGCGTATAGGCATCGTGGTTTTTTTTGTAATTGACCTCACCTGTATTTTCAGCCTCCGCAGATAAAATCCGGTAAAAATCTGGACGATAAAAATCAACTTCGTCAGCCGTCAGTTCAAAGGGATTTAATCCTATGACTTTCTCAAAATCAATAGCACTACTTGCCAGTGGGGTGGACTCAATTTCTCTCAATGATACCGGCGCCGCTACGTTCTTCAGGTAGTTGGCAAGAAACATCCGAAACCAGGTATTCCCTGATTTAGGATAGGATACCAGCCAGACGGTATTTTTCATCGGAGGATCTCATTTTGGATATTGGCCATGGTTTCGTAGATATCACAGAGTTCAGGCCGAAGAATCTTAGTTACCCGGACTCTGGCCGCCAGTAGAAGCAATTGCTTAAAATAGGATTTTTCTGTCGCGGGCATTCCCTTCAGATAAACTCTCCGGTAAATCTGCTTACGCAATACATCATATTTGCCCATCCCGGTAAGTTCATTCACTATAAATTCTTCTTTCTGATGCGTACCAAGAATGAATAAATGGTCTAATCGCTGTTCTTCCGAGAAAATTTCCCGTTCAGTGAGATAAAACTTTTCCAGCGCCGGTCTGATTTTTTCCAGACCATTCTTTTCGATATTTAACTTGCGGAGTGAATCGTCCCACAACTTGATCCCGGTCTTGATCGGAGTAATGAAGGTTGCAGAACCTGTAATCCTGACCGGGGTAATATCGTCGTTGATAAAATTCCCCCCGTTTTGGCAGAATGCGACCATGACTGACGATTTTCCCACGCCGGAATGTCCGCAGACAATCACCCCTTTCCCCTCATATTCAAAAGAACTGCCATGAAAAGGCAGTATGCCCTGCTGGTGTAACGCCGCACCCAACACGGAACCGTTCAGAAAAAGCTTAATGGACGCAATATCCGCATTTTCATGGGGGTTAATAAACACTTTATTCCCATTTTGAACGCGATAGCGGGCAATGTTACGGACATCCAGAAAAAAATCATTCTCGTCAACTTCAAAGCTGGGACGGGATAAGCGGGGTGCTGAAAGCTTACCCACATCATCTATGATAACCTTAACAGTCAGTGAATCAATAGGGGAATCTAAATTCATAAATACTTTTCACATAAAAATTTATACTTTAAGTAGAATTGTATATCAAAGAGCTGATGGCCAATTTGTTTCTGCTCGTTTGTATGGCTGGCGATCAGCTTTTGAAATTCTCCAATTTGAAAAAACGGTAAACAGCCGTCTTCTGAAAATAAATCTCCTCGACTCGCCAGCTCTCTTTTAATTTTCAACTTATGTTGAAGGTTATGCTTTCGCAATAAAGGTTCACGCTTATCCAGTCGCATTCTGGTTCTTTCAGGAAGAATTCCATTAAGTGCTTCACGGTACAGATGCCGATGCAGCATGGTCTCATACGTGTGCTTTAACGGAATACTGAACCAGAATTCGAGCAGATCCTTGTCCAGGAGCGGATACTTATATTCCACACCGAATTTTTCTCCAAAAATAGCCCAGGTGTCCATTCGATGGGGCAAATGGTAATTTTCCAAGAAATTGATCATTAATCCGTTTCTGTCACCAAAGCCGTATATATTTTTTTTCCGGTTAAAGAAAAACAATTTCCAGTTTTTGAGGATAAATAGCTTTTTGAAAAATTTGTAACCACTCCTCTTCGTTGAACTTCTGTCAAGCAAGCCAAACGGTATGAACAGGGGGAGCGTTTCCCACAACGCTTTGGAAAGGGTTGCCTTGATGCCAAAATGTTTTACCCATCGAATGAATGCAGGCAACTTTAAACAAAAAAGGATATGGTTCATCGCTCCTCTCAAACTCAATGAGACAAACTCATCCCCACCCCAACCGCTGAAAACAGTTTTTACCCCATCTGCTTTGGCCTGTTTCATCGTCTGCAGTTCGTTTCGTACATTCTCGAACTCAGGCAGGATAAAATCTTCGATCAAAGATTGATCATCCCAGGAAAAATATTTTATCGTGATATTCTTCTGGGCGGCAAGATCTTCAACCAGCATTTTTTCATTGATCCCCTCTGGCACATCCATCGATTCTTCAGGCGACCAGGAATAACCGGTCATCCGGTTTTTGTCATCAATGATATCCGAAATAATAGCTGCGACGCCGGATGAGTCGATTCCGCCACTGACATGCACGCCTACCTTTCCGTATTCCAACCTTCTGGCGGAAGACTCGATCAAAAGATGTTTGAGACGCAAAGCAGCATCATGAAATGTCATCCCATTGTCTTTTTTGATTTTTTCGGGAAACCAGTACTTGATGGGTTCTATTTTGTCCGAGGAAACAGACAGGCAGTGTCCCGGAATAACCCTTTGAATATTCTTAAACACAGTTTGTTCATATTTCTTTTTCTTATGCCTGAAAAAATCCCGGATCAAGGTTTCTTCCGAAATTGTATTATCAATCAATTTCGACCGGGCAATACCGAATTCGTGGGACGAAAATATGAGTTGGTTGTTTTGAATAGCCCAGCATAAAGGGCGAGCACCGATGTGGTCCCGGAATAAAAGGATTTTCTGAAGAGTTGAATCTATGATGACAATGGAAAAATCTCCGTTGAATTTATCGGCACACGAAACGCCCCATCGAAGGTAGGCTTTGGCGAAAGCTTCTCCATCAGAATTGTAATCAAATCCGTTTTTTAACCGGTCGTTGTTGTAAAAGCGCGCATCCCAGAGGATCGTAAGATTTTCGTATTGAAGGATACCAGATTTCTGCTGTCTGTCAGGATTCCAGCAGTAACCCAGCGCATACGTTTCTGCGATTTCGATATGATCTTCAAAGCCCTCCCACTTGACGGCAGTACAAAACGTAGAAATATCATCGCCGTTAACTGATCGGTCGTCCAGATTGATAATTCCAAAAATAAATCCCATCGTTTTTCAATCAGGCATTGTTGGGGCATTGGAAGAAATAAGATATTCAATGAACTACCCCGCCGCAAGCGGACGGAGTATCAGCAAAAGATTGATTCAATCTTATCGTCGCAAGCGACGGGGTATTAGACCCGAGGCTTCGCAATAAAAATGATACAGAGCGACTCCGTCGTTCAGATGGTTATTCGATTTGTATCCGTAAAGCCCCTCAACTTGGCCCGGCTGTAGTATCAAGTTCTGTGGGGTGAATGTCTCCCGATGCGGTATTATCCACATCAAGATCATAAATTTCCGGTTGGGTCCATTCTTTTTTTGAAGATGAAGATGATTCGCCGTTCATAGTTGGCACCTTTCAATATTATCAATTGATGAAATGATGAAAACGCTCTTTAGTTATTTTATTTATATTAGTCGCCATCCTCCATGTCAATGAAAAATGGGTCAAGCCCAGAGACCAGAGAATCAATGGTGAATATAAAATGTAATACATGTAGGAAGTATTATATCTACACGTTTGGCCTGCACTTTGTAACATACTGAATATACATATGGTAATATTTGTTATTGCAGTACGAGTTTTGCATACAATTGGCAGGGCAAAAACCCGACTTAACAATGTTCAGTCAAAAACGCATGCCCTCTGACGGAAATAACCGGATGGCATCCACTGCGGTAGCAGCAGCAACGGCGGATCGAATACGGATAAACCGTTGTCCACCAACGGCACGGTAGTACTTCCGGAGGGTTTCGCGATTGCACCTGCGAGCCTCACCGTCTCATCAGCCTATGGCAAGATATCCGTGGGAGCCGACCGCAGCTTCACCGTCTCCGAGCCAAGTGGTGGTGGGCCAGCCACCGTGAACTTGATAGATCCGGCGTAGGGCAAACTTGTGATGCTGGGCCACGTAGATACCGATAACCCCTCTTTCAACGATATCAGCCCAATGTCCACGGCTGAAGAACTGCTCTTCATATCAACCACATCTAACCTTCTGCCTGCCAGCGAGTGGATCAATGTCTACACGTTTCTGGCCGCCGCCCCTGAGACCGCCACTCTGGCAGGTGTGATCGCGACACGGCTGGCCGTCAACCCGACCGCTCTTGGCGATGCGGACACTGAAATTTCCGATGCGGTATCTGAAGCAACGGCTTCTCTTCTGGCAAGAGAACCAGCGAAGGCTTCCGGTCACTCACTGGCAACTGGACGCGTTGCTGAGGCTGAGATCAAGATCAGCAGTGATTCCGGCAGTAAGGGCGTGTCCGAGGGAGCCATCTCAGTGAAGGTCAACTCTCCCAATCCTGACATGCTCACTGTGGCACCGAGCCTGGACAGTATGGGCATTGATATCACCAACCATGCACGTATTCACTTCCGCTATTTTGTGTACCGTTCCGGCTACATTCCTGTCGAGTGTGAAAAAAGCCCACAATGATATGATCGCGCTTGAATTTATGAAAGAGTTCATGTGGCCGATACTCAGCAAGGGGCTTCCCTCGAAAATCAACCCCAAACTTTGGAACGATCCTGAGAGCATACAGAAATGGGTGGGGCTCTTTAACCAGCTGATGAAGGATCTTGGCAGCGTTGCAACAAACTACACCACCCAGCTGGAAAAAGGTGAAATGCTGCCAGCCTACTTCGACCTGATCAAAACCGCAGCCTCGGACCCCACCGTCAAGAAAGCTCTCAAAAATATGTTTCTGGGAATGATGGAGGCGGCTCTTAGCGCCAGGGGACCGGACGACGCTTATGAGAACATGGACAAAATGCTCACAGCTTTGGGTAATATACTCAAACCGGCAGACCTGGCCCTCACGTCATTAGACGAGGCCAGCATTCTTTATGATCTCTACCATACAACAGATTATAACGACTGGGATGTCCAGGCCAACCTATCTTCATTTATTCTGGTCCCGACAAGCGCTACGATTTCTTCTCCGGACCAGACAGCGGCGTTCTCGGTGACTGTCCAGGGATATCCCAGCAGCCAGTGTACTTATCAGTGGGGACCTGTGGCCTATGGCAACCTCGTTACGCGACTTACATACGCATTGTTACGCAACTTACATACGCATTGTTACGCAACATACATAAAAATCCTAAAATTCAATGATGATCCATCAAGAGGAACCAACAACAAATCATCTTAACATACGATATAATGTTTTATATCAAATTTATACACACACAACAAATCATGGTATGCATCATGCATCGCGTTTAAAATACATTATTATGCGGGCAGATGGGGAATAGTCAGTAAAACTGGGGATTTTCTATCCGTTCATAATGTTCTGCGGGATGGTCTCGCTTGACAAAAATATTTTTCGGAAAATAAGGAGAAACATTTATGAAGAATTTTTTAGCAGGATTGGCAGTAGTCGTAATGCTCGGAATCGCAGCCAGTGCATCGGCAACGGTCATTACTTTGGATTTTGAAGGAGTTGGAAACTATAATGCTGTTGGTAATTTTTACAATGGAGGAGCTGGAACAAATTACGGCATCACCTTTTCTGATAATACTCTGGCAATCGTGGATGCAGACGCAGGGGGAAACGGAAATTTCGGTGGTGAGCCTTCTCCTGACACCATAATGTTTTTTTTAACTGGTGATGATGCAAAAATGACTGTTGCTGGCGGGTTTACAACCGGATTTTCATTTTGGTACTCAGCAATTAATAACCCTGGTTCCGTTGGTGTTTATGACATCAATGATACTCTGCTCGCAAACTTAATCCTTCCTACAACTCCGAGCACTGGTGGGGATCCTAGCGGTGATTTTAGTCCATTTTATCAGCTTGGAGTTGCCTTTAACGGCACCGCTTCCTATGTCTCATTTGCTGGTGTACAAAATCAAATCGGTTTTGATAACATAACTTTTGGCTCAGTTACACCTGGCGGAGGAGACCCAGTTCCCGAACCAGCCACCATGCTTCTTTTTGGTCTTGGCATAGCCGGACTGTCAGCCACAAAACGCAGAAGAAAAAAATAATATAGTAAATCAAAGGGCAGCGGCATTGCGATGTCCCTGCCCTTTCCTGCAACATCTTCAAAATTCACAAAACGTATCTCCACGAAAAAAACACACTGTCGGTGAATAGACTCCGATCAGCCCCATTCGTCCAAAATGCAACCCGCATGCAAAATACACAAAAACAGGGTATAAAAATTCAGCCATTGTAGGATTTTAAAAAAATAAACCCGGAAAAATAATCACGTTGGGGTTGTCTAATGAATGGTTCTGATCTATATAAAATATTTCGAAAATCTTTGGCATAACGGTCGTAAAGAAGAATGAGCTTTTTTCCGGTTCGTTTTGATAATCTGCACGATGTGATGAACATGTCTATACGGGAAGAGTACGAAAAACGGGAACGGTCGTTCATTTCCAAATTCGGCTGTTTAAGTTCCGAATCAAAGGGAAGGCTGGAGGCAGAAGAGCTCTGCGCGATCCGCACGGAATTCCAGCGGGACCGGGACAGGATACTCTATTCCAATGCGTTCAGACGGTTGAAACATAAAACCCAGGTTTTTTTATCTCCACTTGGGGAGCACTACAGAACACGACTCACCCACACGCTGGAAGTGGCACAGATCGCACGGACCCTTGCGCGGGCCATGAACCTCAACGAAGATCTGGCCGAAGCCATTGCCCTTGCCCATGACCTGGGCCATACGCCCTTTGGGCACAGCGGTGAAACAGCCCTTAAACAGATCTACTCCATTGATTTTTCCCATACCAACCAGAGCCTGAGGGTTGTGGATGTCCTTGAAAAAGACGGCAAAGGCTTGAATCTGACGTTTGAAGTCAGGGACGGAATTATCAAGCATTCCAAGGGATACGGCGATATTTTATCAAACAACCCAGACGATATGGCCTCCACCATCGAAGGTCGCCTCGTTCGTGTGGCCGATATCATGGCCTATCTGAATCACGATCTGGACGACGCTATTCGAAGCGGTGTTATCAAGGAGTGCCAGGTTCCCGAGTTGTGCAAACGTGTTCTTGGAACAACCCATGCCCAGAGAGCAACATCCATGGTATCAGCCCTCATCAACCATTCAGGCCCTGAAAACGGCGGGTTATATCTCCGGGTCAGTGATGAAGTAAACGAAGCCATGTCTCGGTTAAGAGAGTTCCTGTATGAGAACGTGTACCGTTCCCCTCAGGTCCATGGTGAATTCGAAAAATCCATGAAAATTCTCAAAGACATTTACCATTACTTTATGGACGCGAACAACGCCGAAAGTTTCGAGGAAGAACTTTCGAACATCGAGATGGCAGGTTGCGCGGTAAGCGACCCCCATGCCAGACGGGTCTGTGATTTCATCGCCAGCATGACGGATCGTCATGCCCTGGATCTCTATTCCAAATTATTTTTTCCCTTGCCCATGGTGTGATGCATGACATTTTACGATAAAGTCAGTCATATATCCGAAGAATTCTGGCTCACACCGCTTGCACAGCTCTTTTCAAAAATGGACGCGGCTTACGATGCGGTTGCGGATGTTTATGGTTTCAACTGCCGGGGCTGTGTTGACAACTGCTGTTACACCCGTTTTCACCATCACACCCTTCTGGAATATATGTATCTCAAAAAAGGTTTGGAAATTCTGGAACCATCTATACAAATGCAGGTTTTCGAACAGGCGGGTGACGTTGTTGAGGCAACCCGGGCAGCGGAAGAAAAAGGCCAGACGCCACGGGTCATGTGCCCCTTAAACCACGAAGGCCTCTGCCTGATCTATGCTTACCGCCCCATGATCTGCCGTCTCCATGGCATGGCCCATGAACTGAGAAAACCCGGCCAGAACCCGCTGAGAAGCGAGGGCTGCGGCCTCTTTACCGAACTTACCGGAACCATGGACTATATTCCTTTTGACCGGACACCGTTTTACATGGAAATGGCCCGTCTCGAACGAAACCTCAGAGAGGCTTCGGGCGTCGCGGACAAACTCAGAATGACCATTGCGGAGATGATACGTTTATGAAATCCCTGGATCTTGACGACCTTGGCGATATCCCGGGACGACGGATAGAAAAGAAAGACGCTTTCTGCTTCGAATGCAGACCTGACCTGGCCTGTTTCAACCTCTGCTGCCGGAATCTCAATCTCTTCCTTTATCCTTATGACGTGCTCCGGCTCAAAAACAATCTGGGCCTTTCTTCCGGTGATTTCATTGATCGCCATACTGATGTGGTGCTGAGACCTTCCAACCATTTCCCCGATGTTCTTCTCCGAATGGCGGACAACGATGAGCAGACCTGCCCTTTTTTAAACGAAAACGGCTGCTCGGTTTATCCTGACAGGCCTGATACCTGCAGGACCTTTCCGGTTGAGCAGGGATTGATTTTTAAAGGAAAAGGCAAACCGGAACCGGTTCATTTTTTCAGACCCCCGGATTTCTGCCTGGGCCAGAAAGAAAGCAGAACCTTCACTCTGGAAACATGGGCCAAAGATCAGGACGCTGCGACCTATAACACTATGACCGTTCTGTGGTCCGAGCTTAAAAGCCTTTTCATGAACAATCCCTGGGGCATGGAAGGACCATCCGGCCCCCGCGCAAAAATGGCCTTTATGGCAGCTTACAACATGGACAGCTTCAGGCAGTTCGTTTTCGAAAGCTCATTTCTGAAACGTTACAAAGTGAAGTCCGACCTGCAAAAAAAAATATACAAGAATGACGTGGAGCTGATGAAGTTCGGTTTCGCCTTTATAAAAACCACACTTTTCGGCATCTCTTCTTCTCTTTTGCGTCTTAGATAACAAACCGATGGTATGGAATGAATTGATTTGACAATGCGAACATTCATTCATATTATGGCCCATTCAAATTCGTGATAATTTCCATAACGATGTTGTAAAAAACCGGAATAAACCCATGCAGTCCGCACAAACAAAGGACTGCCGTATCACCGGATGCCTCAGTTGTAAACGGCGTTCATAGCTATCGTACCAAGACATTTTCAACCAGGGGAAAAAACATGTCCAGAAAAAAACCATTGGCAATCGCAGCCCTGACGGGAATCACCATCCTTGGATTCATGTTGTTCAAGCATCACTCAACCCAGGCCGGAAACGAATCCTCTTCGGCAGGAAGGCCGGAAGTGGCCGTGGAAACCATGACCGCAGATTTCGCCGATATGGCTGACACCGTGGATGTTGTGGGCACCCTGTCTCCCAAAATCCAGACCGATGTGAAAGCTGAATACGGCGGTGTGGTCAGAGAAGTCCATGTGAGCGAATGGGTCCGGGTGAAAAAAGGTGACCCCCTGGTGTCCTTGGATACCCGGGAACCCCAGGCCATGCTGAACAAAGCCAAAGCAGCCGTGGACATGGAACGAGCCAATCTCCTTCAGGCAAAAGTGGCTGTGAGCCGTGCCGAAAGGGAGTACAACCGTATGGTTCAACTGAAGGAATCGGGCCTTGCCACATCCCAGAGCGTTGATGAAGCAGGGACTGAAAAAGATGCGTCCATGGCCCGCAAGGCATCGGTGGTGGCGCGGCTGACCACGGCACAGCAGGACCTCGCCCAGGCAAAACTCAGGTTTTCAAAAAACGTGATCACTTCCCCCATTAACGGCATTGTGGCTGAACGAAAGATAAACAAAGGGGATATGGCCACGGACAAACCCATCTTTAAAATCGTGGACAACCGGATTCTGGACCTCACCGTGACGGTGCCATCAAAATTCATGAGTTTTATGAAACCAGGGCTTGAACTGCGTTTCACAACCGACGCATTTCCAGGGAAAACATTTTCGGGAAAACTCAAATACATCAACCCCGTTGTCAGCGAAGGGGACCGTTCGATGAAAATCATCGCCGAAGTTCAGAACCCATCCGAAGCTCTGAAAGGCGGTCTTTTTATAAAAGGACAGATTGTCATCGGCCATCGTCAGCATGTTGTTCAAATTCCAAGAAACGCCCTGATCAACTGGAATGTGGAAAACAAACGGGCTGAAATCCTGGTTGTAAACAACGGAGTGGCAAAAAAGAAAAATGTGGGCGTAGGCATCATCCAGGGCGACAAAGTGGAAATCACATCCGGCATCGTTCCGGGTGATCAGGTGATTTTAAGGGGGGGCTTCAACATCAAAGAGGGCGATAAAGTCAGAAAGAACGGAGGCAAATAACAATGCTTTTATCCGATCTTTCCATCAAACGCCCGGTTTTCGCAACGGTGATGATACTGACCCTGGTTACCTTAGGTCTTTTTTCCTACCGCCGCCTTTCCGTGGATATGTACCCCGATGTGGAAATCCCCGTGGTGTCCATCGTCACCGTTTATGAAGGAGCATCCCCTGAAACCGTGGAGCGTGAAGTCACCAAACGCATCGAAGAAGCGGTAAACCCCATTTCCGGCGTAAAGCACGTCATGTCAATTTCCCGTGAAAGTGTTTCCACCGTGGTGGTGGAATTCCGTCTTGAAGTCAAGGTGGATGATGCGGCCCAGGATGTGCGGGCCAAAATCAGCGGCATACGCAGCGATCTTCCCAAAGCCATGGACGAGCCCATCATCCAGAAGCTCGATTTCGCAAATATGCCCATTGTATCTCTGGCTGTCCGGTCAAACGTGATGCCGCCGAGGGAGTTGTCGACCCTTGTTGAAAAGAAGGTCAAACGGCGCATCGAAAGCGTCTCCGGTGTTGGAAAAGTCAACCTGGTGGGGCTGCTCAAACGTGAAGTGGCTGTGGAAATCAACCCTGGAAAGCTTGAAGCCCTGGGTCTGGGAGTTGACCAGATCATCGGCGGCATTCAGTCGGAAAACGTCAACACGCCGCTGGGTCGTTTGAAACGAGGTGATTCGGAATACCCTTTGCGGGTGTCAGGAAAACCGGACATGGTGGAGCAGTTTAAAACCATGGTTATCGGACAGAAAGACAACCGCCCTATCACACTCGCCGAAGTGGCCGATGTAAAAGACAGCATTGAAGAGCAGAGAACCACCGCCCTGGTCAACGGTGTTCCGGCCGTGGGTCTTGATATCCTGAAGCAATCGGGAGCAAACACGGTGGATGTGGTAGATTCGGTGAAAAAAATCGTGGATAAGCTCCAGCCGGAAATGCCCGACGGAACAACAATCGACATTGTGAGAGACGGCTCCATCATGATCCGCGACTCAGTCCACGATGTGCAGAAAACCATGATCGAAGGCGGTATTCTTACCATCCTCATCGTGTTCCTGTTTCTGAACTCCTGGCGCAGCACGGTGATCACCGGGCTCACCCTTCCCATCTCCGTTATTGCCTCGTTTATCGCCATGAACTTCATGGGCATGACCCTGAATATAATGACCCTGATGGCATTGTCTCTTGCCATCGGCATGCTCATCGACGACGCCATCGTGGTGCGTGAAAATATCGTGCGTCATATGGAAATGGGAAAAAACCATTTTCAGGCGGCCAAGGACGGAACAAGCGAAATCGGCCTGGCCGTTCTCGCCACCACCTTTTCCATCGTGGCGGTTTTCGTGCCCGTGGCTTTCATGAAAGGCATCGTGGGGCGCTTCTTTTTCCAGTTCGGTATTACGGTGACATTTGCGGTCCTTGTGTCTTTGTTTGTATCGTTCACTCTGGACCCCATGCTGTCATCACGGTGGTTTGACCCGGATATCGAAAGAAAAGGCAAACGTCATTTTGTGGCCCGTCTTCTTGATTCGTTCAACGACTGGTTCGACAGAACAGCTGACCAGTATAAAGGCGTCATTGCCTGGGCTCTGGATCACCGGATTTCCGTCGTTGCCATGGCCACACTGGTGTTTATTGCGGGTATGGCCATTTTCGTAACACTTCCGTCCGCATTCATGCAGACATTCGACAGAGCCGAATTCCAGATTGATTTGAAAACAGCGCCGGATGCATCCATCGACGAAACGAAAAAGCGGGTGGACGCCATTATCGTCATGTTGAAATCCTTTCCGGAAATACTCCACACCTATTCCACCATCGGCTCTGGTGACTCGGGCACTGTCCGGGACGGTCATGTATATGTGAAACTGAAAGAGAAAAACGAGAGGGAACGGTCTCAAAACGAAATCCAGGATGAGGTCAGAAAACGTCTTCAGAACATTCCCGGAATTGTTCCGGCCATCGTGGAAGTGGGGCGGCTTCACGGGACAAAAAAGATCGAATTCAGCATCCGTGGAGAAAACATCGACAAGTTGAAACACTACGGCGCCCAGATGAAAAAAGAGTTGTACAAAATCAAGGGCATCATCGACCTGGAAGTTTCCATGGAAGACGACACGCCGGAATACAGACTGATTGTCAACCGTGAACGGGCCATGGACGCAGGTGTCACCACAGGGGCCATTGTCCGAACCGTTGGCGCCCTTGTTGGCGGAGAAGCTTCCACAACGTATGAAGACGAAGACGGTGACGCTGTGGATGTGAGGGTCCGGCTACCCGAAGATCTCAGACAGGACCCTGCTCAAGTGGAACGGCTACGGTTATCCGTAAGAAATCAAACCGGTGCCGCCTCCCTGATTCAGCTGGGTGATCTGGTCAGTTACGAAATTGGTGCAACACCTTCAGAAATCAACCGAAGGGATCTGATACGGGAAATCAAAATATCGTCCAACCTGGAAAAAAGTCTGGATATGGGAACCGCCATGAAGGACATCAAACGCATCGCTGCCGACCTTGAGATGGCCCACGGCTATCAGCTGGTGTTCTCGGGAGAAGCCGAAGACATGGTGGAATCGTTCATTTACATGGCTGAAGCCCTTCTCATGGCGATTATCTTCGTTTATCTGATTCTGGCGGCCCAGTTCGAATCGTTTATCGAGCCTTTTTCCATCATGTTCTCCCTTCCCCTTTCCCTGGTGGGTATGGCCGCCATGCTTAAAATCACCGGAGATGCGGTCAACATCATGTCCTTGATAGGACTGATCATGCTCATGGGGCTTGTAACGAAAAACGCCATCCTTCTGGTGGACTACACTAAGATCCTGAGAAGCGAGGGCATGGACAGGCGAAACGCCGTGATCACAGCGGGAAGGACAAGGCTTCGTCCCATCATGATGACCACCCTGGCCATGATTTTCGGCATGCTCCCTCTGGCCCTTGGTCTGGGAGCCGGGGCTGAAATGCGAGCCCCCATGGGTCGGGCTGTTATCGGAGGTTTGATCACATCAACCTTGCTCACACTGCTCGTTGTCCCCGTTGTTTACACGATTCTGGACGACCTGGGCAGCTGGCTTCAGAAAAAATGGGCCGGAAAGAATCACAACTCTGTGCATCCGATCCTCCTCGTCCTTATCATGACGGCTTTTCTCATGATGCCTTCCTCTGCCAGAGCGGTTGAAACAAGGGAGCTCACTCTGGCTGATGCTTTGAAACTGGCGGCGGAACAGAACAAGGACATCAAAATGGCCGAGGCTTACAGAAAACTGGTGGAAGGAAGATATGTGGAAGAACGCTCAGCAGCCTTGCCCAAACTGAGCCTGGGTGCGTCCATAGGAACCAGTACAGACGAAACACAGACCGCCATATCCCCCATGATTCCAACTACACAAAAATACTACGGTGGCGAAATCACGCTTTCCCAGCCCCTGTTCACCTGGGGCCAGATCGGAGCAGCCATCCGGGCTGCAAAAATCGGACTTAAAACAGCCGACGATGAAATGAACGCCTACCGTCAGGCCGTAGCCCGCGACGTGAGTGCCGCTTTTTACGATACCCTTCTGGCAAAAGAACTCTACGAAATAGCCGTGACCAATCTGGATCAGAAACAGCGCCATTTCGATGAGGCAAAACGGAAATTAGCCGCAGGAACAGCCACGGATTACGATGTTCTTTCAGCGGAAGTGTCGGTTGCAAACGCCCGGCCCGATGTGATTAAAAAAGAAAACATGGTTCGGATCTCCAGGGAAAGACTGGGTATTCTTGTGTGCCTTGAAGGACGATCCTTTGATGTAAAAGGATCTCTTGAAGCAAGCCCCTCCCCTGTTCCTGATCCGGAGGAATCATTTAAAACAGCCTTATCCAAACGGGCCGAGCTGTCTGAACTCAACAACAAGATCGGCATGCAGAAAGAGGCCATCACGGTTTACAACTCAATGGACAAACCCCGGATTGATCTTTATGCCTCTTACGGCTGGAGACATCTTGACGTGGAAACAAACACCGCTGATGGCGAAGTCTCAAAAGCCGCTGTCCTGATGTCTTTTCCCTTTTTCGACGGCATGAAAACAAGGGGAAAAGTTGCCCAGAGCCGAAGCGAACTTTCCACTCTGACTCTTCAGGCGGAAAAACTGAAAGACAACATCCGCCTCCAGACCGAAGAATCATCAAGCGCTCTTAAAGAAGCCGCCGAAATACTCAATGCACTGGAAGGTGTTGTGACCCGTGCCGAACGTCTTGTCTCAATGGCTGAAAAAGGCTTCATACACGGCGTAAAAACAAACCTTGACGTCCAGGACGCCCAGCTGGCACTGAAAGAGGCTCGTGGGAATCTGGCTAAAGCAAAACGGGATTATCTGGTGGCTCAGGTGACTTTGAGTTGGGTTATGGGGACTTTGGTGGTGGATAATTAAGGGGTGGACAGGGTGTGATTTCTGAAAAAATTGTTTTGAAGGCTATGGGGTTCTAAATGTAAAGTTGCTTTTTGTGGACCAAGTGGACTTTGTGGACTCAGTGGACATGGACAGGGTGGACGGTCCACATTGTCCATGTCCACTTCGTCTACTTGGTCCACAAAGTCCACTGTCCACCGTCCACCTCATCAACAAAATCCATTGAAAAAATCAAAAAACCAACATAATCTGCCCATCATGAAAACAATAATATCAAACCTCATCATTCTGTTCCTTTTCAGCCTGATCATTCCGGAATCATCTCAGGCCACGCCCGATAACCCGCTTCTTGTTTCACAAAAAGGGGTTTACCGTACCTATCGGTTTCAATATTCCGATGAAAACACCACCACCATCTTCCCGGACAGACTGGGCAAAAAAGGCAGCAGGGCGAGCACTTTCATGTCCACATTGTCCTTTGACGGAGATCTCAGGGTTAAGGATTACGGGCGAGTGGGAAACGAAAACATATACAGCCTGAGTTTTGACCAGGTTCGAACGAGCCGTTTCGGAATGAATGGACATCCTGTGTTTGACAGTCCTGATCAGTTCATCGGCAAATACAGAAAACAGGAAGTTTATGTGTGTGTTGACGGAAACAACGAAATTAAACGTTTTCTTTTTCCCCCGAAAACAACCCAGGTGTTCAAGACGTTCATGACCACCGCAGCCCAGGAAATCCAGGTATCCATTCGAGAAGGGAAAAAGCGCTGGACCACGAAAGAAATTAATCAGCACGGCAAAGGCGTTGTGGACTACCAGATTAAAGACACAAAAGGAAACCGCATCGAACTGGCCAAGACAAGGAAAAATTACGACTACCCGGGCCTCATCGCTCCCAGTGACAAACAGAATATCCGTTCAAACGATAAAATCATCCTGAACCGCGAAGGTTTTATCGAAGAAATCGACAAGCATGAACGATCAACAATCACCGCACCGTCAAATAAAAAGAACATCCTTGATGTGAAAAAGACCCTGAGCCTCAAAATGATCGGAAAAGGGAATTTCGATCCAGGGGCATTCGGCGCGAAACAGACAAGTTCAATGCTCGCCGTCTACCCCGGAGAACCCATATCAGACCCCAAGCAGAACAGAGAACTTCTGGCAAAACAGGTCAACGACCTGATCTATGAAGACATGGAAACATGGATCAAAAATTTCAGGCCGGACACCAAAGACAATAGAGCCAACAACGCCATGTTCTACAGGAGCAGCGGCTTTGTGAAACTCCAGCCCCGAAGCGCCCAGCGCCTGGCTGATTTCGCCATGAAAAAAGGACGAAATTCCGGTGAAAGAACACTGGTGATGAACATCCTCGCCGCTGCCGGTACGGAAAACGCCCAGGCCGCCATGAAGAATATGCTCTCCAACCCCAACGTTCGGAAAGATCCCCAGCATGGCGTTCTGATCCAGAATTTTTCGTTCATGGACGTGAAACCCACCGCCGGAACCCTTGAATTTTTGAGTGGCCTGATGAACAGAAAAAAAGGATACGAAAGTTACGCTGCGGCCCATGCTTTTGGCGCCTCTCTCCATAAGCTTTACACACGAAGTGAGAAGGACAAAGCCCTTTCTCTGAACAATCAGATCCGAAAAAAAATCGATGGAGCTATAAGCCATGACGAACGGGCTGAATATATTGCCGCTCTTGGCAACGCAGGTATGTTTGAAAACAACCGAATCCTGACCGGTTATTTCAAACACCCCAATCCCAGAGTCCGGGCTGAAGCCGTCATGGCACTCAGAAAAACGGAAACAACCGATGTGCGAAGCCAGATGCTGTACCTGTTTAAAGACAATGACCGTGGGGTCCAGCGAAGCTCCATCCAGACATATATGCAGTTTTCACCTGATGAAAAAAACATCCGGGAGATAAAAACACAACTGAAGGCCGGAAAAATTCAGGAAGCCAATTTCTATGACATGACAAGCCTTTTAAAGAAAAACATTCAGCGGTATCCAGGCCTGGTCAAAGACTGCCTGAAAATCATGGTGCGGAAAAAATTGAAAGATCCGGACCTTGAGGCGAGGATCAGGGGGATGATTTAAGGATTTAAATTTGGTGGACAGTGGACAACGTGGACGAGGTAGACATGGACAGTGTGGACAGTCCACTTTGTCCATGTCCACTGGGTCTACTTTGTCCACAACGTCCACATTTTTTCCTATTTCGCAGCAGCAAGAATTTCCTGAGCGATATTAAACGTATTATCCCCTGTTTTTTCAAGGTTATTCAAAATATCCACAAACAGAATCCCGCAATCCACGGTGCATCCCCAAGGTTAAGACGGGCGATGTGGTTATTCTTGTACTCGCGCCTGAGCTGGTCGATAAGATTTTCGTCCTTGGTATCGAAATTCAGTGTAAACTCTTCACGGTTGAATGTGGCCAGAACGTTTTCTGTAAACCTGAGGGTTACATTGAAAATTTCTTCCATTTCAGACATAGCTTTATCTGAAAAACCCATTTTTTCTTGAATCATGCGTTCGGTGAACCGGGCGATGTTTTCCGCATAATCCCCTATTTTTTCGATATCATGGAGCGCATGAAGAAGCCGGTTAATGGTTTTCGACGTCTCTTCCGTAATATCTTTTTCAAAGAGTTTAACAAGGAAGTCGGAAATTTCTTTTGAAGAAGATCAACGCTTTCTTCAAGTTCATATATTTTATTGATTTTATCAAGATTTCTTTCAAAAAAAGCATCTTTAGACAATTTCAGCATGGCCAGCGCGGAATCGGACATCCGTTTCACTTCTTTAATGGCCTGGACAACCGCAATTGTCGGGGTCTCAACAAGAACTTCCTTTAAATAAATCAGTTTGAACGAATCTGGAGTGTCGTCCCCCTTGATGATTTTCTCGCAGAGTCTGGCAAGGTATGGAAGAATTGGTAAAAAGATCAAGGTATTAATTATGTTGAAAGTGGTATGAACATTGGCGATATGGCGGGCCAGATTAGGCCGGGTTCCGTCAGCAGCAATCATATTTGCCGCACCTGGAGTAAACGCATCAACCAGTTGCATCAGCCCTGGGAGGAACAACACCATGTAGGAAACACCGATGAGATTGAACAGAAAATGTCCCAGTGCAGCCCGTCGAGCAGCTTTATTGGTACCTATGGCGGCAAGATTGGCCGTAATCGTGGTTCCGATATTCTCCCCTAACACCAGAGCACTGGCCGCCATATAATCAATGACCCCTATGGTGGCAAGAGCGATGGTGATACCTATGGTGGCAGAACTGCTCTGGACAACCATCGTAAGAATGGCGCCTGCGGCCACAGCCAGCAAAGGGTTTGAAGAAAACATTACAAACGCATCCTTGAAAGCGGCATTGTGATTCAGTGGCGCAAACCCCTTGGTCATAATTTCCATTCCGAGAAACAGAAAGCCGAATCCAAGAAGAATCTCTCCCATGCTCTGGGTCTTTTTCCCTTTGATAAAAAGCCGCATCACAACTCCGATACCGATGGCAGGCAAGGCAAACTGAGAGACTTTAAATGCAATAATCTGGGCTGTAATCGTTGTACCTATATTGGCTCCCAGCACCACGCTCAGGGCCTGCATGAGATTCATGAGGCCAGCATTTACAAACCCCACAACCATAACAGTCGTTGCTGAACTGCTCTGGATGATGGCTGTTACCACTAGACCCACAAAAGCGCCGATCACCCTGTTGGAAGTGAGTTTTTCCAGAATCATTTTCAGACTGTTGCCCGCTGATTTCTGAAGACCGTCGGACATGAGCTTCATGCCGTATATAAACATTCCAAGACCGCCCACCAGGGCATAGCATAGTTGTAACCAGTTAATATCCACTGTTTCACCCTCTATATTTAATGACATTGAATTCTGATAATAAAGCTTATTAATGCTGAGGGTTTATAATTCCTGCAAAATGGGTTGTCAATATCTGATCTTACGGCCTGGAGACAAAGAAACAGATTTAAATAACCGAAGCGATACAATCTTGACAAGAGCCCCCCCTTGATTTAAAAGGTTCTTTGATATGTTTTTCCATGGTTCCATTCACACCACCAGAAATCATGAAATGACCATGTAAAGTAACTCCTGAAAAAACGATGACATTTTCGTTGACTGAAAGTCATAGTCTGTTCAGGCCTTTTTTTTACATTCAGCAGATAGAACAACGTGGAGGCAAACAATGGCTGTAAAAATAGGTATAAACGGTTTCGGAAGAATTGGAAGGGTTCTTTTCAAAGCAGCCCTTCAAAACCCTGATGTGGATGTGGTCGCCATCAACGACCTGACGGACACAAAAACAATCGCCCATCTTCTTTCTTATGACTCTGTTCATGGCCGATTCCCTTTGACCGTGGAAGCCGGAGAAAACACCATAGAAGTCAACGGCAAAAGCATAACCGTATCAGCGATTCGAGATCCCAAAGACATTCCCTGGAAACAGGAAGGCGTGGATATCGTGGCCGAGTGCACTGGCCGTTTCAGAGACAGAGAAGGCGCGACCAAACACCTTGAAGCTGGAGCTAAAAAAGTCATCATTTCCGCACCGGCCACCAACCCGGACGTCACCATCGTTCTGGGTGTGAACCAGGATATGTATGACCCGAAAAATCACAACATCATCTCCAACGCATCATGTACCACTAACTGTCTTGCGCCCATCGCCAAAGTAATTCACGAAAACTTCGGCATTGTCAGCGGCCTTATGACCACGATCCATTCTTACACCGGTGATCAGATGATACTCGACGGTCCGCACAAAGATCTGAGACGTGCCCGGGCCGCAGCTCTTTCCATGATTCCCACCACCACAGGCGCTGCAAAAGCCGTCGCCCTGGTTCTGCCGGAACTCAAAGGCAAACTGAATGGTCTTTCCCTTAGAGTCCCCACTCCCAATGTGTCCATTGTGGATCTGGTCGCCTCTGTGGAAAAAAGCGGGCTTACCGTTTCCGATATCAATGAGGTACTGAAAGCTGCGGCTGAAGGGGCCCTTAAAGGAATACTCGGTTACTCGAACCTCCCTCTGGTTTCATCAGATTTTAATGGTTCACCCTTGTCATCCATCGTAGATGCCCTTTGCACGGATGTTGTTGGCGGAAATCTTATCAAAGTCATGTCATGGTATGACAACGAAGTGGGCTATTCCACACGAATGGTCGAGCTTGCAGCCCTCATCGGCTCGATGCTTTAGGAGGGTTATGTCCAGACGCAGACCCCTTATCGCCGGAAACTGGAAAATGTTCAAAACATGGAATGACGCCGTTGATACGGCCTCCCGTCTTGTGGCCCTGACAAAGGGTGTGACGGCTGTGGACATCATGATCGCTCCATCGTTCACATCTCTTGTTCCGGTTGCCGAGTCCTTGAAAGGAAGCTCCGTCGCCCTTGGAGCCCAGACACTCCATTGGGAAGAAGAAGGCGCTTTTACGGGTGAAATTTCCGCCGGTATGATTACGGCTTGCGGATGCACCCATGTTCTCATCGGACATTCGGAACGACGCCAGTTTTTTGGTGAGACCGATGAAACGGTCAACCGTCGCATCTCAAGCGCTATCAAACACCATCTTGTTCCCGTATTCTGTATCGGAGAAACGGAAAAAGACCGAGATGAACAAAAAACGATGAATGTGCTTGACAAACAGGTAAAAGACGGGTTAAAAGGACTCGGCTCTGACGCACTGAAGGATCTTGTGGTCGCCTATGAGCCTGTGTGGGCAATCGGTACAGGTAAGACAGCATCACCCGCTCAGGTTCAGGAAGTTCACGGTTTTCTCAGGTCACTGCTGATCTCGATGTTTGAAAATAATTTTGCAGAAAGCATCAGGATCATCTATGGTGGGAGCGTCAAACCCGCTAACATTTCCGAGTTGATGAAACTTGAAGATGTGGACGGTGCACTGGTTGGCGGTGCGAGTCTTTCAGCGGAAACGTTCAATGACATTATCCGGTATCTTTAAAATAACGTTTAGGTTTATATGATCTTATTGGTCGTTATATTACATGTTCTGGCCTGCATATCACTGATCCTGATCGTTCTTCTTCAGGCAGGTAAAGGTGCGGATATCGGAGCCTCCATGGGAGGGGCCGGTGGCCAGGCTCTTTTTGGAACAACGGGAGCATCGACAATTCTCAGCAAAGTGACAACCGGCATTGCCGTTGTTTTCATGCTGACGTCATTATTTCTTGCTTATAATTCAGGCAAAATTAAAGAAACTCCTTCCGTTATGGGAGTCGAAGCTCCGATAACTGAACAGACTGTTCCAGCTGTTCCAAAAGAAGAAGCACCGAAAAGCACACCGGTGGAAGCGGCTGATACCGAAAAAACGGTGCCCGCAGTTCCCACTGCTGACAAAGGTTCCGAAGCACCTGCAACCGCTCCGGAAGGCTCTAAGCAACCTTAGGTCAGAAACATAAAAGTCGACAAGCCGAAGTGGCGGAATTGGTAGACGCGCACGGTTGAGGGCCGTGTGGGGCGACCCGTGGGAGTTCAAGTCTCCCCTTCGGCACCATACATATGAAAAGGGCTGCATATTTTATGCGGCCCTTTTCTTTTTTGATTTTTAGATCAACCTACGAAAACACCATTTTGGGAGCATTGGCTTTTATGCACACATCGCTGGCCATGGTATCAAATTTTCGAATTGTTTCCCTCATGATTCCAATGTCTTCATCCGAAACATCGGCACGCATGCAGTCTTCAAACGAGCAGATTTCCTGTTTCGTTTCAAGTTTCAAAAGGATTTCCTTAGTTTCTCCATCCAAGGGATAGAACTTTTCAAGTGAATAAATGAGATCCGTAAACGTATGGTTGATCGGCAATGAAAGATGAAATCCCAGAATGGCCATAATAAATTTTTCAAAAGCCATGGCGAGCAGATTATATAAAACAGCGTTGTTGAATCTGCCCTTTTCTCCGCTTCCCGCTCTGAAATACTGACGGCCTTCCCTTAACCAGATGCTCCAGTGTGCCTCTGGTTCACCTGTTTCTTTGTCACTTTTTTTTCCCACGCTGCTTATGATAGTTAATGAATCGGTCATATTTTCTCCTTGCTGTAGTGTAAGTGTTAAAATGTAGCACTGCAAGAATCTATCCATAAATAACATCGTGAATTCAGCGTGTTACCCGCAACAATAGTTACATTAATGCAATTAAGCAACAAATTAGTCCCAAATATGGAATATATATTCAATACTCAATGCTATTTCGTTAAAAAATATTATTTTCAGTGGTGCTGCCCACTCAGATTGCCTGAGCGCGAATGTGTTGACAACACCCTTAATCGTTAACATTATGTCAGTTATACATTACGTTTTTCATGCATATTACGTTCTTTCAATATAAACATTCAACACATTGAGATTCATCATGGAGGTCCACATGCATCATAAAGCGATATTCATCTCACTGTTCATTGTCTTTTGTGTTTCAATTTCCGCTCAGGCAAATCCCGCAACCTACGATTTCAATGATCCTAAAGGAGTAAATGCAGTTTCCATCGTCCTTGACTCGGATTTGGAATCCATGACCGGTTTTGCTCATTCCATCAAGGGGACGATCACTATCGACCCCGTTGAAAGAAAAATAATTCATGGAACTTTGACGATTCCCACATCGTCCATTACCATGACCAACAGCACCATGACCCAGGTTCTGCTTTCCAAACCCTGGTTAAATGCCGAAGCCCATCCGACCATCACCTTTGTATTCCGTAGAACCATAAAAACAGGCGAAAGTTCGGAATCAAAATACCAGTTTATCGTGGAGGGTGACATGAGCATTGGTGGTGTTACCAAGACCATTTCGGCACCGGTATCTCTCACACTTCTTCCCGGTAAACTCAAAGACAGATTCCCCGGAGCCATGGGTGACCTGATGGTTTTGCGTTCCTCTTTTGAAATCAGCAGAAAAGATTTCAATATCAATCCGGAGGCTCCAATTGCACTTGTTTCGGATACCATCCAGCTACGACTCAACATTTCCGGCGGCTGCAAAACGAACAAACCGTGACATCTTTGAAACCCAGGAGAAGCACCATGAGGAAGTGCAGGATAACAGAGTCACTCATGTTAATCGTCATCATGTTTCCAGTTTCCCTGTCGGCCTATTCTGGAGAATCGTTGATCATTATCACAAATAAGAGCATGTCTCCTGTCAATGCTGTCTTTCAGGACAAAACCCTTCCGGACATCCTGAATATGGCAAAAGAAATGAACGTGAATGTCGTAGTCGACAAACTCGAAAAAGGAGCGCCTGAAGATGTGACCATCACACCTCTGATCGTCTACCAGAACCATCTTGGCCGGTCCATTTACCAGGGTCGGACCAACACAACCCAGCGAATAAAAAATTTCATCAGGACTTCTCGTCGGATTCCGCAGGGCAAAGAGAAATTCGTTCTTAATCATACTCCCGTGATGGTCTCAGGCAGAGGTGCGGTCTATTCACCGCTCAAAGTATCCGATCTTGGAGGAACCCGTCCTGATGGATACACGGATCAAGCGTTTCATGATGAAAGCATCACCGCCATCGTCTCAGGGTTTTCGTCTTTCGCCATGAAAGATAAAACCCTGGTCAGACGAGGTGACCGCGGATTTTACATGGACTTTTATCCCTGGAGGGGTGGCGATGGCACCTTGTTCATTTCCCTGGCCCTCTATTCCCAGTTTCATTGCAAAAAACCTGTTTTCGAACTCAAGGAAAATAAAATAATCGGCCCATGGAATCACCGCAAAGATCTTTTCAAACAAGCGGGCGCCCTGATGGAAGCTGAAGTTAAAAAACACCTGGCCGATCCTTATGGCGGAGACGGCTTCGACTTTGTCAGCCTGAAAACCCCGGTGGTGACCTGGGAATCACTGGGTTATGCCCTTCCCCCGGCCCCCCGTGTCATGAAAAACGTTAAGTCAACGGTTATCCAGCTTCCCGCAGCCTGGCATGTCCCCGCAAAACCTCTTGACGATGACCCCATGATTCAATTTCATTTCCTGGCGCCCCTTGACAATTACACCGGGGAATTCAAAATGACCTCAGGTCAGGTAAATTTCCCTGTCGACCTTGCTTTTTCCGGCATGAAAGGCCGAGTGCGGGCCCACAGCGATTCGGTGACCATGGGTGAGACTGATCTGGACAAGGTCATCAAAAGCGCCCTTTTTCTCGATCTTGAAAATCACCCCTATTCTGAATTCACCCTGGCATCCGCTATCAGCCAGGACAAGCAGCTCTCGTTTGGCCGTATGTCCATCGTTCAACTGACCGGAACCTTCTCGCTCAAAGGACGCACAATCCCTCTTTCCCTCCCGGTTCAAATCGAACCTGTCCTCGATGATGTGGGATCGCCTGTTCTCATTGTTCAAGGATCTTTCCCAATTGACCTTCGCCTTTTCAGCATCGAAGGGGCAACCGGCCCGGAGCCTCAGAAATACACATTGGAAGTTGAACTCCATATCGCGATGACACCGGGTTCCGGGTGATTAAGAACTATGGCGAACGACGATATTTACCCGGGATTCTTTTTTTGATTTTTTTTTGCCGAATTTCGTAGGGGCGACCTGCTGGTCGCCCTTGGTGTCTCTGCCACGCAGGTCGCACATAGATAATGTCCGCCTATGAAGCGAAAGGTACGCGTTGGTTCATGACGAAGAACGACCTGAGGTCATTAAAAAAGGGCGACCAGCCGGTCGCCCATAAAGTGAATTCCGTCTAAATTGACAGGATGGAGGGAATAACACTGGAGTATTTGCCCACACTAAACAGTCAAAAAAATATGATAAAGAGTGAAATCTCTTTCATTGAGATCATGCCTTGTCTCATAAACATCATTGGTGGGAAGAATTTTTGATGTGGTAAGTTTTTGGGGCGGCATGAGCTTGAGTTCATTCTTTTTACCGCCAATATATTTTGCAACACCGGAACAGGATTTTGAAAGGTTGCCATCAAAGATGTATCCCAGCATGGCTCCGGTGGTCATGAACGGAGCATATTGGCCTTCAACAAAACGCATCATGCCGTCGTTGACATAAGCGTCATTACCGGTATTTATTGTCCCGTTGGTTCTTGGGAACCTCAATCGTTTAGCCTCAATCGCGAAATAAACTTCAGCACCAAAGCCACATGATACAAGAAAGTCAATTTGGCCTTGGGCATGGTTTTCATCTGAATCGACTGATACGATTTCAGGTTGTAATCGAATATCAAGCGGACCGTTCCTGAAAGAATCAATCCGGATAAGTCGATAATAAAGGCGTCTTGAAATCCAATTCTCAAGATCATTTTCAGTTTCTTTACAAAGAGTTTCTCCAGCCTGAACAATACGGGAAAGAATGATCGGGATATGTCCTTTCGGGAAAAGACGGCGGAATTCTTTTGTTTCATTGCCCATCAAGATTCCTCACGGGCTTGGGCTATCTCTCCGTAAATCCGGGCCGCATCGTTTAATGCCGCTGTGCGCGTCCAGTTCAGGAGGATGTTCGGTCGAACAATATGAATGTGTTCTCCCTGGAAAAGAAGAATGCCACGGTGGTATATCAAGGTTCCATGAATGGCTGATATGTGCTGGTGAAACTCATTCAAGTGCTTTGCGAGGTCATGTGAAATCTCGGTTTTTTTAAACGGCAATTCTGAATCCGCCAGACTGACCGTCACCATGGCAAGGCCGGTCTGCCGGTCCGTTCCACCTTCTGCATGAACTTTGCAGAGTGAGCCTTCCGCTTCTGCCCATTGGTTCAGGGTGTGCGTCAGCGTGTCCGCATACGCAGACAACCCTTTGGTTTTATAAGGCTCGATACGTGTTTTTTCAATGGGATCGAGAGTCACGGTTTTGGATGAATTCCAGGTGGTTGGTGTGGAGCTGGGTTCGAACACGTTGATGGTGTCTTCAATCAGCATGATTTCCTGGTCGGTCAGACCAAAATAGCTGTAAATCAGAGGTTCTATTTCATCTTGAACCGCTTTGACCATGCGGCTTCGCTCTTTCAGCCATTTTTTTGTGATGTTGGCGTCAGTTGCCTTCTTGTCGAACAAAGAATACTGTTCTGCTTCTGACTTCAGAGCATTGAATGTTTTTTGAAGTCGGTTTTTAAGTGCTATGATTTTTTGATCAATCTGTTTTACGATTTTCCTTGAATCCGGTGAAATGAATTCATGATTAGGTAAGGGGAATGGGACTCTAAGAACTTCGTTTAAATGGACTTGATCTCTCTCTGTTCCCCAACTTGTTGAAGTATGAAATAAAAAATATCTGGCCAAATTTGATCTTAAATAAGCTGTCAAAAAAATCAATAAATTCGAGTCGTCATCGGGGCCAGAAATAGAACGCAAAACGTCTTGAAAAACTACATCATGATCACAATAGACGACTTTACCAAATCCTTTACTGATTAGAACCATAGGGGCTTTGAATAAATTTACGTTGGGTGACCGTCTTAAAAATTCTTTTGATGCTTGAATTTCTTCGAGTTTTTTTCCCAAGGATATGCATTCCGATTCCAGCACAACCATATGGGTTTGTTGATCGGCATTAATGTAATGTGTGTCAAGGCCCCAAGGATTTGTTTTGGGTTTTGGGTAGGTCGTATTGTTTTTTGCCTTTTCAGGGTAAAAAGGTTGAAAACCCTGGCCTTTATTCCAGCGTTTGCCTTCTTCGAGTGTACCTGTAACATCGGAAAGTGGTGGCAGTTCTTGAAGAAGATCAAGCAGCTTCTGATCCCGAGCTGTTCCCCACAACCGACGTTTCCACACCATCTGAGCGTTTTTTGACCATGTTGCATCAAGGATATCACAAAGCGGTATCCAGATTCGGGTTGTCGGGTCAATAGTTACCACCCCTTTTCGCAGGCCGTCGCGATTGAATTTTGGAGCAATGAACTCGATTCTGTGTTGCGACGGCTGGGGGAGTGTATTTTTAAAACGAGCTATAAAGGCCGGGGCTATTGCGTTCTGAAACAGCAAGCGACGATAATCCGCCAACTGAAGAACCGTTTCCAGGGTTATCTGGTTCAGCCATTCGGCTTGAAAGGCATCCGTCTGGTTATGCAAAATTTTCGTCGGTAACAGGAGGCAACCTGTCCCGTCTTTTTTGAGCAGTTCCGGCGTTTTTGACATGAACGCCTGGGCGATCTGCTTGCTTTGCCGTCCTTCCCAGGGTGGATTTCCGATAATACATTGAAATGATTCGCCTGAAAGTGTTTCTTTCGCCAAAAAATCAGCTTTCAGGATAACCGGAATATCTGCCGGTGGGCGATCAGGAATGTCCCCGTAATCCAGGAGTTTCGGCAATGGCTGGCCGGTTCGTTTCACATGGTTTTGAATGTCCGGGGGATTGAAAAAATCGAGATAAGCCAGATAAAGACTGAAACAGGCAATCCGGCAGGCAGTTTCCTCGATATCCACACCCCGGATCTGGCGGGCGAGAATATTTCGGAGAGCTTCTGCTTTTGCGGAATAAGTGATCCGACCGGTTTGAGAGTGAATCCAGCGGTTTGCCAGCCGGTTGAATAAAATAACCAGAAAAATGCCTGATCCGCAGGAGGGGTCCAGAAAAGATCCGTCCAAAATGGCCGTGTTGTTTCGTAAAGCCGTATCCACAACCATCTCCGCTAAAAATCGCGGGGTATAGAAAGCACCTTTTTCACGCTTGTTTTTGGGATCTTCGGTTGTTAAAAAATCTTCATAAACAGCACTGATCGTTTCAACCGGAATCATTTTAAAATCATAGGGCCAGAATCCAAAACAGCGCTGGCCTCTTTCCACTTCATGCCCGCCTAAAAAAAGACTCAGCTTTTCTATATGAACCGGTTGAATAAGCTTTTTTTCATTCTCCAGATCCTGATCGAACATATTGCCGTTAAACTTGGTTTTAAGATCGCTGAACAGTTCGTAAAGGGCAGAGAGCCGGACATCAAATGAATCGTCTTCCAATCGTCTGGCAAGCAGCACGGTGGCGCACACCCCGGGTTCCGGTTGCCCGATGGATACAATTCCCCGGTCAAGCAGATAACAGAGGAAGAGAACCCGTCCGATAAACGCATGGGCCGCTGAGGGCCTCAGCCCGTTATCTCCGTGAATCAGGGCGTTTCGAAGTGCCCGAAGGTTGTCCAGTAGCCAGGCATCCACGGTCTGGTCCGGGTTAAACGCCAGTTTTTTTTCTTCGTAATAGTGACCGGTCGCCAGATCATGGAACAAAGTGTGGATTCGCTGGACGTAGTCGGCCAGCTTTAATGTTTCGATCAGGGAATGCTCATCCACATTTTTGTCTGACAGTTCATTTTGCGGATCTTTCAAGCCGGAATAGATATAGACCGTTGTGGGATCAGCCAGAACAAGGATGTTTGCCACGCCTTGATTCCAGAAAAGTTTTTGTAGCCGGAGGCGATCCCTCAAAGGCAGGGGGTGGTCATGTTCTTTGAAATACAAGACGGGACGGCAGTCAAGACAGAGCACCCCGTTAAGTTTTAACTCCTCCCATGCGCGCCCGATGACCGAAACATAGCCCAACAGATTGATGTCACCTCGAATCGATTCAAGGGCATTGTAGAACATCAACCCTGAGAGAGTTACCTCATGCGCTTTTGTAAGGTCTGATATGTTTGAAGTTGTCTTCACTGTGTTATGATATCCGCCTTATAAGCTCACTGGCAATAGGGTTCATTCAATCAATTTATTAAAAATGATCCAGCAATTGAATGAATCGGTTCTTCCATAAGGGTATGATGCGGAAATCTTCCAGCAATACCGCAATAGCTGTTATTTCAAGTTCTTTGTAAAGACCAAATACTATAGTTTGTCAATGATTATGTCTGAAGTCACACGAAAACGCTCTGAAATACTTATCCATTGAACATAGATTCACGATATGGTTTGACATAAGGGTAAAAAGTTTGGCGGTGGCTACCGCTTTCCGGGTTTCAGGCCATGATCATTGGAATCTTGCTGTTTCATCCATTTCATGAATTCGGCATACTCGGCGTCGGTCATTTCGCCTGTGATTCTTTGAACAAGTTCTCTGAGCCAGAGTGAGAAGAAAGAAGTCTGATCGTTTTCGGAAATTCCGAAATCCTGGATATAACGTCTGAGTTCCTGCATTTTGCGGGCGTTCAGGAGTTTACGTTTTAAAGCGAACGTTTCTTTGGCTGTGGCTTTCTTCACAGGTTTACGGGTTTCGGTTTTTTCCTTTGCAGAAGCCGGTTTCACAGTTTTCTTTTCCGGTGATGTGCTGTCCGTGTCCTGATGCGCAGGCGTTGAACGGCCTGTGCCCACGGGGAGAACTCGGTCAGATCGGAGGGTCATGTGGGGCGTTTCCATGGCAACGCCGGTGGTTGCCGAAGGTCTGAAATACCTGTCGGGTACCGTTGTGATCCGGGCGATTGACGGAAGTGCAGGTCTTGGGGTCAGAGCAGACTTTCTGATTCTGGCGACGATGGCCAGATCGCCCAGAAGGTCTTCGCCCTGGTCATCTTTCATGATTTCAATGTGGTTCACTTTGTTACCGTCGCGGATGCCGATCACCTGATCCACGCCTGTGCCGCCGTCGATCCAGTCGTTGCCGTCGCTACCGAGGATTGTGTCGGAGCCGGACTCGCCTTCGATGCGGTCATCGCCTTCGTCGCCGTTCATTTGGTCGTTGCCTGCTCCGCCCATCAGATGGTCGTTACCTTTGCCGCCGGAGACAAGGTCTTTGCCGTCACCGCTGTCTAAGGTGTCATTGCCCATACCGCCGAACAAGGCATCATCACCTGCATCGCCGGATAGTGTGTCATTGCCCGCAACAGACTGGATCGGTGCTGCATCTTCAAACAGAAGTTCGGCAGCAAGGCCGGTGGTAAAATCAAATCCGGCATGATCACCGAAAACACGGTCATCGCCTTCGTTACCGGCGAGTTCGTCGTTGCCTGTTCCACCTGCGAGTGTATCGGCTCCATCTCCGCCGGATACGATGTCATCGCCGCCTGTTTCGGGGTCGATGGACGCTGCCATTATCAAGTTGGGAGCGCCGCCACGGCTGAATTCACCGTTTGCGTTATCACCGAAGATCAGGTCGCTTCCTTCTCCGCCGGAAAGATCGTCGCCGCCTTGACCGCCTATAAGGATATCGTTGCCGCTATCGGCTTCCATCTGATCCGATCCACCGAATTCGCCGTCACGGGTTTCGAAGCGGACGATTGATCCGCTTTCGCCCAACAGAATAAGCCCACCGTCACCGATAATCAGATCATCTTCGCTGCCGCCGGAAACGGTGTCCGAACCGCTGCCGCCGATGATAATGTCATTGCCACCCTGGCCGGAAAGATTGTCAGCTCCGCCTGTTTCGGGATCGGTGGTGTAAATGTTTTTAATGGCAAGGTCCGCGTCAAAAGCCACAATGCCGTTGTCGCCTATGATTATGGTGCGTCCATCACCGCCCAGAACCGTATCCGAACCGCCGCCGCCAACGATCACCGCATCGCCGCTGGTCACAACAATTGTGTCATCGCCGTCTGTTTCAGACGCGCAGGTGTGGATTCCCGGTTCGTCACCGAGAAGAGTGTAAACGCCCTCGTCTCCCAGAATGAACCCGTTGAAATCATCAGCCGTGATATCATCATCACCAGGCCCGCCCATGATCAAACCACGGCCTTCCTGGTCAATGATCACGTCGTCACCGTTTGTGCCGTCAGGATCACAGGTTGAAGCAAACAGGATCTCGTGGTCAGCATCGAACAGGACGTCGCCTTTGTCGCCCAGAAGTGTGTCTGTGCCAGAGCCGCCAAGAATCAGATCACCGTTTGCTCCGCCCATGGCCAGATCATCTCCGGCACCGCCGTTGAGAATATCCGAACCGCCGAAACCGTCCTGATCTGTTTCGGCTGAAACGGCCAGACTTGATTCAAAGTTGATTGTTCCGGCATCGCCCACAAGGATGTCTTTGCCGTCCGAACCGTCCAGCGAATCATCACCACCGCCGCCCAGGAGGACATCGTCGCCATCCTGACCGGTCAGCGTATCGTTGCCATCTGTTTCTGCAACCCGTGCCGTGAATTCAGATTCTTCATAACGTCCGGTGTCGCCAGCAAGATTGTCGTTGCCAAGACCACCATATATACTGTCATCGCCTGCGCCGCCGAAGATTACATCATTGCCTTCATCGCCCGAGATCAGATCGTTTCCTGTTTCGATGTCTGTGGCTGCAACAACCAGATCCGTACCATTAACCGAGTCACGGATTACAGATCCGGAATCGCCGATCAAATGGTCATTGCCCTCGTTGCCTGAAATCAGGTCATCACCACCGCCACCAAAAATCGTGTCATCCTCAGTTCCGCCAGATACACTATCATCGCCATCATTCGACCCCTCCACGGTTTCAACTGTTACGGGTCCATCGTCTGCAATAAGGATCAGGCCATAATCGCCGAACAGGGTGTCGTTGCCCTCATCGCCTGCGAGAATATCGTTTCCGCCCTGGCCCATGATCAGATCGTGACCTGTGCCACCTGTTATCGCATCATCGCCTGTGCCGACCATAACAGGAATCACCGAAGAAATCCTGCTGCTCTGAGGCAGGATGTAGCCGTTGTCGCCAAGGATAAAATCATCACCAGCGCCGCCGTCTATAGTGTCATCATCAGTTCCGCCGATAAGGATATCGTTGTTTTCATTGCCTGATAAGGTATCGTCGCCCATGCCGCCGAACACGGTATCCTGGCCAAGACCACCGACAAGACTGTCATTTCCGCCTGCAATACCGGCATCACGGAGAAGAACCACATTGTCCATACGAACTACGGGGATTTCAAGACCCATGTACATGGTGAGGGCCTGATCTCCAAATCGCACATCACCTTCATCACCGAAGATCACAAGATCCTGATTCCAGGGCAGAGTGGCCGAAGACTGAACCCCATCATCGCCTCTGCCGCCTGTGACAATGGCGTATCCGTTTTCATTGCTGTCCGCTGATTCGAACGTCAGCTGGTCATCTCCGTTGTTCAGATCGATCAGAACCAGTTCGTCAGGCAGTATGCCGGTCACAGTCATGGAATCATCGCCTGTTCCGGTGGTAATAAAAATGCCGCCCATAAAATCACCGGATGCGTCGAAGCGAATGTCGCCTGTGGCAAGTCCACTAAGGGTGTCTGCCGTCAAGCGAACGTCCGTATCACCATCCGGGTCGCTCGCATCTGAAATCGTCAATGAATGACTTCCCGCACCTGCGTGGATGGTCAAATCCCCATTGATCATATCAAGCGATCCGTTGTCACCCACATTGAAGATCTCATTGCCATCATGGCCGTAAACCGTCGTATCGGCTGATGTTCCATAAATATCCGCCAGATCGTCACCTGAACCAAGGAGAATGTCCAAAGCTTCAAGACTGCCGTAGAGGATACCGTTTTCAGTTGTGTTCAACAGAATCAAACCGTCGAAATCCATGGTTGTGTCGATGAAGTCGATTTCCACATCCGCATATTCGCCCCTGAACATCACAAGGAAGCTGTCTCCGATATCCAGCACCCGGACATTCCGGGTATGGGGCAGACTTATGCCGCTGTTGTTGTTAGGATTAAGAACAGAATCAAGGGCTGCCAGAATATCATCCGCATCGGCGGTAACGTCGATGAAATCAGTCCAGAATTCCTGGGTTCCGTCATTTTCCATTCCACGGATATGAATCCGGTAAGATCCTGTGGTGGCATCCACAGTGAGAGCCACGATGTTATTCTGATCCGCGCCTGTGCTGCCGTGCTCAACAGTTGCAGTTCTAAGAACAACCGAGAAATCTGCGTTAAGCGGCTGTAATGCTTCAGCTGCTGGCAGATAATTTTCCACCAACTGCATCTGGGCAATGTCCATTCCGCTGATATCGCCACCAAAGGTGATGGTGTAGGTGAAGAAGTTCACGCCTTCTTTCACCACGGTGATGCCTGTGGAGCCGAAGAACTCGTTAAGATACATCGCCATGTCATCGCTGCTCATGCCGTAATCAAGACGGATCAGACCAAAACCGAAAGACCTTGTAATCCGTTCCGTGTCTCTCAAACCTGTTTCACTGCCAAAGCCTTCAACAGCCAGCACGTAAGAACCGGACCCGGCCTGGACGTAAATCGTCTGGATTTCTGGAGCCTTGTTCATGCCGAGACCTGTTACGGTGTCTGCCGTAACGGTCACTGCGTTATCCGTGAGATCATGGCTGTCATCCACTGTGAGCCGATCTTCACCGTCTCCGCCGATCACGGTGAGAAGGGCTGCCATCTGATCGGCGTAACCGTTTGAGCTGCCTGTGACAACAGTGTCATCGCCTGCGCCGCCATCGATCACGGTATAACCATAGAGAGAGTCGATCAGAATCGTGTCATCCCCTGCCCCGCCGCTGACTGTGGTCAGGCCATGATGGGTGGATTCGATGATCAATGTATCGCTGCCGCGACCCAGTTCGATGGACAGTTCTTCCAGATTGTCGTAGGTGATTCCACCGTGGAACGATTCCCCGCCAATCACCGTATCGTTGCCCATGCCAAGACCGTAAAGTCTGCTTTCGGTCAGGGTGGCTTCGTCATCCGAGGGGCTGTTGCCGTTAAAAACGTTCAGCACATCCACCTGGACGTCTTCATCCACCCGCACGTTGGGGTTCACCGGGCCGTAGAAATAGGTATTGAGGGCCGAAAGTGATGCTCCGGTGTTTTCAACGGTCAGACCAAAAGCCGTTCCGTCGATGCGGCAGACCACCAGATGGACACCGGAAAGGGCGGCTGTGTAACCGGAAACTGCATTCAATTCTTCAGATAAACTTTCCGCGATGTCTTCCAACGTGTCGCCCTGACGTACCGTGTAAACATGGTAGGCCTTGTCAATGGAAAGGGTCCAGAGTTCACCATTCGTAAGGGTGATGGTTCCCAGATCGTTAAAATCGATGGCGTGAGCCGCAGCGTTAGTCGAGTACAGATTTGTTCCGGCCTGAACCAGATCCACGGTAAAAAGATCGCCGTTGTTGCTGCTGATAGTGATCACACTGTCGGTCATGGACACATGGAAGCCGTCAATGAGTGTGAGCCGTCTGTAAAGACTCTCTTCCACATCGCTCACTGTGTCACCGTCAACAACGGTATATGAGGCTTGAACTGTTTCCGTTGAAAGAGAGACGGTCCATGCTTCGCCGGTAATGGCCTGGCCGTTGAAATCCAGGCGAATGACCTGGGATGACGGTGTCACCGTTCCCGTTCCTGCGGTGAGTTCAAGGGTGAAGGCACTTCCGTCAAGGCTTGTGACCGACAGGCTTTCGCCATCGGCCACAGCCATAAACCCGGTCGCATCGTTGATCTGCGCTGCCAGACCGGAAGCCACGACAGCCAGAGTATCACCGACCACAGGCGAATAATTATACGGATTGTCGTTCAGTCCCAATGTCCAGGTGGCGGAATCTGCGGGCAATCCGGTGAGGGTGGCCTGCATGGTTCCAATATCGGCGGCTGAAACGGCCGGTGCGCTTTCATGGGTCAGAGTCAGCTGGAAATCATTTCCACTTGTGTTAACAACCGTGATTTTGGAACCGTTCACAGAAAGCGTGTAATCCGCACCAGCTCCAAGTCCCTGTGCCAGATGGTCCGCAATATCGGAAAGTGTATCGCCATCAACAACCGTGTAGGTGAAAATGTTGGCACCTGCGTCGTCAACCAGAGTCATGGTCCAGGTTTCGTTTTCAATGGCATCACTGGTCAGGTTCACCACGCGGGTGGTGGTGAAAGACAGGATCAGGCTTTCCATGAAAGATGTTCTGTCCAGAGACGGATCAATCAACAGTGCTTCCTGATACAGAGCATCAAGAGCCTCATCCCAGGATACGGTGAAAATCACGGTGTATGGGTCGGCATCGTCGACTCTGAGAACTTCAAGTATCGTACCCCTGCCGTTGCCGGTGATCAGGGTGAACTCATAAATGGTGTCCGCATCGTTCATACGGGGGTCAAAACCCGGTGCGTCTTTGGTGCCTGTGAGAGGATCGTAATGGGTGGCATTAGTGTCCGTCAAAGTGGCGTAAGTCACACCGTCAATCACCACCGATCCTGCTTTCAGGATGTAGCCGTCGGCCAGGGGCCAGTTGGTTTCTTCGGGCAGCGTGAAGGGGTTGTCCATGAACTCGTCCGCATGGGCCATGATGCCGCCGTCAATGGTCAAGGGACCACGGATGCTGTCTGCCTGTTCGCCAAGAGCTGCGAAGACTTTCACATCACCGCCGTCAATCAGATCATCATCAAGGGCGCCCACAGGTACAGCCTGGGGAATGTTCCAGTTGGCTGATGTGAACACAATCTGGGGCGTGATGGAAATGCTGCCATCGGTCAGGGTCAGATCGGCAAAACGAGCGCCGAATGAGTCGGCTCCGGTGATGATCATGCGGACACCGTCAGCTGTTTCACTCACAACCACGGTGTATCCATCGGTTACCATATCGAAGGCAAGGGCCTGTGCAACGGCGAGCAGCGGATTATCCTCGTTCAGATCGCTGGTGTTCACCATGTGATCATAGGTTACGTCATCAAGAATCAACGCCCAGGTTTCACCGATCAGGGCCTGGCCAGCCAGATCAACCACGGCCCTGGGTGTTTCCACATAAACCTGGATGGCATTATTCTCACCGTTGTTCGCGTCTTCGTTAAAGGCTTCGTCGGCGTTGTAAGTCCGTGTGGCAACCGGCGTTACGTCAATATAAACTTCTTCACCGGCTGCAAGGGGACGGGTCAGAACGATCCGGTAGGAATCGGTCAGCACATCGTCTGCCACTGCTTCGTAATCGGTAAACTCATCCTGCATCAGGTAGGTCACCGTGAACTGACTTGTTGCATCAAGTTGTGCCTCGCCTGCAACCGTATACGTGTTGGTCCGGCCATCGTAGCCCGTGATGGTGTAGGAATTCCCTGCCCCAAGACCTTCTGTGATATTGAGTGTCTTGCCTTCCAGATCAACAGCCGCCGTTGACACCGCATGGCGCTGAACAGACACGTTGAGTTGGTAAGACTGCCCCGGATAAACGCCGATGGCGTAATCGCTCAAAACTCCGGGGTTCATGCCGGGCACATAGCCTAAGGGAACGTAGCTGTAAGCTCCAGAGAAAATATCGGCGTACGCTTCGGTGTTGAAATCAACGTAATACCCCACATGAATCTGATAAGTTCCAGCTGCGCCGAACTCGTATTCCAGCATGGGGTCCAAGGCGCTTGCGCTGCCCGCATCACCGGGATACGTGTTATCCGCTTTGCTTGCAAGCACTGTTCCCGTGCTGTCCGTAAGCTGGAGCAGAGGATACATGGCGTAGGGCACGTTGATGATGTTGAAGAACATCCCGCCGAAAACAAGAACGGGCATGTAACCGGTTATGACGCTTCCGTGATCGATGTCGAACGTTCCCAGCACCTCTCCGCTGCCCTGGAGAACGTTGGCGGTAACGGTCTGTTTGGGTGAATCAAATATTCTGAAATAGGCATTGCCGGAAACGGACCGGGAATCCACGTCGTAATCGCTGGCTGCATCGAACAGGCCTTCAAAACCCGTAGCCACTTCGATCACTTTCTTGCCTTCGGTGATGTAGGTTAAATACTCGTCACCTTCCACAGCCATATTGTCATCCAGTTCCAGAGTCCAGGTTTCATAGGCCGGAATATTACCCAGACTGTCGTACTCGTTGGACACAATGCGAATGCTGACTTGGTAATCGCCGGTGGTGAAATAATGTTCCCGGGTATCCGCCTCAATGGAGGTGATGTCAGTATACGTGACCGTACGGGAAATGGTGCCGATATCCACTGGCAAACTGCTTGGATCTCTTAAAATCACTCGACTGCCAGAAGATGTGGGAGAATACCAGGCCGGAATGTCATGTATACCGCCTGTCTGTGCAAGACCTGCCGCAATATCGGAAAGATCGTTGTCACCGGCCTGGGCTTCGTACTGGTAACGGTTCAGGATCAAGGTAAAAACATCGTCCGAGTTGGTGTCATAATTCCTGAAATTGATGGTCAGCCCACCTGTGGCATCGGTATGGCTGTTGTTGTAAACTTCCGTTCCGTTTCTCATCAGAACGAGGGTGAAGACCTCTCCCGCATCGCTGGTCACGGTGAAGCCACGGCTGTGTTCAAGAATATTCTGCCATTCAGCGCTGTAACCTGGGTATTCAATGGAGTTGATCTGTGCGTAAAAATAGTCCGCCATGGCCGCGCGCCTTGAATTTTCAAGGAGTTGATTGCCCACGGTGAATGTGCTGTCGTTTACGGTGTCGTTCAAGGCGACCTGCCAGGTTCCGTCCACAACCGGCTCGCCGTTCAGAAGCTGAATGCTCTGCTCCCAGGCAAGGACGGGCGTGACCACCGGTGTGATGGTTCCATTTGTTGCAGGTGTGATACCAAAACTTAATGTAAACGGATCGGCATTGGCGTTGGAAACAACAAGCGAATAGCTGCCGCCGCCATTATCAACAACAGTGATTGAGAAATCAGTCAGACCAAGAGCCGTAAACCGGGCAGCCAGATCATTAGCGATATTGCCAATGGTGGAAATCGCTCCGCCGACAGTTGTGCTGACGGTGTGATTCGATCCGTCATTCATGGTCAATGTCCAGATTTCACCGCTATCCGGTGTCCCGCCAATAACAGCTTCTCTCACGGTTTCCAGCTGACCATCCACGGAGCAGGAGCCCTGGGGTGTATAAAGGATTTCCGTAACCAGGGTAAAAGCGGCTCCAGCTGTGTTTGTCAACGTAACAGTGCTTGTGCTTCCGTCTGCCGCCGTATCGCTCACTGCCGTAAAATTTGCAACTGTGTTGAGTTGCGCCAGAAGCCCGCCCGCACCATCCACGATATCGGTAAAGGTATCGCCGCTGGCCACATCAAACTCGTAGTCCGTACCGTTGAGGGTGATTCGCCATGTCTCGCCTGACCGTGGGGTGCCGGAGAATTCGATCTCTTCGGTGGTGAACTGCCCGCCCGGAACATAAACGCCCAAAGTGGTGTAAGTGATATCAAAATCAAGGGTAAAGGCCGTTCCGTCACCATGGGTCACTGTGATGGTGATACTGGTATCGGGATTGACGGCGCTCGTTGCGGTGTAATCGGCAAGACCGTCGATCTGTCCGGTCAGGCTGGCGGCAACATCGGTCAAGGTGTCTCCCGCAGTCACATCAAAAGTCAGAGGCGTTCCATCCACTTCGGCTGTCCAGGTTTCACCTGCTGAAGGTGTCCCTGATAGGGTAAGAGTCATCACATCCTGGCTTACTGTGGCCACAACACCGGCACCTATAGTGGTGTGAACGATTTCAAAAGCCAGAGTAAACGTATCACCGTTATCCCGTGTCACCGTGAGGGCGCTGGTGCTTCCATCAGCGGCTGTGACGCTGGTCGCTGTAAAACCGGCAAGATCATCAATCTGATCTTTAAGGCCAACCGTCGCTCCGTCAACGATTTCCGTCAGAGTATCGCCACTGGCCACGGTAACGTCATACTCATTTCCGTTCAACGTGATCCGCCAGATTTCACCGGTTCTTGCCGTACCGGAGAGGTCAAGTGTCTGGCTTCTGGTGTGGATCCCATCTGTCTGGACATTGCCAAGGCTTGTGTAATCGATAGCGTAATTCAGTGAAAAATGGGCGGCTATGATATTGTCCACCGTAATCGTAATAGTTCCGTCACCATTAACGACATTGGATGCCATATAATTTGTAAGATCATCGATCTGATCGGTGAGATCATCGACCACATCGGACAGGCTTTCACCAGCCAGAACCACATGGCTGTAAAGCGCTCCGCTGAGATCAATGCGCCATGTTTCACCTTCGGCCACAGGTCCGGTGAGAACGATGGCATCACGATTGATCATCGACCCGGTTGTATCGGACGTTCCGCTTGTCACGGCCTGAATCGCTGTTCCAAGGGCGAAGGGTGCGCCGTGTTCGCTGGTGATGATCATGCCCAGAGCTGTTTGAACCGCCGCAAAATCATCGCTTGCATCCACGGCAGTTCTCAGCGAGGTCCGTACATCGGCAAGATCGTCACCTGCTGCCACGGTGCTGCTGTATATCGAATTCAGAGTCAGAGTCCAGACCTGGCCTTGACCCACCGTAACCGCCTCGTTCAAGGTGAATGTGGCCACGCGGTCACCGCTGTCTGTTGTGTATGCCACCGTCGACGTGACAACCGAGCCGTTTGCACGGGTGACAGTAAGGCTTCCTGTATAACTCTCATCACTTCTCACAACCACCCGGCCACCGGTTACCTGAGAGGTAAAATCACCTGCGGGGATATTCCATCCATCCACCACAGCGGTGAGATTGTCGCCGGTTTCGGTGAGATAATCGAACTGGGACGTCAGGGTCAGACGCCAGATTTCATCTTCTTTCACAGCTCCTTCAAGTGCAAGGTCTGCTTCGGTGACAAACAAGCCGGTGGCAGGGCTGACCACCACACCGCTGATGGAGGCGATGCCCCTCACGTTCGAACCTGTCTGTGAAAATTCCAGGGTAAAGCCCATGGGATCAGCGCAGGATATGCTGATGATTGTCGTATCACCGCTGGCCGAAGCGGTCAGGGCATAACCGTTTCTGATCTGACCGTTCACGGCAGCGGCCAGCATGTCGGCCACATCGTAAAGGTCGTCGGCTGCCGTGGTTTCACCCGCTATCGCGTAGGTCGTTCCGTCAACGATCAGGCTCCAGATTTCACCTGCCTGAACCGTACCTGCAAGGGTCACCCGTGCCTGGGAGAAACGGACCGGATCAACGGCTGTTCCCAGAGTCCGCGTCACAACCGCTGCTTTGTTGATGTAATGTGTGAGGCCGTCGTACCTAAAGCCTCTGTAATCTGAAATCGTCATGACGGAGCCAGCCGCCGATGCTTCGTAGCTCAGGGTTCCATCCACCAGGCCTGTTAAGGCCAGAGCCACCGTATCAAGGGTATCCACTGCGGTGGATGTGTAGTCGAAAGCGATTCCATCCAGAGTCAAGGTCCACACATCGCCGGAGCCCACGGTTCCGATCAATTCGATGCTTGCGCTCAGATAGTAATCGGCGGTGTCGGCCACATTGACATCCGGGTCGGCGCTGGCGTAAATTTCCGACAGCTCGTAACGCACCAGCATGGTGGAATCAACTTCGAACTCGTAGCTGTCCCAGGTAAAGTCGCCGGTGCCCTGGATCGTCACATAGGGCGTGATGAAGTTGATGTTGCCTTCATCGTCACGTGTGATGATTTCCGGGTTGTAGAACGTGTACCAGTTGGCACTGTCATCCACATTCTGAACATAAGCTCCCGGCCCTTCCTGTTCCAGAACCGGATCGGCTGTAAAGGTGAAATCACTCACCGCATGGCCTTCGAAAGACACCTGGAGTCTGTAGGTCACGCCTTCGGGAAGACCGGCAATGCCTTTCCAGCCGTCAGAAAGACCGTCTCTGTTGTCGTTGGCGATTTCCAGATAATAGGTGCCCGGAGTATTGAAAATCTTGGCGAGATAGGCGTCGTTGTCCGTGCTGCTTCCGCTGCCGCCCGCTGTGATGCTGTAAGAATATCGGTCACCGGCCACATCAAGAGCCAGTTCTTTGCCGTCTGCATCGTAAAGCCGTAAGACACTGAGCCAGACAATGTCATCGCCTGTTTCGTATCCGTAATCCACATCAAAGATCACAAGGGTTCCGGCGTTTTCGATGGTGAATTCATAGAAATCCGAACTACCGTCCCCTGTTCCACGAATGGTGATGTGGGGAAGTTCTGAAGCGTCCGCAATATCAGCATTGCCGTTCAGGCTCCATCCTGAATAATCGATGTTCTGGGCGTAGTAGATGCTGTCGTTGTAATCGGTTTCATCCACCACCGATAAACCGAAATCCGCTGTAAAACTGGTGTTTGTTCCATTGTAATTCACATCACCGGTCACCTGGCCGTAACCCATGACCACCACTTCGGTTTTTTCCGTGACCTGGATGCTGTCATCGCCGCCCAGAATCAGAACTTCGGCAGCCTCATCATCGGCTATGGCGATTTCAACGGAATCGATTTCAGTATTCTCATGACCATCTCCCACACGTGTGCTGTAAACCGCTCCGTCAAGGGTCATGAACCAGATTTCGCCAAGTTCCGGTTCCCCTGCAAACAGATATTCTGTGACGGTGACCCGGTCTCCGCTGAGTGCCGCAGTGCCGGAACCGGTGAATGCGGCGTCGAACAGGTCGTTGTCTGTCTGTTTCACGGTGAAGGTGTAAGCCGTTGTCGTATCGGGCATGGCGATATAAACCTGACCCGCATGGCTGTTGATGGCCTGGATCAGACCAGCCATGACCTGGGCCAGGGTGGTTGCATCGTCAACAACCGAATAGCTGAAATCCGTGCCGGAAAGATTGAGTGTCCAGACGTCACCGTTATGAGGTGTGCCGGAAAGTGTGACTTTTAAATTGGACCAGGATGTATAGGAAGCCCCCTCGGTAATGGAGCCGTTGATCATGGGGTAGGTTACGGCGAAGGCATGATCCTGTAAATTTTCCGTGGGACCACGGATGATGATCACCGATCCCGATGCCTGGGCTGTGTACACATCATGGCTGTCAATCACAGAAGCAAGCCGTGCGGCCATGGCGGAAAGGCTGAGATCCGCCGCACGGGATGCTGTATAAGAGAAAGCTGCGCCATGGACAGTGATGGTCCAGGTTTCACCCGCATAAACATCGCCGGTCAGTACCACCTGAAGCCGGTTGCCCGACGTTTCGGTGATGGTGCTCATGGCTGCATTGCCCGTGGCAGCGTGGGTGATGCCGGTCAGCACAGAGCCCATGCTGTCTTCAGGCCCTTGAATGATCAGTGTACTGCCGCTGGCTGTTGCCGAGAAATCGCTGTTGTAAACCGCATTGACGGCAGCGGAAATGTCTTTCACCACATCGGCGGTCGTGATGTTGAAGTACAGATCAAGATCGCTGGTGATCCTGTGGGTGATGGTGGAGTAATGGAGCCCTTCCACCGTCAGGTCGTTCATGCCCCACACGCGGACAGTCTGTGGCACGTTCCAGTTGGCCGCTGTAAACTCAAGCTGGGTGATGGTATGGGGAGTTGCCGCCGTATCGGTCAACCGCAACTGGCCGTCGCCACCAAGACTGACCACAACAGAACCTTTCGGTGCTTTGGTGAGAACAACCTTGTAATCCAGATATTCCAGCGTGGCGATATTGCCTGCTTCATCAACCATAGGGTCGCCGCTCTCCATCACCACCAGAACGTCCGCTGCGTCGTCGTCAACCACCTGAACATTCATTTTCAGAATGCCCACATTGTCGTATTCGCCGCCGTCCGTTGCATTACCGCCCTGAACCGACGTATGGCTGATGTCAACCCATCGTTCGCCTTCGGCCAGACTGTCATCACCGGCTGTCACCACGATCTTCTGGGGAATGTACCAGTTGGTTCGGTTGAACAGCAGTGTCACTCCCTGGCTGCTGCCTTCGACGTCGGCCTGGGTGCTTAACAGAATCCCCTGGCCTCCGGCCCGCTGTTCCGATTCCCGGGGCTGGCTGGGAGCTGCGGTGATGGTGACGCTTTCAAGGGGTGAACGGGTGAGAACAACCCAGTATTCAGCAACCTGAAGACCGGATCTTGCGTCCGCTGCAACCAGATCTTCCTCAAATACCGTGAGGTTGTCGGCGTTGGCAAAAATCAGAACACCCGCTTCGTCGTTGTCAGCCACATTGGCTGAAATGTCGATCACGTCCACGCCCTGGTAGCTGTCGCTGCCCGTGATATCCTGAACGATGATACCGCTGTGGCCTTTGTAATCGTTGCTCACCACCGCTATGGGTTCGCCGTTTGAACCACCTGCCACATTAAAGGTGTCACTGCCGGTGCCGCCGATAAGAACCGTATGAACGTCCGCGCTGGTGCTGGCGATAAAGAAGGTGTCGTTGCCTTCCATGGCATCGATCACCACTTCCTCCACACCGGCGTAGGTGATGAATCGTCCTGCGCCGTAAACGCCGTCAGCGGTCACCACAAAATCATCGCCGTATTCGGTGCCCACGATGGTGAGGGTGTCAAGTCCGTCGCCGCCGTCAATTCTCACGGGTGCGTTCACCACATAAGTCACAAAATCCGCGCCCTGGCCGCCGTTGATATTGGTGTACGGAGCCTTGGGATCATCGGGGTCCACTTTGACGAAACTCATCACGCGGAAGGTATCGTTATCTTCCTCGCCATACAGGTAAAGTTCGGCCATATTGCTGTACACGGTGAACCCATCATTGCCGATTCCGCCGTACAAGCTGACCGAATAGCTGATGCCATGGCTCAGATAACCTTTGGTGGTGAGGATGGTGGGGAACCAGTCGTCTTCGGCAAGTCCTGCGTTTTCATCCCTTGGAGACTTAAAGATCTGGCCCACCTGGAACATGTCGTCCCCTTCGTCACCGTAAACCACCATGGCCGAGCTGTTGTCGTCGAATACAAAGACGTCATCGCCTTTTCTTCCGTAAACCCGGACATTGCCGTTGATCTGTTCGTCGTAGTTGATGCGTTCCACGTCTCCGCCACGGATGGCTTCGCCGTCAGCATCCACTTCAACTGTGGCAATCATATCGGGCCTGAACAGGAAGTGGTCGTCCGCATCCGTTCCGTAAACATCCATTGAATCCACGCCCGTGTCATTCTGGGGAGACTGATCGTCCACGTTGATCAGGGCCGAGCCCTGGCCTGCAAGACCGATGGCATAATGATCACTTCCGGCCTGTCCGTGGAGGGTCAGGGTTCCACCCATGCCGTTTACAAAGGTCTGGATTCCGTTGACATCGTAGTTGATGTTGAACGTATCATCGCCTGAACCACCGAACACTGTTGCAAGACCGCCGGTTGTGCCCACATTCACCGTATCGGACCCGCCGTTGGTCATGATCACCGTGGGACCGGCGATGGTGCTTTGCACAAAGAGGGTATCGTTCAATTGACCCAGGCTTAACGTCACCGTTTCCATCAGTGTGTAACCGATGATGCCACCCATGCTGAAACCGGCCAGGCTGCGATCAGTGATAATCCCGTTCTGGTTTGAAGCAACGTGGGCGGAGTTGTTCATGAACAGACTGTCCGAACCCTGGCCGCCGTCCAGATCAAGGGTGTAATGAATATTGGACAAAGCAAAACCGGCCCCGCCAACGATCAGGCTGTCGTTGCCGTTAGCTGTGTTCACCACGGTGTGTGTGATGGCTGAAACGCTGTAAACCGTGAACGTGTCGCTGCCGCTGCCCAGAAGAATATTCAGACTTTCAAGGTTCTGATATCCCACACCGGCTGTTCCAAGACCTGCCACAAGCGTTTCGGTCATGGTACCGGTGTTATCGTCATGATCACCGGTGTCATTCAGGGTCAGGGTGTCGTTGCCTGTTCCACCATTCACATCAAGGCGGGCAAGAAGGGCGTCGACTCTTGCCAGACGGACTTCATCAGCACCTGATCCTGTAATTTCCATTTCCGCTGCACGAACCAGATCATCCCCGGCTCCGGTGTTCACCACGGTCGGTGTGGTGATGTTTCTCACGTAAACCGTGTCAATACCGGCCATGGTGTTGAACACAAGACCTTCCGCGCTTGTGCTTGTGTGTGTTTCGATCACATCCACCGTGTCTCGTCCGGCACCTGTTGTGATCTCCACATGTTCCACCTGATCGTAGAACAGGTTCGCTGTAACGGCACCGTCTTTCTCAATGGTAACACGGGTCAGGTTCCGGGAGGTCATGGCCTGATCCGAGGTGGTGTAGTACGCCGCTTCACCACCGAAATACGTCACCGCTTCGTCACCATAGTAGTATTTCAGGTCGCCCTGACTGTGAACAGCCTGGGTCCAACTTTCTATAACAAGGGGATCAGCACCCAGGGTCAGAACATAAACCGCCGACCTTCTGCCGTGAAGAACGGCTTCGCCATCTTCTGTGATCGTATCAGCCGTGTAAAGAACCACACGCCCTTCGTCGTCAAGAACAAGAGAACCATCACTGGCCACAACAGGCTGGCCGATGGTGACGGCTTCATCGCCGTAGTAGTATATCGCATCGCCAGCGTTGTAAGTCTGCTGGACGCCATGGACATCCACAACAGGATCACGTCTGTTGTGGATCACCGCTTCACCGGCCAGATGGAGGAAATTGCTGCCGTCGCCGTTTTTAACTGCATTGCCCGCTTCGTCGTAAACCTGCTCACCGCCGTAGTAACGAACCACGTCACCGGCCATATGAAGAACAGCATCGCCTTTCATATGGGTCAACGCATCACCGGCAGAATGGACCAGGATATTTCCAAGGGCGTCACGTTCAATAGCTCCGTTAAAGGGGTTCAGGATCGAATCACCGGCCTGATACACATCTCCCGTGTAAGGATCAATCTGGGGAGCATTGCTGTAGAAGAGCGCCACGCCTGTTTCAGGATCGACTTTCTGCTCACCGCCGAAATAGGTCATGGCATCGCCTGCAAGTTCGTAAACAGGATCACCGCTTTCATGATGCAGCGCAGCGCCCGAACCGTCTTTGATATCCGCCGCCGTGAGGAACGTCACATGTCCATTAACATCCAGAACCAGATTTCCGGCGGTATTTACAACCGGCTCACCGGCTTTGAGGATGTCGGTTGCAGAATAGGTCAACTCTATGCCGTATCGTGTGGCTTTGACCCAGCTCGACGGATCAAGGATATCAAGATTCTGGCTTGCGTAAACCGGCTCCCCTGCCCCATCAGTAGCCGGAACGCCAAGTTCGTAGCCGGCAACGGTCACGACTGTATTGGCTGAATCAGCGCTGCCGTTAATGTATAAATGATCTTCACCGCCAGCACCCTGAACGTTTTCATAGGCATCCACCGCCACGGTGTACGGTCTGTTTTCAGTTCTGAACACCGGGATCAGAGACGGAATGGCCGTGACCGTAAGGGTCTTGTATCCGGTTCCGTCGATGTACAGCAGATGGGCCGCTGCTGATTCAAAATCGGTGACAAAAGAGGCATGGCCGGTGTTCACAAACGTCTTGGCAAAATTGGCATCCAGGTAAACAAGGGCTCCGACTGCATCCGTATCGATCACCGGAATACCCGTATCCGTAAAGACCATGGCACCGCTGTCCGTGTAGAACAGAAGCTGACCGGCGGCTGAAGTCTCGATGGATGGAACACCGGTATCCACCGTTGTTTCCTTGCCTGCGTCGTCCAGGTACAGAAGCGCACCGCTTCCGTTTGTTTTCTGAACACCGCGTCGTTGAACGCCCCGTTCCTGAACACCCATTTCCTGAACAAGGTCTTCCACCACAGCCCCGTCAGAGCCGATGACAACCACGTTCACATAAACGTATTCATCCGCTCCCACAGTTTTCAGAATGGGGTCAAGCACCGGCAGCATGTAGTAAACCGTCTGGCCCGCTGCATCCACATAGGAATGACTGCCATTGGGCTGGGTATTGATGAAGGCTGAAGGCACGTTTTCGATCAGCGCATAATAATCGGCCAGATCCATACCCAGACGTGCAGCATGTTCGGCGGCTGTGAGGTGAATCACCTGCTCATGGGTGTTTGCGTCACCGTAGAACACCACGCGATTCATGATGTCCGTGATCGAACCCTCATCGCTGACATAAACGCTGTCGTTCCCTTCACCGCCCTGGATTTCCACAGCCCCGCCGACCTGTTCGATATAAACCGTATCGTTGCCTGCGCCAAGAACCAGGGTCACAGCGGTTTCGTCGGTGACAGCTCCCTTGCTGACAGCATCCCTGCCGTTCTTGTAGATGTGGACATCGCCAAGGGCCACGGTGAAATGGTCTTCATGACCGGCAACCGCATTGTCCGCAAGGCGAAGTTCGATGGTTTCAAGGCCCTGGATCTCGATTCCGAAATAAAGGTTGGTGTCCACGCCAGTTCCCGTGGGCAGGCCAATGCCTTCAAGACTTACAAAGCTGTCGTAAAGCAGTTTACCCGTTTCATCGGTGGCCTGTTTGAAGATGGGGTTGCCGTTCTGGTCTTCACCCACCTGCTCCATGCGGGCCGTGGTTCTGTTGGTGATAAGCCCTGCTTCGGAAATGCCGTTCTGATTATGGATGATCAGCTCATCGCCTTCGTTTTCATACTGATCCCCGCCTTTGATGGTGAGGCGCCCTTTAATCTGGGACACATCGTTCACACCCTGGGCCTGGAAAGCAAAAGGAGCCGGGTCAACGGTGACTGCCGGAGGCTGAATGACTTTAGACCGTTCTTCCAGATGGCCCACACTGAAGTTCACCGCAAGGTCGGTGACCGTGATCTGCATTTTGAGGCCGAACAGGAACCAGAAACTGTCGTATCTCACCTGGGCCTGGGCCTGGCTGTACGTGATTCCCTGATATTTGAAATAGGGGAAGATCGCACTCCAGCTTGCCATCATGGCACTGATCCGTTCTTGAAGAACCTGCTGCGGTGACTTCACAAGGATGTCGAACCAGTTCATGTCAAAGGTAAAGGTGCTGAAATTCCATGTGTAATCGGTGTAAACCAGTTCCGGCGGCAGTTGGACTTCAAAAGCCGGGGGCTGGTAAGTGTAAGCCGGAGGATCGAACACAATGGGCGGAGGTGTGCCGCCCACATGGATGGTGTCGTCGCCGGACCCGCCATTCACGATGGTTTCCACATTTTCATCCGTTGAGAGGATGTAAATCTGATCATCGCCGCCAGCTCCGTCCACTTCAATGGACTCGATGTTCATGAAGTTGGTGATCCGGCCAGCCCCTGCAATATACGTATTGGTGATCACGAAGGTGTCGCCGATGGGTGTTCCAATCACCACGATGGTGTCGATGCCCGGCCCGCCGTTGATCTCCACCGGGGCGTTCTGAACATAGTCATATCTGTTGGAGCCTGCCCCGCCGAACAGGGTGGACAGATTGGTCACTTCATCCGGGTTGTCGCTGTTTTCCTTGAGAACAAGGAAGGTTTTCAAGAGGAAAGTGTCATTGCCCGTACCGCCGTGGAGGTAGAGCTTGGCCCGGTTGTGGTTCACTTCCATGCGGTCGTTCTGGTTTCCGCCTAGGACAAACAGCGGTGCGGAATTTCCGTTGGTCATCCGGCTGGTATCAGCCACAGGCACGCCTTCGGGATATTCCAGCGTTCTGTTGCCCGTATCGGGAATCAGGGGCACGTTGCCGATAACGATTTCATCATCGCCGCTGCCCATATTGATAATAGTGATCACCGCCGTGTCATTGGACTGGAACCGATCGTTTCCGGCCCGGCTGTTAATGGAAATCCTGTCGATACGGCGGTAGGTAATGGTGTCCCTTGCATCGGAGTTCAGTTTTTTCATCACCAAAGTACCGGTTCGGAACGCCCCGCTGCCTGCGGCATCCAGTGTAAAGGAATCGGAATCCGATGTTCCATTCACCACCACTTCATCAAAGCCCGTGGTCCCGCTGTCTGTGACGCTGAAACGGTTGTTGCTCGCGCCGGTGCTGTTGATGATGATGTACTCGCGATAGGAATCGTCCGTGTTGCCCTGGTTGTCGATGGACACTTTACCTGTCCAGGCTGTGACGCTGACAAACACCTGACCCACGTAGATGGTGTTGTCCATGTCGCCCACCACCATGGTGTTGTTTCCGGCTCCGCCGCTGATCATGGCTTCTTCGAAAATCCCGTCAAGGTCTTCCACGATGGCGGAGCTGCTGTAATGATCGCCGGTGTCTTTTAACATCAGATCCGGGTCGTCTTCTTTCACTCGGTCGGCCAGATCAGCCGCCGTGTCGGGCAGGGATTTTTCGAACTCAGATCCGCTGTCGCCCACGATCGTGCCTGTGACGTAATGGTTATCAAAAAGGCCCATGTCCTTGTCCTGGGTTTCAACCAGAATATCGTAACCGCCCGCGTCGAGGAACGTGTCTTTGCCGTCTCCGCCGGTCACGGTATCATCACCCAGACCGCTGTCGAGAATGTCGTTCCAGGGACTGCCGGTCAATGTGTCGTTGCCGATGCCGCCGATCAGTTCGATCACCAGAAGGTCTGCGTAGTCTTCGTCATCTGAGGTATCGGGATCGGTGCAGCCGCTGAAGTTCAGGGCGTCGTTCCCTTCTTTGGCGTCGATGACCACCGTATCCCCTTCGCTCCTGACGCTCTGCCCAATGGCGTATTCAAGAACGCCCACATGGGAAATCACAACCTGGGTCATGATGTGAGCTGCCGATGGTGTCTGTTCCGAACCGAAGAAACTGTCAGCGCCCACTGTTCCCACGATATACAGACTGTCTTTTGCACCGTCATCGTAAAGGGTGATGTTGGGCACTTCCACGTTAAACCGGTCGGTGGTTGTGGCCGGATCATCATCCAGATCTTCGACGTAGGTTGTGGTGCCAAACTGTACGGCCCGTTTTCCGAATTCCACGGAAAGTTTGCCCAGATTTGAACCGCCCATTTCAGCAACGGTGATGGTGTCGGCGCCTTCACCGGCGTCAAGGCTGAGTGAGATCACGCCCCAGGCGCTGATGGTTCCTTTGCCGGTCAGAACAACCTGAACGGCGTTGGCTGAAGGCGTTGAAACGGATAGTTCGTCGGCTGCTGTGGTGGCCGTGATTTCAAGGTAATTGCCGGTTTCTGTTGTGGCATTCAGATCTATGGTTGTCCCAAAACCTGTTGAATCAAGACGGACAAGGTCTGTGCCAGTTCCAGTGGTTATGGAGTCGCTGCCGCCACCACCCGTGATCTGGTCATCGCCTGATCCGGAATTGATGATATCGCTGCCTGTGCCGCCGTAAATCTGGTCAGAACCATCTCCGCCGTTCAGTGTGGCAGCAGACGCGCCGGTGCGAACAATATAGTCGTCATCAATCCCGCCGTTCAGTGTGGCACTGCCTGATCCGGCGTATCCCAGATAATCTCCACCGCTCCCGCCATCGAGAATCGTGACACCGCTGCCACTTGAAACAAGGACGTCCTCATCCCCTTCTCCGTAAAGCCTGACAGGAACAAGAGTACCTGCTTTCACCAAGACGCTGTCGTTACCGCTGCCTGCATGCCCCACGATACTGGTGACGTTTTCATAGGTATTGCTCCGGCCCATGGCTGTGACTTTAACGGTGGCGTTGGTGGCTGTTCCGCCCACCTGTTCGATCTCGTAAGATTCGTTTTCCGCTGTTTCAGCAAGATTTCTGTAAATGCCGCGTGAGCCGACGTTCAGGTTAAGTTCGCCGCCGCTCCAGCTTCTCGCTTCAGCCTGGGTTGTCCCAGCGTCACCCGCCAGCCAAACCGGTTTGGGAAGTTCCAGATAACCGATGGTGAAATGGGCCGTCTTTCTGATGGTTATAAATAGAATCTTGATTTTCACCCTGATGGTCAGCTCAATGGGCACTCGTCCGGCACCTTCTGCTGTAAAGGCGAAGCCCAGTTCCAGACCGGCCAGTGTGATGCCGAAGACTTTAGCCCGGACATAGGCGTCACCGGAAAGCTCGAAACGGTAATAGGCGTTGCCCGTTGCATCGAGCACGCTTTCGCTCATCACCCTGAAGTTGAAACCGCCCTGAAGACCGAATGAACTGGACCCGAGGGTCAGGCTTCCGTGGAGGCTGATATCGAAATTACCCTTGGAGTCCAGATAACCGTTGCTGCTCAAGGTCGCCAGACCGAAAAAGCTGATGTTTGCCGTAAAATCAAAACGCCACTGGCTGCCCTGGACCTTGATCCTGAACCCAGCGTTGAATTTGAAAATTTCAAGGATCTTCACATCGCCTGAAAGGGCCAGATAGAAGGAATTGGCATCCACACCCAATCGTTTGGTATTGGTGGTGTTGATATTGAGCGTTCCGCTGGCTGTAATGCTGAACACAGACATATCGGCGCTGGCATAAACCGACAGGCTCAGCACAAGGCCCGGATCTGAACCGGCGTAAACACCTGCGGCTCCGATTGCACCAAAACTCAGGCCGCCGACGCTGAACGTCAGGGCAAACTGGAGTTCAATGGCCGAATCGGAAATCAGAATGTCCACCATGCCGCTGCCCTGGACAAATCCGATAAAGGAAACCGTACCGTCAATGTGAATTCGAAGTCCTCTGTCCAGTTGATAATCGGTGCCGTTCACCGTAAACGACTGGGCACTGTCTGTGGTGTTCACGGACAGGAAGGCGTTGGCTGAAAAGGAAAGACCGATGGCATCGCCAAAGCCCGAGCCGTCCAGATTAAATCCGGCGTAAAGCAGAAGCCCATCACCATCTATTTTCAAATAACCGACAATGGCCACAGATCCCAGAGGATCAAGGCTCATGCTGACCGCAGCCGTGATTTCAAGTTTCTCGGGGGATATGACAAAGGTGAATTCGCCGTACAGTTCAAGGGCGTCGGCCACCACAAGTTTTCCATGCATCATCAGGCCGAAATAGGGGCCTTCCTGGATCGTCTGTTCCGTGACCGTCAGATTGCCGTTGGCGTCCCTGATAAATGCCCCGGAAACAGGATCAATGGCAAACGTTTGGACAGCCTTTTCCTCGCCGTAGGTATTGAACTCCAGGAGGAATTCCCCTTCAAAATCGATACCGGGAATACTGCTGCTGTTAAGGGTCAGGTAAACGCGGCCCACAACGCCGGGGTCCGGTGCCACAAACACCACCAGATTAAGAGTTCCGGTCATGGTTCCAAGGAAGGCAATCTCCGTGCTCACCGCGCCGGTGACGCTCAGGTAAGAGGGATTGGTGCCGGTTCCGGCAACAGCCTTGATCTGGATAAAACCGGTGAGATGGATCACATCACCGATAATCAGTTCAGCCTTGATGGTGGCCACCAGATAGACTTCAGGCGCCTTTAATGTCCCTTTCTGTCCGTCAAGTCCGGGAGACGCGGCGTAAATTTCTATGGTGGTGGGCTCGCCTTCGTCAAGCAGGGGCAGGAACGATTCGGGAATGTCGAAAATCTGATCCTGGAGCGTGGTGTTGAACATCACGGTCACGGAACCGGAAGCACTGAAGATGTTCACGTCAGGCAAACCGATATCTGCGGACGCGCCCACAGTGAACAGACCGGCCACACCGGGATTTTCACCTGAACCAAGACCGGTAACGATCACCAGAAGACCGGTGGCCTCGCCGTAGGTGATCTGGGTATCGCCCACACCAAAGGAAAGCTGGGCTGTGGCAAAAATCTCAAACCGCTGGGGATTGATTTTTAGATAGAACCCGCCGTTCATCTTGAACAGATCGGCATCCATTCCAGGAGGTCTCACCCGCAATTGGCCCACCACTTCGATGGAGAATGTGTACGGTGCCAGTTCGTAAATTCGGGTGAGATCACCGCCGTCATCGGCCAGACCGGGCAGCGTGATGCTTTCCGTTTTCTTGCCGCCGGTGGTGTTGATCTGGAGCGTTCCCTTGCCGTAGATAAACACGCCGTACTGTTCAAGGAAACCGAAGTTGGTTTCGATGCTCATCACGCCCCAGAACTGGGGACCGGCTGTCATCAGATTGCTCATATCCAGAACGAAACGGCCTGCGGAAGCGCCAAGGGTTCCCAGTTTATAGACTTTGAGCTGGCTCTGGATGGTGAGTTCCAGGACTTTCCGGGCTGCATCGATTTCAAGAACCACGCTTCCCGTGGCAGAGATCAGGGGTTCATCGAGGAATCCCGCAGCGTTCAGTTCAATTCCGCCTGAAAGTTCGATAAAGAAGGATTCGGCCTGAGTGATGATGGTAAACGTTTCGGAGGAAGCCACACCGTCATTGGTGACCGCGTTGCCGTCATCATCGGTCCTGGTATCGTTCCAGCTTCCGGCGATAAAGGTAATGGTCAGATTCCCGGTGTCGAACTGGCCATCAAAGGTGTAACGGAACGTGTTGGTGTCTTCGATCCGTGTGGCGTTGCCGTGGATCGTGACATTTTCACCATTGGCTCCGGTAAGAATAAATTCCGCACCGGCATCGGTGATGGACGATGCGTCAACATCCGCACCGCTGGTGGGTGTAAAGGTGATATCGATATATCCGCGACCGTTCAGCGTTTCACGGTCAACGATATCTCCGCCCATGGGATCAGCCGGGGACGCCCGTGCCGATTCCACATTGAAGATTTCACTTTCGGCGATGTTGGTCATTCCGCTTGAGTCGCCAAAGGTACCTGTAACAAAGGTCACCGTGTACTCGCCTTCCTCAAGCTGAACATTGAAATAATATCGGTAGGTGTCGGTTGTTCCCACACGAACGGGGCTGCCGCGCACGCCGATAACATTTTCTGAACTGTCCTTGATCGTCAGTTCGTCTCCGTCAATGGTGTTGTGATCCACCAGATAGCCCTTGGTGGCTTTGAACGTTACTTCGATATAACCCAGTTCATTGATAACATCGGTTCCAATGGTCCCGTTGTTCAAAGGATCGGCAAGATCGGCTGTGCTTCCGTTCACGGTAAAGATCTGGTTGAACGCCGCGTTGGCCATGCTGCCGCTGTCGGTAAAGCTGCCTTCGGTAAACTGGACCGTTACCTCTCCGGGCAGGAATGCGCCGGTGAATGTGTAACGGAAGGTGTCTGTCTGAGTCGGTGTTCCGGTAAGCCCCTGCTCTGCCATGGCCGCGCTCACTTCTGCCACTGTGCCGTATAGTTCACCGAAACTGACCAGTCTCTGGGGCGCACCATTCACCACAACCGAACCCGCACCCACACCGCTTAACGTGAATTCCTGGCTCTGATCCGTGATGGACGTTAGATTTAAGGTATTCCCGCTGCTGGCCGCGAAAGTCACATCGATGTACCCTCGTTCATTAAGGGTCCGAACATCAATCTGGCTTTTCCGTCCTGGGTTGTTCAGAATCGCTGTGGCTCCGTCCACCACAAAAGCCAGGGCCATGCTGTTGTTCAAAGCGCCTGCAATGGTGTTGCCGTTGGCCAGGGTGATATCCAGGGTCTTGAATGTTCCTGCGTTAAACGTCACCTGAACATCCCCTGTTCCGTAAGCAAACCCGGCTGCGGTGATGGTGTAACGGAAACGGGTGACGCCTGTTCGGATGATGGCTTCGGTCAATGTTTCATTCGTGCCTGCCGTCAAAATCGTATAGGTCAAAAGCCCGCTGTCGTCCATGGATGAAATCAGGGGATCGGGCTTACCGTTCACGGTGACAGAGTTGCCTTTGACCACAAGCTGAAACTCGGCGGCTGAATCCAGAATGGACGCGTAGTCCAGGGTGGCTCCGGTGGATGCGCTGAAAATCACATCGATATAATAATTACCGCCTGATTTAACTGCATTGATGGTGTTCACATCCACATGTTCATCGGCCGGATAACCCAGGGATGCCATGGGTGCCAGTTGAACCGTGTTTGCCACGTCTGATTCAGGCAAGAGAAACGTCACTTCTTTGCCAGAAGCGTTTCTGAATCCCATTTTAAGCTGGCCGTAAATGGTGAGCAGTTGAACCTGTTCCGGGATATCGGCCAGGAAGTAAACCTGCACCGTGCCCGAAGCCACCTTGGAAAGGTCGGCGTACAGCTTTCCGCCCAGACTGATATTATCAGCGGCGAAGTTCAGTTTTCCTGTGATCAGGAACTTGCCGTCGGTGCTGATCTTGATCATCACTTCGCCATTGAACACCTGTTGAGACGCATAGGCCGTGTATACTTTGCAGCCACCGGTGATCATCATGGGGGCTGTGAACGCGGCAAGGAAACTTCCGCCTGCGCCCATATTTTTAGTGGCTTTGTACTGGGTGACCACCTGCTGTTTGATGGAGACCAGCCACTGATCCGCCGTCATACTGGTGGGCAGACCAAAAGCGGAATTCCTCAGTTCTTTGGCGTTTTCAATGGAGGGCAGGCTCTTGAAGAATTCCACGCCCGCCGAGAAATCATTGATGGCAAGACCGGTGTTGGGTTCAAGGACGATACCGCCGGGAACCTCGATGTTGATGAACACGCCAAGCGGCCCCAGTTCACTCAAGCCCAGACGGATGGTGAGACCACCCAGACCCGGCATGCTGAATCCGCCCTGAATGCCCATAAAGAAAATCCGTTTGGCCACCACGGTGGTGGTGTCGAAAACGCCGATCATGTTGTCGTTGGCGTCCAGTTTCAGGATGCCGCCCACCAGACCGCCTTTCAGCTCACCGCCGAACATCTGGCCTTCAACCGTCACGCCGATGCTCTGGATATCGATAATGGGGAACTTGCCTTCCAGAAGCAGTGACGGATCGATTTTCACACCTTCAACAGCCCCGGAGAACTTCAGGCCGGGAACACCGGGAATTCCGGTTACAGCCGCAGACAGGGTGATGACGAAATCGCCCGGATCATTTTGAATATCATCCCACTGAACGCCGATGGCGGTGAGACGAACAGGAAGCCATGACGGCCATTTGAAACTGTCACCGGTGGCCGAACCCACGGTCAGGAACACGCCAAAGCCTTTTTTGGTGATAAAGCTTCCGTCACCCAGGAAGGCAAAATTCCGTGCTTCGCCACCCAGTTCAAGGGAACCGATTTTCACGCTGGCCCCAACGGAGATAAAGGCGATCAGTTCTTCATCGGCTGCGGCTCCGGTGTCCAGGTTGAAACCCACGGCAGATATTTTGACAAAGGTTCCGATGTTAATGGCCAATGTGTCCACTTTAAAAATAAAGGCTTCCACACGACCGTTTTCAAATTCCAGTTCCATCCGAAGGGCTTCGGTGTTCATTGTTCCGTCGGAATTCAAATCATCAGCAGTGGCCCTGTCGGTGATGGTGGCGGAAACGGGTTTGCCGGGGAAGAACTTGGCCCCGCCTGACGCCACATAGATGGACCCGTCAAAATCAAGGGCCTGGCCGAAAGTCACGCCAAAATTGGTGACGCCGATCCTGATGTCGTCGAACTCCAGAATACTGCCGAAACGGATCTGTTTATCAGCGGATGTGGCAGTGGTTCCAGCCTGTGCCGGAATATTCACACCATAGGCGATTTCAGCCACACCCAGTTTGAAACCATTGGGCCGGATCACAAGCCCGGGGATCTCGTCACCGGCAACTGCTGTATTGGGATCATAAGGTTTGATAAGTCCTGAAAGACCGAAGGACGGGAACGTCACCTTGGCCGATTCCACCCGGACAAGTTCCTGGTTCATGTAAGTCTGGTACAATGCCGGGTAAGCGGCCAGAGATTTTTGATAAGCCGTAAGCGCTTTCTGGTATGCGGCTTTGGCTTCATCGGTAGCCCCTGCGCCCGGATCAACCGGAGCCACCGGTGCATCAGGTGCCGGTTCAAAGGCGATCTTGATGCCTTCGGCTTCGATAAGAACAACGCCGGGTACTTCCACTTCAAGACCAGCCACTCTGAAACTGAAGTTGCCGGGAACGGTCACTCGGACGTTGCCGGAAAGAAGTCCGAACACATCCACACCAAAATCGAAGGTTCCCAGAACGCCGGTCAGATCCGCTGTGATCCCGCTGCTCTGCTGCTGGGTTGTTGTGGTTGTTCCGCTGTTGCCGCCAAAAGCCAGTGTGGCCCGGTCAACGCCGATGCCGATGGTCAGCATCAGGAATCCGTCTTTAAATCCGATGTCCTCAATTCCCACATAGGGGCCTTGGAGAACAAGGGGACCAAGCTTCAGGCTCTTGGTGGATGAGGCTTGTCCCACAACCGTTGCATCCAGGGTAAAGGTGACCGAAGCCGCGTTGTTGAATGTGTTGTCCACAGTTTTGAACGAGTTGGCTCTGAACGTCACCACCACTTCACCGGCTTTGAACAGATCAATCGTATTGGTGGTGTTGGCGTCTTTCAGGTAATAGCGGTAGGTGGTTCCTGAAATCAGAACGGGCGAGCCCACAATATCGGGAGTTCCGGCTGTTCCGGCCATCATCTTGATGTCACCTACGCCCAGTCCGCTTAACGTGAACTCGTCACCGTTGATGCTGGTGGCATCAATGGCCGAATCGCTGCGGGTGACAAAGGTCACGTCGATGTATCGTTTGTTGTTCATGCTGAGTATGGCCAGGGTTTCGCCGCCCGAAGGCGAGGAAAGAGTGGCTGAAGGAGCCGGAGCCGCAAGGGTTCCGTCAGCTTTTTTGTTGACCAGACAGAAGAATTCCGTTTCCGCAAAGTTAGATACGCCGTTGTTGTCGTACCAGCTTCCTGAGATAAAGTTCACGGCCACATCACCGATCTGGTTGAAATTGCCGGTAATGGTGTATCTGTAGGTATTAGGCAGTCCGCCTGTCACTTTCACAGGTCGTCCGTTCACCGTGACGCCGGTCAGCGCCTGACCGTTCATGGAGAGGGTGAATTCCGGCGTGTAGTCCAGAATGCTGGTTTCGTTCAAGCCCACGCCGTTGGGATCGGTGAAGGTCACGTCGATGTAGCGTTTGTCTGATGAAAGCCCGTCGATGTCGCTCCGTTCGTAAATCAGATAACCCAGTTTGCCCAGCTCAACCGTTGTTTTTCCGAAACTGGTCAGAGCCAGATCAGCCGTTGGGAATAGAACCATGGCATCGGTTGCCGGTGTATCGATGCCCACCTGACCGAAAATCTGGAATCCGTTGACCTTGAAACTCTCCATTTTGAAGCCTTCGACGCCGCCGATGGTGAACGATGCGCTGCCGCCGATTTCAAAATATTCCTGGCCGTCCATGGTAATCCGCACATACGCTCCGGCAAGGCCCACCGACACTTGACCTGTGGGTTTCTTTCCGAAACTCACGGTGCCGCCGATTTCAAGGATATTGGCGATGTTCAGTTCGATGGAGCCGATAAACGAGGTGACAATGGCCGTGGTGGTGAATCTCACCGTCACGGACCGGTCGGTGTTGGGAATGTTAAGCGTCTGGTTCACAGCCTGACCGGAGTTGTTCACATCGATAATACCGGTGCCGCTCACCGTGATGCCGTCAAGTCCCACAAAGCTGATGGTGCCTTCGGCATGAAGGGCATATGTGCCGCCGTCAAACCGAACAAGACCGATCTTTGCGTTGGTCAAAAGAACGCCGATGGCGTCCTCGTTCACTTCGCCGTCATCATTCCGGTAAGGCCCTTGACCCACAAAAATCTCGATGCCTTCACCGGCGAAAGCGTTGCCGCTGAAAACAACCGACCCTTCAATGGACACAAAGTCTGCGATGGTGATTTTGATGTCGCTTGCAAAGAAGCTGAATCCTGTTTCCGTTGCACTGAACCGGACGATGATGGTTGTGCCGTTTACGTCAATGGTCTGGTCCACGGCTCCGCCGGTGGTGTTGATTCTTAAGCCCACGGTGGCCTCGGCAGCAGCACCCAGAGAACCCCGGCCTGAAATCTGACCGGCCACGCCGGTGGCTGTGATGATCAGTGCGCCCTGGCCGTTGCTTATACTTCCGCCAAGACCTGCGTCGCTGAAATTAACACCGGTCATGGCCATGCGTGTGATTTTCACGCCAGTTGCGGTATTGGTGGCCTGATCAAAGTAGAAGTTGCCGGAAAGTGTGTAACCGCTGATGGTGATTCCGGCGTTCATGGCCACAATGCGGACGAACTTACCGGCAGGCAACACCATGTGTTCGGTGGTCGCGCCGGAGGTAAAGGTCTCGTTCACCGCCACGGGCAGCGTGTTGATTTCAAAGGTGATGGTGTCGCAGCTCAATGTCAGGGCTGATTCGATATTGAGATCATCCGGGGCCACGGTGAGTTTGGCTGCGATGCCTTGGGGTGTGATCAGCATGGCACCACTTGGGATGCTCAAGCTGAAAATAGTTGTACCGCCGCTGGTCAGTTCAAGGGTCACATCGGAAACAGCCACTCGGACCACCTTGGCTCCGCCGGTGGTGGTGATCTGCTCGAAGCTGAAATTACCGGAAAGGGTCTGACCAAGAACCGTCAGAACCACATCATCGCCTTCCACCCGCAGATAGGGACCGGCCACCAGAGCCATGGTGACGGTTTCACCGCCCACGGTGAATGTTTCATTTACGGCCTGACGGGTGTTATTGATGTATAAGCTGAACGCCCCGCTGAATTCAACGCCAGGGACATTCTGAATGCTGATTTCCGCGCTGACCTGACCTGCGATTCCGGCGGAGGTCACGATCAAAGAACCCGACCCGTTTTCAACCACCACGTAATCCGTGGTTCCGTTGCCTAAGCCCATGCTCACGTTGGCAGTGGCAATGCGGATCACGTTACGGGTCACACCGTTTGTGACGGAAGTAATCTTTTCAAAGGCGAAATCACCTTTAAGAGTCTGGCCCAGGATGGAGAGCGAAACGTCAAGACCTTCCACTTTCACATAGGAATCGCCAGCGGCTGCGGTGACGGTAACCGTTTCGCCGGCCACGATGATATCTTCATTCATGGCTCCGGTGGCTTTAACAATTAGAACATTGAAGCTGCCGCTGAAGGTGACGCCGGGGACGTTGAGGCCCACGGTTGCGCCAATGGCTCCAACCATGCCGCTTGATTTCACCACCAGATATCCGTAGCCGTTGTTCACGGTCACCACATCACCGGCTCCACCGCCCAGTTTCAGGCTGACGTTGGAGGCGGAAATTCGGACGGTTTTTTCCGTGCCTTCGGTGATCTGTTCAAAGGCGAAGTCACCGCTGATCGTTTGACCGGCCACGCCAAGAACCACGTTGGTTCCCGCGACTTTCAGATAAGGTCCGGCGGGGAGTTCCAGTTCGATGGTGTTTTCTCCCAGCTCGAAATTCTCTGAAACAGCAACGCTCGTGGTGTTGATGGACAGGGCGAATGAACCGGAGAACGTAACACCCGGAATATTGTTGATGGCCACATCAGCACTGAGTTTTCCGGCCACACCCTGGGTTGTGATAAGCAGCGCGCCTTCTCCGTTTGTCACACTGACAAATGAGGTGGTGCCGTCACCTAAAGATAGACTCACATGGCTTGCAGCCATGCGGATCACGCTTGTTCCTGCGACCGTGGTTGTTTTTTCAAAGGCAAAATCACCGGTCAATGTCTGGCCCAGAATGGTGATGTTCATACCCAGAACTTCAACCCGCAAGTACGGACCGGCTGGAAGAACCAGAGTCTGAGGGACGCCGCCCACTTCAAGACTGGTGTTCACAGCAACACCGGAGTTGTTTACGGATACGGTCACATCATCCGCCGATGCGCTTGCAAGACCGGGAATGGTCACGGTAACCCTTGCACTGATCTCGCCTGCAAGTCCGGCACTGGTGATCATGAAAACTGCTGATCCGTCGGTGACGGAGACGATATCGGTTCCGCCTGCGGAAATAGAAAGGCTGACGTCTGAAGCCCCTACTTTCACCACGCGCCCGGCTGCCGTAGTCGCCTGCTCGAAACTGAAATTACCGGACAGAGTCTGACCCACAATCGTGAGAGAGGCGCCGGTCACATCCACTTTAAGGTAGGGGCCTGCCTCACAGTCGATGGTGATGGTTTCGTTGTTCAAGGTAAAGGAGTCGGTAACAGCCACACCTGTGTTGTTAAGAAGAATGGCGAACTGGCCGGTCAGGGTGACGCCGGGAATGTTCACGCTGACGTTTGCACTTAAAGTTCCCGCAAGACCTGCGTTGGTGATCAGGAACAACCCTTCACCGTCGCTGACGCTGACAAAATCCGTGGTTCCGTTTCCAAGCCCAAGACCCACATTGGCGGCCACGATCACCACACGTCCCTGGGACTGTTCAAAAGCGAAATCACCAGACAGTCTCTGACCTGCCACGCTGAGAACAATGTCCGTTCCCTGGATTCTTAAATATGGACCGGCGGGCAGAACAATGGAAACGGTGGTGCCGCTCACGTCCATGCTGTCGTTCACAGCGGTGGCCGTGTTGTTGATCATCAATGCAAAGCTGCCTGCGAAGGTCACACCGGGCACGTTCAATGCCACATCCGCTGAAATGCTTCCGGCAAGCCCGGCAGGTGTGAGAAGGAGCGATCCCTGACCTTCTGAAAGGGTCACCACGCCGCCAAAAGCAAGGCTCACATCGGAAAGACCCAGTCTCACCAGTTTCTGACCAAAACTGTTGGTGGTCTGTTCAAACACCAGATTGCCGGAAAGGGTCTGGCCCAGAATGGTGATCGTGGCCGGTGTTCCGGCGGTCATGCCTCTGACTTCCACCCGGACATACGGACCTTTGGGAAGGTCAAGTTCCAGTGTTTCACCGCCCACGGTAAAGGTTTCATCGATGACCCGGTTCGTGTTGTTAATGGAAAGAACCGCAGCCCCCGCCACGTCAAAACCGGTGAGGTTTACCGTCAGTGCGACTTCCACCTGACCGGCAATACCGGCCTGGGTCACCAGCAAGGCACCTTCTGTAATTTCAAGGGACAGGATGTCTGTGGTTCCATCGCCAAGACCCAGGGTCACATCGCTCAGGGCAATTTTTACGATTCGTTCGCCGTCAGATTTGATGAACTGTTCAAAAGCCACATTGCCGGAAAGGGTCTGGCCAGCGATGGTGAGCTTCAAGTTCTCGCCTTCCACCCGGAGATAAGGACCGGCCACGAGGTCAAGATCAACGGTTATCCCGCCCACGTCGAAACTCTCATGGACAACGGCTGCCGTGTTGTTGATGGCCACGGTCAGATCGCCGTCGAAACTCACGCCGGGGATATTGACGTTCACCGTGCCGCTGATGCGACCGGCAAGACCGGCGGTTCTGATCACGATCTGGCCTGATCCGTTGGTGATGCTCACAAAGTTGGTTGTTCCGTCGCCCAGGCCGATGCTCACATCGTTAGCGGCGATTTTAACGATATTTTCTCCCAGATCGTTGGTGATCCGTTCAAAGGCAAAATCGCCTGAAACCCTCTGTCCCATGATTCGTAAGTAGGCATCAACGGCTTCAATGCGGAGATACGGCCCTTTGACCAGGGTGAGATTGAGGGTTTCACCTGCGATCTCAAACTGTTCGTTCACGGCGGCTGCGGTGGTGTTGATGGCAAGACCCAGTGTGCCGGACACGGTGACGCCGGGGATGTTGAAGGCGATGTCGCCGGAAAGCCGCCCGGCCATACCGGTTGATGTAAAGACAAACATGCCCTCGCCGTTTGAAAGACTTGCCACATCGGTTCCACCCACGTTCAGGGCAAACGCCACATCGGTGGCCGCAAGAGTAAGGATGGAACCTGCCGGGTTGGGGTTCTGGGGACTGGTGGTGGCGCTGACCTGTTCAAAGGCGAAATTACCGGTCAAGGTCTGACCGAACACGGTCATGGTCAGGTTTTCCGCTTCCACTTTCAGATAGGGACCGGCAGGAAGAACAACAGCCGTGGGCAGGGTGACCGCTTTGGCCGTGGTGTTGATGGAAACCGCAAAGCCTGCGCCGAAGGTGATGTCCGAAGAAACGGTGAGGTTGATGTCTCCTGAAACGCTTCCGGCCAGACCGCCGTTGCCGATCATAATGGCCCCTGCCCCGTTTTCAAGGCTTACGATACCGCCGCCCAGACTCAAACTCACGTCTTCGGCCTGAATCACGGTGATCAACGCACCATCTACGGTCTGCCGTGAAAAACTGAACGTTCCGCTGAGAGTCTGGCCCAGAAGAGTCAGATCGAGATTGCTGCCGGTGAACCGCATCACACCGTTATCCACATCCACCGTAACCGAGTTGGTCGCGTCGATGTCGATGGTCTCATTCACATCAGCACCGGTGGTGTTCACTTCGATAATGGCCGTACCGGACAGGCTCACACCGGGAACGCCGAGGATTTGAATGTCGCCCCTTGCGTAGAAGGCATAGGTGTAACCGCCCACCGCACCGGCATCAGCGTGACGGATAAAAGCGAATTCGGCGTTTGTAAGAAGAATGCCTTTGGCTGTGGGGTTGATTTCCCCTTCAATAAGACCGGGGCCGTCACCCATGAACACCGTGGCATCGGCCACAGCCAGGGTTTCGCCTGCCGGTGTGCTGGTAACTGAAAAGCTCCCTTCCACCACCACAAAACCGCCAATATTGATGCTGGCACTGCCGAAGAACTGGAAGAGGTCTGTGTCAGCGGTGAAAATGATGTCAAAGGTTCTTCCGGCGATTTCGATATGTTCGTCAACCGTTTCACCCGTTTTATTCACCCGGAGTCCGAAACTTCCGCCCACGCTCACACCGCCGGCCGCAACCGAAGCTTTGCCGGAAAGGAAACCGGCGATTCCGGCGGTCTTGATCACAAAAGCCCCTTCGCCGTCGGTCAATCCCTGGCCACTGAAAGTCAGGCTGACATTGGCCATGGCAATGCGGGTCACGGTTTCAGGGACGCCGACGTTATCCCGCTGGCTCTGATCAAACGTGAAGTCACCGGTGATGACAACGCCCGCGCCTTCACCGCTACCGCCCATGGTCAAATCGGCTCCGGCAACGGATACGCGGATGTAAGGTCCGGCCTGGACAGCCAGAGCAATGGTTCCTGAGGGCATGTCGAATGTTTCGTTCACCGCTTTTGAACCGGTGTTGATCTGGATTCTCACCTCGGTAAAACTCATGGTGAGGCCGGGCAGGTTGTCGATGCTGGCGGTGACGGAGAAATCAGCGGCAAGGCCGTTGCCGTTCATCAAAAGGCTTCCGCTGCCATCCGTGACCGTCACGTAATCGATGGTGCCCGTGCCCAGGGTCATGTGGACGTTGCTCAAAGCAATCCCAAGGGCTCTTTCATCATCGGCTGTTCCGGCTATCCCGTCGAGACCCGAAGTTTCCGTCTGAACAATCATCACGTTGCCGCCAAGATTCTGGCCTGCCACGGTCAGTTCCACGCCTGTTGCTTCAAGTCTGAATCCGTTGTCTATGGTATCGCGGACTGTGCCGGTGTTGTTGATCGCCACGGTGAAAGCCCCATCAAATTCCACATTGGGAATGGACACACCCACGGAGGCTGAAAATTCGCCGTAAAGCCCTTCACGGATTACGGTGAAATGGCCGGTGCCGTTTGTAACCTGGATATAATCCGTGGTGCCGTCGCCGATTCCGATTTCAACGTTGCTGAACGTCAGATCCATGCCGGTTGCGCTCTGCTGAAAGCTGAAATCGCCACGGAGGCTCTGACCCAGCACATTGAGCGAAATACCGGTGCCGGAAACCTTCACATAAGGTCCGGCATCAAGAGCCAGGGTTTTTGACAAACCTGCCACGGTGAAAGTTTCGGAGATGGCCGCGCTTGTATTGTTGATTTCAAGATCAAGAGTACCGGTAAGACTCACTCCGGTTACCGTGAGAGTCGGTGTTACGGACAGGGTTCCGGCAAGGCCTGCGCCGCTAAGAACGAAATAGCCCTCGCCATCTTTCACGGTGAGAAGACCGCCACCCACGTTCAGGTTCACCGCTGTGGCGGCAATTTTAACAAGAGCCGTGCCGTTAGCTTTCTGGGACTCTTCAAACGCGAAATTGCCTGAAAGACTCTGGCCAAGGACATTGAGGCGGATGCCTGTGCCTGAAATTTTAATGTAAGGCCCGGCTGCAAGGGCCAGGGTCTGGTAGGATGAACCCACCTGGATGGTCTGATCAACAGCCGATGATCCGGTGTTCAGTTCAAGACCGAAAGTACCGCTGAAAGAAACTGCGGCTCCGGCTGAGACCGAAACGGAAACATCGAGCTTGCCCGCAAGGCCCGTTGAGGCGAAAACAAAGAAACCCGATCCGTTGTCAGCGGTGACGATGCCGCCAGCCAGAGTAAGGGCCACATCCGTTGCCGCGATGCGAAGAACAGCGCTTGTTCCGGTGCCGGACTGTTCAAGTGCGAAAGATCCGGTAAGGCTCTGACCAAGCACAGTAAGGCTTGCCGGTGTACCGTCCTCCGTTTCGGATACGGACACTCGGAGGTAAGGTCCGGCGGCAAGAACAACCGTGGCCGCACTGTATGACAAGGTTTGGGCTGTCTGGATGGTGTTGATCCGAACTTCGATATTTCCGGTCAGGGTAATTCCAGGAACATTCACGGCCATATCCATGCCAAGGATACCGGCCATGCCCAGATTGTTCATGATGAACGAGCCACTGCCGTTGCTTAACGTCACTTTTCCGTTACCCAGTGACAGAGTGACGTTGGCGGCTGTGACGTTGATTATGGAGACGTTGTTCACCATACTCTGTTCAAAAGCGAAACTACCGGAAAGGGTCTGGCCGAGAATGGCAAGACTGACGTTCGAACCCTCAAGTCTCAGATAAGGTCCGGCAGGAAGAACAATCGAAACAGGCACACCGCCCACCACGATACTTTCGTTCACGGCGACGGCGGAGGTGTTGATTTTGATTTTAAGGGTTCCACTCAGGGAAACCGAAGGAACGGCCATGGACACAGTGGCAGACAATTCACCGCCAAGGCCCTGGCTGCTGATGAACAGTGCGCCCTGGCCGTTAGTCACGGTGACCAGATCCAGGCCGCCTGCTGCGAAGTTCATGGTGATATTGCTGACTCCCAACCGAACAAGGCTTGTTCCGCTTGCGGTGGTGGTTTTTTCAAACGCCACGTTTCCGGTCAGGGTCTGACCAAGAACGGAAAGCTTGATTCCGCTGCCTTCAACCCTTAAATAAGAACCGGCTGGCAGATCAAGGGTCCGGGTTGTCCCGTGATCCGTGAATGATTCGGAAACGGCGGCTGTGGATGTGTTGATTTTCAGGCTGAAACTGCCGGTGCAGGTCACGGCTCCGGGGATGTCAAAACCCACATTGCCCGACAGTTCACCGGCAAGACCGGCAGCACTGATGATAAACCGTCCTGATCCGTCGGTTAACGTGAGAACATCCGTTGATCCGGCTGTAAGTCTGAAGTTCACATCGTCTGCCGAAAGCCGGACGATCTTTGCTCCGGCAAGCGATGTCAACTGCTCAATGGAAAAATTCCCACTGAGCGACTGTCCCAGAACGGAAAGGCTCACGTTCTGTCCTGACAGTTTCATGTATGGCCCGGCACGGATGGCAAGAGTCACGGTTTCATCACCGAAGATAAAGGTTTCATTCACGGCGTTTGGCGTGGTGTTGATGTCCAGAGTAAACGTACCGGTGAAATCAAGGGCATTGATGTTTTCCGTAATAGTGGCCGTCATGCTTCCTGCAATGCCGTTTCCGGTGAAAATCAGCGACCCTTCGCCGTCTGTGATGCCGATAACGCCGTTCCCTAAGCTGAGTTCCACGTTCCGTGCTGAAATCCGCATGGTTCCGGCAAGATCTCCGCCTACGACTTTATCAAAGGCAAAATCGCCGGAAAGGCTCTGACCCAGAATGGACAAGGTGGTATCCAGAACCATGAAGGAAAGCACCTGATCCGTGGTGTCGAAATCAAAAGTGACTCCGTCATCGGTGGAGTTGGGAATGGTGAGGGTTTCGTTAATGGCCTGACCGGTGGTGTTGATCAGAACCGTGGCTTCGCCGACAATGGTGATGTTGCTGAAACCGATGATGGACACGGTTCCCGTGGCCACCAGGGCATATGTCGTGGTTGTTCCGGTGATGCGGATCACGCCGATTTTAGCGTCTGCGATGAGAACGCCTCTGGCCAGAGGGTTCAGATCCCCGTTTTCAAGTCGGACTGGTCCCTGGCCCATGAATATCATCAGTCCGTCACCGGCGAATGTGCTGCGGGTTCCGCTGTTCACAAAACTCACGTTGCCTTCGATGGTGATGAAGTTGGCGATGGTTAAGGACAGATCGGAAATGGAGAAGGCAAAGATATTTCCTTCGGATTCGCCGAAGGTGAGGGTGATGGTCTGGCCATTGATATCGATGCTTTCGCTGACCGCAGCACCTGTGGTGTTGATCCGAAGGACGATGCTGCCACCTGCTTCAACCGGTCCTGCGGCAATGGCGGCCGATCCTGAAATCACACCGGCTACGCCCGTTGATTTAATCACAAAAGCGCCCTGACCGTCAGTCAACGATTGCTCGGCCACGGTGACCGTCACAGCAGATACGGCAATGCGGATCACGGCCTGACCGTTTTCATCTTCGCTTCGGTCAAAATAGAAATTACCGGCCAGGGTGTTTCCGGCAATGGAGACTGACGCGCCGATCAAGGATACCCGCACATAAGGTCCGGCCTGGACATCAAGGCCAAGACCGGTGTCGGTCATCCGGGTTTCTGCGGTGTTCATTTCGAAGTAAACCGTACCGCCGGTCACGTCAATGCCCGGCAGGTCGAAACTCACGTTGACGCTGAACCGGGCGGCAATACCCAGGCTGTTCAGAAGCATGACGCCGTTGCCGTTTGTGATCTGAACAAAGTCAGTGCTGCCGTCGCCAAGGATTAAGGTGAGTGCGGAAACGGACAGTTTCACGATCCGGCTGCCGTCTGAGGCGGTGCCTGTCTCAAAGCTGAAATTTCCTGAAAGACTCTGACCGGCCACCGTAAGTGTCACACCGGTTCCGTCAAGACGAAGGTGTTTTGCGCCCAGGGTCGCCGTGTCCACATCCAGATCAAAACTTCCGCCCACGGCCACATCACCCACGGATACGGCCACGCTGAAACCATGGATGGTGCCGATCACACCGGCGCTTGTGATGCGGATCACGCCGGAAGGCAGGGACGCCGTGACAAGATTTACGCTGCCGTCACCCAGGGCCAGTGTCACATCGGTCATGGTAAAGTCGATGTTGCCTGCGATTCTGGCAAAACTGAAATCGCCGGAAAGGGTCTGTCCAAAAACAGTGACCGTCACATCCTCACCGGCAATACGTAAATATGGACCAGCAGGCAGGGAAAGAAGAATCAGACTGCCGTTCACCTCAAGTCGTTCATCCACAGCCGAACCGGTCTGGTTGACCTGGACGGTGAAGGAACCGAGAACGGTCAGTCCGGGAACCGCCACGGCGACCGAGCCTGAAAGCTCACCGGCAAGCCCGCTTGTTGTGAGAATCATGGAACCCTTACCACTGCTCAAGGTCACCAGATCGTTTGCGCCGTCGCTCAGGCTGAACCGGATATTCGTTGCACCAAGACGGACCTTGGATGCGCCGCTTTCATTCACAACTTTTTCAAAGGCAAAATCCCCTGAAAGGGTCTGGCCCAAAAGGGTCAAGCCCATGCTTGTGCCGTCAATGCGGATATAGGGACCGGCGGGAAGGATCAGGCTGATGTTTTTCCCGTCTGCGGTAAAGCTTTCGTTCACTGCCGACGTTGTGGTGTTCACAGACAGACCGAATGTCCCGGCAAAGGTCACGCCGGGCAGGTTCTCAACGGTTACAGTGGCTGAAAGTTTCCCGAAAATGCCGTCAGCCGAAAGAACAAAGGAACCCTGGCCCTGGGACAGGATCACGAAATTCGTGCTGCCGTCACCAAGACTTAACATCACGTTTGATGCGGCAATCCGGGTGATGGTGCTGGTGTCCGCTTTGGTGATCCGTTCAAAGTAGAAGTCCCCTGAAAGGCTCTGGCCTAAGATAGAAACGGTGACGCCTGTACCTGATACTCTTAAATAAGGCCCGGATGCGAGGCTGATGTCCTGATCAAGGGACGAGGTAAACGATACGCTGCGTCCCATGGTGTTCACGGCCAGCGCAAAATTTCCGGCAAAGGCGAGCCCGGGAATGTCCGTTGAAACGGTGACACTGAGCTGGCCTGCAAGACCTTCCGATGTGAAGAGGAAAGCACCCTGCCCTTCTTCGGCTGACACAACACCGCCGCCCAGACTCAACGCAACATGTGCGGCTGAAATTTCAACGGCCTGCTGTTCATCACCGTTAGCTGGCGTTCCGTCGGGGTCTACGGTCAACTGGCTGAAAGCGAAATCACCTGTGAGGCTCTGGCCCAGAATCGTCAGCTCAAGGCCGGTGCCTTTAAAGCTTCGGACAAGATCCGTGGTTTCGAACTTGAGAACCACGTCGCTGTCCACACCGGGAATTTCAAGAATTTCATTCACAACCTGCCCGCTGTTGTTCACGCGGACCGTCACCGTACCGGTCATGGTCACATTGCTGATTCCGATGAGGGATACGGTGCCTCTGGCCACAAAGGCGTATCCGGTGGCCGAATATTTGATCAGACCCACGGTAGCATTGGTGAGAAGAACGCCGGATGCTGATGGGTTGATATCTCCGTTATCAAGTCGTGCCGGGCCTTCGCCTAAGAAAACTTCAAGTCCCAGACCTGCAAACCACTGGTAACTTCCTGCACTAGTGTAGGCAAAACTTCCTTCGATGGAGATAAAGTCGGCGATTTTGAGGCTCATGTTCGCCCCGAAAATCTGGAAGAACGGTGTGGTGCTACCCGCAACGCCCGATGCAACTTCCGTTGCCTTGAACGTGATGCTGATGGAACGCCCGTCAAGAACCACCGTTTCGTCCACAGCCGTGGTCGTGGAATTTATTCTCAATCCAAGACTTCCGCCCACACTGAACGAACCGGCTGCCACAGCCACATCACCGGAAACGGTTCCAGCAACGCCGCCCGATGTGACGATAAAGGCACCTTCCGCTCCAGTGACACCGTTGCCGTCATAAGTAAACGAGCCGTTTGTCACAGCCAGGGTGGTGATGGTTTCGCTGGTAACTGTCTTCTGTTCAAAAGAGAAATTACCCGTAAGGGCAAGCGCTCCGCTTTCTCCGATGGTCACGCTGACATTCCTGCCAATCACCTTCACATAGGGACCGGCGGGAAGGGCGAGAACTATGTCGTCTGCCCCGTCAAAGCTGAATGTTTCAGAAACGGCAAGGGAAAGGGTGTTGATTTCAAGACTGAACGTTGCGCTGGTATGAAGTCCCGTGACGTTCAGAGCCACATCACCCTGGATCGTTCCGGCGATTCCTGTGGCCAGTATCACAAACGCTCCCTGACCGTCGGTCACGGTGACCACGTCCGCCGCAAGGGACAGACTGACCGATGTGGCCGATACTTTCACCACATTTTCACCTTCAGTTGTGGTGAGTCGTTCGATGACGAACCGGCCGGAAACGGTCTGGCCTGCCACGGTGAGTTCCACTGGATCTGCAAGGGTTCCGCCTGCCAGTCTGAAATAACCGGTGGCTGTATTGATTTCCGCATTGAACACACCACCGAAAGAGATCCCGGTGAGATTCACGGTAAGCGTGGCGTTGGTCAGTGTTCCGGCTATTTCGCCTCCGCTCATGGTGAGCGTTCCGGCAGCAATGTCCGCTCCGATCAGTTCGGTTGTTCCGTCACCCAATCCGATATGAACATCCGAAACCGTGATTGTCACCTGGGTTCCGTTGTTTTCTATGGCAAATGAACCGGACAGGGTCTGGTCCAGAACGGTCAGTTCGATATCGTCTCCACCGAACCGGCTCACACCGGCTTCAAGGTTCAAAGTTTTTGTGATGCCGCCCACGGTGATACTGCGGTTCACCGCAGATGTGATTGTATTTTTCTGCATACCCAGATTGCCGGAGAAGGTCACATCGCTGACGCCCACCACCTGAGCCGTTCCGCTGGCATCAAAGGCATAACCCGTTGACGTGATAAGAACCATCAGTTGGGCACCTGAAACGGAAACACCCATGCTTGCATCGTTGTTACCCACAAACAGGTTCACGGATGAGGCGGCGATTAAAATTTCCGTGCTGTCCCCTGTTCCGCTCTTTTCAATGGCGAAATTTCCGGTGAGCGACCCTATAGGCGTGATCAGTGTCACGGCATCGGCACCCAGCCTGCTGACATCTTCGTCAACGTTCAGGGTGAGGGTGTGGCCGCCTGCGGTGATGGTTTTGTTCACATCGGTTCCCAGGGTGTTCCGGGTCGCTGAAAGATCTCCGCTGAATGTAAGATCGGAAACGCCCACCATCTCAACCGTTCCACTGGCGCTGAAGGCGTAAGCTCCGTCAGCCCGGATAAACAACGCGAATGTGGCCCCGCTCACACGGACGCCCAGGCTTTCATCGGCTTTACCGGCAAAGAAAGTGATGCCCGTGCCTACGGCCATGATGCTGTTATCTGTCACATCATTTTCAAAGACAAATATGCCTTTCAGCGAAGCCACAGGTGTTGAAAGGGTGAGATTGATTCCTTCGAAACGGCGGATATTCGATTCCCCTGCCCCGAAAACCAGATCAAGATCCGTTCCGTCAAGGGCTATGGTTTCGTTGATATTGGTCCGGCCCGTGGTGTTGATTCTCATGGCCAGAGCGCCGCTCAGGGCAAGGACATTGCCTGCTGTCACAAGCTCGATGGTTCCTTTTGAATCGACCGCATAGGTTCCGTTTCCGAAGATCATCATGGCAAGGCTTGCGTCGGTGAGAGCGATTCCCGCTTTACCTTCCACGCCAAGGAACGCGCTGACATCTGATGCCCCGATGCGGATCACGGTGGCGGCCAGGGCGTCCGTTGCCCGTTCAAAATAGAACGTGCCTGAAACATCAAGAAAATCTGAGATCACAAGGGATGCCGAACCGCTGACCCGGACATGGCTTTCGCTTGCGCTGTAATCGAAAACCGTGCTTTCAATGGTTTCAGATACGGTGATTCCGGTGTTCACATCCACCGACATGGATGCGGTGAGGGCGAGGCTGTCAACACCTGTAAGTGTTGTAACGCCCGATGCCGAACCGGCCATACCCGCTTTGGTCAGGGCAAAAGCGCCGCTGCCTTTGGTCAAGGATACTGTCACAGAACCTGCGGTCAGGCTGACCGACACATCGCTGGCGATAAAGAAAAGGATGGAATCTCCGTTAAGGAGCGTGGATTGTTCGATGATAAAACTGCCCGTAAGGGTCTGACTCAGGATGGTGAGCTGAACGGCGGTGGCTTCCAGTCTGAAGAAAGGTCCGGCCCGGACATCCAGTTGGACGGTGTCGCCATCGGGAAGATCAAGAACTTTATAAACCGCATTTGACGTGGTGTTGATGGCAAGGGCCACGCCTGCGTCAAGGTGAACAAAACCTGTGATTTCCACCAGCACATGGGCCTGGGCACGTCCGGCCACACCCTGGGCTGTGACGATGAACGCACCATCCACGTCAGATACCGATGCCAGAACCGAAGCGCCGTCTGTGAATTTGAGGTTGGCGTCTTTGACGATAAGGATCACCGTATCCGATGTTTTTGCAAAGCTGAACATTCCTGAAAGGGTCTGACCGGCAATCTCAACATTCACCGGACTTCCGATTGTTCCGCCCGTGACCGTAAGATCCGATCCGTGGATGGCAATGCTAAAAGAACCGGTAAGGCTGATGCCTGTGACAGGATCAAGAGAGACGTTGGCCGTAGCCGAACCGCTCAAACCCGTTGCTGAAAGGACAAAATTCCCGTGACCGTTGGTAACCCGGACAAGATTTCTGCTGCCGTCACCCAGATTCAAGGCCACGTTGTCAAAAGAAAGGGTAATCTGAGCCGCTGTTCCGGTTTTCAGGTTAAAGTCAAAATCACCTGAAAGGCTCTGACCTGCAATGCCAAGGGCCACATCTGTTCCAGAAACATTGAAGAAACCCGTGTCCGTGTAGTCGATATTTATGGTTTTTGTGCCAAGGGTAAAGGTCCTGTCAATGGCTGTTGCCCTGGTGTTGACCTGGATTTTGAATGACCCTGTGAAATTGACATCGGGCGCGTTGACGGACAGGGCGATTCCAAGAGAACCGGCAAGGCCGGAACCGTCGATGACAAACATGCCTTCGCCGTCTGTCACTTCAAGAAGGGCTGTGTCACCTGTTCCAAGACTTAAAGACACATTCGTTGCGATCACAGCCACGTCACCGGCCTGGGTCCGTTCAAGGGCAAAGTCACCGCTCAGTGTCTGGCCATAAATGTCGAGATGGATATTTTCTCCGGCCACCCTGAAATAAGAACCGGCGGGAAGATCGAAGGAGAAATCATGGGTCACGCCCGCAATTTCAAGGCTTCCGCTTTTCTCCATCGGCATGGGCATGGTGTTCACGCTCACGCTGAAACCTGCCCCGAAAGTCACGTCATCGGATGCGTCCACAGTGACATTTGCCGCCATGGTTCCGGCGATGCCCGAGGTATTCATGACAAAGAACCCGCTCTGGCCAGCCGTCTGGGTAACAGCGACCACGCCGCCCAGATCCAGGGTCACATCGGTGAAGAACAAGGAGAAATAGGTGGAACCGTCATCGGCTGTGACCTGATCAAGGGAGAAGGTTCCGGCAAGAATCTGATTGAGAACATTGAGACTGAGGCTGCCTGCAAAACTCCGGGCGTTATTTGCAACAGTTCTGGTTGAGCCGCCTGCAATGGAAAGAATCTGGTCCGAACCGGTGTTGTTGAATCGGATGATCGCTGTGCCTGTGAGAGCCACGTCACCTGAGATACCCAGAATGGAAACCTGACCTTCGGCGTAAAGAGCGAAGGTGTTGGACGCTGTTCTGTAAAGTCCCACTGTGGCATTGTCCAGAAGGAACCCCCTGGCGGACGAGCTGATCACAGCCACATCCGGGTCAGTGGCGCTCTGAACCTTGGCCGGGCCTTGGCCCATGAACAGGCTCAAACCCGAACCGGAAAATGCGTTGTTGGTGAATTGAACATCGCTGCCTTCGATGGTCACGAATCCGCCGATGTTCAAGGTGAGATCCGAACCGAACAGCATGAAATAGGCAATTCCGCCGCTGGCCGCTTCGGTTGGTGCGGTGAACGCCACATGGATGGTGTTGCCGTTGATGACCATATCTTCGTTAAAAGACAGTATCGTTGTGTTGATCCGTAAGCCAATACTGCCGCCTGCGCTGAAACCGCCGGTTGCACCGTCACCCACCAGCGAAACTTCACCGGCGATGGTTCCGGCAAGACCTTCGGCCACAACAATGAACGCGCCTTCGGCATGGGTGATGCCGTTGCCACCGTAAGTGAGCGATGCTCCTGATACGGCAATGCGTGTAATGGTGGAAAGATCGGCCCGTTTGCTCTGGTCGATGCTGAAATCACCGGTGATGTTTGTTCCGCTGATGCTTAAGGTCACGTTCGTCACCTGGATGCGGACAAAAGGACCGGTGGGGAGGGCAAGACTCAGGGTTGTTCCGTCAAGAACCATGCTGTCGTAAACAGGAACGGCGGTGGTGTTGACTTCCACGGTGACGCTTGCATCGGCAAGGCTCACGCCGGGCAGGTTGAAATAGGCCGAGGCCGTGAACGACCCTGCAAGTCCCAGGCTGTTGAAAACAAACATCCCTGAACCGTTTGTGACTCCGGCCATGGTGCCCAGGTTAAGGGCAAGGCTGCTGCCTGCCACCCGAACCACACGTGCACCTGTTTCATCGGTGAGTTGTTCGATGATGAAATTACCTGCCAGGGTCTGGTCAACGAGGGTAAGGCTCACACCTGACCCGACTATCACGATCTTTTTATCTGTGGCGCTGGCCGTATCCACGGTCACGTCAAACAATCCGGTGAAGGTTACGCCGGGCACCTGGGCCAGAACTGTGGTCTGGTTGATCTGACCTGTGATTCCCGCGCCGCTGAATGTCAGGGCCACGGTGCTGCTGGTGATCGTAAGGAAATCCGATTCGCCGTCACCCATGGAAAGGCCGAGGTTTACCGCTGAAAGGTCCACCAGATTTTCACCGGTTGCGGCATTGTTTCTATAAGAAAAGGTGAAGCTGTCGGCATCCACCTGAACACCCATGATTTTCAGGTAGGCGTCTGTAAGTCCGGCCCGGATGAAGAACCCTCCCGCATCGGCTGCTTCAACAGCCACACCGGCCAGATCCGCATAAGCCTGGGTTGTGGTGTTGAGGGTCACGTCAAGCACAGCGCTGTCACCGCCCAGAACAATGTCATCTCCGAAATCAGGGGTGAGAAGCGTTCCGTGAACCAGGGCTCCGGCAACTCCGTTCTGGCTGAAGACAAAAGCAAAATCCGCGTCTTCAAGTCCGATCACCGTGGTTGTTCCTGCGGCAAGTCTGAAATCCAGATTTTCACCGGTCAGGGTGACCGTTGATCCGCTGAGTTCAATGCTGAAATAATCTGCGGAAAGCGTATTCTCAAAAACGGTCAATATTCCGTTTTCAACCATCACCCGCACGTAACCGCTGCCCGTGGCCGCATCAACCGTGACGCTTTCGCCTGCAACCTGGATCGTTGAACTTGAGGTCAGCGTATTCACATGAACCGACACGGTCCCCTGGATTGCAATGTCATCAAGATCCGGTCCAAGCACCTGGGCATTCAGCAGTGCGCCGGTCATGCCGGTTGCGCTGAACCGTAAACCGAAATCCGCATGGGATATGCCGATGATCCGGGTTGTTCCGGCATTTAACGTCAGGCCCACATTTTCGCCGGTAAGGAATACGTTGGAACCGCTCCGCTCAAAAGTCAGACTGTCTGCTGTAAAACTGTTTCCAAGAATAGTGAGTGTGGCTTCATCCACCTTTATATAAAGGTAGCCGCCGCTGGTCGGTGCTGAAACCGTATAGGTTTCCCCGCCCACTGTAAAATCATGGGCCACGGTGTCCGTGTTCACAATGAGGGTCATGCCACCTGCCACGGTGATACCGGAAAAATCAGGGCCGTCAAAACCGGCGATGACCACAACACCGGCAAGGCCATGGGCCGTTAAGACACATTCAAAATCACCGTCGTTGATACGGAAAATCCGTGTGCCGCCTGCCTGAAGCAGAAAATCCAGGTTGTCGCCGGAAACAGTGACCGTGGTGCCGCTCTTTTCAAACACAAAACGATCTGCGGTGAGGCTGTTTCCAAGAACAGTGAGGTTGGCAGGAGTATCAACCGCTGTTTGCCTTATTTCCACCCGGACATAGGCTGAATCTACGGCAGCCGCTGAAACCGTGATATCTGAGCCGCCCACACCGGTGAAGGTCTGGGCTGTTTCGGTGGTATTAATCAGAAGATGGAGTGAACCGGTGATGGTGATGTCTGACAGATCAGGGCCCTGGAACGCTGCCACAGAAACAGCTCCGGCCATGCCGAATTCGGTGAATCTAAAAGCAAAAGAAGCATCGTCAAACGCGATGATCCGCGTTGTTCCGGCCCTGAGAACGAAATCAAGGTTTGAACCGGTAACGTTTACCACGGTTCCGCTCTGTTCAAAAACAAGGCTGTCCGCACTTAAACTGTTGCCCATGACGGTGATAATCGCAGATGTCAGTTCGGCCCGGACATAGGCGCTGCCCGCAGATGCCGCAGCCACCGTGATGGTGTGACTGCCCACGGTCAAGGTCTTCTCTTCATTAGTGGTGTTGATCAGAAGATGGACCGTACCGGTAAAGGCAATGTCTCCGCCGAACTCAGGTCCAAGCAGAGTGGCATCTGCCACGGCTCCGACCATGCCCGACGTTGAAAGCATAAAAGAGAAATCAGCCTGTTGAAGTCCGATGATCCGTTTGCCGTTCAACTGGAATCTGAAAGACAGGTTATCACCGGAAACATTGACTTCTGTTGTGTCGCCACTGCTTTGTTCAAACACAAAACGGTCGGCGCTGAGGTTGAAATCACCCAGAACCGTCATTACGGCGTTTGTTACGATTAACCGGAAATACACGCCTTTTTCAAGTGAAAGACTGACGGTTTCACCGTCAACTGTCATGGATTTCGCTACGGCCAGATCCGTGGTGTTCACCGTCAGTGCAACTGTGCCTGAAAGGCTGAGATCCGCGTGGGTCAGGGCTGCATCAGCCGTGATGGTTCCGGCAATGCCTGCGGCTGAAATCACGAAAATCCCTTGAGCCGATGTCATATCCACCAGATGGTCACCCAGGTGGAAACTGCCGTTGTCATAAGCCACGGCTACGATGGCTGCGCCTGCCGTGGTGGTGGTCCGTTCGATGGTGAAAGATCCTGAAAGGCTCACATCATTTATAATCAGGGTTGCGCCGGTGATATCGATTCTGAAATACGGTCCGGCTTCAAGGTCAAGAATGATGGTGTCCGTGCCGGAAACAAAGGTCTGACTCACGGCTGTTGGTGTGGTGTTGATGGATAGACTCACGGCTCCGGCAAAATGAAGTCCGCCCATATCGAGGGTTGTTCCAAGACTGAGGTTACCTGCAAGGCCGTTGCCACTGATCAGCATGGCGCTTGTGATGTTTGTGAACGTGGCGAGAGTGCCTGATGCATCGGAGAGTTCGAATTCACCCTGTGTTACGGCGATTTCAATGGCTCCCGAAACTTCGGAGGTTGAAAATGAGAATTGACCGCTCAAGCTCTGGCCGAGGACGGAAAGGGTCAGATCACCTGAAAAGGATCGTGCTTCATCTTCAACAGTATGGGAGGAAGTGTCAGGCATGGTGAGGGGTTGATCCGATCCCGTGTTGTTGAAAAGGATGGTGGCGCTGCCTGAAAGGGTTGCACCGGGTATGCCGAGAACCGATACGTCACCATGGGCGTAAAGGGCGAAAAGACCGGGAGCCGTGTTGTAAAGTGAGAAAGAAGCGCTTGCAAGCAGAACGCCCATGGCATTGGGATTGATGTTACCGTTATCGAGAATGCCGGGACCGTCCCCTAAGAAAAGGCTGGCATTGCTTGCAGAAAGCCTGCCATCGCCTCCAATGACAAAACTGCCTTCGATCACCACAAAATCACCGATCATGATCCGGCCACTGCCGAAAAAGCTGAACACATCGGTTTCCGTTGCGGTGAAGACGATGCGATGAACCGTTGAACCAATCACCAAGGTTTCATCCACAGGGCCGTCTGTTTTGTTGATCCGAAGTCCAAGACTTGCATTGACGGCTCCGCCCTGGAGATCGCCTGAAACCACTCCGGCAATACCGTGTGATGTAATCACAAAAGCGCCGGTTCCGTTTTCAAGGGTCTGACCGCCGATGGTGACGGACAGATTGGCCACGGCAAACCGTGTGAGTGTCTCGGAATCCACAGTGCCCTGGTTAAAATAGAAATCCCCCAGAAGAGGCTGGGCTGCCAATCCGTCAACGGTAAGACTTGCACCTGTCACCACCATTTTCACATAAGGTCCGGCGGGAAGTATGACGCCATCCACATCAGCGCTTTCGCTGCGTGTGTTGATCTGAACATCCACCGTGGTGGCGCTTATGGCAAATCCTGGAATGGTGAATGCCACCGAGGCATTGTCAAAAATTCCGGCAACACCCGCTTCATCAATGACAAGCGTGGCTGACGCGATCTGGGCTGTGAGGAAATCCGTTGTTCCGTCTCGGAAAGACAGGCGGGTATCGGTGACAGATACGGTCACCGCATCCGCTTCTTTCTCAAAAACAAACGTCCCTGAAAGAGTCTGGCCTGAAACGATCAGAGAACCTGCAAGGGAGACTCTCAGATATTCGCTGCCCACTGTCGTTGTATCAATGGAAATGGTGAATGTGCCGCTGCTTGAAAAACCGGTGATATCCGATGAAAAATCATCGGCCAAGGAAACGGTCATCGTTGCCGTGACGCCCGTATGGGTTATAATGAGACTGCCGTTTCCGGTAAGTTGAAGAACGTTTTTTTCACTCGCACTGATCACGAGGGAGTCGATGCTTGCGGCGACACTGAGGGTGTCTCCGCTTTTCTCAAATGTGAATCCGCCTTCAATGGCCTGACCCTGGATGGTAAGATTGCCGTCAAACTCCACCTTGAAATAGGAATCGCCGTCAGCGTTCACCGTAAGGAATTCATCAAGGGTGGTTGAACCGATTTTTGTCACGGTCTTACCGGTGGTGTTCACTGCAAGGGTGAAGGTGCCGCCTGCTTCAAAGCCCAATCCGTTGATGGCAGAACCGGTTTCCATGGTAAGTGCGAACTGTGCCGCCACGCCGTCTGCGTTAACAAGGAACTGTCCGGTTCCTGAGAACACGGCAAGACTCTCAGCGTCAGCCCCTGTTCCGGCAGAAAGTTCAAGCCTGGTCACCGTGGCATCAACAAGAATCGTGTCGTCCACCCTGGAAAATTCGAAATCACCTTCAAGGGTCTGGCCCAGAATTTCCCATGAACCGGATATGGCCACACTGGCAGATTTGCCTGCCATGAACGATGCAAGCTGATCTTTCATGGCTGCGTTATCGTCAACGGTCAAAGTCACGTCATCCATCGGATCGGTAACTTGCAGAATCAGCCGGTTGTTTTCGAACACCGGTTTGAGGTAGGCGATCAGGGTGTGGTCTGCGTCGTAAACACCCAGACCTTCGTAAGCTGAAAAATCACCATTTGTTTCAAGGGCACCGAAAGTGATGATCTCAAACGTCTGGCCCACGGTTGGAACAAAGGCGTTTCCAACGATGATCTTCAAGGTGGCTCCGTCTTCAAAGGAAAGGGTTCCGCTGATGTCCAGATAATCGTAGTATGCGCCGGTATGATCGTTTAACGTGGCCTGATTCGATCCCCAGATTTCGATTTCAAGAACCGCTGACTGGGTGTAGTCTCCGGTGACGGTGATCTTGCCCGGAGAATTACCCGGTTTCACCGCACCGTTGTTCACCACGTTGCCCACAATGGTTCCACAGCCGGAAAGGGTTTCACCTTCGGCAATCACAAGGGTTTCCCCGGCCACAACGGTGGTTTCGGGTGTGAGTTTTATACTGTTTGAACTGGATGTATTTTTAGCTGAAACAGCTGATTTATCAGATGCTTCATTAAGACTGGATTCGTTGCCGGAAATGGAGGCAGATATCTTGCTGGCTGAAGGAGGACCTACAGCGTCATTGAAATAATCGTAAACGGCTTTGTAAACCACGGCAGTTGAAAAACCATTCGCCGTGTTATTTAACGTTGTCACGCTTTTGGATGGAAGGATGTCACGATCAGACACAATCACATGATCAAGAGGCCCTGCCCGTTCGGTGATGGCAACGGCCAGTTGTTCGATAACCGATGAAGAACCGTCAGCCGCAAAACACGCGCTATCTAAAGATACGCTTTCAACGCCGGAATCTGCCACAGAGGCATCACTCTGAACCAAATCATCAGCGTCAGAGTTTAAAAAAAGATCAGCCGTCTTTTCAGCTTCCCTGAAAAGCGGCGTAATAACAAGTTCGATGGTTCGCCCCTGAACGGTAAGAGTCAGGGTTCCTTTGAAAAAGTGGAGTGTTGCGACAAGCCCTGTGTTGATGTCAATGGTGCTATCAACGTGGGAATGATCCGAAAATCCTTTAAGAATATAAGAAAAGTCATGGTTTCCAGCAACGGATGCGTCGCCGGTCAGGTTTGCTCCATCATTCGCAACAACAGCAAAATCCGCCTCCTGGCTGGCAGGTGCGGTTTCATTTTCGTTTAAACGTGAATTGTCGTTCCATGAACCGGTCAGGGTGTCATGGTGTGCCACAGTAAAAACCGGTACAAAGGCCTGATCATCAACAAGGTCAACAACCAGATCAGAAAAATCCTGAGTTTCATCCGAACCGGCAGACGTAAAAATTCCGTCCTGATCTGCACTCAGAATAAAATTCAGCGCTGCACCCCTGACAAAATGGAGACCATCCGGGCTGACCAGATTCACATCCACATGTTCGAGAGTCAGGCCACCTTTAACGGCGGCTATGTCTTTTACAACAAGATCCGTGTCGGCAAGGGAAAGATCAATTCCAAGCTCGATATTTTTCAGAAGTTCGGCAAAACGGCTGTCCTGCTCAAAAGCCGAATCATCCGCATCAATCCCGATGGAAAGACGCAGACTGTCCACATGGCAGACACCAGTCCCTTCAAGGTTCAGGGTGCAGGCCAGATCAATCGTCAACTGCGCCTGATACGAACTTGACACATCCCCCTGGGATTGTGCTCCGCCATTTAGATTAAAACGCAACTCACCGTCACGTGTTACACTGAGGGTCAACTCAAAGCGAATTGCATTGGTTTCCGCATCATAAGAACACGTTACGCGATCAACACTATAAAGGGATTGAAGTTCATCCCCGCCGTTCACATTATTTAAGCTTTCCTGGATAATTGATGTTAAATCAGCGCCATCGGGAGGATCAAGTCCGTTGTTAAATAAGTAGTCATAAATGGCCGTATTAACCCGGCTTTCAAGGAATTCTTGCACATTGAAATCAGGATCTGAAATCGTCAGGCCCTTCGAGGAGTTCTGGAGGTTGTTTATGCCGATTTTTTCAAGAAGGCCCGAAACATCGGCCAATGCATCAAGAGCGTTCCGGAGATTTTGACTTTCGGAAACAGTAAGATCGTTTCCATTGGAAACGGCCCCTGTGTTATCGGAAACGTCTTCTGAACTGTCCCCATCTTCGAGGCCCAATCCGGCAAAGAGGCTTTCTGAGGGTTTGTAATCGGCTATGTTCTGGCGAGAAACGGAAGAAAGGTTGTCCGATGCCCGGACCGACACCTCTTCAACGGCCTGGGTCGTACCGGTGTTCAGCATATCCATGGGCGCAGCAGCGGCAAGAGATCCCATCACCGGATCAGCTGAAAGCAGGATCCTTGGTTCAAGGTTCTCAAGTTCGAACAGATTTTTTGAATTGCCTCTGCCCATGGGACATCCGTCATAAGTGGTTTTTTAAAACCCTGTCCCATTTTCGGTAGCACGACTGTCATGGATTATAATATCCGTCTGACCCGCTGCTTTGCGCCATCACCTTCCGGTGACTTAGCCTTTTCGTTTGGAATGGATTTACACTTTCTTCTAAATAGATTTCAAAAAAATTAACAGAGCAAGGGAAATGTGTCAACATAATAATTCACTTTAAATGAATTGCCTATCAATTTGATTTCAAAACAAAAATACGCTCAGATTTGGGTCGGGTCCGGCTGTGGCGATTGAGAAAACCACAGGAGTAGTGGGCTGCTTCGAGGATTTTGTGATTGAGTCACAACCAAAGATGGCACATAGCTGAGATGCAAGATGTTCAGGTTATTTTTTAAGAAGTCCTAACTCTGGGCCATATAGATATGCGATTGCTCTTGTTTGCCCGGCCATTCACCTTGACACGCATAATCATTTATATTAATAATTAATTCATCTTCTGATTAACGTGTAAACCAAAAAAACGCCCGCTATAACTGCCGAACACCATTTGCAGATAAAAAAGGAGACATCATGATTCGTGAACCGCAAATTGGCATCGAAAAATCTAACGATATTATTACCGAACCGCCATCTTCGCCCCCCCGGCCCTGGCACCGACCGATATTAAGACGAGCTCGACACAATCAAACGGAAGGGAAATTTTTTACTATTCCAACTGAGTCTACGGCGAGTGGTCCATCATGACTATTATGATCCACGATCTGTGTGCTATCCCATGCCTTTTAAAGATCATTCATTAACTCATGACAAGCGCAATCGCTGCCAAGCAATCATTGCCCGGAATTCAAGGACCACCCATGAAAAGTAACATCATATCAACAAACAGCATAATCAGTCAGAACAAAGACATCGTGGCCAGTGATATCGATGACGAAAAAGTCATGATGAGCATGGAAAAAGGCTATTACTACGGGCTTGATTCCATTGGCCGAAGTGTGTGGGATCTGATTGAAAAACCCATGGCCGTGTCGGATCTGATCAACGCTCTTTTATTACAATTCGATGTGGATCGTAAAACATGTGAACGCGACGTTCTGGCGTTTCTCGAAGAACTCAATGCAGACGGAATCGTGCAGGTGCAATGACCATTAGAGCAAAAGGCTAATTCCAAGTTGTGGAACGGAACCCATCAGAATCTAAAACGGGATCTTCTTGAAATCGAATGAGAATAAAAGTAGTCAGCGGGATATAACATGAAACATGTTTTTGCTTTTGCTGATCGGTTCTTTTTCCATCGAGACCTGCCCCATGGAATGATCAATTGGCGATACCTTCTCCCCCGCCCACCCGAAAACATTAGGATTCACCGAAACATTTGGCTTACAGCAAAACCTATGTTCGTGCCACTGGTCTTGTTTTTTTTCATTGAAGGGGTTCTCTGGCTTCGGTGGGTTCTGTTTTCTGGCTGGCGTCGCTGTTTTATCGTGGTGAAGTTTCGAGGCCATGAAATCGCTAAAAAAGAAGGCATTACCATCACCGAACTCCTGCGACGATTGATAATCCAGAGCCTTTGCCATTGCGTCCCTCCTTTAGAGATAGTGGCGTTCAAACTGTACGGCAACCCACCTGATCGAAGCATCTGGGATTACGTCTTCACTCATGAACTTCCTGCATATCATATCTGGCGAAACCGTCATCTGGGTGGAAATACCACATTGTCATCGCTGTTGCAGGACAAGTACTTGTCGAATAGAAAACTGGGCGAAACCAGGGTGCCCACGGTGCCGGTTCTGGCTGTTCTTCCTCGCGGGTCCTTATTTGATCCGGGGTGTTTTCTTCAAAAGCACCCCCACCTCTTCTGCAAACCCCGCCATGGCTCGGGCGGCCGAGACGCCTTTGTGATATCAGCCCATGACCAGGGCGGGCAATACACCATTTTTTCAACCAGAAACGGCGTAAAAGAGCAGATTTCCTCTCTTGAAATTATTCAGGATGCCCTGTCACGTGACGATTTTCTGGTTCAGCCTTTTATGGTCAATCACCACGCCCTGGCTGAACTGTGCGGGGCAACCGAAGCGGTCACCGTTCGGGTGATCACTGAAAAGCATCCCCGTTACGGCATACGGTGTTACTGTGCAACCCTTGAAATTCCCATCAATGAAGACAAAGCTGTTTTTTTTCACATCATGTTGCCCATCAATCCGAATTCAGGGCACGTAATGCCTTTTCCCCATGGGCATCTGCCGAACACCGCACAGACCCGGTATGATACTCTGGTAGCCCGTATGGGAGATTTTATCGTTCCATATTGGGCAAGCCTCGCAGACAGCGCTTTGAAATCCCATATTATTTTTCCTGATGTGTACGCCATTGCCTGGGATTATGTTATAACACCCAGCGGCCCTTATCTTCTTGAGGGCAACACCGGATGGGGGACAAAAACACCGCAGATCATCCTCGGCGGACTGATTGGAGAATGAATTCTTGTTTTTCTTTTATTTTAAACGTAGCGAATCGTTAAACACACATTCCTTAGATCCCCAAGCGATCATACGCCGCCTGATGCCCTGTGCTCCGCCTGACAAAAGCGGTTTTCTGGAAAACAAGGGTAACAGTCTGCTGGTTCAGTGCATTCATTGGAATACATCCCGGTCACAGATGGAACCGGTTCCTCTTGATCACGTCCAAGGTCAAATCTCGGCGGCATCCTGGGCAAGACTTGACAACCGCGAGGATCTGGGCGGCAAACTTGAGATTGACCCGTCAGAATTGCCGGGTATAAGTGATACGGCTTTGATCGTGAACAGTTATTTGAAATGGGGTGACGCCTGCGTTGACCATCTGATCGGCGATTTTGTCTTTGTGATTCACGACAGAAAACGACGGACGATTATCTGCGGCAGAGATCACATGGGGGTTCGCCCCCTCTACTATTTCTTATCCGACGATGTTTTTGTCTGCGCAACGAGCCTTGCCGCTTTTCAGGGTCTTGAGTCGGTGCCCTTGTGCGTTGATAGGAAATGGATTCCGGAATATCTGATGGGCCTGTCCATGAGTTTTGATCGAACGGCGTTTTCGGGCATTAAAAAACTCCCGCCCGCCCATATCCTTACCGTCACAACACAGAGTATTCAACTGAGGCCCTATGATCAACTGTCTGACACCCCTGCCCTTAAACTGAACGATTCAAGGGAATATGTGGACGCTTATAAAGAGCTGCTTGAAACTGCCGTCAAATGTCGCATGGATTCCGATTACGCCATCGGCTCCGAATCAAGCGGAGGTATTGATTCGTCCACCATCACCGCCTGTGTTGCCCGGTTGCTCGACCCTGATCTGTCCCGCCTCCACACCTTCGGCTTTGCCTTTTCCGAACTGGAACCCCGGCATATCCTTGCGGTGAGCCGAAAATTTCATCTCCCCAACAACCATATTTTCACTGGCAGAAACAAAGACCAGGATGAGATTTCCAGCCGAGCCCTGAATCTTCTGGGCTACCCTGTGGAACATGGAAACGCCACCAGCCATGAGCCGTTTTACAGACTTGCTGAAAAACTGGAAATACGCACATTGCTCTCCGGTTTTGGTGGTGATGAGTTCAGCACGACGATTCACGGCTATTTGGTCCCTCTTGAAATGATCGTCCAGCGACGATTCAGGGAACTTTTCAATATTCTGCCGGGCTACGCTCCGATCCGTTTTCTGCGGATGATCAGACTTGAATTGAGGCGGATGAAATCACATAATTTCAAGTCGCCTTCTTTCAATCCCCGCTTTTATGAAGCGTTCAAGCAACGCTGGCCCCATCAGATCGTCCGGGAAGATCTTGCCAGACAAGAGGGACTTGAACAGCGCTATTTCGAAAGCGCACGCTTTGATGCAGGGTATACTGATCTCAAGCGGTTCACTCTGGAAAAACGTTGGCTCCCCTTTGTTCCAACACGGATGGAAAACTGCACCCTGATGGCGGCAGGCCGGAAAATTGAATACCGCTGGCCCCTTCTGGATATCCGTCTTGTCCGGTTTTTCTTGTCTGTACCATCAGAAGAAAATTTTTTCCGTGGCATGGGGCGCTATCTTCACCGCCGGGCCATTGACAAAATGGTACCGGACATGATCACATGGAAAAAGGGAAAATACATGGGGCCCTCAATGGCGCTTGACACAGGGGATATCTCAATGCCGGCCCAACTCTCCGTGCCAGAGCTTCATCCTTTGCTCCGTGAAATCGTTGATACTGAGAAACTGTCGCGACAGATCAAGGAGATGCCCGGCTTTCGTGTCGGAGACAAGCCTGATGATAGAGGATTTCAGTTCAACAGGAATATCCGTTCAGTGGCCTCTGTGGATGGCTGGCTGAAATACATCGAAACCCATAACTCAAATCACACGAACATCCAGGAGGATTCATCGAATCTTTTATGACGGATACATATCATACCTTCGGACTCACTATTCGCTCGGAAGTTCCTTTGCCATCTCTTCCGGCGCCCCAATCCCAGTTGGACGTCATTCATGACGTGGCCATAACTTATGGCAAAACGCCCGATGGACTTGAAAATCCAAAGTTCAAGGGAGTCCGTTTCCAGGCTGGAACGGGAGAGGTTCTTCTTCGTGTTGATGGTGTGGCCACCTATTATGTTCAGAGTGGCAACCGTATCACCATCATGCCCGAGAACAGCGCCCATGAGGACGATATCCTGGTTTTTTTAATGGGATCAGCCATGGGAGCCCTTCTTCATCAACGCCGCATTCTGGTGCTCCATGCGGGAGCTCTTGTTGTAAACGGAGAGAGCGTTATTATTTCAGGACCATCCGGCATCGGAAAATCAACCCTGACAGCCGGTTTCCACCTTCGCGGCTACCCTTTTCTGGCCGATGACGTATGCGCCGTGACAACAACCCATGGACGGCCTTCGGTGATTCCGGGATTTCCCCGCCTCAAGCTGTGGGCTGATGTGCTTAAAAAACTGGACACGGACAGAAACGGGCTTCAAAGTGTTCGCTGGCGTCATGGGTTGGAAAAATATTTTATGCCTGTTGTTGACGCTGTTCAGACCGACCCCATCCCCATAAAGGCTTTCTTCGCCCTTGAAACAACCAACACGAATCGGCTGGAAATCACCGTTTTGAAGGGGGCTCAAAAAGTGGATCTCTTTATTGACAACACGTACCGACTGAATTTTCTTAAAGGTCTTGGGCTAAAAATAGACCATTTTCAGCAATGCGCCGCTATTGCGGCCAAAGTCAACGTCTTTCGGGCTGTCAGGCCAAACAAGGGTTTTCTGCTCAATGAGCTGATGGACGCCGTGGAAGCGAGGGTTCTGTCATGAGCGGCATCATCTGGCTTGCCTCCTATCCTAAATCAGGGAATACCTGGTTCCGTGTTTTTCTGACCAACCTTCTTCGTGATGGAGATTCTCCCGCAAACATCAACGAACTGGAGCAAACGCCCATTGCCAGTGCCAGGGGTATCGCTGACAATCTCCTGGGTTTCGAAGCATCGGACCTGACGGCTGATGAAATCGACCGCCTTCGACCGGAAATATACATCCATCTTGCCGCGAACGCCGAAGAACAGCACTACATGAAAATCCACGACGCCTATACACTCACAGTCGATAACACACCCCTTATCCCTTCGGAAGCAACAACCGGCGCACTTTATTTTATTAGAAATCCACTGGATGTGGCGGTTTCCTTTGCCCATCACAGCGGCTGGGATTATGATACCTCCATATCAACAATGGCAAAAGAGTCTCTTACCTTCTGTGGAAAACCAGACCGGCTGTACAACCAGTTACGGCAGAAACTGCTCTCATGGAGCCGTCATGTAACGAGCTGGATCGACGATGCACCGTTCCCGGTGTGCGTGCTCCGCTATGAAGACATGAAGCTTAACACCTTTGAATCATTTGAACGAGCCGTACGATTCGCAGAGCTTCCCCACACCGAAGATCAGATCAGAAAGGCCCTGGCGTTCAGTTCATTCGATATTGTGCAACAGCAGGAAGAGTCGGAAGGATTCAAGGAAAAAAGCGCGTCATCCAGCAGTTTCTTCCGTAAAGGAGAAACAGGCTCTTGGCGTGAAGAGCTCAACGAAAAACAGGCCCTTCAGATTGTGGCAGACCATCAGGAAATCATGCGCCGGTTCGGGTATGTGGATAAAAATGGGGAGATTGTATACTAATCTGCTATGAAAATTGGAATGATCACCACATGGTTTAACTATATTTTCAGCGCCCCTTCCAAGTGGCGTCGAAGGACTCGAATTGAGAGACTCCTTCTCATTGAGGCATTTTTACTTCTCGGCCTTGCACGTTTCCTGGTTCTCACCCTTCCCTTCAAATGGCTGGCCAGAACCATAGGCACCCACATGAGCGAATCCGGTCCAGACATCAGCGGCAGCGATTTTCGTCTTGCACGGCTGATCGGCCAGGCCGTCCGATCAGCTGCAAACAACACCCCTTGGCAAAGCGTCTGTCTGCCCCAGGCTGTTGTTGGTCAATGGATGCTGAAGCGCCGGAACATCCCCGGCACAGTGTATCTTGGCGTAGCTATAAATAAAACAATTCCGGATAAACTCTCCGCCCATGCCTGGCTGCGCTACGGCAGTTCTATCCTCACCGGTGCAGACGGCCACCGCCAGTTCACCGTTGTCTCGACCTTTTCCACAGATAAACACTGACACAATGGATTACTGTTACCACCCATCAATTACTTGAAGTCGTTACCGAGAAAGTGACTATTCGTGTGCCGATGGCCACGGCCACTGTTAAAGCCGTATGGTTATTTTTTATTCTGTTCGAGGATCGCCATGTTTATTTTTTCAATGATAGCTGACCCCACTTTTTTGCTGCATATGATGAAACGTTTTTCTCCTTCCGGCATATTGGAAAACGTGACATATTTAAATGAACTTTTCGGAAGTCCCGATGTTTTAATAAGACTGTCGGCTTCTTCTTGTGCAATAAAAAAATAATCATTCCGTTTGCCATAGATTTTTTTAAGAATAACGATATTTTCGCCGGTTGTCGTGTCGATAACCGGCTTAATCTGAGCTATTTTCGAATCAAGAAATAGACCATAAGAATACCCGATCTTGGTGCCAAGTATCAGTTTTGGATTTGAAAGAACTGACTCTACAGTCCTGTTGCTCTTTACGAGGTCATTAGCCGCCCTGGCGATAGCTATTATGGCTTTGTCCTGATAAATGGGTTCGGTATAGAATACGATTTTTTCTCGTTCAGCATTTTTAAACCATCCAATGGCACAATCACATTCCGTATTATTTTCAATGGCCACGAACTGCCGTTTCGCCGGGGACAATACCCATTTGAACTGAATTCCCGCCTTTCTAAAAGCGTTTTCAGCAGGAGTCGCCGTCAGCCCTGACACTCCATTTAGAGTCGCGTATGAATAGGGAGCCCGTTCGTGGTAATGAAGGGATATCTCACGGCACTCCTCCTGGCAAAAAACTGCGGAATTCCATGATATTAAAACCATAACTGCGGCAACAGTGATCTTCATACCATCTCCCTCTGCCAGAATGATGTCTAAAACAAAAAAAGACAGCTCGCCCGGCTTGTTTCTTTTATCACATCCAAAAGTATTCCTGACATAGCTTCATTTCGAGGATTCCTCAGCCATGATTTATTATATAGAGAAGCGGAACGATGAACAACGATTATATCCATCAGAATACAATAGATATCAAAGATGGGCTGAGCCACAAATCCAGCATGTCATCATACCAACTCAACGCATCGAACATCCGATTGACACCATAATGCCCCGGTGCTATGGTTTTGCGTCCGTTAAGCAACGGATAATAACATAGACATGCAACATGTCGTGCACAACCGGACGGTGCTATTAGCTGCGTTCTGGCTGATTACGCTGACAAACATTGGCGATTTGACATTGGAATCAAACATCGGCGTTTCGCTCGATGGACGAGGAGGAAAAGTATGTTCGGCTTAGGCCCCATGGAACTTGTTCTGATATTGGTTATCGTTCTTATCATCTTCGGTGCCGGTCGTTTGCCGGAAATCGGCTCCGGCATTGGAAAAGGAATCAAGAACTTTAAAACGTCTCTGAAAGACTCAGAAAAAGAAAAAATCGAGGATAAAGAAGAAGATAAATAAAAATGCCCAACGAATGCGGATCTGGGCCAAGCTACCTGTCTGGATAAGAAATTGAGGCCATCAAAGTTAAGGAGGGTGGCTGCCCAGCCTCTTCCAAAGTCCAATTTGCATTCATCATGACACAATCACCGGGCGGGTTTGGAACCCGCCGCTACAGGAGCCCCAGCTTCAGTATCATATCGATTGCAACTTGGAATAAGATAGCTGAACGATCATGATAACCAAAAACTGACCTGGCCCACATATAATCCTCATGGACCGGATTTAAAGTGGTTCTGACTTTAACGATATCAAACACTTTAAAGGAGGAACCATGTTGATCAAACTCATTACGATTCTCGCCTGCGGCCTTTCAGCTGTTGCTCTTTACATCATGATGGCCTTACTGACAGTAATGGCCAGAGAAAACGAACTGCCGGATCTGGAAGACATCGAAGTTTAACCGGTTAGATTGACCGTTTATCATTTAATAAACTCTGCCTCGGAGGCCGTCCACATCAACAATTCTGATCCGGCTTCCTTCCATGTCGATCAGCCCCTGTTCACGAAGCACCCGTAGTTCTTTGTTCACGCTTTCCCGGGTTGCGCCCACCATATCCCCCAGCTCTTTCTGAGTCAGGGCGATATCAAGAACGACACGCTTCCCTTCTGAAACGCCTGTAGTTTCTGCAAGTTCCAGCAGCTTTTTGCACAAACGTGCCGAAACGTTAAAAAAACACACATCCCCCAGAAGATCGTCTGTTTTTCTGATCATCCGTGACAGGTCGCAAAGTATGGTTTTAAGAGAATTCATATCTGACTGGAGAATGGACAGAAAATCATTCCGGCCCAGAACAAAGATTTCCGATTGCCCCATGGATACGGCATCAGCTGAGCGCGGTTCGCCATCCAGCATGGCCATAACGCCGAAAAAATCGTTACGCTTGAGCAGGGCCACAATGATCTCTTCTCCAGATTCGGATGAAAGAACGATTTTGATCGTCCCCTCCCGGACAACGTACATGGCTTCCCCGTCATC
>JBAZWJ010000009.1:0-107200 GCA_041660385.1 Desulfobacteraceae bacterium | reverse complement strand
CGTTCCTCCGGTATTTTTATCTTTAGAATTAACACGTGTTATGATATTTACTGTTTTAACACTTCAGGACAATAAATTAACACACAGGGATTAAAATTCAAGCTTTACAGTTTAATTTATACTTATGAAACACGATGAAATATATAAGCTGCTCAAAGAACTTGCTGAAAAACTCGATATTTTATTCTATGAAAAAAATTTTAGGGTGCCCGGTTTGGTTGTCAAAAGCGGGTTATGCAGAATAGAAGGCAGATGGCATTATTATATGGATAAACATGTGAAACTGCGCGAAAAGACGGAACTGCTTGCTCAAGCCATCTCTTCATTTCCACTTGATTCATTGTATATCGTTCCTGTTTTGCGTGATTATATTGAAAAAAACAAATCATGAAGTTGTTCTCAATCAACATATATGTTAACATATACGATAATTAATTAAAGGAGGATGCAATGGGACAAGTGACAATATACATTGATCCGGATACAGAGAAACGATTGAATACGATTATAAAAATGACTGGTATGTCCAAGAGCAAGTGGATTGCAAATCTGATTAAGGAAAAGTCATTGCAGGAATGGCCCGAAGGCATCATTCAGATGGCTGGAACCTGGAATGATTTTCCCACATTGGATGAAATTCGGCAAAGTGAGGGAAAGGATAGTCTGCGGGAGGAGATGTGATGTTTGTGCTGGATACCAACATTCTGAGCTTTTTTTTTAAAGGCATGGGGAATGTTGCACAAAATATCCTTTCCACAATGCCTCAAGAGATTGCAATTCCAGCAATTGTTCTTTTTGAACTGGAACTCGGAATACAAAAATCAACATCACCTGATAAAAGGCGGGCACTGTTAAAACAGCTTACAGATCTGATAACGATAATCCCGTTCGGTTACGATGAAGCTATGATGGCAGCTTCAATCCGTGCCAAACTGGAGAAAAATGGTACACCTATCGGCCCCTATGATGTTTTAATCGCAGCAAGTGCATTATCGGGTAATCACACGCTAATTACACACAACACATCAGAATTTAGAAGAATAGAAGGTTTGAAAATACAAGATTGGTTCTGATTAGAGAGTTGCAACAGGAATGACAGAGGTTAGAATTAAAACTAATGCATTTAATAAAGTTTACATAATATATCTTATCAGACATTAAATAACAAATTCGTTTACCCAGCCTTAGTTATAAATATTTCATATTACCGATCTTTCATTGTGTATTTAAGCGTACCTTCTGATATATAAGCTCTGCTGATAATAATGGATATGTTTAAAATAATCTTAACGGTTGAGTTGCCCCACATGGAAGATCCAAAAAAAATACCAAGAGTCATCATAAAAACCGGAGCGGAAAAATCCGTTCATAGAAAGCATCCCTGGCTTTTTTCAGGAGCTGTTGAAAAAATCAAAGGCAATCCGGGATCCGGTGATACAGTTATTGTTCAATCTTCAAATGGTGCCGATCTTTGTGTTGGAGCCTATTCACCGTCATCTCAGATTCGGATCAGGATATGGGATTTTAACCCATACGAATGTATTGATGGTTCTTTTTTTGAAAAAAGAATTGAACAGGCTGTTGATGCTCGAAGCCATCTGGCCTGCACACAAACAACCGCTTACAGACTGATCAATTCTGAAAATGATGGTATTCCGGGGCTTATTGTTGATCATTATGATAATTATCTTGTCTGCCAGTTTTTATCTGCTGGTGTGGAATTATGGAAAGATCAGATCATCTCCCTTCTGGTGTCCAGATTCGATCTTGCTGGTGTGTATGAACGTTCGGACACCGAATCCCGTGAAAAAGAAGGTCTTCCTCAGCGAACCGGTGTGCTTTGGGGCCAAGCCCCTCCGGATTCTGTGATCATCAACGAACATGGGGTGCGTTTGCATGTAGATGTTAAGAATGGCCATAAAACGGGATTTTATATTGATCAAAGAGAAAACCGCAAGATTTTAAGTGATTATGCACGCGATAAAAAGGTATTGAACTGTTTTTCATACACAGGAGGTTTCAGTGTCTGGGCTTTGAAAGGTGGCGCTGCAAGGGTCACCAGCATCGATGTCTCGGAAAACGCCCTATCCCTTCTCCGCCAGAACGCTGAAATAAACGGCTGTAATTCAGAAGAATATGACACAATCTGCGCCGATGTTTTTCAAACTCTGAGAACCATGCGTGATAAAAACGAAAAATACGACCTTATTATATTGGACCCACCCAAATTCGCCCACACTTCCCATCAGGTGAACAAGGCAGCACGTGGATACAAGGACATCAACCTTCTTGCATTGAAACTGCTTTCAAAAGGAGGTTATCTTTTCACATTCTCTTGTTCCGGTCATATTTCAACCGATCTTTTTCAAAAGATTGTGGCTGATGCGGCGATTGATGCCAAACGTCAGGTTTCTCTAATCCGATACCTTCATCAGCCGGATGACCATGCTATTGCACTGAATTTTCCCGAAGGACTTTATCTTAAAGGGTTGATTTGCAGAGCCTGGTAAAATCATAAGCGCCCCATACACAAAATCCTTTTTTAATAAGGGCATATGTGCTAGATTACGAGCTTTCAAGCATAGCCTGGGTTAAAATAACATGCTTTGAAGGTATCTGTCATTTGTACCGTGAACAAAAACAATCACAAATTTACACGGTTTCAAGTTTAACGTCTGAAATAAAATCGTTACTTGAAGATAAATACCCGTTTGTCTGGATTCAGGGTGAAATATCCAATCTCAGCAAACCGTCTTCCGGCCATCTCTACTTCACGTTGAAAGATTCCAGATCGCAGATTTCCGCCATCATTTTCAGAAACCTTGCTCATCACCTGAAATTCAAGCTTGAAAATGGTCTTCAGATCACCGGAATGGCTCGTTTGTCCCTTTACGAACCGCGCGGAACCTATCAGCTGGTCTTTGAATTTCTGGAGCCCAAAGGAGCAGGCGCTCTTCAGCTTGCATTCGAGCAACTTAAATCACGTCTTGCTCAGGAAGGTTTATTTGATACAGAGCATAAGAAAAAAATCCCGTACCTTCCCGAACGAATCAGCGTAATCACCTCCCCCACCGGTGCTGTTATCCATGATATCATGAATATTATTGACAGACGATTTCCTTCTGTGATTCTTGAAATCGTCCCTGTCAAAGTTCAAGGAGATCAGGCGGAACAGGAAATCAGTTCGGCTGTCAAAATGCTTAACAAAAGAGATTTATCAGATCTCATTATCATTGCCCGTGGCGGTGGCTCTCTTGAAGACCTCTCGGCATTTAACTCAGAAACCATTGCCCGGGCTGTATTTTCATCTGAAATCCCTGTTGTTTCAGCCGTTGGTCATGAAACGGATTACACCATCTGTGATTTTGTAGCCGATTTGAGAGCCCCTACTCCTTCAGCGGCAGCAGAACTGGTGGTCCCAGTCAAAAAAGAATTAATTTCTGAGATTTCGAAGCTGAAAGCTCTACTTATCAACAGGATGTCCGGTCGAATTGAAGCACAAAAACATCATTTGTTTATGATTTCTAAAAAACTCATTGATCCAAAACGTAGAATTATAGACCTGAGAATGACCGTTGAAGATTATACACAAAGACTGATTCGAATCATCCATAAGACCATAGATCATAAAAAAGATTTAATGTCTTGGCGTGTTGAAAAGCTATTTTTGTTTAACCCTTTGAAAAAAAATCGGGAATACAGAGTCAAGATAAACCATTTGAACGATGGACTGACAGGCCGGATGACCGCATCAATTCAATCCGGACGCGTTCGTTTAAGTGAATTGACGGTAAAGTTAGAGGCTTTGAGCCCTTTATCCATTCTTGAACGTGGTTACAGTGTAACCAGAACCATCCCTGGTGCAAAAGTTGTAACAAGTCCCGTTGGTCTTGTTCAAGACCAGGAACTTGAAGTCATCTTGTCCCGTGGATCACTCCGCGTGGGTTTAAAAGGAATTATCGAACATGGCGAAAAAGAATTTTGAATTATCCATGGAGCAGCTTGAAAGAATAGTTTCGGATCTGGAGTCCGGCGACTTGTCACTTGAAGACTCTATCAAAAAGTTTGAAGAAGGTATTAAACTTTCGAAAATGTGCTCAAAGATGCTTGATGAAACTGAAAAGAAAATTCTGATGCTTGTTCAGGATAGCGATGGCAATGTTTCGGAAGTGCCTTTCAACGATGGTGAATCGTAATACAAATTATTATTGATCGGGTAATTGCACTATGTTCGATTTAAAAACATACCTCCATTCCAAGCGAGAGATTTTTGAAAAAAATCTTGAAATAATGATTGATCGCCCTGTCCTTGGTTCAGGTCGTCTTGTTTCAGCCATGAAATACTCGCTTGTTTCCGGCGGTAAGAGATTGAGGCCCATTCTTTGTTTTGCTGCATCGGAAGCTGTAGGCGGAAACACGTCCACATGTATGACCACAGCCTGTGCTCTTGAAATGATCCATACCTATTCTCTGATCCATGATGATTTACCTGGAATGGATAACGATGAACTGCGAAGAGGCAAACCCACATGTCATATCGCATTTGATGAAGCCACGGCCATTCTTGCAGGTGATGCGTTGCTTACCCTTGCCTTCCAGATTCTTTCATCGGATTCAAAAGATACGAATGATGCAGTGCTTTATCTTAAACTTATTGATATAATTGCCTATTCAGCTGGTGAACAGGGAATGATCGAAGGACAGATGCGAGACATGGAATCCGAAGGAAAGATTCTAACCCGTCCGGAACTTGAAAATATTCATCATCTAAAAACAGGCGCCATGATAAGGGCAGCCGTTAAAACCGGTGCTATTCTTGGCGGTGCTGACGAAAAACAGATCACCGCATTAGACTGTTATGCGTCCCGGATTGGTCTTGCCTTTCAAGTAGCCGATGATATTTTGAATGTCACAGGGAACCCGGAACTCATGGGTAAAGCAACAGGCACGGACCAGAATCAGAATAAAGCCACCTACCCTTCCCTTCTCGGCCTTGAGGAATCGAAGGCGTTTGCACAGGAATGTGTGCAACTGGCATTGAACGATCTATCCATATTTGACGAACGGGCTGAGCCGTTACGGGCCATCGCCAGCTACATCATTGAGCGTAATCGATAAGGAGCAATATAAATTTGAGGTTTATAGATCATATAGATAGTCCAAAAGACCTGAAAAAGCTGAAGCGTACAGACCTTCCCGTACTTGCTGAAGAAATAAGGGCGATGATAGTGGATACCGTGTCGAAAAACGGGGGGCATCTGGCATCCGGTCTGGGTGTGGTTGAACTCACCATTGCACTCCATTATGTTTTTGATGTCCCACACGATAAAATCATCTGGGATGTTGGGCATCAATCATATGCCCATAAATTACTGACCGGCAGACGCAAACAGTTTAATACACTGAGAAAATTGGGTGGGATTGCCGGTTTTCCCAAAATATGTGAAAGTCGTTTCGATGCATTTACAACTGGCCACAGCAGCACATCAATTTCTGCCGGGTATGGAATAGCCTGTGCGCGTGCGATCAAAGGAGAAAACGGTAAGGTCATCTCTATCATCGGAGACGGAAGCATGACAGGCGGCCTGGCTTTCGAAGGCTTGAACCATGCCGGTGGTGAATGGAAAAATCAACTGGTCATTCTTAATGACAATGAAATGTCCATATCGAAAAATGTGGGTTCTCTCTCCTCTTTCTTGAGCCGAACCTTTTCAGCAAAATACCTGCATGATCTTCGGGACGAATTTAAAAAGTTTTTCAAGTCTCTTCCCATGATCGGAGATGATATCTATAAATTTGCAAAAAAATCCGAAGAATCCTTTAAAACATTCGTCACGCCGGGAATGCTTTTTGAAGCCTTTGAATACGAATATATGGGGCCGATCAACGGTCACAATCTTGATCATCTGATCAGTATCCTTGAAAACATTAAAGGAATCACAAAACCCATTCTTCTTCATGTCACCACAACCAAAGGAAAGGGTTATATACCTGCTGAGACAAACCCAACATTTTTTCATGGTGTGGCCCCATTCGAAGTGGAAACAGGCGATGCAATAAAATCCCAGAACAAAATCCCCTCATACACTCAGGTTTTTGGGAAAACCATGATTGAACTGGCAAAACAGAATCCGAAAATCATAGCACTTACTGCCGCAATGCCGGAAGGAACAGGGCTTGCTGAGTTTTCTTCATTGTTTCCCGATCGTTTTTTTGATGTGGGAATCGCCGAACAACATGGAGTGACATTTGCCGCAGGTATGGCCACCGAAGGTCTTAAACCCGTTGTTGCCATCTATTCCACCTTTCTTCAAAGGGCATTTGATCAGATTATCCATGACGTATGTATCGAAAAACTACCGGTTGTTTTTGCAATTGATCGAGGTGGAATTGTCGGGGAAGACGGACATACCCATAACGGATTATTTGATTTCTCTTATCTCCGAATGATTCCCAACATGGTTGTCATGTCCCCCAAAGATGAGAATGAACTCAGAAGAATGATGAAAACAGCTGTGGACCATTCCGGACCTGTTGCGATCAGATATCCCCGGGGCGCAGGTGAAGGTGTTGCACTTGATGGTAATATCGAGCCTCTTGTTGTCGGTAAAGGTGAAGTCCTGTTTGAAGGTGAAGATATCCTTATTCTTGCCGTTGGAAGAACTGTTGGTGAAGCGGTCAATGCTCGCGAAGAGCTTCTTCGGGAAAACATCAAGGCAACGGTTATCAACGCCCGCTTTGTCAAACCGCTTGATTCTGAACTGATCCTTGCTTATGCCGGTAAAATCAACAAAATAATCACTGTTGAAGATCATGTGAAGCACGGCGGTTTCGGTTCAGCCATATTGGAATGTCTTGCTGACAGCGGTATAACAGGGCTTGCTGTATGCCGTCTTGGCATTGATGATACCTTTGTCGAACACGGAACTCAGACTGAACTGAGAAAAAAATACGGCATTGATGCCTCATCCATCGTAAATGCAGCCAGGAGTCTCGTTCACCATCATGGATAAAATGGAAAAAGCGGTTAAGAACCGCTTGGACATACTCCTCGTTGAAAAGGGATTGTGTGAGAGCCGTCAGCGGGCTCAAGCCCTTATTATGGCAGGGCAGGTTTTTGTTAACTCCAGTATGGTTGATAAACCTGGGACAAAAGTTTTAGAAAATGCCCATATCAAGATCAATACACCGGATTTCCCCTATGTGAGCCGGGGTGCTCTCAAACTTGAAAACGCATTGAAATATCTTGAAATCGATATCCATAATGATGTATGTCTTGATGTCGGTGCTTCAACAGGTGGTTTTACAGACTGCCTGCTTCAATTTGGTGCAGCTAAGGTTTACGCCGTGGACGTGGGGTATGGGCAACTGGCCTGGAAACTCAGGCAGGATCCTCGTGTCATATCCATGGAGCGGACCAATATACGATATCTTTCTAAGGATTTGATAATAGACCGGATTGATCTTGCAACAATCGACACCTCGTTCATATCCCTGAAAATTGTGGTTCCCGCAGTTCTTGGTTTTTTATCTGACCATGCAAGGATTCTTGCATTGATCAAACCGCAGTTCGAAGTGGGAAAAGGTCGGGTGGGTAAGGGCGGGGTTGTCAGAGACCCCATTCTGCACGACGAAGTTATCGAAGATTTATCCTTGTTTTTCAAAGGTTTGAATCTTGAAATAGAGGCGATTATACCTTCTCCCATACTTGGACCGAAAGGGAATAAGGAGTTTATAATCTCTTTGATATGCGGGGATAATTTGGTATAGATAGTCTTTTAAAAGATAACGGTGTTTACATGAAAAATAAGTATCCGTTATCATGAATTATATTATTTTTTTAGGATTTAGAACACCACGACACGCCAAATATTAAATACCAACAGGAGGTTTGTGAATGAATCTTGAATCTGAAAAAGTGAGAAATGTCGCCCTGGTTGCCCATGGCGGTGCCGGTAAAACGTCCCTGGCTGAAGCCATGATTTTTAATTCAGGCGAAACAAGCAGAATGGGACGTGTTGAAGACGGAAACACCATCATGGACTATGATGAAGAAGAACGTAAACGAACAGCGTCCATCAACAGCAGCTTTTACCAGTTCAAATGGAAAAAGAATATCATCAGTCTGATTGATACGCCGGGTGATCAGAACTTTTTTTCAGATGCAAAAACAAGCTTACCTGCTGCTGATGGTGCTGTGGTGGTCATCGAATCAGCCAGTGGCGTGGAAGTTAGAACGGAACAGGCCGTACAATTCGCCAGTGACAACGATCTTCCCTGCGTCGCTTTCATAAACAAACTTGATCAGGAACGATCAGATTACAGGAAAGCCTTGCAGAGCGCAGTGGACCATCTTGAACCCAAGCCCATTCTCTTGCAGCTTCCTATCGGTGAAAAAGGCGATTTTAAAGGCGTCATAGACCTTATTGCAAACAAAGCGTTTATATATAAAGATGGAAAAGCAACTTCTTCGGACATCCCTGCTGACATGGCTGATGATGTGGAAGCGGAAAGAGCGGAACTCATCGAAAATATCGCTGAGGCCGATGACGAACTTCTCGAACGTTATCTTGAAGGTGGTGAAATCACGGACAGTGAATTGATCAAAGCCCTTCAGGCAGGCACAAAAAACAGATTGTTCATGCCAGTGCTCCTTGGATCAGCCACCCAGAATATCGGTGTGGATCTTCTTTGTGATTTCATTGCCACCTGTATGCCCACACCCCTTGAACGTAAATCTTTCAAAGCCAAAGATGCTTCTGGAAACATGGTTGAGGTGCCAGTGGATTCCAATGGACCACTTGCAGGCTTTGTATTCAAAACAATAGTCGATCCTTATGCGGGCAGACTATCAGTTTTCAAAATTGTCTCAGGAACGCTCAGCAAAGACGGATCACTTTACAACGTTAATAAGGGTGCAAAGGAAAGATACACTCAACTTCTCATCCTTCAGGGTAAAGAACAGAAAACCATAGACAGTGCAGGGCCTGGAACCATTGTTGCTTTTGCAAAGCTCAAGGAAACATTCACAGGTGATTCCCTTTGCGCTGACAACAATAAACTTGAATTCGAGAAAACAAAACCCATCTCACCTGTTATTTCATTTGCTGTTGAAGCAACGAAACAAGGCGATGAAGATAAAATATATTCCTCTCTTACTCGTTTGCAGGAAGAAGACAGCGCGCTTTATCTTTCACGTAATGCAGAAACAAAAGAAATCCTGGTTTCAGGTGTGGGCATGATCCACATTGAAGCGACCATTGAAAAAGTTAAGAGAAAATTCAATGTGGAAATGGCTCTCAAATCACCCAAAGTCCCTTACCGTGAAACCATTAAAAAGAAAGTCCGTGTACAAGGACGCCATAAGAAACAATCGGGCGGTCATGGCCAGTTCGGTGACTGCTGGATTCAGATGGAGCCCCTGCCCCGTGGCGGTGGTTTCGAATTTGTGGATGCTGTTGTGGGAGGATCTGTTCCCCGAAATTATATTCCTGCCATTGAAAAAGGTATTGTTGAAACAGCTGTAAGGGGTTGTCTTGCCGGATTTCCCTGTGTGGATTTCAAAGTCACCCTTGACGACGGTTCTTATCATGCCGTCGATTCTTCCGAAATGGCATTTAAAATCGCCGGAGCCCTGGCTTTTAAGAAAGCTTCGGAAACAGCAAGTCCTGTTCTTCTCGAACCCGTAATGAAAGTATCCGTCATTGCACCTGATGACTTTACGGGAGATATCATGGGCGATCTTAATTCAAGAAGGGGCCGCGTTCTTGGTATGGACAGTGAGGGCAAATACCAGATTATTAATGCCAACGTTCCCATGAGTGAAATCCTTATGTACGCATCAGATCTGAACTCCATGACAGGTGCGAGAGGGACGTTCACAATGGAATTGTCTCATTATGATGAGGTTCCCGCTGAAATTGCTGTAAAAATTGTAGAAAAAGTCAAAGCCGAGCAGGAAAGCAAATAAGTTTATCTGCTCCAATGAATAAGCGGGTCCCAAACCCAGTATGGATTTACAAAAAAGGAATAAGGCGTAAGTTTCATCAAGAGGCTTACGCCTTTTCTATTTTTCTTCTTTTTTAACCGAAGCAAATCCCTTTTAGAAAAAATAAATTAATCCTTGATAAACAAGGATAAACAAGCCTTTACAAATAATAGTCATGCTGATAAATTATTTTGTTTAAAATTAATAATCATTTACCAAGATCAATAACTCAGTTGAGGTGATTCGAACATGAGAAGAGATATTGTACACGCTGGTTCAAGACAGCTGACATATGAAATCAGGGAAATTGTCGCTGTTGCAGAAGATCTGAAAAAATTAGGGGTTGAAATAACCTGGGAAAACATTGGTGATCCTATTACAAAAGGGGAAAAGGTCCCTGACTGGATTAAGGGCATCATCACCCAGCTGGTTTCGGAAGATAAGACCTATGGATACGTTGCTACAAAAGGTGTTGAATCCACTCAGATTTTTCTTGCTGATCAGGTGAACAAGCGTGGTGGCTGCCAGATTACAAAAAATGATATCGTTTTCTTTAATGGCCTGGGTGATGCTGTTGCAAAAATTTTTGGGTTTCTCAAACGAGAAGCACGTGTTATTGGCCCCTCCCCTGCTTACTCAACCCATTCGTCGGCAGAGGCCGCCCATTCAGGTTACAGCCATCTGACCTATGAACTTGATCCGGACAACAACTGGATGCCTGATTTGGTCGATATCGAAAACAAGGTAAAATATAACGATGCCATAGCCGGTATCCTGATCATCAACCCAGATAATCCCACAGGGGCTGTATACCCAAGGGATATTCTTGAAAAAATAGTTGACATTGCAAGGCGTTACAAACTTTTTGTGATCTGCGATGAGATATATGCCCATATCGTCTATGAAAGCGCTGCAACGCTCCATCTAAGTGAAGTGATCGGTGATGTGCCGGGAATCGCTTTGCGAGGTATTTCAAAAGAATATCCCTGGCCAGGCGCCAGATGTGGATGGATTGAAGTTTTCAATCAGGACAAATATCCCATGTTCAAACAATACATCCAGAGTATCGTGAACGCCAAGATGCTTGAGGTATGTTCAACGAGTCTTCCCCAGTACTCCATACCCAAGGTTATTGGCGACTCCAGATACCTGGGGCATTTGGCGCACAGAAAAAGAATGTTTGAGGCCCGTGTTGACGAAGCTTATGACATTTTAACCCAGACATCTGCATTGAAAATCATCAAACCCAAAGGTGCTTTTTACATGGCTGTTCTCTTTCAGGAAGGGATACTGAACGGCATCCAGAAACTTGAAATAACAAATCAGGGTGTAAGGGAATATATCGAAGAAAAAGTCAAAGGCGTTGAAGTCGACAAACGTTTTGTTTACTACCTTCTCGGAGCAACTGGCATCTGTGTTGTCCCACTGACCGGTTTCTGCTGCACTCGAAAAGGATTCAGGATTACCCTTCTTGAGACCAATGACGAAAAACGCAGATGGACATGGAAAACCATTGTAAAAGCTGTTGAAGAATACGTTCATTCTTGAAATTATTACATGATAAAAAACTGAAAAGGGATTTCCGATAACGGAAATCCCTTTTATTTATTGGTCGGGATGAGAGGATTCGAACCTCCGACCCCAGCGTCCCGAACGCTGTGCTCTACCAGACTGAGCCACATCCCGATGAATTGTCGATCGTTTTTTATATTAACGGATGACGTTTGTCAATTCGTAATGTCATTTTTCTCTTATGCAAAGGGGTTTGTTATAACAATGGTCTCTTCCCGGCCCGGTCCTACGGAAACAATATCAACAGGAACACGGGTCAGTTCTTCCACTCGCTGGATGTAACGTTTTGCATTCAAAGGGAGATCTCTGAACTGTTTTACAGTTGAAATATCCTCAGCCCATCCAGGAAGGGATTCGTAAACAGGTTCGCATTGTGCAAGAACGTCAAGATCCGTAGGGAACGTGTCCATTATCGTTCCTTTATATTTATATCCCGTGCATATTTTGAGGGTTTCAAGACCACCCAGAACATCCATTTTTGTGATCACGATACCGGTAAGGCCGTTCAAACGGACAGCGTTGTTCAGGATAACCGTATCAAGCCAGCCGCAACGTCTCCGTCTTCCAGTAGTGGCACCGAATTCAGCGCCTTTAGACTGCATGTAATCACCCGTTGCATCCAGAAGTTCTGTGGGAAACGGTCCAGCACCAACACGGGTCGTATATGCTTTAACAATTCCAATAACCCCTGAGATATCTTTTGGGCCAACGCCGGAGCCGCAACAGGCGTTACCAGAAACAGTGCTTGATGAGGTCACGAAAGGATATGTTCCATGATCGATATCAAGATGTGTTCCTTGTGCTCCCTCGAACAATACTTTCTTGTCATCGAGGATGCCTTTCATTATTTCAACCGAAGTGTCAGCGATATAGGGCGCGAGAATTTCAGCATAACCGAGGTATTGGCTGATCACCTCTTCGGAGTCGACAGTATCAAATCCAAAATAGTTTTTTAATTGAAAGTTTTTTTCATCGAGAACGGTTCTCACAATTTGTTTGAAACGTTCAGGCATTAAAAGATCAATGAAACGAACGCCCACCCTGGATGCTTTATCTTCATAACAAGGTCCGATACCACGACCTGTGGTCCCGATTTTATTGTCACCCTTTTTCATTTCACGGGCTTGATCAAGCTGTTTGTGGTAAGGCATGATCACTTGAGCTTTTTCACTGATCCGCAAATTTTTAGGAGATACGTCAACTCCCTTTGAAATCAGATAGTTGATCTCACCCACAAGAACTTCAGGATCAACAACGAGGCCGTTTCCAATAAAGCACGTTTTACCCTGAATTATTCCTGAAGGGACAAGATGGCTTATAAACTGTTCACCATTCACAACCATGGTGTGACCGGCGTTGTTGCCTCCCTGAAAGCGTACGACGAAATCTGCATATTCGGCCAGAAGGTCAACGATCTTTCCTTTTCCTTCGTCACCCCATTGAGTCCCGATGATAACAAAATTACCCACAAGCAACTCCTTTGCTTTAAAACTCCGGGGGCTCACATGATATAAGCCCGGAATCTTTGTTCCGTTTATTCCGAAAAAAACTCTGCATCAGCTCCCGACACTCATCCTCACATACACCGGAGGAAACTGAGACACGGTGATTCAACCGCTCATCCTCCGAAAAGTTGTAAAGTGATCCGGCTCCGCCCCATTTGGGATCGGTAGCACCGTAAACAACTCGTTTCAACCGGGCGTGGATGATCGCCCCCATGCACATGATGCATGGTTCGATGGTTGTGTACAGCGTAGCTTCTACCAGTCTGTAATTACCCAAAAAATGAGCCGCTTTTCTTAAAGCCAGCATCTCTGCATGGGCTGTCGGATCTGAAAGACAAATGGTCATGTTTTGGGCATTCGAAATGATTTCCCCTGTTTTAGCCACAATCACACTACCTATCGGAACTTCTTTGTTTTGTCCAGCTTTTTCAGCTTCCCTCAAGGCAAGCCGCATATAATCTACGTCGGTTAATGTTTCACTCATTCTGCTGTTATCCTTTCCTTTACATATGGCCTTTTCATTATCTTATTTTACCTGTTTGAAACAATGAAAAACTTGGATTTCATGACGACTGCCAACTAATCGTTGACATCACAACCTGTTTGGATTAAAAGTAACCCCAAATTAAGCGCTCGTAGCTCAGTTGGATAGAGTATCTGACTACGAATCAGGGGGTCGCAGGTTCGAATCCTGCCGAGCGCGCCATAAAAATCAACAAATACAGCAACTTAGAAGGGCCTCAAGTAAAAACTGAGGCCCTTCTTTTTTGGTGTCAACATAGTGTAAACTTTTTATTGTAGGGTTTTCTCTTTTCAACTGAACTACGAGCGCGTAATTCGGGGTGGACTTTTAATACAATCCGGTGAACATGTCATCAGTCTTTTCCTTCGCCGGGGCTGGGATGCGGTACCCGCCGGTTTTACGTATCGCCGGGAGAACTTCGCTTGTCACCCATTTCTTGAAGACTTTGGCTTCCGGCTTCCGGGATCTCAATATCAGGCTGTAAAGACCGGATTCGTCGATAATCCAAGCCTCCCCTTGGCGACCTAAGTTAAACTTAGACCGTTCAAAATCATCAAGTTTCTGTACGGCCATTGACGTATTTGTAAGTCCGAAAATTTCACAAACCTCTTTCGCAACCCACCATGGATCGCCTTTTTCGTCGATAACCGTTGTGACTGTGTTTCCATTAAAGTTAAAGTCCATAAGTTCGTTCATGTGTGACGTTTTCTTTCCCGTCTCTTAACCTGCCCAGCTCCATCACATAGGGCTTTTTTATCAATGCGTTTTTGTGAAGCTTCTATTTCTTCAGGTGTCGGGTCAAGAAATGTCAGCCTTCCAGTTTTCAACCTGTCAGCACAATAACGAATCTTTGATGTGACGTTTTCACGTTTGACACCTTCAAACTCTGCAATATCAGCGGGCATCATTCCCAGACATTTATTCATGATAAACCATTTCTGATAATTCGGAAGTTTGCCCGTTGCCTCTTCATTTACCTTTAAAGAATACTGGGCTTTGTCCATCATGTTTTGGTGTCCATCTACCAGCTCAAGAGCCTTTATCATGCGTGTATGGGCTTTATGGTAAAGCTTTTGAACGTGATCAATTGACGATTCATAAAGCTGGGAAATGGTATTCCAGTCTTTACCGAAGATCACCCTTTGAATAAACACGCCTGTTTGTTTCAATTCCGGGTTAAAGAATGCAAAGGGGTTTTCATTGTCAGTTGAAAAGATACTGTCAATTTTATTATGACCGGCTTTATCATCAATTCCGGTTCTTATGGTGCTATCCCTGACCTCTTTATGGTTTGGCGGATAAACTATGGTGATATTTTCAGCATGATTTGCAATTTCAAATAATGACGGGTTATCCTGTTTCAGGATTTCATCCACAAAGGCACATGGAACTTTACAATCTTTCCGCTTCCGGCATTTGGTACACTTACCTTGATAGTTCATAATCACCTTTTTAATGACCTGGGTGATGTTCATCACCCAGTGTTTACCCGTTAACCTGAAAGTCTATTTTACCAGATAAGCCGTAAAGTTAATTGAAGGGGCTGTACCTGCCAAAGTGGCATAAAGCCGACAATGGCGAAGTGACACCCCTGTTTTGTATGGAACATTTGTGAAAGGTTCAGTGATCTTTATGGGCGCCTTGTCAATGCCACTTAAAGCATTCTCAGAAACCGGGGAAAGATCAATGTTGCCAATTACAAGCTTGTCGCCGGTGAAGTCTGCATTTTCACAAACTTCAAGCGCAAGCTTGTAAGATTCATTCCCGATTGAATGTTTTGCGCTCAATACATGGACAACAAGCTTGCCGTCAATTGTGCCTGTTCCAAGGTCAATGGTTTTTGCAGAATCGTTTACAGTACAATGTCCGCTTGCCGTCATTTCACCGGCATCTTTCAGAATTAATGCATTATCAATCATTTGTTTAATCTCCTGTGTAATAAAAAAGCCCATATTGAACTTTCATTCAAATATGGGCTTGCTGTGTGCTGGGTTGATACTATGCGTTTTTAATGCCCCGAAGTCTTGCCGCTGCTTTGGGGTGAAAGATTCCCATACCACAAATCCATTCAATGTCTGTGATGTAGAAAACTGAACCCGCTGGGTTGCCCTTGTCTTCAACAACCATGTCGCCGTTCTGAAGGCCGGAAACATATTCCCCAGCACCAAACTTGACAGCGTAAATACTTGTGGTTGCTGTCGTGCCGGTGTCAGGTTCAACGAATCCAAGGATTTCAACACCGTCTTTGTCTTCTTCGATAACCCCAATGGGAATACCCGCATAGGCGTAAATCTGTTTCCCGAATGAATCAGTCACAGTTTCGTTTGCCTGCCCCGCCGCGCGCATCAGTTTATTGACTTTCCGCCGCATGGTCTTATTCATGAACAGAACATCCGGGCTTCCGATTACGGCATCAATCAATTCATCCAGCCTATCAAGGGTTAGGGTGTCGCCGCCCTCACTGCTCCCCATGTCAAGGAGCTGTGTGCCGGTCAAACGTCTTTCCAAACCATCAAAGGTATTATGATTGGTTGCGTTATTACCCTTGAAGAACATCCGGGTGTAATCAAGAGCAAAGGCTTTTGCTTTCATTGCGTCATGGATTGCCCGGATATCGTTTCCTTTGCCCTGGGTTTTGATCAATGCCCGGTCAACGTTTGAAAGGCCACCACCGATGAAAAGGCTTTCAACCTGTGGATTTATAATACCTGTGGATTCGTCATAGGATTGATTGATTCCACGGAATCCGATTCCAGGAAGAGTATCTTCAAGGTTGTATCTGTATGCCATGCCGTCAACGTTGAAAAACGGAAGGCGTTCAAGTACAGCGCTTGAACGGGGAAAGATTTCAATAATGCCTTTTTTCAAAGGTTCGGTTGTCAGTTTTGATGCTTCAAGTAATGTTAATGCCATGTTGTAAAACTCCTTGTTTCTTATTTATTGGTTTGGTTTGTTATTTGTTTTTGTAACCCTTTGCAATCATCGCCTGTGGACTCATGCCATCATAAGATTCGGGCGCTTTGCTTCCGGGTCTTTTGCTGTCCGGTCCGTTCTGAACATGCTGGGGATTGAAAAGCCCTTTCTTGTTGGCGTTTTTAATCCATTTGATTTTCTGAGCTGGGGGAAGATCCGGGATAAGGTCTTTCATGTCTTCCGGGATATCATCAGTCAAACTTTCAGCAATTTCATTCAAGGCGGTTTCCGATGCCTTCCGTTTTTCAATCTCCTGGTCAAGGCGGGCTTTTGGAATTCTGTTTTGGTCATCGTTTTTATCGTGTCCGTCCACGTCCAAATGAAACTTTCCGTCTTTTTCAACGTAAAGCTTTGATATTCCCTCTTCCATGCCTTCCAGTGTTTCAACGGTCATTTGTAGTGCCATTCTTTCTCCTTCATGTTTAACGTCCATGTTTGACGGGGTTAAATAAAAATGGCCTGATAAATGTCAGGCCATTGGTTCACGTTAAGTTTTATGATTGTATTTTATTACCGGTAACTTTAAATCAAACGGTAAAGGCCGGATTCGTTGATGATTAAGACATTGGGATTTCGGCTACTTGTCAAACCATAACTGTCAGTTATGGTATGTTCATCTTCATTTTAAGCTCATTTACTATGCGTAACTTACTGATATTAAATCCGACCTTACTTAAAGTAATGTCACCCATTTCTTAAAGACTTTGGCTTCGGGTTCCCTCTGTGAATACCGTCACTAATAGTTACTGTATTCGTTCCAGGTCATGAATCAAATCATTGGGCTGTTAAACTCAACTGATTCTTTCTTGACGTTTCGCAAGTATTCTATGGCCTGTTCACGGCTTAAATCCGGGTTTCTGGACAATACCCAGTCAACCGGTGAAGCTTGCCCGGCATCAATAAGGGTTTGCCACTTCTCAGACTGTTCAATTTCTTGACTGGCCTGTGTGATCTCTGCAAAGTCAACGTTCATATCAGCCGTGTCACTGATCTTTCTTCCTGTGTTATGGGTATTCCACACAAGCTTGCAAATTTCAAAAAGCCGTGCTTCATATCGCCGCCATAGGTCAACGTCATCTTGCCGCTTTTCCATCAGTTCATTATTGCTTACAATCTTTGAAATTCCGCTTTCGTTGACCGGTTCAGCCGTCAAACTGTGGGCTGATAACCCATTTGCAATGGCCGTTTGCTGGATAATTGCCTGAATGGTTTCCCAGACTTCTTTGATAGGTGCATTCGGGCTTACAAATCCGATTTCAGCATTCGGGTCAGTGGGCAATATCACAAACGTTCCGGGCGACGCCTTGACGGTTTCAAGTGTTCCTATGCCCGCCGGGCCATGATTGCCGCTTTTGATATACCCTATACCAAAGCCCTGTTGACGTATGATATACATCAAATCAGTAAGCTTCTCGTTTATGGCATCCTGGGCGCTTATCAAATCGCCGCCGCCTTTCACCCAAAAGCTCTCAATGGGCAAACTATCCCAGCATGGGACAAACGGAAGGGTTTTATAGGGGTTTGGCTCTTCTTCAATGACAGCGCCTATCCAGTCCAACCGCTGGAATGTGTCAGCGGTCCATAATGAATAGGTTACATCACTTGTCTTTCCGCTTTCAGGCCAGTTTGTCACCATGATCTTTCTTAAATCCCGTGGGCTATCACCTATCACCACGTCAAGAATATCAGGGGTCAATATATCAATCTCAAGGTTCCCATTTCGCCAAACTACCCTTAAAAGAATCGTCTTATGGAGTTTGGTGAACTTGCTTGCCTGTTTCATAGTCATGTCAAGTGCTGAATCCTTGGCAATCTGGTTAAACAGCTCTGTATCTCTTTCAGTACCGTTAACCGTTCGCTTTGCAGGCTTGAAATAAACCATGGAAAGGTTGTCTATTACCTTTCTGACAATATTGATTTGAAGCGGCTTCAAGGCTTCCGGCTCAATCATCCAGGTTGACATATTTTCAAGCGTGTAATCATCCTGTTCGCTGTGATAATAATCACCACGCTTGATTGCATCATTCTTTCGTTTGCTGGATATCTGATTCTTTGAATCGGCATAAAGCTTTGCCATGGTTTCAGGCACTATTGATTTAAACAGCATTCTTTTTCCTTCCTATACGGCTTGATAAATCATCGCGCCGGTTACTTTCACATGTCTTTTATAAAAATGACCTATGGTCAAATGACTTTCAGTGTGAAACTTCTTGAATTCCCGGAACATGTCCTTGACTTGCTGGAAGGCCAAACATTCACGGCTACAGCTTAATTCAAGATCACCACCAACCATGAAACAGAGTTGACGTGATTTATTCCGGTTCACACACTGGATGTTTCCCAGAACGTAATTTGCAAGGATTTCCTTTCTAAGGCTGAATATTGACCAACCAAGGGAATAAACACGGTCATCATGACCTTTCCCCGCTGCTCCAAAGCTGTACTTCCCGTTTCCCATGCTTGTGTACTGGAAAGCCTTCATTTCATCCATTAGGTCGTTCATATCGCTGGGAAAGTGCAACCGACCTTCTTTGACGATCCGGTGAAGCTCTGGGAACATGACGTTTTGCTTGTTGCTGTGGGCTGTCATCAACTCAACCGGGATATTCTGTTCAAGACACCATGGTTCAATGTCCATTGCCTGATAATCTTCAAGTATAAGATTATCCAGCCTGTAAAGGTCATGGGCATCCCTAATGAGCTTCTTGATATACTGGGCGGTGTTCGGAACAACCTTGACCTGATCAAGTACAAATATCTCAGGTTCACCATCAAACCGGGCAACCTTGGCTACCACTGTCCATATGGTGTTATCTCTCCCGGAAACTGATCCGAACATGTCTTTAGCCCGGTCAAGCCCTGCCCCGATCTTACATGACCTTCCTTGAATCAGTTCCCTGAAGCCTTTTTTAACCGGAATGGTGTACAGTGATTTACAAGCTTGTATGTACTCAATTTCAAACAGGCTGTTTTGTGACTGTGTACGCTTCCCAAGGATATCACGGTCAAACTCGCTGGGGAGCTGTGTGCCTTGCATCCGCTTTGCTCTTGCCCTGTCAATCCATTTTGGGGCTTCATCTTCATAATGTGTCCAGTCTCTATACTGAAGGTGATCACAGAATATTCCGGGGTCATCCTTTGCAAGCTTCTGATATGCGTGTACATGCCCGTCTATGGAGTCAACGTTACTTCCAACAAGCATCAAGGAGTCATCTTGATCAAGCAGGGCTGCCTGAAGTGCATTGATGCTTTCAAGATCAGTTTGGTGATGGAAGTCATCAATGTAAAGGACGTCTATCTTGTCACCATAGACCACGCTGCCACCGATCATGGCAAGGATACGTCCGCCTTTATGTCCGTGCTGTATTTCGGTCTTACTGATGCCCTTTTCCGGGATTCTGTTTCTAAGTGCTGGGGTGTTCTCAATGATCTTGATCATTGTGTTATACTGTACTCGCCTGCTATGGGCTTCTGAGTTTCCCCAGCATTGAACAGTCAGGTTATCACGGGTGTCAAACAGCCATAGACATACCAGTCTTAGCATGGTGCTTTTACTGTGACGCCTGGGCCATATCATAAGGCTTATACCGTGTTTGAATCCTCCCTTGCCGTCACTCTCAAGGATGCCTTGAAGCGTTTCCCTTTGCCTTCTTCCCAACTTTACGAATTCATACTTGCCCTTGGTTAATATCCTGGGCTTCCGGTCATTGTACCATTCAATGAAAGCATCATAGGTATTGTGCATCATCTTGGCTTCTTTCCCAAGATACTTACCGTCTGAACCTCTTTCCCGTGGTGCTGTGGGTGGAACAGAGCGTGGTTTTGATTCAGGGGGAATTAGTGCCGTCATCTTCCGTTTTCTTGCCATGGTTTACAATCCGATTCAGCCTGTAATAGGCTAAAATAGTTTACATATTTAGTTATTATCAGACACGTCTTGTTTTAGAGTGCTATGAATTTCGATGATAATCGTTGATTATCTATGATTTCTGTTTTGATATTTGGTCTTGCTGGGTGATTTCCGCCCGTTTTGGTATTTCCGGCTAATCAGGTCTATTTGCCTTTAATCGCTTCTAATTGACCTTGACAGAAAAAGTGGATACTTATTACACACATGCTTTTCAGACTGGATAGAAAGTATCCAGTTGAATGAATAGATATGCATTTGCATCTTTCACCTTTAAAGACCTTTCACAAGCTTGTGTGATCCTTGTTTGTCACCTTGATAAAGAGTGGGTGATCTCTTCCCTCTTGTGTTCTTACATAAGGCTATCCCTTTCAGGTATTTCCCCTATTCTGTTTCTTGTTCTTGTATTTGGGTGATTTGTCGTTCTGGTTTACAAGCTTGTGTAATTCGTTATCTTTGGGCTTTCACTGTCAGGTCAATATATGGGCTTAGTATCATGATTGCTTCATGTGATAATACGGCCATGGGGTTCAGTCCATTCATGGTTTGTTTCACTGATAATGGTCCTACCTGTTTATCGGTTGTCTGTTGGATCCTGTTTTCCATTGCTTGTTCAAGTTCATCTGCATGTTGATAGATGTAATCAGCCTGTAAGATGGTTGCTTCCTTTACCTTATCATATCCGTCACCCAGTGGTCTTGATTCCTGATCTGTTCTATTGAACGTGTTTACTGGGAACTTCAATTTCTGTGTTTCTGATATGCTGGGATACTTTACCCTTAATCGTTCAATTGCTCTTGTTGCTGTTATCAGTAAGGATTCCTTTTCTTGATCGGTCAGGTCTTTCCAGTATTCTTTCCCGTAAGTGCTTTCAAGGTAATCGTCTGCTTCTTCTGCACTTGAATAGCTGTTTGCTTGTGTCCCTGCTTTTGTGCTGTCTATATCCATCGTGTTCACCTTTTGTTTAAGAATTCGTCAACGTTGAATCCAAGTATTTCTTCATCTGACATTCCTTCATTGACTTGGTTGAATATGTCGTCAATCTCTGGGTTGTATGCTACGAATCTGTGTTTGCATCTGGGGTGAAAGATTTCACCTGTTGCGGTTGCTTCCTTTAATGTGGGATAGCCTTTTGTTGAACCTGTCAGGCTTAGTATTTTGCCTTCCCAATTCTTACAGGCATCCGTTGCCCCGTTTTGGGTGATTTTTACAAGGTCTTTGCCTTCTTGGGTTAACACGTTGGCGTATATGTCGCGCTGGGTTGTACTCATGACGGTATGGGTCATCATGTCAAGATAGGTTTTTGTGTCCCATTTTCGCCCGGCTTTATCAATGAACCTGAAATCCGGTGTGTTTGTCATGATTTTGTCCCTGAGTTCACGATACGCCTTTTTCCTGGGGATTCCTTCAACGGCTGCCCTTCTGAAAACGTCCTGGGCATCATTTCGCAAGCTTGTTTTTACTGACAGCTTCATTTTATCAGTTTGCCACGCTATATGCTGGAAGGTGTCTTCAAAGACTTGTTGAACATACTGTTCATTGTATCCCACATAGAATGATTCCGTTTGGTTCATCTTGTCTTTGAAGCTTTCCAGGTCTTTCAGTGAAAGTTCCGTTTCATATTTCACAAGCTTGTGTAATGCTTTTTTAAGGTAATCGCCGGAAGAGTCCTTGAAGTTGTCCAGTATTTCAGCGATTTGCTTTAATAACTGGGCCTGCTTTGCTGTCTGCCAGTAGTTATCATCTTTCTTGGCATCAAACAGCGTTGTCATGACCTTTTCATAAGTCCGTTGATACATCTGTTGCATTGCAATAGAGGTCTTATCATTTATTGGTTTGGTCATCTAAACCTCTTCTTAATGAAAGGTTGCGTTTTTCATTTCCTCTAAAGCGCTATTGACTAAATCAACTTTCTTGAAAGCTTCTTTCATGTTACTGATATATTTGAGTAAATCATTATCTGCTTTTAATGGGCTGATTTTTTGCTCTACTTTTGCCACTTTTTCAATGGCTTCAATCATTAGGTGAAAGCCTTCAAGCAATTCCCTTTCGTTTCCACCATCAGTTTTATCATAATGACTTAAAGCTGTTATGATGACATTTTCAATAAGATCGACACTTCCCTTTAACATGTCGAAAATTGCACGGTATTTCATGAACATTTCTCTTTGGTTTTCAATGTATTTGCAATTCATGTTTTCTTACTCCTTTATCTGGGGTTCATTATTTGGATTGTTTTAAAAACGTCACCACGGCTTGAAATGGAAGCATTGACGGCATCAACTGCCACCTGTTTCATCAATGGAAGAGCTTTCAGAACGCTTTGTTCATCGCCACCATTTATTGTCACAGGCATATTTATTGTCGTTCCCTTGCCGCCGCCTTTCAGGTAGTCTTTCAGATCTGCATTGGTTTCAGAGTCGATAACTCTTTCATTCTTCTTCAAGAGCCATGTTCCATCTTCAGGTATGTTTGAAATACCATCATGGGCCATGCCTGATAGCCCAGCGCCAGCGACAAAGCTCCCCATCATTGCTGCGCCTGAAAGTGCCGCTCCGCCTGCCGCCGCCCATTTTCCGGCTGAGATATAGTCATTTGATGCCGCTGAATAAAGGTACATTGCACCTGCGAACGTTGCTTCCATAAGGAGTTGAGCAGTTTTTGAAGCCGCATGGAGAACAAGTTCATCATACATTGCCCTTGCCATATCTTTCAGATTGATCTTTCCAGTCTTGGCAAACTCAGCAAGCGCGTCGCCCATCGCCCCGGTCATTGACATAAAGGCGCCTTTTACCTGGCCTACTGTGTTTGCAAAATCGAGCAATCCTTTTTGATGGTCGTACCATACGCCAGATAACACGGACATTTCGCCGCCCTTGGCAACCATTTTGTCGAATTGTCGGCCTATGTCATCAAGAGCCTGTGAATAACCACCGTCATCAAATTCAAACAAGCTTGTGTAAGCTTGCGGCTCCTGGTTGAAAAGTGCCTTCAGGTCTTGCCCTACCTTTATTTCAGCCTGCTTTGACTTCAAGTTATCAAGGGCTTGAATCGTCTTTTCTATTTCTGCTGGGATATTCCCGAACATTTCTTTGTATGTGTCGCGCAAGTCATCAGAACTTTTTGAAATGGTTGCAAGTGTCGCATCCCATTCAGTCATTGACCGAATGCTATTTTCAAATGACAGGTTTGCAAGCTCATTGTTAAGGTCTTTGATTTCCCTTTTTGTTTCTTCGACCTTTTGGGCTTCAATAAGGGTGTTTTTTGCTTCGCTGAATTTGTTAATAGCTGTTCCGAGTGCCGGGAACTGGCTTATCAGGGCTTTGTATTGTTCGCGCAAGCTTGCGGAATCCGAATCAACTTGTTTCAGAGCTGCGTCCCACTGGTTCATTCCGATGATTGTTTTTTCAAGTGAAACACCTGAAATCTGCGCGTTCAGGTCTTTGATTGATTGCTTTGCTTCATCGGTCTTTTGCGCGTTAACCTGGGCAACTCTTAAATCTTCCCATTTTCCGATGAGTGCATCAAGCTGGGGGACTTCTTTGAAGAACTTCCCATACTCAACTCGCATATTGACGGCTTCATGCTGTATTTTACGAATTTCAGCACTGAATCGTTCTGAACCTGTGATTTGTGTTTCGAATCTTACATCGCCGATTTGCTTATTTAGGCTTCTTACAGCGTCTTCAGCTTCTTTTGATACTTCAACAACGTTTTTGAGAACCCTTGACTTTGTGGTGCTGGGTTCACTTGCTTGGTTGTTTTCAACGTAATTGCCTTTTTGCTCTGGTTCGTCAAAGAATTTCCCGCTCAGATATTTTAAGGCTGATTCATCGTATGAAAGGGCTTTGATTTGCTTCTGCTTTGATAATATGTCATCAACAAGTTTTTGACGCTCAAGAAAGCTTGCTTTTGCAAACTTGTCCATGTCAATCAAGCCTTTTCCAGCAAGTTCAACGGCTTGATTAAACGTGCTGGAAATGCTTCTTAATCCTGCGTATTTTGCAAAATCAGCCATAAATCCAACAAGGCCGCCCATGCCCGTTACAAGTTCCTTGAGTGAGTCTTGAAAGCCTGGGTCTTTCACGGCATCGGAAATGTCATTTATTGAATCTGTAATGGCTGTCATGAATTCGCCACTTCCTATAGTGGCCTTCATGTCTGTTATGGCTTCTTCAAACTTATTAACGGCCTGGGTCGCTGGGTCGACTGCTCCTGAGTACCTTTTGTTCAGAACATCAGCAAACCGGCTGAGTACATCAATTCCAACTTCACCTTGTTCAAGCATCTTTTGAAGCTTGCTTGTGCTTACTCCGGCTGCTTCAGCCATAAGGTTGAACGCGCCGGGCAATCTTTCACCCAGTTGACCCCTAAGTTCTTCAGATGAAACCGTGCCTTTTGAGATCATTTGACTTATGGCAAGTAGCGCGCCTTTTGTTTCGTCCGCTGAAAGCCCTAAGCTTGTGCTTGCTTTGGTGATAGATTCAAAAATCTTCCTTGTTTCTTCACCTTCAAGTACTGTACCTCTTGAAGCTGCGGCAATGCTTTTGTATGAATCCGCAAGGTTGTAAAAGTTCTGTCCGAGTCTGTTTGATGTTTCACGGAGAAAGTCAAACTCTTCACTTGCTGCTTTGGTGCTTTGAAATATCTCATTGAAACTATTGTTTAGCTTGTTAATCTCAATACCAGTGCTAAAAATGGGTGCAATGGTTTTTGAAGCTATACCTTCAAAAAGCCTAAAACCCTTTGTAATAAGCTCAAGAGATTGGTTTAAGTGCATGGCTTTCTGTCCCATGCTGGTGAAACCTTCTTTAACGTCTCTGATACCTCTACTGAAGCCACTTGTATCAAGGGTAACTTTTGCGTTTAATGCTCCGAAGTCGTTCATTATAGAAACCTCCAAAAAGCCGTTTTAAGACTACTTCTAATTTTAAATATGGGATAGCTTATATCAAGGCGTTATATAGGCTTAAAATTCATCTTTGAGGCCAATAATTGCCTTAGCTGGGTTGATTTACCGTTGCCACTATTTCTTCAAGAGCTTTCATCATATCAAAACGGTCATTATCCCGGTCATCCGGTACTAAAGCTGGGTGATGTTCTTCATAACCCGGAATGATTGGTTCTTCATGACTTGCTTCAACTCCTTTAACCTCTTGCTGGGAAAGTCTATCTTCAACGGATAGTTCATGATCGTTTAAATCAACCTGTGAATGAGAGTTCCCAGCAAGAGTTTTAGAAAGAAAGGGCCGCGAGGGCTGTTTCGAGCGTCCCCCTTTTTGTTCTTTTGGAAAAGAACTATCGTATGTGGGTATAGTATTAGTTCTAGTACTATAAAGGGAGTCGCCCTTTTGGGCGGTATCATGTTGCCCTTCTGGGCAAGTTAATGTCGCCCCTTTGGGTAATATCATGTCGCCCTTTTGGGTATTGATTTCATCGACAATCTTCATAATTGCATCCATGTTGATTTTAAACCAATTCTGATTCATCCGGTACTTTGATGAGCCGTTTTTGACTTCAATGAATCCCAGTTCAGCAAGCTTTTCTTTTGCTGTTCTCTGCTGTTTTTCAGTCATGAGTGTTTTTTCTTCAATATAATTTCGGGTCATCGGGAAAAATCCATCAACAAGCTCGCCAGGTGTATTATCTAGGACATTATCCAGCTCACTTATTAAAAACCCAAGATACACGGCATTATTTGCGCCGATATGTCCAGCAAACTTGAAATTGATCATGCAAAACCCTTTTCCAGCGCCGTAACGCTTCATGTTTTTGTTTTGATCTTTGTCTTTCATATTTCCTTTTCCTGTCCCTTCCCTGTTTTTGAGAATAAAAAACCCTTGCATGACTGGGCAGGAAAAGGAAATCCCAGTCAAACCCGTTCGAATCGGGCGCAAGGGCAAGCCATTGTTCCAGTTTGGCCGACCGGAACAATGGGTGAAACACAAATTAAACGGTCAATATTCTTATCAATTGATCTTTGCTTATTTTTACCCATGTGACTTCGGGTCTTGATAAATCATCAATCACACTTCCCATGATCCGGGTTATCAATTCGCTTCGACTTTTCCCAGCTTGTGAGGCCAGTGTGTCAATCTTGCTTATCAATGCTGGCCGTATACCTATTGAAACTGGAATCTTTACTTGTGAGTTCATTCTTTTATCCTTATCCATTTGCTTTATGTGTTTATTAACAATAGAAGCCCATAAAAAAACACTGCAAGGGCCGTTATAAGTTACCCTTGCAGTGCCGCATAAAAAGAGACGCCATAAAGACATCAGGAGAATTCTTAAAACAGTTAATCATACATACACATTAATCAGCTCAACTCTGTGTTTAGAACGTACTATTTTCAAACTATTTTGTAAGTACTTACTTATATTGATAAAATCAACATTCAATAATGCTTACTGTTTTATGATCAATCTGACGGATCTTTAAATAGCCGTAATGGTTGATCATTCTCTTCTTGAATGCCGATATGATAAACGTTCGTAAGGTTGCAGACTTGTTTTCAAGCTTGTCATAGCTGTTCCGTGCTTCAAGTGCGATGATAGCTAAGTTGCTGTACATGTCGTCATATTCAATATGCAAACCGTATTCGCTCTTGAACTTCTTATAATAGAAGATTGCATATTTTTTAATCAATTCATTGAATTCGTTATCGTCCATTGCGTTTCTCTTTTCCTATATGTTTCTACACTTCAATCATCATTTCCATCTATGTTATCAATTTGCCTTGTCTGTAGGCATATGTAATGATTTATCAATAACCATTTCTAATTCTTTAATCTTCTTGTCCCGCTCTTCAATTATGCTTTGAGCTATCAATAGGGCCTCGGCAAAAAATTCAACCTTGGTCATTTCTTTTTCGTCATGGATGTAGCCAACAGTTTTATGGATTGCTGGAAGGACTTCCTCATTGAGGAAGTCTTCAAAATCATCCGCCTCTATTTCCCTTGTGGACATCAAGATAAGACCTGAAAGACCGTCTTCATTTACAATATTTATATCTACCCCAGGTTTTAGACCGACCTCACTTCTAATGATTGTGATTTTTTCATTATTGTCTAAGTATTTTAAAGCCCTTGATATATTACGAATTCCCAAAATTCTACAAACCTCTTTGGCAATCCACCAGGGGTTTCCTTTGTCGTCGATGATGGTCGTTACGGTGTGTCCATTGTAGTTAAAGTTCATCAGGTTGTTCATGGTGTCTCCTTTTTGTTGTGTTCCTATCTATTTGTTGCGTCCATATCTATTATTACAAGAAACCTCTTAACGGACGGACTCTGAGTGAAAAATCTTAACAAAAGATTGTGAAGGGGGATTTTATAAGCTGGGTGAGTGGATATCACCCAGCATAGGGAAGGATTATGAGGTTGCTATCAGATAGGCTATTTCATCGCCAACAATAACCACTGTGTTATTGTCGGGATTGACGAACGTGTTTTCAATATCGGTCGGCATGTAATTTTCAAGAGAAATGATTTCAGGGCTTACAGGTGTGAGTGTCATGGTGTTTTCCTTTCTGGTTGCTGGTAATGGCTCATGGAAACTGTCCAGCAAATTACACCATGAAAAACAGGGTGTCAACATATTTATTCTATTATTTCAGCATGTTAGGAAGTAAGTACTTACTTATTATTTGAAAACTTCATCAGCTACATCCGCACCACGTCTCAACGCTCCGTTGATCAAATGCGCGTAACGCTGGGTCATCTTTGTTTCCCGGTGTCCGAGTAATTCTTTCAATATTAACAGATCGACTTGACCACTTGAGGCCAGATAAGAGGCGAATGTATGACGCAAATCATGAAACCGGTAATCTAAGTCAAGCTTTTTTTGCAACCCCTTCCAGGTGTTCTTAAACGTGGTGTAAAATGCCCCTGTACTTGAAGGAAAAACCCATTCCCCTATTTTCATTTCTTCACATCGTTTAATGATGACCATGCAATTCTGATTCAACGGTACAGCCTGTGTTCTCTTGTTCTTTGTGTGCATCCCTGGGAAAGTGACATATCCAGTCTCAAGGTTAACGTTCTTCCATTTTAAGTGAAGGATTTCCCCGCGCCTTCTTCCAGAAAACAGGGCAAATCTAATAACCATCGCCGCCCGTTCATTATCCCATGTGTCAATGTAAGAAAGCAGTCTTTCAACGTCTTTCCGTTTTAACGGGTTTGTTACCTGATTATCAAACCGCTGTACTTCGACTTTTTCCGCTGGATTTGGTCCATGGTATAGGTCGCGTTTAATCGTCCAATTATAAAGCCGTTTAACAAGCACAAGGACATGTTTGATTGAAGCTGGTGCATAGGGTTCACCCTTTGGGCTTTTGCGCTCCTTCATATCATTTAAAACGGCTTCAATCCTACTGGGTGTAATCCTATCCATGAACTGTGTACCTAAGTGCTGTTTGATGTGAATTTCCCAAAGTGAACGGTCGTCCTTCCAGCTTCGTTTATTCACTTCTGCCCATTTGATATACTGTTTCCATACATCGCTAATCCTGGGCGCTCTATGAACGTCAAACACATCTTGTTCAACGGATTCAACCTTGAACTTTGATTCAACGTTCCGGGCCATGGCGTGTGAGTCAACTATCTTTGATTTCCAGTGACCATCGGGAAGCCTGAACCTTACCCTGAACTTTCTGTTAACTCTTAAATTATTGCCACATTTGCAAAGCTCTGTCCCTATTTCACAGGTTGTTTTGCATACTGGACACCATTGATTTATTGCCATAAAAACCCCATGAGAAGGAACTAATACGAGTGTAAAAGTGTCAACTCTTTTCAAACATTTTGTTGTTAAAATACTAAAATTGAACTTGAAAATGATCGTTTCAGGTGTCAACATAGTGTCAATTTTTTCCCTTTGTCAAGGGTGTTTTTTGGGGTGTTTACTACGGATGTATAATAGTGGAAATGGTATTATGATTAGTTATTGCAGCATGTTATCTTTTATTACGCATGGTAAATTAGGATAGAGTATCTGACTACGAATCAGGGGGTCGCAGGTTCGAATCCTGCCGAGCGCGCCATAGAAATCAAGGGATTACAGAAAAGAATCTGTAATCCCTTTTTGTTTTCATTGATTTTTTCAGCATTTTTGTCCAGAAAAATAAAAAATCGGCAATCTTTCGGATATCCGCTTAAATATTTATCCTAAAAAATCTTTGTAATAATCTTAATCGTTTAATATCATAACCATGTGATAGTTCTCATTTGATTAATACTATTATTCTACAAAGGTTTAGGTAAATGACAAAAAAAATCAAGGCTTTTAAAGCATCAATCTTTCATTTCAGATGTTTTGATGCGGGAAGTTCGTACTCTTCATATGAATATGTTGAAGATGGCCTTCTCATTGTTGAAAATGGGGTCGTTAAGGATATGGGCTCGTTTTCAAAACTTAAAAGAATCCTTCCACCTGAAACTTCTGTTACAGACTATTCCGGCAGAATCATCATGCCCGGTTTTGTGGACACACATATCCACTATCCTCAGACAGATATAATCGCTTCCCATGGGAAACAGCTTCTTGACTGGCTTAAAGATTACACGTACCCGGCTGAAAAAAAATTCAACGATTATCATCGTTGCCGGAATACCGCCGGGTTCTTTTTTGACGAACTTCTGCGTAATGGAACCACATGTTCCCTTATTCTGCCCACAGTCCATGTTGAATCGGTTCATGCCTTATTTGAAATAGCTGAAAATAGAGGAATGAGAATTGTTTCAGGAAAAATCCTGATGGATCGTAACGCCCCTCCTGAACTTCGTGACACAGCAGAGCAAGGCTATCATGATATGAAATCGATTATTGACCGGTGGCATATGAAAAACAGATCGTCTTGTGCTGTTATCCCACGGTTCGCTTTGACATCGTCAGAAGAACAGCTTGAGGTGGCAACGAATCTTGTTAAACAAACGCCTGGGCTGCTTTTTCATACCCATCTCTCTGAAAACAAAAATGAAGTGGGTGCCATTGCAAAACAATTTCCATGGAGCAGGAGTTATCTTGATGTCTATGACCACTACGGATTGACAGGGCCCAAATCAGTTTTTGCCCACGGGATCCATCTTGATGAAAGGGATTACAGGTGTTTGGCCGAAACAGGTTCATCCATAGCCCTTTGCCCCACATCCAATCTTTTTCTTGGCAGCGGCCTTTTCGATATGAAAAATATGGAAAGCCATCATATAAGAACAAGTCTGGGAACGGATGTGGGGGCAGGAACTTCGTTTTCCATGTTTAAAACAATGGCTGAAGCGTATAAAGTCTGTCAGCTCAAAGGCTATTATTTATCGCCTATGCAGGCTTTTTGCATGGCAACACTGGGTGGAGCGGAAATTCTGGGTATAGGGCATAAGATCGGAAATTTTGAAAAAGGCAAAGAAGCCGATTTTATTGTTATTGATCCCGGAAAAATTCCGATTCTGGAAAGACGCATTGCCAATGCCTGCCATCTCGAAGAAATCCTTTTTGCACTTATGATTCTTGGAGATGACAGGATTATTGAACATTGCCATATTCTTGGGGAGGATCGAAAGCCCTCGCATTCTAAATCTTTAAATGCCGATATTGGATAAAAGAGTGCAGAATGAATTCACTATGGAAACAAGACGCGGATTTGAGGCTTCGAATCCTTCAACCGACGTTTTTAATCCGTCGAGGGAAATGGCAAGGAGGTCTTGACGAGTATCCTGACGGATGGCTTCATGGGTTGAAAGACCGGCAAAGCCTGTAATGGATTCGGCCTGCTCCTTTTTTGTCTTTGAAAGCTCGGCAATCTCTTCTTTGAGGGTTTGAAACAAAGAAAGATATTCTTTTTTATTATCATCTGTGATGTTGCCGGAATGACTGATCTTCTGCTCGATTTTATTCAGCGTTTCTTTTATCATATTCCACCTCATGACTGTCATGGTATTGTTATTCTGATTCTGCGTGAACGTTCATCAAGATCAACCTGCTGATAAATCATCCTCCACATAGGTTGTTATAACGTTATAGCCTGCTTTTACAAGACTGTCTTGTGCTAATTCTCCGTCTTGCTTGAGTACCCAGATACCACATAAAACATCAGCTTCCTTTTTATCCGTCCAAGTAAACAGACCTTGAATGACATTTTTGTTCATGAATGACTCGACCTTGATTTTATCGAAGAGGTAGTGACGTGGTCAAGTAAAAATGGACACATTTGTTAAGCGGCCTCATTTTGCTCCCACACTTTTTCGAATTAATTTGGGCTGATATATCCCAAATAGGAATGCCGCCTGTTGCTGTTGTAAAGCATCTCAATGTAATCAATGATATCTCTTCTTGCGTCATCGCGAGTCCTGTAATTTGAAAAGAAAACCCGTTCTGTTTTCAAGCTGCGTAGAAACTTTCCGCCACCGCATTGTCCCAGCAATTACCCTTCAGACGCATACTGCTGATCATTCGGTGGTCTGCCAGCATCTTCCTTTTCTGCTTCGCGTAAACACCCGCCATTTTCATCAACGTTCTTGCTTTATATCGACCGCAAGGGGTGCCATTTGCTCCTATCTCTTCTTCCATTCGCCTGGTCCCGTAGGTTTCTCGTGACTTCTTATGAACCCCACGGACAAGGGGGATAAGGCTTTCATTTTTCTTCTGCCGTAATGTTTTACGGCTTTTGCACCAGGTATAATACCCGCTCCTTGGGCTTTTTATTCCACATAATTGGGTCCGTTACAGCAGCAGGCATAGGTGCAGTTTTGAATAATAAAGGCGGCAAAAAGGTTGAAAGATAATGCATTTTGATCTGGCATTAATGTTTTTGGGGATGTGGATTGTGACATTCTTCCCAAGGTGACTCCCGGTTTTTTTTCTTTCAAACAGGCAACTTCCGGAATAGTTGACCCAAGGACTTGAAATGATCCCTGTTGCGTTATTAAGTGCCATTGTATTTCCAACACTATTCATAACAGACGGCAGTATGGATTTTTCAAGAAAGGGGCTATTAGCTGCAGTTCCGACCTTTATTATCGCATACTTGAGTCGTTCATTGATTGGGACGATTCTTGGGGGAATGCTTGTATTCTGGCTGGCGGGGAAATTTTAAAATATAAAACGGATTAATCAACAAAAAGTTTCGATCAAGGCGGAACATCGTTTAAGATGTTCCGCCTTAAATTTCTGTATCATTCATATCAATTAACCGTTTTTCCTATATGGTTGGTTATAAAATTTCTGATCATCATTTTCTGATCATCCGAAAGGTCGATGAATTCAATACACGCCACTCTTTTTTCAAATCGACTGGTGTTTTCCTGTGTCAATTTGTAATCATCCACTTTTTTAAAGGGTATCTGTTCCAGGCAGAATCCAAAGCCGGTAACAATGATGTCAAGGGTTTTTGATTCAGAAACAGGTTCGTCGTCCGTAAAGTATTCATAGGACATTCCGCCTTCACCCATGTCCCGGATCTGGCAGATCTGCGGTGCAAAGGATGCAATGACAGCGTATATCCCATCACTGACAGCCAGTCGGTCTTCCATTCTTCTATCGATATTCATTTCACGATAGCGATAACCTCTGTTGTTCTGGGATACAATTTGAGGCGTAGCAGAATTGCTGAACCATACATTGTCGTTTTTTTTCGTTCTCGTCGTGATACTTTGCATAATTGGCCTCCATCGTGATTGAAAGTGTGAAATCAGCCATAACATACCGAATTTAAGAACTAAGTAATTCCAATCATCATTGCGCGATCAAGGATTATTTCTCTGAAAGTGAGAAAACTTGAAAAGAGAGAATCAAACGTTAGGTGTTATATATGAAACTTAATAAACATTTGTCCATAGATCAACACCATCATTTTCATGGGGAAACTCCCTAAATCTCAGGAGAATCATGATCATCCCCCAGGGTATTCGTTAAATTAATAAACAAAAAAAACGGATTAAAGCGGGATAACATATAATAAACATTGATTATTCAGTGTCTGGGGCGTTTATCTCTATTGGGTCCGGTTTCCCGATGTAATCAAGGAAGATTGAGATTAATGCCCCATTTCGGTAACGTACTAAGAATACCAATAATATAAAACGATAGATCTATTACGTTACACTCACTTTTCATAGCAGCGAATCTTGCACTTGACTTGAAAATGCGTTTTTGCCATAAGAGACTATCCATACAAAATCTAATGCAAAACACCGCAGAGGTTTCGGTTCATGAACAAAAGGATCTTACTGAAATCACAGAAAAACGAAATCCACGGGATTCTTAAAGGCCATGGATTCGCCCCTTTGGATTTCAGCTGGTTCGAAGTCCCAAGTGATCTCGACCATGATAAAATCATTTCACGCATTGTTTATAACCATACGGACTTCTTTTATTCATTTGAAATGCAGGGCGAAGCCCATTTTGCCATTTTCTCTCCTGCCAGACAGTCGTATATCGGTACGGATTATCCAGGCTCCTGGGATGCACAGTGTCTTTGTTTCTCTAACTGGCTTCATATACTTTTTAAAGAAACCAACGAACCGGATCTCTGGAATCGTATGACAATGAGCGGATCCTTCACGGAAAATTCTCATCATCATACATATGTGGCAGAGCCCACAGACCAAAGTCCAGATCCGGCGCTTTTTTCATCGCGGCTTGACAGTTTGCTTGAAAAAACACGTAAGACGACAGAAGATATTTTACAATCAAATGGTGGCCAAATTCCCATAAAACGCTATTATGGAAAAGTATGATGCTTGATTCTAAAAGTCGATCATGAATATTTAATGCGTGTTAAAAAATTCTGAGACCACCTTTATTAAACGATTGTAAAACTTCTTAAAAGAATACTCTGGAATTTTAAAAGACAATGTGATAATGAAATTTATCATAATAGGTTATCATTGTTTACATATATAATTGTGGTTTTTAAATTTTACGGCTTGGTGGTGGAATAGGCATGAGAAGATTTAGATTTTGTAATATTATTTTATCTATGATCTTCTGCATCAGTCTTTTGATGATTCAAGATACCCACTCTGATATAAATTATTCGTCAAATGATTTATCCTGGTCTGAAGACGCATGGAAAGAAATTAAAAAAGATCAGGGAGTCACCCATTATTCCCAGCAGATCAAAGGTTATAATCTAAACGCATACAAAGGCGTCTGCATCATTAATAAACCCATCGAAACGATCTATAATTTGTTGATGGATGTCCCCAGTCATCCCACATGGGTCGCCTATTGCACAGACTCTTCTATCATAAAAAGATTTTCCCATGATGACGCTATTCAGTATTACAATTTTGATGTCCCATGGCCTTTTTTTGACAGAGATATTGTTGTTCATTGTACACAGAAAACGGACCTGATAACTGGAACGGTAACCATTGAAAGCTATGCGTTAAGAACTCCACTGGTTCCTTTAAAAAAGAAGCATCTCAGGATAACCGATGCGAGACAGAAATGGGTGATTGAAAAAATTGATCACGAAAAAACACGAATTACATTCATTGCTTTGACAAACATTGAAGGCCAAACTCCCAACCTTCTGAAAAAATTGATTTCTCAAGTAATTCCCTCCACAAGTTTAGAAAACTTGAGAGCTGTTTCCATGAAACGGAATACGGTATCATCTACCAGTTATATAGCCAAGTCGGATTTCAATAAAAGAAAATAAAGAATCCCCACATTTCATAACCCAATCTCTCTGTCTGTTCAGTATCTTATTTTTTTCTTGAATTTTTCATTCCTTAATGTAAAAAAAGGCTGCTTCAGGTTTTCATTCGTTTCACTCTGAATTTGCCGTTTTCTAAGAGTTATTATTATCATACATGTATATTTAGTACGAAGGAGTCAAGGCATGATCCACATTGAAGGATTAACAAAGTACTATAATGATTTCTGCGCGGTCGATCATATAAGTCTCGACATACGTAAGGGGGAAATCATTGGCCTTCTCGGGCCAAACGGTGCGGGAAAAACCACGACACTGAGAATGCTGACAGGTTATTTCCATCCCAGCTCAGGATCAATAAGGGTCAAAGATTTTTCAGTGGCCGAAAATCCCCTTGAGGTTAAAAAATGCATTGGTTATCTTCCCGAATCAGCTCCTCTTTATCATAATATGATTGTTTACGATTATCTGGCCTATGTAGCCGATGTCTGGGGCTTTGCCGAAGAAGGAAGAATATCACGAATACGAAAACTTTCAGACTTATGTGGCCTTCAAGATATCATGCATAAAACCATTGGAGAACTTTCCAAGGGTTTGAAACAACGTGTGGGGATTGCCCATGCCATGATGAGTGATCCTGAAATTCTTATTCTGGATGAACCCACATCAGGTCTCGACCCTAACCAGATTGTTGAAATACGTAAGATCATCAAAGAAATCGGTAAGGAAAAAACCATCATTCTGTCCACCCACATCCTGTCCGAAGCGGAAGCGACCTGCGACAGAATTATCATCATTAATAAAGGGAAAATAGTCGCTGACGGTTCCACCGAAACCATCAAGCGATCTCAGGACACTGGAAACACCATCAACCTTTCTTTGAAACACGGTGTTTTCGATACGGTTGATGAAAAAATAAAAAATATTCAAGGGATCAAGGACGTAAAAAGAAAACCATCCGATTCTGAAGATATTCTTAACATTGCGGTGTCGTGTTCAAATAACATGGATTTGCGTGAGGATGTATACAACGTGATAAAGAACAATCCCTGGATCATCCTTGAATTTTATCAGGAAAGCACGTCCCTTGAAAACATCTTCCGAAATCTGACCATGGAGAATTGATATGCAACAGGTTAAAAATATTTTTAAAAAAGAGCTGAAAGACTATTTCACCTCACCCATCGCCTACATTGTGATCACCATTTTCCTTTTGGTGACTGGGTGGTTTTTTTTCATGACATTCTTCTTGAATAACCAGGCAAACCTACGTAATTATTACGGACTTCTTCCATTTACCTTCGCTTTTGTCATACCGGCCATAACCATGAGGCTTTTTTCCGAAGAAATGAGCATCGGTTCTTATGAAATTCTTCTGACCATGCCGGTAACATTTTCAGATATTATTCTTGGAAAGTTTCTGGCTGGAACAGCCTTCGTTGCTGCCATGCTTCTTCCTACCCTCTCCTATCCGATCACCATTTCGTTTGTGGGCCAGCTTGATCTTGGTCCTGTGATTGGAGGGTATACAGGGGCCGTTCTTCTGGGAGCTTCATATACAGCCATTGGTTTGTTTGCGTCATCTCTCACGCGCAACCAGATCGTGGCTTTCATCATCGGACTTCTGATCTGTTTCTTTCTTACTCTCATTGATAAGATGCTTCTCTTTTTTCCCGGTTCCATCGTAAAAGTCATTGGATACATCGGAGCTGATTATCATTTTCAGAACATTTCCAAAGGCATCGTGGATACAAGAGATATTCTGTACTTCGCAAGTCTGATATTCCTCGGCCTTTACGGAACAGCACTCGTCATGGCTGAAAAGAAATAAGGAGTTCATCATGAAAAAATCAGAAAAATACATCAAATTTCTCGCATATCTCGTGGTTGTCATTCTGGTGAACATCGTCGGAGCAAGTCTTTTTTTCAGAATTGATCTGACAGCAAACAAGATGTTCTCCATTTCCGACATCAGCAAAGAAGCTGTTTCAAGCCTTACCGAACCCATGACCATCCATGTGTTCTTCACCGACGATCTTCCGGCACCCCACAACACCACCAAACGCCACCTTCAGGATCTGTTGAAAGAATATGAAATAGCCGCAAATAAAAAGTATTTTCATTACAACTTTCACGATATTTCCGCCGCTGCTGAAGAAAGCGACGCTTCAAAGAAGAATAAAGAAATGGCGGAAAGCTATGGAATCAGCCCGGTTCAGATACGCCTGATTGAACAGGACGAGATGAAAGCCCAGAACGTATACATGGGCCTCGTGATTATCCACGGTGATCTCATTGAAAAAATACCGACCATGACAGATGTGGACATGATTGAATACACACTGACCACGCTGATGAAAAAAATGAACAACAAAATCAGCGTACTTAACGGGTTGCAGCAGAAGATCAACGTGGATCTGATCATGTCATCATCGCTTAAACAGATGGGGCCGGCCATGAGACTGGATGATCTTCCCAACATCCCTGAAAAGATTGAAGGTACAGTTAATAAAATCAGTCAAAAAAGCTACGGCAAGATATCGTTCAAGTACAACGACCCTTCTATGGACAACATGGTTAAGGAGAAATTTGCCAAAAACAACATCCTTACTCTTAAATGGAACGCCATGGGAGAAAAAATAGCTGCTGGTGAAGGGAGTATCGGGCTTGTGGTGTCATACGGCGGCAAGTCCGTGGATATCACCGTACTTAACGCCGTGAACATCCCCATTATTGGAACCCATTACGAACTGATCTCCATGGAAGAGCTGGAAAACCAGATCAACGGGGCCATCGAATCTCTGGTGGATATCAACGAAAAAATCGGTTACCTGGCAGATCATGGTACAACCAGCAGGATTGGCGGAGGCAATCCCATGATGGGCCAGCAACAGTCCGAAATGAGCAGCTTCAATACACTCGTTTCCCAGAATTATTCCATTAAAGATGTTCAGCTTACCACCGATGGAATACCTGGAGATATTATCAGTCTGATCATTGCAAATCCCACAGCAAGCTTTACGGATTACGAGCTATACCAGATTGATCAGGCTCTGATGTCCGGTAAAAATCTTGCTTTTTTTCTTGATTCATTCATGGAAACCCAGCAACCGAACAATCAATTCGGGTTTAATCAGGGGCCAGGATTCCAGCCCCTTGATACAGGTCTTGAGAAACTGTTGAGCCATTACGGATTGACCATTCAAAAATCCTATGTCATGGATGAAAACTGCTTCAAGCAGAATATGCAGAACTTTGGCGGTGGAGAGCGATCAATTTATTTCGCCCCCCTGATTCAGAATGAAAACATCAACGACAGCCTTGACTTCATGAATAATATCAAGGGGCTTGTCACCATGAGAATTTCTCCTGTCACTGTGGACGAAGCCGTGCTTTCAAAAGCCGGTGTTAAAGCCAGTCCTCTTTTCTCGTCATCTGCAAAATCCTGGGAAATGAAAGACAACATCAATCTCAATCCTATGTATCTGATGCCGCCACGTGAAGATGTGGAAAAGAAAAGCTACACACTCGCCTATTATCTTGAAGGGACATTCTCAAGTTATTTTGACGGGAAACCTGTTCCGGAAAAACAGAAGCCTGATGAAACAACCGAAGAATCAAAACCTGCTGCGAGTGCCCCGGCTGGAATCCAGAAAGAAGGAGGCTTTATTGCTAAAAGCAAACCGGCTAAAATTCTTGTGGTATCCTCTGCTGAAATGCTGAAAGACAGCATGATAGATCCTCAAGGACAGAGCCCCAATGCCACGTTTGTTCTGAACGCCATTGACGCAGTGAACGGGAAAAACGGCATTGCCCATATGCGTAGCAAAAAGCAGAGCTTCAATCCTCTGGAACAGACCGGCCCCATGGCAAAAACAGTGCTGAAAGTGATTAATATCGCAGGTCTTCCTCTGCTTGTGGTTCTGTTTGGTTTGTTCGTCTGGATTAAACGAAAAGCTCGGAAAAAACAGATTCAAATGATGTTTGTAAAATAAGGACCCTATCATTATGAAAAACATAAAAAGAGAATATATCGTACTTGGACTCATTATCGTTGTTCTTTCGGTTTACCTTGTTTTTCACAAAGACGGCAGTGATCCCGTTATCATGCCGAATCTCCCGGATATTTCACAGATGGATATAACCAGACTTGAAATAAACAAATCCGGTACAACCCTTGTTATTGAAAAAAAGGATTCGGGATGGGTTATAGGCGAGGACAAATTTCCTGCTGACGAAACACAGGTGAATGCCATGGTTGCCAACATCAAGGGCTTTAAACTGACAGCCCTTGTTTCAGAGGCAAAAGACTACTCCCGTTACGATCTGGATGATGAACACAAAATCAAAGTAACAGCATTCAGTAAGGATAAAGTGGCCAGGACATTTGATCTGGGTAAAACAGCCAGTTCGTACCGTCATACCTTTGTGAAACTGGACAATGACAGCCGAGTGTTCCATGCCGAACAGAATTTCAGGGAAGCCTTTGAAAAGAAAGAAGACGATCTCACGAACAAAAAAGTGCTGTCCTGTGAACCCGAGTCCATTACCCGCGTAGACGGAACTGTTGAGAAGGCGACATTCGGATATCAGAAAAAGAAAGAAGAGATCAAAGAAAGTACCGAAGTAAAAGCAGATGAGACTGGAAAACAGCCGGGAGATATATCTGAAAATAAAGATAAAGCGCCTCAACCCCAGAAAACAAGGGAGCTTTGGGCTGACGCATCAGGTAAGGAAACGGATATGGCAAAGATATCCGAATTCTTAAATCTCTTTTCCAGCCTGACTTGCACAAACTATATCAAAGGTTCAAAGAAGGAAGATTTCACAGAGCCGCTGATTCTGATAACCTTGACCGGAAACAAGCCCCTTTCACTTACCATTTTTAATAAGAAAGAAGAAATGGGGGGATACCCGGCTGTTTCATCCGAAAGCCCCTTCCCTTTCATTCTTCCGGCTGAGAAAGTCGATGAGATAAAAAACAAGCTATCAGGTTTTTAATCTCTTTATTTCATAAACAACAAAAGCCGTGAAAATGTCTGGTCACGCTTTTGTTACCAAAATTGTCACGAACTACCAGCTTCGCCAGTAGTTCGTGACAATTAAATATCAGAGAGCGTTATTGAGAATATAATTTATGGATAAATGCATATAGTATTTTCATTACTGCTTACCTGACTGGGATCAACCCTTGTTAATCTTCCAGGGGTTCTAAGCCCCAAACCCCCGAAAATTTGGTATTCTGAGTCTACCCAATTATACTTTGTATTGTTATTTAATTAACTCTATCCCTTTATCTGTAATCTTTATCAAATGTTGTTTATATAATTTTCCGATTGCTTGTTTAAATACTTTTTTACTTACTTGAAACTCATTTTTTATATCTTCCGGGGAACTTTCATCGTTAAAATCACATTTGCCACCGGCTGTCTTAAGACGTTCCATGATTTTGTCAGTAGTTGAAAAAATATGCTTACCTTGCTCTGGCTGAAAGGAAACATCTATCTTTCCATCTTCTCTAACAAATTTTATATATGCTTTGAGTTTTTGCCCTTTATAGAAATCATCATAAATCTGATTTCCATAAACCAATCCTGTATACTCATTATTAATAATTACTTTTGCCCCCAAATCAGTAAGGGCATATATCTCCACATCTACTACCTGCCATTGAGTAAACACCCCAGGCCCAACTGTTTCTTTCAAACGCCCATATTTTTTTTTCATATTTCTACCTTAAACTTATGTGTGCCCACATTTTATCAAGTTGCCTTTTAACAATCTTTAAGAATTAAATTATGATCATAACTAACCTTTATTTGGGTAACCCCAATAATTCGTGTTACAAGTCGCAAATCAAGCCACAACTACCTAATATAATTACCTACTTTTTCGGGGTTCCCCCACATTTCTTAACGGACTCAAGTCGCCGGTAAAGTTTCTCTACCTTTTCTCTCGCCCATGGAGTTTTTCTGAGGAAGGTAAGGCTCGATTTAATACCCGGATCAAAACAGAAGCATCTTATTTTGATTTTTTCACCCAGCGTCTCCCAGCCGTAATGGTCAACAAGTCTGTTAAGAATCATTTCAAGAGTTTTGCCCTCAAGAAGATCACCGGATTTATGTTCAGTCATACTTTCCCCTGATGTAAGTTTACAGATTACTAAGGTTATTTTTGTGTTTCGATGTCAAGTCGATATTGAACATCTTCAACCCATGCTCACATGATTCTGGGGTTACGACTTATTGCATAATATCAGGCATGAACAACTGCAAATGGCTTATCTCATTGGGCCTTGCTGGCCTCCAATCCACAGCAATCATTTGTGAACATGCGGATCCACAGCATGATTTTGAAGGTCCGGGCATCGCAACATCCAGAGTCGGCCCATAATGACCTTCTTTATGCGGATAGTGCTCAAACCATATCATTTCTGCCAGACCTATTTTGTATTGTTGGCAAACCATTGGGATTAAGAACGTTGCTGAATGGGAGATGCTTGTACCGGGTCCGTTTCCAAGGTCTGACGCAACAATATAATAATTCTTTAATTGGGTCACGGTTCCAGTATTATTCAGTTTTACAACACGTATTCGGCATTTACTGTCTAATGCCTCGTTTACCTGCCATGATACTATTTCATCAGAAATTAACAATTTACAAACTCCTTCTCATGCCCTTCTCTGTTCAAATATGGGTTCTATGCATGCTGCGCATTGCCTTTATCAAATCTGTATCCTGTTCGATCTATCCCTCTTTGTTTATCATTTTCCAGCATCATAAACATAGCCTTAATAATAATTATTACCGGAAACAATATTCAATTCTCTTCGTCGAAAATGGAATCGTCGATCTCTTTCTTCTGACCTGGCCACAGGTTGTCTTCAGGCGATTCAGGAAACATTATGTCCTTATACCTTTGTTCGTCCTCCAAGATCAACCGTTCAATGGCCTTGGAAGGTGCACAATCCCAGACTTTTGTGAGAGAACGGGCCGGTGATGAGCCGAATAACTGATATAAACATCTTCTTTCTCTTGAACCTGATCGTTTTCTTCATGCACCAGATAGCCGAAATGACGGTTCTTTATTATCAAAAATGCAGAAAAACGTTCAGTTCCAAAAAGGAATTCTGGAATCAATCCCAGCAAATTCGCCGGTATGTGTATCATAACCGTAGGTGGTGACAATAGGATTGCTGCCTTCCTTCCGCGCCTAGGTCCGGGTTATGAATAAACATCAACTTAAATCGGTGGGTGGAATTCAGGCGGCATTGAAAAAAACTCATGCAACAGGATCTCATTGAAAAGATGGATAACAAAATCTGGATCGTGGTCGACCCTGTATTCGGTAAGAATAATTATGGATATTATAACAGCTTGACATTAAAATACATTTCCGTTACAACCTCCCCTCTTTTAAAAAAAGCCCGATAGAAAACGGGCAGCCACTCAAAATAGCTATACTACGCTGAGCAATGCTTTTGGTTAGCGATAAGGATAAACAGACTGATCTGAATGGAAAAATTTACTGAAGGGCAACGCTGGATTAGTGAAACAGAGCCGGAACTGGGGCTTGGGACAATCACCGAAATTGAAGAAAGACGCATCCATGTAAGCTTTTACGGGAGTCAGTGCGAAAGACTGTATACCATTGCAGCAGCGCCGGTTAAAAGAGTCCGGTTTAAACCCGGCGATGAAATCAAATCCCGTCATGACCTGACAATCCATGTGGAATCCGTTAAAGAGATCGAAGGTATTATCATTTATTATGGTGATGGGCATGAGCTCCATGAATCTGATCTTAGCGACACCCTAAGCTTTTCAACACCCAAAGACCGCCTGATGAACGGCATGGTTGATTCAAATGCCATTTTCAATCTCCGGTGTGCGGCAACGGATTTCCGGGCAAAAGCCAATGCTTCACCTGTACGGGGATTTGTTGGTGGTCGTGTTGATCTTATTCCGCACCAGTTTTATATAGCTGGGGAAGTTTCATCCAGGCATGTGCCAAGAATTTTACTTTCCGATGAGGTTGGCCTGGGAAAAACAATTGAAGCAGCCCTGATTCTGCACAGGCTTCTTTTGTGTGAGCGCATTGGCCGGGTTCTTATTCTTGTTCCCGACTCGCTTGTGAACCAATGGTTTGTGGAATTATGGCGAAAATTCAGTCTTTTATTCAGAATTTTTAATGCAGACTACTGCATGGATGCAGAACAAATCGATTTGAGCGTAAATCCTTTTCTGGAGGATCAGCTTGGTATTTGCAGTGTAAACTTTGCTCAGGAACCGCGCAGAAAAGAACAAATCCTTGCCGCAGGGTGGGATATGCTTGTGGTGGATGAGGCTCATCACCTTGTTGAAAACAGCCCCGACTACCTGTTTGTTGAAAGCCTTGGGCAAAAAAGCAAAGGCATGATGCTGTTAACGGCAACCCCGGAACAATTGGGTGAACGAATCCATTTTGCCCATCTTCGTCTTCTTGATCCTGCACGGTATTATTGTTTTGATGACTATCTGAACAGGACACGCCATTACCAGGATATTGCTGAATTTATTGACAGAATAAATCAAGAAAAACCCCTTACAAAAAAGGATTTATCCTCAACACTTTTTCGTCTTTCCGGCAATTCTGAACAGACGATGCTCAGATTCAGCAAACTTCTTCACGGCACCCAACAGAATAAAAAACAACTGATAGATGAACTGCTCGATCAACATGGTACGGGACGAATTATATTCCGAAATACCAGGGCAACCATCAAAGGGTTTCCCGGACGACGTGAACATCTATACCCGTTAACAGGTTCGCCGGACAGTATACGGAATGCAGATCAGGAACTCATGGCCGATATTGAAGGCGTTGATGACGGGACACCCTGCAATTATTCCAATGATCCAAGAATAACCTTTCTGGTTGATCTTCTGCACAGGTTCAAAGGTGAAAAAGTATTGGTTATCTGTCGATCCATCATCAAAACCCTTGGGATCGAGTCGGCATTGAAACAACAGATAAATATAAAAATCGGTCTTTTCAATGAACGAATGACCCTCATCCAAAGGGATCGGAGTGCCGCCTGGTTTTCTGAGAAAAACGGGGCTCAACTGATGATTTGTTCTGAAATCGGCAGCGAGGGAAGGAATTTCCAGTTTGCACATCACCTTGTATTATTCGACCTCCCGTTAAACCCTGAACTTATGGAACAGCGCATTGGACGGCTGGACAGAATAGGCCAAACCGAAAAAATTCAAATCCATGTCCCCTATCTTAAAAACAGCGCTTCGGAGATTCTGGTAAACTGGTACAGCAAAGGCCTTGGCTTGTTTGAAAACAATGTCCGGGGGGTTCACCACAGTTATAAAAAATTCTGCAACCGTATAATCGACCTTGTCCATCTGCAAACAGCAAACGAAACACCAGACGAACCGGCTTTACATTCACTTGTTGAGGAAACCCGGAACTATAGCCAAACACTTTCCGGACAATTGGAAAACGGACGTGACAGGTTGCTCGAAATGAACTCGTTCAAATCCGGTGTTGCAGCCTCCCTGATCAATGAAATCATAGCCCTGGACCAAAGCCGGAAGATTGACGATTTTATGCTGAACCTGTTTGATTATTATGGTATCACAACGGATGAGGCGGGGTATCGCACTTACCGGTTAAGATTTAATTCCATGAAATGCTCTGGGTTTCCCGTTCCTGCATCCAACAAAACCACCCTGATGGTTACCTTTGACAGACAAACGGCTCTTAACCGCGAAGACATAGATTTTCTAAGTCAGGATCATCCCATGGTGACCGGGGCTGTTGAGCTCCTGTTAGGGTCCGAACAGGGCAACAGTTGTCTTGCTGTGTGGCATGATTCCGGGAAAAAAGGGATTCTCCTTGAAGCGTATTTTGTCCCTGAATGCGTGGCACCACGTTCATTGCATATTGACCGTTTCCTTCCTGACAAGCCTGTACGGGTTGTTGTGGATCATTCTGGCCACGATCTGACCCGTGACTATTCTTCTGATCTCTTTTCAACCTGTCTTGAATCACTTCCAGGAACATGGCTGGTCGAAAATCAGGTTATATCAGGGGATCTTCTTCCCGGCCTTCTACAACAGGCTCAGGCCGCAGCAGACCCACTGGCCCATGCCATTATAGACGCATCAGTCAACAAAATGGAAACGGCCATGCAATCCGAGTTTCAACGATTAATAAACCTGAAAAAGGTAAACCCCTCAATCCGGGAGGAGGAAATTGTAATGATGGCAAATGAAATTGAAGAATTGCGATGCTGTTTGGACAGGACTATATTACGCCTTGATGCGCTTAGGCTTATTCTTCTTAAATAGGCATCCTGGCCTGAAGAATTAACAATATCCGATATAAACTGGTAAAACAAGCGTACGTGATCAATCCATTATATTAAATATTTCCGGTAACAGTCAGTCACCTCCGGCTTTGCCGGAGGTGACTGACTGTATTCATCCAACTGTGTATGAGACGTTTAGATTTTACTCAATATTAGAAATTTAACCATTTTCAAAGAGCTAAATTCAAGTGCAAACTGTTTAAATTTCAAATCAAACAATCATAGAATGCAAGAACATTATTTCCGCTTTGCGAAGTCGGCGAAGGCTGAGCGGGTGTCGTGGGTGAAGGTGTAGCCTGTTTCCCGTTTCAGTTTTTCCGAGGTGGCGATCCAGGGGGTGACCATCATCCGCATGGTTGATGAGGGGAATTTTGAGAGAAACGAGAGACGAAGGTGCCAGGCCAGGTTGTTCAGTGGGTACAGAATGGGCCAGGGCACGGGGATGTGGATGTTTCCGAGGATTTTGACCATTTCGGCAAAAGTCATGGTTCCGTCGGCGGTGATGTTGAAGGCGCCGGTCAGACCTTTTTCGAGGAGGAGGGCCATGATGTCGATGAGATCGTCTTCGTGGACGAACTGCCAGGGCCGGGTGTTGGACGGCAGGAGGACGAGTTTCTTTTTGAGGTGTTCAGCCAGGGGGTTCTTGAAGCCGGGGCCCACCACGAAGCAGGGGCGGACGATGGTCACCGCGATATCGGGGTTTTCCGCTTTGAAAGCGGTGAATATCGCCTCGATTTCCTTCTTGTTTTTGGCGTAGGTGAAATCGTTGTTGCCGCGTAAGGGACTTTCCTCCGTGAGGGGGGTGTCGTTGTCGGGCCAGAAACCGTAGGCGGTGGTGGAGCTGGTGTACAGGATCTGCCGGACCCCGGCTTTTTTCGACGCGGCCAGGATGTTTTTCGTTCCGCCTTTATTGATATCCTCCATCAGGCCCGTGTCGTGGATGGGGGGGAGGACGTAGGCCGTGTGCACCACGGTGTCGATCTGCCGGGACGCGATGAGGTCGTCGATGGGGGCCCGGATGTCGCGGATCGTGAACCGGTATTTGGGATGGCTGAAGGCATGCTCGTGGATGTCCGTACCGATGATCTGTTCCACCCAGTCCTTTTCACATAGGGTCTGGACCATTTTTCCGCCGATATAACCGGCCGCGCCGGTGACCAGAATGCTTTTCGTGTTCATAGGGTTCTTCCTGTGTGTAATTTACTATAAACGTCCCGTCGGCCTGACCTGATCCGGTTGACGGGACGTTTGTCCTTCGTTGAAAAGACGTTATACCTTCTCCAAAATGTGGATGCACATGGCGGCCTCCTCCACGCCGATGTTGCCGCCGCCGTTTTCCGCGAGTCCGAGGCGGGCGCCTTGGACCTGGCGTTTTCCGGCTTCGCCCCGGAGCTGGACGCCCAGTTCGAAAATCTGTGCGAGTCCAGAGGCACCGATGGGATGGCCGCGGCATTCGAGCCCGCCGCTGGTGTTCACTGGCTGCTTGCCGCCGAGGCGGGTGGCACCGGTTTCCGCGTGGGGACCGCCTTCGCCCATGGGGCAGAACCCCATGGCTTCGGTCTGGTGGAGTTCGCCGTAGGCGGTGGCGTCGTGGAGTTCTGCCAGGCTGATGTCCGATGGTCCCACGCCAGCCATGGCGTAGGCCTGTTTCACAAGGCGTTCGCCGATGTCCTCCCCGTCGAATTCCCGGTCGGTCCCCGATCCGTGGACTGAGGCCCGGATCTTCACAGGGCGGGCGTTGGAGAGTTTTTTTAGGAATGCTTCCGAGCAGACGATGGCCGCCGCCGCCCCGTCCCCCACGGGGGCGCACATGGCGCGGGTCAGCGGATAGGAGATGGGCCGGTCTGCCAGGACGTCCGCAACCGTCATGTCCTGCTGGTACTGGGCCATGGGGTTCAAGGATCCGTGGAAGTGGTTTTTCGCGCAGATCGTCGCGAGCTGGCGCTGGGTGGACCCGTAGGTCTTCATGTGCCATTTCGCCCCCATGGCATAGGCGTCCATAAAGATGCTCCGGCCTTCGCCCGGCGGGGTCTGGCCTTCGGGGACATCCACCTGGAACAGCAGACTTGCCCGCTCCATCATCTTGAGCTGTTCGGCGAAGTTGTCCACGTCCATGCAGGTAGCATAGGCAGCGAGAGATTTCATCTTGTCGGGATCGGTGATTTTCTCCGATCCCACGGCCAGGGCCACGTCGACCATTCCGGCCCGCACAGCGGTGTAGGCCAGGTGCAGAGCGGTGGAGGCACCGGCACAGGCATTTTCAACATTGGTCACCGGAATGGCCTGGATCCCCATGGACCGCAGCGCCACCTGCCCCCGGATGGAATGCTGGTTGGAAAACATCCCCCAGAAGGTGTTGGCAAAGTATGCTGCTTGGAGACTTTCCTTGGTCAGTCCGGCGTCGGCCAGAGCCTGTGCGATGACCTCATGGGCCATGTCCCGGACGGTTCTTTCCGGGTACTTGTTAAACCGGATCATGCCGAGGCCGATGATATAAACAGGGGTCATGGGGGCCTCCTCAATCTTTTCTCGGGTAATTGTGGATGATCTTGTGCCCACCGGCGATGGCCAGGGTGTCGTTGGACCCGTCCTCGATCAGCATGGCCCGAGCGTCCCGGAACAGTTTCTCCACGAGGTATTCCTTGGTCAGGCCATTTCCGCCGAACAGCTGGATAGCGTCGTTGGCCACGTCGAAGGCCGCCTGGGTACAGTGGACCTTAGCGATGACCGAGTATTCCTCGGCTGGGGTGGAGGTGTTCAGGTTGTAACAGTATGCGGCACGGCTGATGGCCCGGCTCGTTTCCACCTGCCGCAGCATGTGGAACAGCTTGGACTGGACGGTGCGGTGCTCGATCAGTGCCCGTCCGCCCTGGACTCGGGTCTTGGTGTAGGCCAGCGCTTCCTCGAAGGCGGCCCGGGCCACGCCGGTGCCGAAGATACCCATGAGGGCGGTGGTGGAAGACAGCACGATTTCCAGCATGGGCTCGTAGGCCTCGGGTCCGGCGATGAGGTACTTGCCGGGAACGCGGACGTTGTCGAAGAAAATTTCACCCTGGTTCAGGTCCCTCTGGCCGATTTTGTTCAGGGGGGCCCCTTTCTTGATACCGTGGAGATTCAGCGGGAGGGCGAAGATACCGCCACCGGCATGGCCCCTTGCTTTGTCGATCTGACAGAACAGAGCGCAGTGGGTGGCGATGGTCCCGCAGGACACCCAGGCGGATTTCTGGCCGTTGAGGATGAAATCGTCACCGTCAGGCAGGGCCACACACTGGGAGGGGATGGCCGGGTCGCTGAAGCTGGGGTAATGGGGGATCAGGGTGTCGGACCCGTGGTCCGGTTCGGTGATGCCCCAGCATCCGATGAAGGTAGCGTCCTTGTTTTCGCAGAACGGCACCAGGATTTCGTTGATCATGTCGTCCTCGGGCATCATGGCCGCCGCGAAAGCAGGAAAACTGGCGACGCCGAGGGCCACGGCGAGGCCCACGCTGCCCCAGGCAAGTTCCTCGTAAACGATGGCCTGCTGAAGGGGAGTCAGCCCCATGCCGCCGTATGCATCGGGGATCAGGATCGAGTGATACCCCAGTTTGTATGCTTCCTTCATGAACGTCCAGAAGGGGGACCCCTTGGCGATGGCCGCCTTAGGAGTCATCTCGTCCAGTTCCTTGGCAATGGGCCGCATCACTTTCCGGGCGAACTCATTGGCGTTTTTCTTGAGCATCATGTCTTCTTTCGACAGGTTGATATCCAGATCCAGGAAATCCATGGTGTACCTCTTTTCAGTTTATAGGTTATTTTTTGTAACGTTCGGCGATTTTGTCGGCGTGTTTCACCACCCGTTCCGGCACTTCTTCGAACAGCACGCGCTGGTAGATGTTCATCACGTCTTCGGAGTAGCCTATTCCCATGAACTCGGGGGGTGCCCACCAGTCGTCCTTCGTCTTGTACATGGGCTTTCCGCCGCCGGGGAAGCCAGCGAACATGGTGGGGATGCAGTTCACCATGTCGGCCTTGTCCATCTCGTAGGACATGCTCTTGTGCATCTCCTCGCGGCTATAGTACACCATGTCCCGGGGCGGACCCAGGGCCAGGCCGAGTTTGGCGTCCATGTCCGGGAGGAATCCCAGGGCGTTCAGGGCGAACCCCACGGACCCCATGATCCGGTTGTCAACCCGGTACTGCCCGGCCGAGGCGCAGGCCCAGTCGCAGGCCATGGCCCAGTCCAGGGTTTTCCAGTTGCAGGACGGTCCGCCCAGCTGGCCGCCGCCCCTGTATTCCCTGCTGTAGGCGTTGAATTCCTTGCAGGTGTCGAACCCGCAGGCACCGCAGTTCCAGTTCAGGTTGGAGGTGCTGAGCTTGCCACCGATGGCGATGATCACAGGGGATTCGCCCTTTTCGTAACAATTTTTGATGGTCTCGTAGTCCCATTTCACGTACCGCATGACCTCGGCCAGCGGTCCCATGACGTCGATGATGGGTTCCAGGTCCTCGCCCCAGATGATTTCGGCTTCGATCTTCGTCTTCCCCGTGATCTGGGGAGCCTTGTGAATGGCCAGGACGATGCTCTTGGCCACTTCGACCAGATGCTCCAGGCAGTATTCCTTACCGATCAGGTGTCCCATTATTCATCCTCCTTTCCGACTTCCCGGGCTTGGGAATCCATTTGCGGTAGTCGAACCCCCGGATGATCCGGGCGGTCTGGTAGATCTTCCGCGTGTTGTCGAGCACCTTGTCCATGTTGATGAGATGGTAGTCCACGTTGACGTCCACGTAGGGGTTTTTCGCCTTGGCCGCCACGGGGACGCCCACCACCATGCCCGAGTTGGGGCAGTACCCCAACTTCTGTCCTGCCATGCCGATGCTGGCAAAGGGTCGGGCGTCCACCATCAGGGTGACAGCGGTCCACAGGGCGCTGCCCACAGCGTAGCCGAGATCTCCGACACGGGCCGTGCACAGAGGGCCGTCGATCATTCGCTTGGAGGACCGGTCGGTGATGTCCACCAGGCCGTATTTGTGGGTTTTCTTTTCATAGAAATACCCGCAGTCCAGGGTTCCGCCGCACATGCCGCACCCCGCATCCAGCGGTGTTTCATGGCACCGGGTGTTCCCGATAAACAGGATCACGTCCGAATCCCGGACCATCACCGCTTCATAAAGGAACGGCTCCTTCCACGATTCGTTGGTGTGGGCGATCTCCTCAATTTTACGGGCTACGGCCTCCAATTCCGCCTGCCCGTATACGATATGGGCCTCGATGGACGGCACGCCGCCAGCACAGGGTGCGGTCATGGCCGAATCGAGCATCAGCCGCGCCGCTTCCAGCACACATTTTTTTCTTCGAATGTCCTGAGGCGACCAGGGCGTCCATTCGCTGACGTATTCCTCCCCCTGGAAATTCAGGTCTTCCACGTATTTTTTCATGATCGCTCCTTACGGTTCTTGTTAAATTGCCTGCGTCAGATATAATTCGCCGATGCGTAGACATTGGGCGCGTTCTTGGAAAATGCGTCCTTAAGCAGGCGGTCCAGATTCTTCTCGGAGGAGGACTTTGGGATTTCGTCCACCACCTGGATGAAGGACGGAACGGCGTTGCCCTCCAGTTTGTTCCGGCAGTGGGCGAACACCGCCGCCGGGTCGATGGTCGTGTCTTTCATGGTCACCACCGCCGCCACAATATCGCTTTCCCCCGGAGCGCCTGACGCGGCCGGAATTCCGTATACGCATACGTCACTCACGTCGGGATGAACGGCGATGCCCGCCTCGACGTACTGGGACTGGATGAAATCTCCGGCCCGCCGCAGGCCGCCGCCAGCCCGGTAGTCGAAGAAGAACCATCCCGCCGGGTCCGTGTGGCCCATGTCGCCGGTGCGCAGCCAGCCTCCCCGTGTTTTTTCCTCGGAGGCGATTTTCTTGCCGAGGTACTCCACTTCCATTTTCTGTCCCGCCATCTGGAAGATGATCTCGCCGGTGACGCCGGGGGGGCAGGTTTCGCCGCTTTCATCCACCACCTTCATTTCCATGAGGCCGTCCAAGGGTTTTCCGAAAGACCCGACGGGGCCGACTCCGGGCGGTTTGTGGGCGAAACCGCCTTCCACCGCCCCGTACCATTCGTGGATCATCACGTTGAACCGGTCCTCGAAATCCTCCCAGATGGTGTGGGGTGTTCCTGCGCTGATCACCAGGCGCACCGGATTGTCGCCGTCGTCGTGTTTCAGGGGTTCGCCGTAGATCCCCATCATCATTCCGCCGAGAAGAGAGAACGTGGTACATCCGTACCTGCGACAGATGTCCCAGATCCGGCTTTTCGTGAACTTCGTGCTGATCACCGAAGGGATCGACAGCATCAGGGACGGGACAAGGGTGACGGCCTGGGCGTTTCCGTGTGTCAGGGAAAGACCGGTGTAGAGTCGGTCTTCCGGGGTGTACTGCCACACGAACTGGGCCAGGTTGGAGAAGGGCACCAGGCGGTTTCCCTTGACCACCACCCCTTTGGGATCACCGGTGGTTCCCGATGTGTAGATGATTTCGATGGGGACACCGGGGTCCTCGTTCCGGGTGTCCGGAGGAGGGACCTCCCCTTTTTCATAAAGTTCGTTCAATACGGGATAGCGGGCGTCCACAGGGACACCCATACCGTCTCTGTAAGAGACGCCCAGCGCCTTGACGCCTGGCAGATCCGGAAGGACGGCCGACATGTTTTCCAGGAACTCGGCGGAAACGATGATCCCTTTGGCCCGGGCGTCAGAGAGAACGTATTTCAACCGGTCGCCTTTTACACGGGGATCGATGGGGATCAGGACCGCGCCGATGGTAACAGCGGCGTACAAAGTGTAAATGAACTCCGGATGGTTCCGCATGAGAAGCGCGAAGGTGTCCCCTTTGCCGATTCCGGCGCAAATCAGCATCCGGGCCGTTTTCCGGCCCTGGACCACGATGTCCCGGTAGGTCAGGACATCGGGGGCAAAATCTCCATTCTCAAAGGTCACAACATTCAGATCCGGGTTGTTTTCCGCTTTCGCATCCAGCTCAAAGGCCATGTGTCCGGGAATTTTGCTTTTAGCCATGATGTTTCCTTTTTACAGATCGTTGTCGTGTCGTGTGGTTATTCAAGACTGATCCCGTGCTTCTTGCAGTATTCGGGAAAAATCTCGTGCACGGGTTTCAGCGCGGGAAGCATTTTCAGGACTTTGGGGATCGGTCCCTTGGACTTGATCTTACGGGTGGCCAGGGCCACGGGCAGGGACAGTTTTTTCGTCCAGAAATTCACGATGGTGTCGCCGGAAAGTTCCATGGTGATCACGGCGTCCCTATCGGCATCCTTGCCGGTAAGTACAATTTCGTGGTCCACGTACAGGAACCCGCTCGGTTCGGTGATGACGTACTTGTACGTGACGTTGTTGTCCTTCATCGTCTGGCCGATTCCGGATTCGAATACGATGTACTTCCAAAGGTCTTCCAGGAAATCATACATATGACGGGTGTCTTTGAAATAACTCATCGGTTCCTCCCTTTGATGGGTAATGGGTGTCGCGGCGGCGACCCGGCCTCCGCGGTGCAACGAACATGTGTATTAATGATAAACATCGGTCGCTTGGTATAACTAAGTTAGCAAACAATGTGCCATTTATTAACTATCAGATATTATTTAATATATATAATAACTGGAGGGCTGAGTGTCCTTATATAAACACCATTATGACCGTATTCGGACATTCTGTTGACATCGGGGGGATGTTTTCTTATGATGACCTCACTCACAAAACCGGAAAAAAGCAGAGGCGTTATGAAAAACAGGAACAATGCTGTTACGGGAGAGGAAGCCCTTCTGGTCGAAAAAAATCTGGCCAGAAACGCCCTTATGATGGGTGACAGGGATGCGGCCTGGAACCATCTCCGAAGGGTCACGGATAGGTTGCTGGCTCTGCCGGAATCGCCGGAGAGGGACGGGATGCTCATCTCCGGAGTCATCGAACTGGCCAACGTGAGTTTTGTCCTGGGCCGAGGGTTTCCGGAGTTGACCGTCATCCTTCAACGCGCGCTGCCGGCGGCCGAGCGAATCGGTGACCGGCGATCCATGGCCATGATCAACCTCCATTTGGGGCGGCTTTTCTACTTCGCCGAACAGAGGGATACCGCCATTTCGGTGTTCGAGGTCGGAAAATTCGAAGCCGAGGCCCTGGGGGATGAGGACATCCTGACCCAGGCGGCGGAGTTCATCGGTCTTTACTACTTTATACAGGGCCGTTTCCGGGAGGCCATCGTCTATTTCGAACGGGCCGCCCACAGTTTCGAATCGGAAATCATGGGGCGTGTGGTCAACCCCTCCGGGCCCCTGTGGCTGAGCTATTGCGCCTCCTTTCTGGGACAGTTCCACCGCGCCATCGGCACCCTGGATTATTACCGGCGCGTCGCCATGGCGGCCGGTGACAAAGGTCTTGCCACGACACTTCGCGCCGTTTTGGGCATTATCCTTCTGGGAATCCGCAAGACGAAGCAGGCCCATTTCCACCTGTCCGGTGCCCTTCAGGAGGCGCGACTGACCCGGAACGCCCTGGCCGGTTATTTCGCCAGCGGAGGGCTTTCCACCCATCACTGCCTGGAAGGTCGGATGGAGGAGGCTCATGAATGGATCATGAAGGCCACGGAAGAAGCGAAAAACGCCGGATTGATCCGGCAGTACGCCTCCCCGGTGATCCTCGAAACGCTGTTCGCGATTTTTCGAAACGGAACTTACCAGACGTCATCACTGAACTACGCCGATGAGTTCATGCGGATCATGCAGGAGCCGAACATCCATTTGAAGGGGGTCGCGCTCCGGTTGCGGGCAGTGGAACAGATCGATAACGGGGTGCCGGTTCCCGTGATCGAATCAGGCCTGAAGCAGAGTGAAGCGTTTCTGATGCAGTCCGGTGATCCGGTTCAGACGGGAAAAACCCGGATCGAAATGGCCCGGCTGAGACTCAGGGACGGTGACCGTGAGGGCGCGCGTGCTCTGGTTGAAAAGGCCCGGAGGGATTTCTCCAATTTCACGGATGTGTTCTTTCCGGACGACCTCCGGCCCCTCCTTGCGGCCCGTGATGATCTCAAGACCTTCGACGGCGTGGAGGATCCCCTTCTGGGGATGTTCTCCGACGTTATCGCCGAACTGTCCCCCAGTGCAGATTTCGACAGCCTCCTTGCCAAAACGGTCCGGTCCACCAACCGGTATTTCGGTGCCGAGCGCGGGGGGATTTTCTGGTTCCGCCACGGGTCACCCGGCAAGGGAATGGTGCTTAAGGGTGCCTGCAACCTGTCCCAAGCGGACATCAATGCCCCGGCCTTCCGCGAGAACCTGACCCTTGTTTTCCGGACGTTTTACGAAAACCGCCCCCAGATCCTCCGGCGTCGGGACACGGAGCTCAACCCGAGCCTGGCCAAGGCCCTGATCTGCGTTCCCTTCGAGGTGGGCGGACAGGTCCGTGGGGTGCTGTACCACGACAACTCCTACGTTCAGGACTGTTTCGATAATCTGTCTAACGCCCAGCTTATGCAGATGACTCGCTGGTTGACCAGCTACATCGACCATATCCATGATTTCTCACGGCAACTTGAACAAAAAAGCGCTGACTGGCTCGGTCATCTCAAACCAGACGACGGGGAATCCATCCTCACCTGCAGCCCGTTCATGATGAAAATCCTTGAACAGGCGGATCGGATCGCCGTCACCGACAGCACTGTCCTGATCCTCGGAGAAACGGGAACGGGTAAAGAACTCCTTGCTCGGCGGATCCACCGGATGAGCCGGAGGAGCGGCAATCCCATGATCACGGTCGATCCCACGGTGATCCCCGAAGCCCTAGTGGAGAGTGAGCTGTTCGGTCACGAAAAAGGAGCGTTCACCGGTGCGGACCGCCAGAAGAAAGGACGGATGGAACTGGCCCATAAAGGGACACTGTTTATCGATGAGGTCGGTGAAATCCCCAAGACTATCCAGGTCAAACTCCTCCGGGCCATCCAGGAAAAAACCATGACGCGGATCGGCGGGACTCAGAACATCACGTCCGATTTCCGGCTCATTGGCGCCACAAACCGCAATCTGGCTGCGGAAGTCGCCGCCGGGCGGTTTCGGGAGGACCTTTACTACCGGTTGAACGTGATCCCCGTGATGCTTCCCCCTCTTCGCGAGCGGAAAGAAGATATTGTTCTCCTGGCTGGCCATTTCCTTCAGAGGCTCGCACAGAAGTACGGCCATCAAGAGCTCCGGCTCATTCCCGAACACGAAGCCGCTCTCAGGGAATACACCTGGCCCGGAAATATCCGTGAGCTTCGCAATGTCATGGAACGTGCGGTGCTTCTTTCCACCGGAAACCTTCTCCAGTTAAACCTCCCCTCTGTGGCCCCTCCAGGTTCCGGCGGGGGTGAATTCGACGACCTGCCCACACTCGATGAAATCCAGAGGCGATACATTTCCTATGTCATGGACAAAACCGGCGGCCGGATCTCCGGCGTCGGCGGCGCTTCCGACATTCTCGGGATGAAACGCACCAGCCTTTACAACCGGATGAACAAGCTTGGGCTGAGATAAGATAGGAGGCCCGGCTCCTGCTGTGGAGTTCCATTGTAAGCGCTTAATACACCCCTCCCTCCAAGACCTTGGCCATATCATTATGATCAATGATCAAGTTTATCTCGTCTGGGTCGGCAAAAAGCCTATCAGGATCACACCAGCATAGCTGGTGGTTTAATGCGATTAGTTAAAAACTTACATGGATGCCCGTAAGAAAACGGCTTATCGGTTCAGGTGTTTGGCCTTGTTCGTCTTTGAAAAAATCTCCGTGCTTGAAATATCCCGCCTCTCCGATCAATTGCCAACGTTTACCAATCGTGTACGAAAGAGACATATCCCATTCCCAGCCATAAAATGATGCGCCATCACCCGGTTCACTGTAGGGATAAAGAAGCGTGCAGGTCGTTTTGAACATCAGATTTTCACGGGGTGTCCAAGTCAATGAAAGAGCCGGAGCGATCAAACCTGGCATGACTATACCCTGTGAATAAAAACCGGATTCGTTTTGATAAGGTCCGAACTGATCGTTTGAAAAAATCTGGGTTCTGTAACTCATGGGTCTTGGGGTTACAAAAGTATGATTTTCAAGTTTATCGGATTCTGATCTGCCTCCTGTTCGAAGAAAAAAGATGCCGGACATGGACCATGTATCGCTCAGGTTACGGGATATTTCCATATCGGCAAGATAGGAGCTAAAGTCAACATCTCTTGATATTACAGGATTTTCAGTGGTAAAAGTTAAAGTCCCCTTCTGAATAACACAAGTGGCCTTGACAAAGAAATCTCCTACAAAAATATCGGCCCCAAGTCCTGCGTAGTAAAGATCGCCACGACTCGATATCAGAGGGATGATTCGCGTCGTCCATATCGTTTTCCAGACGTAAAACGCATCAAGAAGTGAGGCGGTTGTATCGTTGCTGTCATGGTATATGGCACCAAACATCTCGACTTTTTCAAACAAACCAGGTTCGAATCCCAGGTTGAATGAATAAAGTGTGGATGAGCCTTTGACATGTGCCGCTTTTACACTGGTTTGTGTTGTATTTGATAGAGTCATATCCAGAGACAATCCTGGTGTATTGTCGTTGAATATAAATCCTCTTCCGATGGAAAAAGGCTGGACACCTGCATAAAAAATGGCTGGAGAGCCTTGATAACAGACAAATGCACTGGTGAGATCTGCATCTCCTTCATCTTCATCCGTTTCAAAGGCATGCTCCCAGGAAAGATCCGCCATGACAAAAGCGCTGATCTTTTTCAGAGGTGTGTATTCAAGATAAGGTGAAACAATGACGGTGTTGTTGATTTCATCTTTGCTGAAATCGTTGAGGGAGTCTGTGTCGTAGATGTTTTTCTGGCTGAGGACATGATCCGATAGTTCAAGGCCGAATCTGGTTTCCCCGTAAAGGCTCGTAGAGAAAACCAGAATAAATAGCGTGATCAGGCATGAGAAAGCACTGTTCTTCATCAATCATGTCCGGTTATCGTTTTTCAGTAAATCGGCCCCAAACCTCCATACATTATAAAAAAACGAATCATACCTTGAATCGGATGTTCAGGATGTCTCCGTCTTCCACCACATATTCTTTTCCGTTCACATAGATCTTTCCGGCTTTTTTCAGACCTGCTTCGTCTTTGTACTCCATGAGTTCCTGATATTTGAAAACTTCAGCACGGATAAAGCCGCGTTGCAGGTCAGAGTGAATGACACCGGCAGCTTCGGGGGCTGTTGAATGACGCCTGAGCAGCCACTGGCGGACTTCGTCTTTTCCCACAGTGAAAAATGAGATGCGGCCAAGAGCTTTAAGACAGAGCGTTGTCAGGGTTTCAAGGGCCGAAACTTCGATCCCCAGCTCTTTACGGAATTCGTCTTTTTCCTCTTCCGTGTCGAGCAGTGCGATTTCAGATTCCACTTTGGCCGAAACCTGCATAACTTCCATTTTTCCCAGCTCACAGCGTTGTTTCAAGGAATCCATGAGGGCTGTATCGTTGATTTTATCTTCTTCAACATTCAGGGCAAGGAGCATCTGTTTCCGTGTGATGAACGGATAGCTACGGATTATCGACTCTTCGTCTTCCGTGATGTCAAGAAGTCTCAAGGGTTTTTCTTCTTCCAGATGGGCTTTCAACACAAGGAGAAGGTCCAGTTCTTTCTGCTGGGCTTCGTCTTTGAGTTTTTTCAAGCTCTGTGTGAGTTTATCCATCCGTTTTTCGATGAATATCAGGTCGTGCATGATCAGTTCCGCATTGATCATGTCAATGTCACGAATGGGGTTCACCGAACCGTCAACATGGTAAACCGCTTCATCCTCAAAAGCTCTCACCACATGGCAGATGGCATCGGTGTCGGCGATATCCCTGAAAATATCTCCTTTTTTGATGGCTTCCTGTTCGATTTTAGGAAGAAGCACCAGATCAATCCTTGCACGGACATTTTTTTTGGGTTCGTACATGGACACCAGAGTATCAAATCGTTTGTCGACGATGTCCGCAGCTCCGGGAAGAGGTTTGGTGACTCCGCCCTCCGGCGCTTTGTTGCCGGTCAGGATCTGGAATAGGGTTATTTTACCTGTCTGCGGAAGTCCGATCATACCGACTTTCATCATGCACCTCTTATAAATATTTAATGGTTCGTTTTTTAAAGAAGGCGATGATAACACCCTTTCAATACGGGGTCAAACGAACATTTCCCCGAACATGGAATTGATCAGAGAAGCCATATCTTCCTGAATTTCAGCACGCAGGTGAATGGGTTCCCCCGTGAACGGATGGATGAATTCAAGGTCTGTGGCAGAAAGAAGCAACCTGCCCACACCGTATGTTTCACGAACAAAACGGTTGTGACGCCCATCACCGTATACCCTGTCACCTATAAGAGGGTGAAAAAGATGGTCGAAATGACGTCTGATCTGATGACGTCTTCCTGTGACAGGTTTTACTTCAAGTAACGAATACCGTGCTGTTTGATAAGGTCCCACAGGATATGGAAGTTCCACGGTTTTGATTCGCATATAAGTCGTGATGGAGTCTTTTCGAGTTGTTCCTTGCTCGGACAAAAGGGGATGATCGATTACGCCCTGACTTTCTGTGTAGCCTCTTACCACCGCATGATATGTTTTGGTTACACGTTTTTCACGGAACTCCCGGCTCAAAAGGCTTGTGGCCAGTTTACTGCAAGCGAATACAAGAACACCTGATGTGGGCCTGTCCAGACGGTGTACAGGCCAGACATGTCCCCCATTTAATTCCCTGACATAGGATAACGCGTGGGGTGCTTTGGGTTCAATGACGTTTTTATGGACAAAAAGTCCCGAAGGTTTGTTCACGACTATGAAATGTTCATCTCTGAAAATGACCTGAAGTTCGGGCATGACCGTTAAGTGTTTCCAACGATTTGTGAAAGGAAATCATGAACAGCGGAAAAGACCTTTTTACCCACATCACCACGAACAATTCCATGGAGATGGTGGTCGATCTCCACATAGGTTTTGATTTTAGAGTCGATCCTGTTGCAAATCATTTTCCCGGACATAGGGCTCACTTTCGGGTCCCGACTTCCCTGAATGATAAGCGCAGGAATGGAAACACCTGGAAGTCCTTTATCCACATCACGCATCAAGGCTTTGACCTGATTGAATCCATGGATCGGGCATCTGTGATAGTTGATTTCAGGGTTGTCGGGATGATTGGTGGCAAAGGGTTTTTGAAAGGAATCAAGGTTGAGAAAACGGCAACAATGGTTCCAAAGCTCTATCATTTCTGAAAAACGTGATGAAATACTCGAAAATTTCATGGGTGCGCTAACAGACAAAACGGCTATGTATCGTTCCGGGTGATGAACAGCCTGATGCAAGGCAAGCCCTGCGCCTGTTGAAAAACCTCCAACGATAATCCGCCTGCTGAAAGATGACAGAATGGCGTAGCCCCTTTCAACCGAATCAACCCAGTCACTGAACGACCGCCTGCCAAGATCAATAGCCGATGTTCCGTGACCTGCAAGTCTTGGGGCATAAACCGTGTAACCTTTTGCATGAAGATCGTCGGCCCATTCCCGGACCTCATGGGGTGCAGCCATAAAACCGTGGATCAGAAGAATGGCTGTGTGTGATCCGGGCTGATGAAGAAAGTAAGGAGAACCTATTTCCTGGTCTTTAGACTCTCCCTTGAGGAAGTTTTTCGAATACTCATCATGAAATAAGGATATTTCCCGGTCAAGCCCGGCTTGAAGAGAGTTTGGCAAGGCCATATTGGTCATACCAGCTTTTCAAAATACACCCGGTAGATCATCGCATAATGAAGCACACCGCCCAGCAGAACAGTAACATGAAAGAGTTCATGAAAGCTGAAAATGCCGGGAAGAATCCGGGGGCGTTTTATGGCGTAAATAAGACCCCCAATGGAAAAAGCCACACCACCTGAAAACAGCAGGGTTATCTGGCTCGACGACATGTTGGTGAGAATCTGTCGGATGGGAAAAATGGCAAGCCAGCCCATGGACAGATAGATTCCTGCGTAGAAGCTGCGGGGAGCACGAGGGAAAAAAAGCTGTGAAATGACCCCAAACCCCACAAGGCCCCATTGAAGTCCGATCATGGTCCAGCGCCACGAGCCTTCAAGGCAGAAGTAGCATATCGGAGTATATGTCCCGGCAATCATGAAAAATATGGCCAGTCGGTCCATTTTTCGCCAAAACGAGATCTCATTTTCTTCTTTTTTAAAGGCATGGTACAAGGAACTTGCAGAAAAAAGAAAAACAATGGAGAGGCCGTATATCGAGGCTGTAATGATTCCAGGAACCGATGAACTGGCCACCCTGAAAAGAAAAACAAGGCCTGCAACTGACAGTATGACACCTGCAAGGTGTGAGTAAAAATTAAATGTTTCCTGAGTTCTCATCATAAAATCCTTTCATGCAATCGTTCTTGATAAATCGTTTATTTCAGTGCTCTTATTATGCTTTTTAGATAAAAAAGGATAGAGCAAACAGGCGAAAGCCTTTATTTTTTAATCATGAATTTTTAACCGCAACTATTAACGATGAATAGACTTTTTATATTTATTTGTATTTACTGAATATTATATTATGAAGTGCAAAATTTGAAAATTGAAATCATCTCTATATTATAAAGTTTTACAAATCCCCCTTGATTTATTTTTACACTTGAGTAATTTGTAATACACTAATTTCAATTCAGAACGTTTTCAGGTTACAAAAAAGGAGTAACTCATGAGTTTTGCTGATCAGTGCGACGTTGAAGAAGACATTCAGTTGAGGTCACTTTTAAAAAAACGAATCCTTCCTGTTCTTAAAGAAATCAACGACGAAACCATAAAAAGCAGGGTCAAAGATTTCTGGGACAATTCGGTTGTCCCCTACTTCATCACACTTGATTCCATTGATCAATCCATAAAAAATGGTTCTCTTGATCCATCGACCGTCAGTGGTGATGTGATCCATGCAACAACCACAACCCTTGAAGAAGGCGACATCATTGAAACCCTTCTAAACGATCCCTGTCTGATCAGAAAGTTGAAAGACACCTTTAGAATTTCCGGTGCAGCCTACGGGCTCCAGTCTGATTTTGTACGACATGCCCTGGAAAAACCAGGTGGATATCCTGGCGATTACGAAACACTGGAATTCATATACAACAACCGGCCAACGTCCAAAGGATTCGGTTACTGCGCAGACGAAACATTTCTCGCCAACGATTACGCCAAAGCCGTTAGAAACAGGAAAGATAAAATGAAAAGAATTCTTCTTTCCTATCTTAAATCCGATCCCAAGGAGGCAGAAATACTGAATATAGCCTGCGGTTCATCCCGGGATCTCAGGGAATTGTTTGTTGAAAACGATTTTGACCTTTCAGGCCATGTGACCTTCACCCTGATCGACAAATCCAAAGATGCCCTGAATTTCTCAGAAAATGAACTTTCCAATCCGCCCAAAGGGATTGTTTTCAGATTTCAGAATCACAGTGTATACGATTATCTCAAAAATCCTGACACGTACAGGGAGCTGCTCGGTGGGAAAGACATGGTCTACTCCATTGGCCTTGCGGATTATATTCCGGCGGAAGGTTTCAGAGACCTTATCGCATTTTTATATTCGTTATTAAAACCAGGCGGACGTTTGATCATCGCCCATAAAGACTCCAAAAACTACCATCCCCTTCTTCCAGATTGGTGGGCGGACTGGTCATTTTACCTGAGGGATATTGACGACGTGGTTTCTCTTGCAAAAAACAGCGGCATAGAAAATTACGAGCTCACCATTGATCAGGAAGACGACACCAATATCATTTTCTATATGACCATTGAAAAAAAGCATCTCTCATGATTATATTCACTGAACTTTGGTTTTAGAATCATTGAGTCTCAACTGTCGTAAAAAATGACGAGGCGGTTTAAAACCGCCTCGTCATTTTTAAAGATTCAAATCTAAATATTATGATATTTAAACTGGTAATGTCGCTTGAACAAACTGAAGCGTGCCCCTCACTTCATCTGTCAGGAAGCAGGAAAGGCCATTTTTCCAGGAACCTTCAGCAAGACGTTCTCTGATTCTGTCGGCGTACTGTTTTTTCATGAGCTTTTTGATGGGGATGAACGGACGATTCGGAGTGTCGATCCAAAGACTTACGATTTCCTTGGCCCGTGCGAGAAGTTTGTCTTCTTCGACAATTTCATCCACCATGCCGATCTCAAGAGCCCGCTCAACTCCAATCATCTCACCGAAAAACATCACGTTTCTGTATGTTCTTTCACTGTCCAGGCCATAACGGACGATTTCGCTCTGGCCCACTGACAGAGGCAGACCGATTTTGATTTCGCTCATTCCCAGTTTGACTTTGGGATGGTTTTTCACGAGACGGTAATCTGAGGCCATGGCCCAGATAAGACCAGCCGCTGCACTGTGTCCGTTCATGGCACAAACCACAGGTTTTTCACAGGTAAAATAATTCAGAAGAAGCTCTTCTTCTTCGTCAAACCAGGCGTTGATCTCTTCCGTAGAATTAAAGTTTATAAAATCAGGGAGATGAAAACCACTTGAAAAGAAACGACCTTCACCGGTGAGGATGATGCCTTTGAGTTCCTTTGTTTCGTTGACATTTTTAACGATGGCATTTATTCGTCTCAGACTATCAAGTGTAATGGAATTGGTTGTCCCGTGGGATAAGGTGATGATGACGATATTATCTTCTATTGTCTCTTTTAACATGTTGCCTCCATTGATTATATGCGTTTCCCCCAAGCTCAAAAAAAACGGGGTTAATATAACGAACAAAAGTATAAAAGTCTATAACCTATCGATTATTCTATAAGTGTAAAACTTCGATACTACAGTTTCAAGTTCTTCAGTGTTTATGATCAGTACATCGTTTGAAGGTTCTTGATCCGCTGGACCATATCGTAGATGTCGTGCTCTGCCTTGCGGATGAAATCTTTTAATGAAGGGGTAATGCTTTTATTAAAGGAAGTCACGGTACCGGCGAATTTAACTTCAAAGGGTATTTCGTTGATCTTGATCAGATTCCCATGCAGGCTTTTCAAAAATCTTCGCAGAGCTAATTTACCATCTTCTTCATCAGTCATAGGAAGAAGGCTGATGATTTTTTTCTGATCCAGAAGGCCAACAATGTCGGTATCACGAACAAGATGGGATAAATTTTCAAGAATATGATAGGTTACATCGTCACGGGCAATGGTTCCGGCTGCAAATTTCTTCTGGGGTATGGCTTTTAATATTGAAAAAGTTGCCACAGAAAAAGGGGTCTGATATCGGGTTGCTCTGAGAATTTCTTTTTCGATGAAAAAAAGAATACTTTTTCTGTTATGAACTCCTTTTGGCAGTGCAGAAAGCCGTCCTGTCACCTCTTTTGATGACTCCGCTTCGTTTTTAATGTCATCAAGATCGAATTTTATGGCATCATAGTGGATTTCGCCTGTTTTTGCATCTCTGAATGTATCACGAACCTTGAGCAACAAGTTTTTTAGCTGTTCCGTATCCCCCACCTGATCTTCAAAAAGTTTTATAAGTGACGTTGTTTCATGATCCCATGTTCCGAAAGAGGCTTGACGTTTGTTGAAATTAACCTCTAATTTTTCAAGAAAATTATCCATTCGGGAGTTGAGACGTTCAGCCACACTGTCCATCACATTTGAATCGAGGTTTTTTACTTTGAGGCGCTCGAGAATGTCGAATTCCACAGTTGAAATAATGGACTTCATATGGTCTTTTTCAAAGTCGCTGTTCTGGGACTTTGAATCAAGAGCCATGGAGCCGGTGATCCTTTCGATATACTCGACAAGGACATCACTCAATGCCTTCTTGTCTCCTGTTTCTTTCCTTAGTTCCGTTGCAAGATAGATCAATTCAGCTGCTTCTAAAGGATTGGACGTTATTTCTTTTAAAAGATCCTCACCTGAAACGCCTATACTTTCAGCACTTTTTTTCAAAGCTCCTGCAATGGACTGATTACTGATTTCTTTTTCAAGCTCCCCTGTCAACTGGAGGAAATCACTCAAACTCATCCCTTCCAAAAGAAGCGTTTCTTTTAGTTTGGGTAAAATACGCTGCAATTCGTCGTTATCGGGTATTAGGCGTCTTAGAATCTGTGAAAGTCTGTTAACGGATGTTGCGCCTTGTTTGTATTCATCTTTGACAAGTTCGAGGACGACCTTATCACTGAGTTCTTTGGCTTCGTCGAGGATTTTTATTTCGTTATCGTAAATCAGGCCGTTTTGTTTTCGTTCTAAAATTCCCTTGACAAGCTCTTCTCTCATTTTGACGACAGAAGCGGCCAGATCATGCAGTTTCGCACCTCGGACTTCTTCTGATACTTTATCGATTTCCGATCTGATTCTATGAACATGATCAAACATGATGGCACCGGGACTTTGGCCATCCTGAAAATCAATTGACGCAGTGTCTGGTGTGTTGAGATAATCCGAAACCATGTTGGGTTTGGCAAGAAACTGTGTGATGGAAAACGACTTCCCCAGCTCATCAATGGCAAGACCACCTGAAATCATATCCAGAAGTTCTTCTTTCATGGTCTTATGACGCTCGGTTTTCCTGTTTTCAGCGATGATTTTTATTTCATCCCGACTCAGGATTTCTTCATCCGCTGTAACTTTTTTAAAAAATACATGATTGACGCGGGCCTTGGTTATGCCCTCTCTATCACATGCTTCCTTCATAAGTTCAACGCTTGGATACCTTATCATATCTGTGAAAATGGTAAAGAAACTCACAAGTATTTCTATGGTCAGGCCATCTTCAAATGATACGGATTGAATCCCTGCTTTTTTGAAATGCATCAGCATTTTTGATGTGTTGACACGGGGATCAAGAGGTTCATCTTCAATAAAAAACGAGTCGTTGTGCATGATGACAACAATAGGAGAATAGGCTTTCAGCTCTTGATGGATCGCTTTGAAAAATTCGGACATGGACTGTGTAGTGAACGGATGGTTCATGTTGTACATCACGGCTCTGTTAAAGAGCATTGCAAAGATTCGTCCGATTTTATCAACAATTTTTTTCTGGAGTTTTTTTTCTGCCATGGTCGTTCCCGTATTCTCTTTCTATGATCAATTCACGTGGTTCTTGAGATACGTTTCAAGATCTTTAATGAATTCACGCCCCGTCTGGTATCGATTATTTGGATCATATTCGGTTGCTTTTTTTATAATATCGTCCATGTCCTGATGAAGAAAAGGATTGAGTTCACTTGGTTTATTTGAAAAAACCCCATCCTTGTTGCTGACTTTAAGTTTTAATAATGAAATAGTTGTTTTTAAACGAGGAATGGGTAATTTTTCAACCAGCATCTGAAAGAACATCACACCACAAGCATAGATATCGGCTCTTCCATCAACATCTCTGTTCAGGATCTGTTCAGGTGCCATGTACACAGGTGTTCCCTGTACGATGGGTTTTGAATCATCATCGCTTCGTAAGACTTTAGCGATACCAAAATCCGTGACAATGGGTCTGTTGCTCACACTGTCCAGAAGGATGTTGCCGGGTTTGATATCCCGGTGGATAATATCCTGTTTATGAGCGTAATCGAGAGCGTCCAGAATTTGAAACATCAGCTTAATAGATCTTTCAACAGGAAGAACACGCCGGGAAGGTATGATGTTTCTCAATGTTTTTTTCAACAGGGATGACAATGTATCACCTGCCACAAGCTGCATAGTGAAAAAAAGAAAATCTTCAGTTTCACCAACTTCATAAATCGGAATGATGTTTGGGTGATATAAAATGGCTGCCGATTCGGCTTCCTGTTGAAAAAGACTGGCTGTCTTGGGTGTAATGATTTTTTTAGGGAGAATCTTGACTGCGATCTGTCTTTTCAAGGTGCGTTGAAACGCGATGAAGATAATGGACATACCTCCACGAGCCAGCTCGCGAACAATGGTAGAAGATCCTATTTCATTTCCGATCAGGTGATCGACATTTATGGAGGCAATTGATTCCATGGTTTATTGGCTCACTCTTAAAAAAAAAGACTATAAAAAATCAAGGTTTAACAACAAAAAGTTTAAATTTCAAATTAACACGCCCTATTCTATTAAAGCAATTTAAAAAACGATTATCGTTTCAACCTGCACAAGCTTTCCAGTTCACGATCATAATCTTCAATTCTCTGGGGCCAGGAATAAAAGTCCATGGCTTTTGAAATTATGGATGACATGACCTTGAATCGCTCATGTTCAGTGAGAATATGATGTAATTTTTGATGAAATTCCTTTTGGTTACTGTAAAGAAAATCCACATGAAACCTTTCGGGAATAATCTCCGGATAAGACAGCCGTTTTGGAAGAAGTGGAACACAGCCATAATGCATGGCTTCCACCATGGACATGCCAAAATTCTCTTGTTTTGCAGTGCTTACCGCAACAGTTCCCCTTTTGAGCCAGTCAATATAAGCGTTTCTATTTTCGACATATCCATATTGAATAACCCGTTTTCCAAGACGTTCTTTCGCTTTTTTAAAAACATCAGGAATGCGCTGGCCCGGACATTCTCCAAGAATTGCCAATTCAAATTCAATGCCTTTATCTATCATTACATCGACTGCATAGAAAAAAGATGCTGCGTTTTTATCATAACTCCAGCGATGATTCCAGATGACAAGTGGAGTTTTATTATCAAGGGTGCCTGTTTTTTTCTCAAAATCTTTGAAATCCATTCCAGGAAACATCACCGTTGATTTATCCCTGATTTCATCAATGATTCCGGATATTGGATAATCAGGAACGCTATCCATGAATTCCAAGATGGATGAAAGAAAAGCGGTCATGTGAAATTTGGAATTAAAGGCGACGCGGTCAGCACACAGAGCCGTGGTAATATCAGCCATGGAAAGACGTGAATCCATAGCTCTTTTTTCATTCAAAGGTCTTGGATATGTCAGCTGGGTTTCATGAAAATAAACGAGCACAGGCGGCAAACTGTTTCCAGCAAGTGCTTTCAAATCACTAAGCCTGAGCATCCCCGAAACAATAATTCCATCGTATTGATCGAACAGGATACCCATTTTTGAAAAATAAACAGCAGACCCGTTCAATCTCCAATTCCAGTTACAAGATGGAAGCGTAAGGCAATCGATACGATGAGATGAATGGGCGATTAAACCTTGTGTAAACTCCTGATGTGATCCTCCATAAAAAGGTTCAATGAAAAGAATATGTCTCAACCGATCAACCTTTGGACTTGTCTAACTCTTCAAGACGATTTTGTATTTTTTCCTGAAATGTGGTCAAGTCCTGCTCCAGCAAAGTCAGCTCATGGATTCTTTCACGGAGTTCGTCAAGTCGTTTCTTCCCGAACTTCAGAGTTTTTTTGATTTGATCTTCTTCATCGATATCGATATCCGTCATACCGATAATCTCAGCTATTTCTTCTAAAGAATATCCGAACCGTTTACCCCTTAAAATCAATTTCAACCTGGCTCTGTCTCTTCGTGTGTAAAACCGCTGGTTCCCATCTGTCCGTTGAGGCGAAATCAGATTTTTTTCTTCATAAAAGCGGATTGAACGGGTGCTTATATCGAATTCTTCAGCCAACGCTGAGATGGTATACGTGTCTTTTTTATCTTCTTTTTCCATATTCCTCTAAATTCTCAAAATCATGATGTGGCAATGATGTTCGTTTTCTGGTACATTTTCCAAAAGTATAATTATTGCCATGGATATAAATGGTTCAGACATCATTAATGGATGATTACCTATCCTGTCAAGATGATTAGATTATTTTTATCTTGACAGGAGCAGGCTCTTCATGAGAAACATACAGTTAACGTTAACGTCAATATCTATTATTTATTAATATAACATTCAGATAATATTAAGCATAATACGTTAAAAAAAGGATCAAGCATGCACAAAATATTTTATCCGGATTCCATAGCTATTTGGGGACTTTCTTCAAAGGAAAACAACATTCCAAGATTGATCGTTGAAAACTTGATCCGTTGGGGTTTCAAGGGAAGACTTTTCGGTATCCATCCCAGAAGCACAGAACCCCATGTGGAGGGTATCCGAATTTATAAACAGGTGAAAGACCTGCCCATTGTCCCTGACCTTGCTGTCTTCCTTCTCCCGGCAAAGTTCATTCCCGATGCCGTCGCAGAAGCAGGTGAATTTGGGGTAAGACGAGCTGTTATTCCTTCGGGCGGATTCAATGAATCCGGAGAAGAAGGAATAAAGCTCGCCGAACGGCTTATGGAAAACATCAGAAAATATGAGATGAGGTTTGTCGGCCCAAACGGATTGACTGTAGCCAATACAGCAAACGGTCTTTGTCTTCCCTTTCTGCCGATTTTCAGCCCACCCAGAGGAGGCATGTCCATTATAACGCAGAGCGGCGGTGTGGGTGTATTCCTCTGGAATCTGCTTGGCGACGAAAACATCGGCATGGCAAAGTTCGCAAGCATCGGTAACAAACTGGACATCACCGAAATCGACTGTATCGAATATATGGGAAATGATCCGGAAACACGGGTCATCTGTCTTTACCTGGAAAGCATCAACAACGGGCGGGCTCTTATGGAAGCCGCCATGAAAATCAACAAACCCCTGATTATTTTTAAAGCCAACACGACCAATGCCGGAAACAAGGCGGCCATGAGCCATACCGCTGCCATCAGCAACAACGATGCCATTACCGATTCAGCCTTTGAAAGAGCTGGGATCGTCAGGATTGACAATTTTTCTGATTTCATTGCAGCTGCAAAAGTGTTTGAGCTTCCCCCCTTACTCGGTGATCGTCTTATGGTGATGAGTCCGGCTGGCGGTTTTACTGTGATGCTGGCGGATCTCTGTGACAAGGAAGGATTCACCTTCGCAGACCCTGGAGAAGCATTTTTCAAAGAACTTGAAACCTATGTCAATTCCGGTGTAATCAAGATCTCCAACCCCCTGGATCTTGGCGACATATACAATCCAAAAGCTTATGCTGATATTTTCAATTCTGCACTTCACAACGATAATGTGGACGGTGCCGTATTTGTCACACAGAATCCCCAAATGCCCAAAAGTGATGATGTGTTCTACAGAATGTTTAAAACCGACATATCCAAAGAAGTGATCGGTTCCATCCGTTCGTCGAACAAACCTTTTGCAGCCTGCCTCTACGCCCCTGAAAAGACCATGAGCAAAATGAAACGGAGCCTGAGCATCCCTGTGTTCAACTCTCCTGAAACCATGGTAAAAATCCTTAAAAAGCAAATGCTTTTCCATCGAAAGAAAGCCGAAGGGGCTTTTGTGACGCCCTGCCCTCCCGGTATGGATCTGGACAAGGCAAAAGTTTGGATACAAAATCATCCCGGAGTCACCGGAGAAGTGTCCCTGGAACTTCTGGGTATGCTGGGAATTAGAACCCTGCGTTCCGCTGAAGCCGGAAATAAGTCGGATGCTGTTTCCTTGGCCCGTGAAATCGGTTATCCCGTGGTCATGAAAGTCGTTTCACCCGATGCCGTTCATAAATCTGAGGCAGGCGGAGTGGTCATTGGAATAGAAAATGATAATCAGGCGGAAAAAGCCTTTGATCAGATTGAGAAAAATCTAAAAAATTACAAGGCAGATGCCCGCTTTGACGGAGTCCGCGTCATGGCCATGGCCAAAGACGGTTATGATATGTTCATCGGTGCCCATGTGGACGATTCCTTCGGCCCAGTGGCGTTGTTCGGATTTGGCGGTATCTGGATCGAAGTGTTTTCCGATGTGGAAAACGTTCTGTGTCCATCCAACAGAACGGAAATAGAATCCAAAGTCAAACGCCTGAAATCCTATAAAATTCTCCAGGGGACCCGTGGACAGGGAAAAGGTGACATTGACGCTTTCCTTGACATGATCGAAAGAGTAACCCATCTCATGGCCGCTTTCCCTGAAATCAAGGAATTCGATCTTAACCCTGTCAGAGTTTTTTCCGACGGCTCAGGCGCAGCAGCCCTGGATTCCCGCATCAGAATCGAATAAAAAAAACGGGGCTTGCCAAATGCAAGCCCCGATTATTCTTAATGTCCACCCAGTCCACTGTCAACTGAGTCCACAAAGTCTACATCGTCCACAAAAAAAATTTAACAATACCCCGCCCATTTCAAATCAACCTCTTTCTGAATATCCGAAACCATACTCTCAGAAAGAGATTTGAACCGCCCCTGGGTTTTAAAATAATCAATAACCGGCTTCCGCTCTTTTCCGGTCAGTTTCAAAGACGCATCCGTCAGCCTGAACCCTTCGGCGTCTTTTTCATACAGATCAAACAACCCTGTTTCCACAGCCATTCTACCCACTTTTATCGTATAACGCGTATCAAAACCCCAGCCCGGCGGGCAAGGTGTATGAACATGGATATACTTGGGGCCTTTGATGGTGATAGCTTTTCTTACTTTATCATAAAGATCAAGGGGATAAGCCGCCGAGGCTGTCGCCAGATAAGGAATACGATGGGCTGCCACAATCGCTGGCACATCTTTCTTGACCTGAGGCTTGCCTTTGATCGGCGTCGTAGTGGTTACCACGCCCTGGGGCGTTGTTCCGGACCGTTGAACACCGGTGTTCATGTAAGCTTCGTTGTCATAACAGATATAAAGGATATCCTCGCCCCGTTCGCAGGCTCCTGACAAAGCTTGTATTCCTATATCACCTGTTCCGCCGTCACCGGCAAAAGCCACGACGTTGACTTTTTCTTTTTTAAGGGCGCGCATGGCTGCCCGAACGCCGGAAGCTGCGGCCCCTGTGGATGCAAAGGTGACGTTGACACAGGGAAGTTTGGTTGCAGCAATAGGATAGAGTCCCTGAAGAACGGTGAGGCAACTGGGTGGAACCACGAGAATGGTGTTTTTACCAAGGGCTTTGAGGGCAGTCCTGTAAACAATACCCAGACCGCATCCGGCACAGGCTCTGTTCCCGGGATGAACCCATTCTTCTTCCGTCAATGTGAGTGTTCGTGTTTTTATTTCCATGTTCATCCGTCCTAACCTAACCGTTATCCTGGCATTTGAGTCCGATCCAACGAGGCGTATCCCCCATTGTTTCAGGATTTTCACATGATTGTTTAACTGCGTCGTATAGATGCTTTGTTTTTATTTCTCTTCCTCCGAGCCCAAGGATGTGATTGCAAATCAAAGGCCTCTCCGTGCAAGTGTACAAAGCTGATTTGATATCTGCATAAAGGGCCCCCTGATTTCCGTAACTCAGGGCTTTCTCAAACACCATGACGGACCGTTTGCCAGCCAGAGCATCAACAATTGCCTGATCAGGAAATGGTCTGTAAAGCTGAACACCCATAACGCCCACGGCTGTTCCTTCGGCCCTCAGCTCGTCGATCACATCACGCATGTGGTAGGAAAGAGAACCCAGGCAAACCACCACATGGTCCGCATCATCACACCTGTAGGGTTCCAAAAAGGGATTTCCCCCTCTTCCGAATTCCTCAAAAAACGACTGATCAATCTCCTGGAGCACATCCATGGATCGCCGCATGTCCTGGTGAAGACCGTGTCTTATTTCCATATACCCCGGAGCCATGTTTCCCCGGACATCCGGCCTCACATCGGGAAGAGTCACGCTGTTGAAATTTGAAGGATTTTCCGGATCAAGTTTATTTATGGGATTGAACGCGGGAAGAAATGAATCGACTTTATCCTGATCCGGCGTATCAAAGGGCATGTAAGTATGGGACAAAAGGTATCCGTCATAGCAGACCATCACCGGAATGCTCACCGTTTCCGCAAGACGAAATGCTTTGATCACCGTGTCGATGATCTGCTGGTGGTCGTTGGCGTAAAGCTGTATCCAGCCGCCGTCTCTCTGACTGATGGAATCCTGATGATCATTCCATACGGTCCATGGAGCGCCGATTCCCCGGTTGACCACGCACATCACGATGGGGAGCCTTGCTCCGGCAGCCCAGTGAAGTTGTTCGTTCATATACAGAAGCCCGTTGGCGCTTGTGGCCGTAAAGGTTCTGGTCCCAGCGGATGATGCCGCAATACAAACCGCCATGGCGCTGTGTTCGCTTTCCACCGGAATATACTCGGAATCAAGACTGCCTTCCGCTACAAATTCAGATAATTTTTCTGTCAAAGGTGTCTGGGGTGTTATGGGGTAAGCTGCAACCACCTGGACGCGGGATAGTTTAACTCCTGTCGCCGCCGCCACATTTCCCGATTCAATCAGATGCATCCCTATTTATTCTCCTTCATGATATCGTGGATAAAACTGGACTCGTCTTCCATACTGATGGCCCCGGAAGGACATTCTTCCGCACAGATTCCGCAACCTTTGCAGTAAACGTAATCAATTTTCGGCGGAATGGTTTTGGAAACCACGGCATCCGGGCAGAAAAGCCAGCAGGTAAAACAGGCGGCTTTTCCTGTTTTTGCAGGAATACATTTAGTAAGATCAATCACAGGCCGCTGTACACGCCAGGATCCGGTCCGCCCCCCATCCCCCGGTCCCGGTTCGCTCTTGGATATCATGCAGCCAAAATCATCGTTTTTCATATCTTATCCCCATAAGTCCCCCATAAGGGTCCGTTCATAAACACGTCTCGCCGCATCGGCGTTACGTCTTGGTTTTTTATCATGGAATTCTTCTTCGACGGCTCTGGCAAGGATCTCGATGTCCACAAGTCCGCTGGCTTTTGAAAACGCACCAATTATCCCGGAATTCACAACCCCGGACGGTAAATTCGACTCCAGGGCAATGGTAGTCACGTCGGATACGGCAACCCTGATACCTTCAAATGAATAGGCTTCAAGGGGTTTAGGGCTGTTAATGATTAGGAGACCGCCTTTTTTAAGGCCAGTGGTAACGTTCACTTCATCGAGCAGTGTATGGTCAAGAACCACAACCATATCCGGAGTTTCAATGGGTGAAAGATCGTAGATTTTATTCTTTGAAATTTTAAGAGATGTGAAAACAGGTGCCCCGCGTCGTTCCGTTCCAAAAGTGGGCGCCATGACAACGCCTTTGTATCCGGTTTCAAAAGCGGCGTTAGCCACAATTTTCGCTGCAGTGATCGCCCCCTGCCCTCCCCTGCCATGCCATCTGATTTCTATGCGTTCCCTATCCATAGTCCCCCGATATGGTACATTTTTTACTTTTCATCTTTAAAAGATGGTGTATATTAAAACCAATATTAACGTTTACGTCAAGATCAAATATCGCGACAATCTCATATATCTTACGGGCTTGTCAAGATGTTAAAAAAACAGACAGTATTCCGGTCGGAATAATGAATATTTGACTTGATTTCGAATGGATAAATGTTTAATAACATGCAGTTATTTTTCCGTCACATAGACAATCGCATTAAAACCCCAGGGTTTTCATATTGGTAATAACCATTTAAACAGAGGTTCCCATGGATATCAGCATAAAAAAAGCGGACAAACTGAAGGACCATCCCAGTGATTCAGCTCTGGGTTTCGGTACAATTTTCACAGATCACATGTTCAGCATGGATTACAATCCTGAAAAAGGCTGGCACAACGCCATGATTGAACCGTATGGCCCAATCACCATGAGCCCTGCGACCATGGTTCTTCATTACGGGCAAGCCATATTCGAAGGCCTCAAAGCTTACAGAACGCCAGATGGCAATGTTCAGCTTTTCAGACCCATAGACAATTTCAAGCGTTTGAACCGCTCCGCAGAAATGCTCTGCATCCCTCAGATTGATGAAAACTTTCTGATGAAAGCCCTGTTGAAAATCGTGGACATGGAACGGGCCTGGGTTCCCAGTGCCGCCGGAACATCCTTGTATATCCGGCCATTCATCATCGCCACTGATCCCTACATCGGCCTCAAATCATCAAGCACATACCGTTTCTTCATGATTCTTTCTCCTGTTGGTGCGTATTATCCCGAAGGTTTCAACCCGGTAAAAATCTGGGTGACCCGAGATTATGTTCGTGCCGTTCGCGGCGGTGTAGGTCGTGCAAAAACAGCAGGAAACTATGCGGCAAGTCTTTATGCTACCGAACTTGCTCACAAAGAAGGCTATACCCAGGTCCTCTGGCTTGACGGTGTGGAGTTGAAATATGTGGAAGAAGTGGGTTCCATGAATATTTTCTTCAAACTGGGTGATGAAATTGTCACACCCGAATTAAACGGAAGTATCCTTTCAGGTGTCACACGTGATTCGGTTATTACCATGGCAAAATCATGGGGTATGAAAGTATCTGAACGACGGATCGCCATCGACGAATTGTTTGAAGCACACAAAACCGGCGAACTTCAGGAGGTTTTCGGTTCCGGCACAGCCGCCGTAATTTCACCGGTTGGAAACATCAAGTATCATGAAAAAGCCATCACCATCGGTGACGGCAACGTGGGTCCCGTGGCATCACGTATGTTCAATGAACTCATGGACATCCAGTACGGCAAAGCTGAAGACAAATTCGGCTGGACCGTTCCTGTGAATCCTGCCTGATAAAAAATCCATGGGCAAGGCAAGCCTTGCTCATGGATTTTTAATATTTCAAGTAACTTATCAAAGGTCGGTTTGAGGTTCTCATACCGACAAATATCCTTATCCTTTATTCCCAAACGTATTCACATGTGTAAAATCAGCGACTTCACGTCTGTTGGGCGGCGAAGGATCTTTTGCCGGAAAGCCCAGAGGAATCAGGGCAACTTGATTGTATTCCGCTGGGATTTTAAGGACTTCTGCCACCTTGTCATGATCGTAAAGACCCACCACTACGGTTCCAAGGCCAATTGAATGGGCGGCAAGACAAAGGCTCTGGGTGGCGATTCCCAGATCAAAGAGCATCCAGTCTCCGTATTTTGTGGTGACCAAACCGCTGTAAAATCCTGAGCTGTTTTTTTTGGCGCAAAGGGCGAGCAGAACAGGCGCTTCCACAATGGCTTTTGTGGCAGGATTCTTCACAACTGCTTCCTGGATTTTTTCCCGAAGAGACTTGTCTGCGACCTGAATCACTTCCCAGCACTGGGTGTTGGCCCAGCTCTGGGACCATTTGACTGCATCGAGAAGTGTGTCCAGCATCTCCTGGGGTACAGGTTTGTCCTGAAATTTACGGATACTTCGTCTTGTTTTTAACAGGTTCATGAAATCGTTCATAAATCCTCCTGAGCAAATGACAGTTTTTCGTTCAAATCAATACCAGCTTGTTTCAGCTTATTTAATCAAAGGCAGATATTCAGGTTTCCAGCACATTTTTTCAATGGCCTCGTCCAGCTTTTCCGGATCATTCACATGATCAAAGGTGCTGAACGCGCATTTTTGGGCCAACCCTTCGCTTATAGCTTTTCGTCCCACGGCTTTGGCCACAGAAAGGCTGACTTCTTTCAGTTTCTCCACAGACGGGAAAAGAACGCCGCTTGCTAAATCCTCTGCCGAGACATGTTCGGCGGCGGCATAAGCGGCGGCCGTGAAAAACGAGGGAAGAACCTTTGAAGCTCCCGATGCAATAATCCCAAGTCCCACGCCGGGAAAAATGAACACATTGTTGCACTGGCCGATCCGATGGTCCTTATTGTTGTATTTGACCGGGGCAAAGGGACTTCCGGTGGCCACAAGAGCTTTTCCTTTGGACCAGTTGAAAATATCAACGGGAAGTGCTTCAGCGTTGATTGTGGGGTTGCTTAACGGAAAAATAACAGGCCGACTCGTGTTTTCACAAACAGATTCAACCACATCCTGCGTGAAACAGCCGGACTGACCGGATGTTCCGATAAGAACCGTGACTTTGGCTTGTTTTACAACGTTTTCTAAGCTCCCATCTTGATTACTGCTATACCAGGCAAGCGTAGATGTATCTTTCGCAAATTTGATTTTGTAGGGTTCCAGATTTCTCTCAGTGGTTACCAGGCCTCGGCTGTCCATGGTGTAAATTCTTTTCCTGGCATCATCCACACCAAGACCTTCGCTCACAAGGGCAGCTTCAATCTGTTCGGCCACACCTATTCCGCCAGCTCCGGCACCGTGAATCAGATATACCTGGTCTTTCAGGGATTCATTTTTGATTTTCATGGCCGAGATGATGCCCGAAAGGGCCACAGCTCCGGTTCCCTGAATATCATCGTTAAATGAAATGATTTCATCAAGGTGTGTGTCTTTTACAGTGAACGCGTTTTGTTTGGAAAAATCTTCCCATTGGCACAACGAATGGGGGAATACCTTTTTGAACGCCTTAGCGAATTTGTCCACAAATACCAGATAGTCGTCTCCCACCATTCTCTTTTCACGCCATCCCAGATAATTCTCGTCATCAAGCAGAGCTTTGTTGTCTGTTCCCACGTCAAGTGAAATGGGCAGACAGTGCCATGGAGCAATGCCTGCACCTTGAGTGTAGAGCATTAATTTGCCCACGCATATGGCAACACCGCCTGCTCCCTGATCGCCGATACCAAGAATACCCTGATTATCCGTGACAACCGCCACACGGATTCCGTCATGTTTGTATAGCGAAAGAATCTCTTCGGCACGATCAATATTGCCGGGATAGAAATGAAGCCCCAGCCCCTGGCGAAATATGGCTGAATACTGCTGACAGGCAAGACCCACGGTGGGCGTGTAGACAATGGACATGAATTTCCGCACATCGCTGGCAATAAGGGCGTGGGCAAGTGTTACATTTTTTTCAAAAAGTGATCTGACGTAGATATATTTTTCAAGTTCACCCGCCATTTTATCAACGGTTTCATTGCCGATTTTAACCTGATCACCTATGGTTTTAACCGCCGGGGGTATGCAACCGGATATCGCCAGTTCAGCTCTTTCCGTTTCACTGAAAGCAGGTCCCTTGTTTATGAAACAGTTGTTCTGAACGTCATTGCCTCTCAGATTAACCTTTATGGCGCTTGTTTTTCCGTATTCGTCGTAAATAAAATTGTAATCTTTTTCAGACATCATCATGAATTCCTTATGTTATTTCAAGCTGGCCTTAATGAACTCTCTGTTCATCCGGGCTATGTTCACAATGGATATGTTTTTAGGGCATTCTGCTTCACATTCCCGTTCATTTCCGCAATTTCCGAAACCCAGTTCATCCATCGTCGAAACCATGGATTGAACCCTTTCCGCCGCTTCAGGTTTGCCTTGTGGTAACAGAGCAAGCTGGGACACTTTAGCCGATACAAATAACATGGCTGAGGCATTGGGACAAGCAGCCACACAGGCTCCGCACCCGATACACTCTGCGGCGTCCATGGCACTTTCAGCAATTTTCTGTGGGACGGGAATGGCATTGGCATCCTGTGCCCCACCCGTGTTTACTGAAACATAGCCACCTGACTGGATGATGGAATCAAGAGCGCTTCGATCCACCATGAGGTCTTTGATCACTGTAAACGCCCGTGACCGCCAGGGCTCAACCACAACCACATCACCGTCAGTGAAGTGGCGCATATGAAGCTGGCACAGGGTTGTCCCCTTTTCCGGTCCATGGGGCCTACCGTTCACCACAGCCCCGCACATGCCGCAGATTCCTTCACGGCAGTCATGGTCAAAGGCAATGGGATCATCACCTTTCAAAATCAAGCCTTCGTTTACCACATCGATCATTTCGAGAAAAGACATGTCCGTGGAAATACCCTTGGCCTCGTATGTTTCAAGCCGCCCTTTCACATTTCCGTTTTTCTGACGCCATACCTTGAGGGTCAGATTGATTATCTTTGTCATTTGTAACTCCTTTGGCTCAGAGTGACATATTCAAACTCAAGGGGCTCTTTGTGAAGAACAGGAGGCTTATCTTGCCCCGCATATTCCCACGCTGCCACATATCTGTAGTTTTCATCATCCCGCATGGCTTCGTTTTCATCGGTCTGATACGCTTCGTTGAAATGACTGCCGCAGGATTCTTTCCGGGACTGGGCGTCTTCAAGAAGAAGAGTTGCAAAATCGAGGAATTCCGCAACACGGCCTGCTTTTTCAAGGGTCTGGTTCATCTCGTTGGCAGAGCCGGGAACCGTTATATTCGACCAGAATTCTTCTTTCAAGGCTTTGACAAGACCTTTGGCTTTTTCAAGCCCGTCCTGGGACCGGGACATGCCGCAGTAATCCCAGAGTATTTTACCAAGCTCACGGTGGATGTCGTCACAGGTCCGTTTGCCTTTTATGGTAAGAAGGGTTTCGATGGTTTTCACCACATCGATTGATGCCTCGGCAAAAGCCGTATGGTCTGTGCTCGCCAATCCGGCCTTTTCTTTGGCGAGATAAGCTCCGATGGTGTAGGGAATGATGAAATAACCGTCGGCCAGCCCCTGCATTAAGGCACTCGCCCCGAGCCGGTTCGCTCCATGATCGGAAAAATTCGCCTCTCCAAGAACAAAAAGGCCTTCTATGTTGCTCATCAGGTTGTAATCCACCCACAGCCCGCCCATGGCGTAATGGGAGGCTGGATAGATCATCATGGGTGAACGATAGGGATCGTCCGCCGTGATTTTATCGTACATGGTAAAAAGATTGCCGTATTTTTTTCTGATAGCTTCCGCACCATCACGGGCGATAGCATCTTTGAAATCAAGGTACACCGCATATCCGGTTTCACCCACGCCATAGCCTTTGTCACACTGTTCTTTGGCGTTTCTGGATGCCACATCACGGGGAACCAGATTTCCAAAACTGGGGTATTTGGCTTCAAGGAAATAGTTCCGCTCGTTCTCAGGAATGTCTGCGGGCTTTCGTTTGTCCGCTTTATTTTTTGGAACCCAGACACGGCCATCGTTTCTAAGGCTTTCACTCATCAAGGTCAGCTTGGACTGGTAATCTCCATGGACCGGAATACAGGTGGGATGAATCTGGGTAAAGCAGGGATTGGCAAAACAGGCCCCTTTTTTATAAGCTCGCATGGCCGCTGTCACATTGCAGGCCATGGCGTTGGTTGATAGAAAAAAGACGTTTCCGTATCCGCCTGTGGCAAGGATTACCGCGTCACCTGCGTGTTTTTCAATGTCGCCGGTGATCAAATTCCTGGTGATGATGCCCTTTGCTTTTCCATCCACCATGACCAGCTCAAGCATGTCCCGGCGCGTGTAGAGGGTGACTTTTTTTGCTGCCACCTGTCTGGACAAAGCTCCGTAAGCTCCAAGAAGAAGCTGCTGGCCTGTCTGGCCTCTGGCGTAGAATGTTCGTGAAACCTGGGCTCCGCCAAAGGATCGGTTGGCCAGAAGGCCGCCGTATTCTCGTGCAAAGGGAACGCCCTGGGCCACGCACTGGTCGATAATGTTGTTGCTAATCTGGGCCAGTCTGTAAACATTAGCTTCCCGGGCTCTGAAATCGCCACCCTTGACCGTGTCATAAAAAAGACGGAATACGCTGTCACCGTCGTTCTGATAGTTTTTTGCTGCGTTGATGCCGCCCTGTGCCGCAATGCTGTGGGCACGTCTGGGGCTGTCCTGAATGCAGAACGTTTTTACATTGTAACCCAGCTCTGCAAGGGATGCCGAAGCTGATGCTCCTGCAAGGCCCGATCCTACCACAAGTACGGTGTATTTCCGTTTGTTGGCCGGATTCACCAGTTTGAGATCGAATTGATGTTTATCCCATTTTTCAGTAATGGGGCCGTCAGGTATATTTGAATGAAGTTTCATCGTTTGCTCCATTTACGTTAAAAAAATGAAATCCATAAGGGGATGAATCCAAAACCCGCTCCCACTATCAGACTGAAAACAAGCGCCGCACCTCTGATAGTCGGCGTGTATTTTTCATGATTGATGCCCAGTGTCTGGAAAGCACTCCATAAACCATGACTCACATGGATGCCAGCAACGATCATGGCGAAAACATAGAAAGCCACGATGGTCCTGTCGCTGAAAGCGCCTGTCATGATATCGTAAACCGTTCTTGATGTTTTATCGGCAAAGTGGAATCCTTTGAGGTGTACGATGACGAACATGAGAAGGATAAGACCTGTGTATGGCATGGTCGCTGAGCCATATGTTCTTCCGCCGCCGTTTTTATTGACCTCATACTTCACCGGCCTGGCTTTGTAGTTGTCAAAAGCCAGCATCAGTCCTGTGATTACATGGATCAGGGCGAAAACAATCATGAACGCTTCAGCCACATGGATCAATGGTCCCAGACTGTGGAGATGATCCACATAGGAGTTGAATGAATCTTTTCCCCCATACACTGTGAGGTTGCCCAGAAGATGCACCACAAGAAAACAGCAGAAGAAAATGCCTGTAACAGCCATCATCAGCTTTTTTCCTATGGAGCTTGAAAGTGTTTTGAAAAGCCAGGACATTTTTTAAGCTCCTTTTTTTAATAACGTGACAAAGGTATGAAACGTTCAGATATCCAGTATTTTTTAGCCAAACACCCTCTTGCAAATGTCACCCAGTTCACCGAGATTTTCGCACACGATGATTCCGTTTTCTCTCATGGCGGCAAGTTTGGCCTGACCGGTTCCGCTGCTTCCACTGATAATGGCTCCGGCATGCCCCATGCGACGACCCGGAGGTGCTGTGAGGCCAGCGATGAAACCCACCACAGGTTTGGTGACGTGTTTCTTAATGTATTCTGCTGCCAGTTCTTCGGCGTTTCCACCTATTTCACCGACCATGACAATGCCTTTTGTTTCAGGATCTTGTTCAAAGGCTTCAAGAACATCCACAAAATGGGTTCCGTTCACAGGATCACCGCCGATGCCCACACAGGTGGTCTGGCCGATACCTTTGCCTGAAAGCTGATGAACCACTTCATAGGTCAGGGTTCCTGATCGTGATACAACACCAGCCGGTCCGCCAGGCTTGTGCATAGGACCAGGCATGATGCCTATTTTGCATTCACCCGGCGTAATGATACCCGGACAGTTGGGACCGATGAGTCGTGAACCTTTTCCAGTCATGAATTTCTTTACACGCATCATGTCAAGAACAGGAATACCTTCGGTAATACAAATTATAAGTTCGATACCCGCGTCCACCGCTTCCATGATAGCGTCGGCTGCAAAAGGCGGTGGAACAAAAATCATGCTGGCGTTTGCGCCTGTGCTTTTCCTCGCGTCTTTAACCGTGTTATAAACAGGAATATCCTCATGAGTCTGCCCACCTTTACCAGGTGTGACTCCTGCCACCACATTCGTCCCATAAGCACGGCACTGTAGTGTGTGAAACGAACCTTCCTTGCCTGTCATGCCCTGGACAAGAAGCCTTGTGTCTTTATTCACAAATATGCTCACGCTGGTTCTCCTCTTATCCTTTTATTATTTTATGATCGCTGCGATCTTTTGTGCAGCGTCTTTCAGATCAGCCGCCGTTTCAAGACTCAAGCCGGATTCTTTCAGAATCTGACGACCTTTTTCCACGTTCGTACCCTCCATGCGAACAACTACGGGTATATGAATTCCCGTGTTCCGAGCCGCACGGACCACTCCTTCAGCGAAGATGTCGCATCTCAGAATACCGCCAAAGATGTTGATCAGAATTCCTTTGACCTTGTCATCCTTCAAAAGGATTCGGAAAGCGTTTTCAACCATTTCAGATGTTGCTCCACCTCCCACATCAAGGAAATTTGCTGGTTCGCCTCCTGCATTTTTTATGATATCCATGGTGGCCATGGCCAGCCCTGCGCCATTTACGATGTTTCCGATATTTCCGTCCAGGCTGATGTAGTTCAGATTGAATTTGGATGCTTCCACTTCAAGAGGCGCTTCTTCAGATTCATCACGAAGCTCCTTGATATTGGAATGACGGTAAAGAGCGCTATCATCAAAATCCATCTTGGCGTCAAGGGCAACTATGGTGTTCGAACCGGTGAGCACAAGGGGGTTTATTTCAACAAGCGAGCAGTCAAGCCCTACAAAAAGCTCATATAGATGGGTGAGTAACGTAGCGAAAGGTTTCACGGCTTCGGAAGGAAGGTCCATGCTGTAGGCGACCTGTCGGCAATGGTAAGGCAGAATGCCGGTGAGAGGATCCACATGGACTTTTATTATCTTTTCAGGTGTTTCCTCTGCCACCGTTTCGATGTCCATTCCGCCTTCAAGGCTCGCCATGATCACGATTTCAGCAGAGCTTCTGTCAGGAACCATACCCAGATACATTTCCCGCTGGATATCCAGACCTTGTTCCACAAGAAGTTTTCTTACCTCTTGGCCCTGAGGGCCTGTCTGGTGAGTGACCAGTTGCATCCCAAGGATCTGACCGGCCACGGATTCAACGTCATTAATGGAATGGGCGAGTTTAACACCGCCGCCTTTTCCTCTTCCCCCAGCGTGGATCTGGGCTTTCACCACCACGGGAAACGTGTTCAGACTATCAGCCACTTTGACGGCTTCATCCACCGTGAAGGCGACTCGGCCTTGGGGGATTGGTATACCATAATCTGAAAAAATCTTTTTTGCTTGATACTCATGGATCTTCATCTGTCAATCTCCATCGTGATTCTACGTTAAGATCAAGACGCCCGACTCGGATGAAATCAGATATTTCCTCTTTCGAGGGCGGCGCTTAGAATGAATTCCGTTTGAAACGTAATGTACTCTTCAAGAGTGTACTGCCTGTTCAGAAACCACTGGCGAAACGTCCACATATGTCCAAGAACAGTGATATTGTGTGCGAGCAACTCGATAGATCTGTGATCCATCTGAGGCAGTTCTCCTGCCGCAATGGTCCGGGCAATTACATCGACGAATATATCCGTGATCCTCACTTCATTCTGAAGAACGTTGCTTCTCCACTTTTTAGGTAAAGATTTGGTTTCCTGATATATCAGCAAAAGATGGTCTTTCATGCGGTTACAGACGATGATGTACTCCATGATCACTTCTTTGAGAGCAGCGATATCCGACGTATTGCGTGAAAGAGCGGCTGCAACCCCCTGCTCCACTTCTTCATGAATAGCGTCACAGACAAGATAGAGAACATCATCTTTTGAGGCGACGTATTCGTAAAGAGAACCGATGGAAAAGCCTGCTGCACTGGCGATCTGGCGTGTGGTGGTTTTATGGAAACCGTTCTGTATGAAAAGCTTCACCGCAGCATCAACGATCTGTCTCCTTCTTCTTTGTACCAGATCAGGGTTTTTGACCTGAGTTGAAACCTCTTTTGTGCGTTCTCTTTTTTTCATGGTGATCCAGGAGATTTCTTGTTTGATTGCTTTGACATTTCTGTCAGGGAAAGCTTTGTATTTAAACGCTTATGACATTTTCTGAACGAGCGCTCAGTCAGCTACCTAACATGCGGTGATTTTCATTGTCAAGGGATATCAGTTAAGCCATAAAAAAACCAAAATCATGGAAACCATGTCATTATTACGATAGCTTTCTTCGTTGATTTTCAATCCAGTCAATGCGGCTCCAGAGCCCCTGTAAAACTCGGATATCCCTTTCGCTCAACGTGGCCCGTCCGAATATTCTTCTGAATGCCCTTAAGATATGATCAGGACTCAAAGGATCGGAATAGTCTATATAAAGAAGGGTTTCTCTCATATGTCTGAACATGGCCTCCAGCTGTCGACCTTCACAGGGTATAACAGTCTGGAGGCTGCCAGACCCTGATACTTCTATACCCAGGGTTTTATTCATTTCGTACAGACATATGGTCACGGCCTGAGCCAGATTCATGGAGGCGAAATCGTCATGGGTAGGAATGGTTATCAATGTCTGACACAAGTCAATTTCCTCAGTAAGAAGCCCCCGGTCTTCACGACCGAAAACAAGAGCCATTTTACAATTATCAGGATAAGAAGCAGCCCTATCTGAAGCTTTGTCAGGCGTCAGGATGTCTTCTCTGTATTTTCCAAGGCGACGAGTCGTGCCCATAACGAAATGACAATCTGCAAGCGAGTCTTCTAAATGGCTAAATACCGAAGCCTGATCAATAAGGATATCCGCCTTGAGAGCCATTTTTCTTGCTTCTCTTCCATTGTAAGTCGCGCAGGGATTTACAAGACGAAGATCCGAAAACCCGAAATTCATCATTGTTCTGCATACCGAACCGATATTCAATGGACCTTGAGGTTCAACGAGAACAATCGAAACATTTTTAAAGTTCATGTTTAAATTTAACTTTCTATTTCAACAAACTGTTAATACTATATTTATTAATTATTTTATCCATCAATTTTATGAACTCATAAAAAAATCAACGGATGGATTTAAACTCTATAAATGCCATAAAATTAAGATCCAAACAAGCATTGAGGATTTATAGCCACTTTTCCATAAATGACTCAATGGTTGTTAAACAATAACACACAAGGGGTACACGATAGAATAAATCAGTGCCATAATCACTCAATACTAAGAAAATGCAGTTTTTATTCAAGGCGATCACATTTTATTGATTATAAATATTCCAGGCCGTTTGTTTATAAAAAATATTAATTTTGAAAACAGGACATTAACCCATGAGATATTAAAAGATACGTGTTTCACGATTAAACAAATAAACATAGATATCTGTATTTATAGTCTTTATTATAGCATATTCTATATTCATTTTTTTGTTAAACAATGCTCTTTTTTCAAAGAAAATTTAAATTCAGACACGGAATACGCTTGTGATTCAGATTTGAAAGGGGTTTCAAAATGTTAAAAAAATCACTTACGTCAATCATTTTTTTTAATGTACATGCATTTATTTCTTGACACGGGTAAATCAAATAAGTAGTTTTAACTCGCAAAGGGTTGATATTGTGTCTTTTGCAAGTTTTCTTTAATTTATTCCTTGAGACATAATTAGCCAAGTCTCATCATCATGTAATAAAATTTATTTTTCACCGTTTTATTCGCTTTAAATTTGAACCATTGAGCTGTCGTGTTTTAATGCCAAATGCCAATTCACAGAAAGGAGATTGCAAGCATGAACAAAGGTGATCTGATTAATGAAGTAGCCACTGTCGTAAGTTCAAAAAAAGAAGCCCAGGCCGCTGTTGACTGCGTACTCGCCACCATCACTGAAGCATTGACTAAAAAAGATACAGTGACTCTTGTTGGTTTTGGTACATTCAAAACCGTTGAAAGAAAAGCGAGAAAAGGAAGAAATCCCCAGACAGGTAAAGAGATCAGCATTGGCGCTCGAGTCGTACCAAAATTCGTTCCTGGAAAAGCCCTCAAAGACTCAATGAAATAATTTTCAGAATTAAAACCCGATATCGATATATGATATATACTTCCCGTTTTACCAATTGCTGGTAAAACGGGAGTTCTTTTTGTGCCTGTCATCCATCGTTTCTGCTTTTATTGGTCACGTTTTATTATGAAAAAAGATAAATTTTTGCAATTCAACTTCCCATATGTTAGAGATAATATATGTTGATATTGAAACCATTTTATCCCCGGAATTAATTGTCTGACATATGAATTATGAAAACGATTTTTTCTTAAAACCTGGAATGGGAGTGGATCTTGTTTTTAACCTTGATTCCTTATCTCCCACATCAAAATCATCCATTGTATTCGATTGTGACGAATCCAGGAGACAGGTTGTCGTTTCCCAGCCTGTTCAGCGAATCCATAAAGACAATCAATTCAATCAGATGCATATAAGTTTTTTAGTAAAAAAAGAACTTTCAACCAAAGTTCGTCTTGGTTATTCATGCAGAATAATTGATATTATCAGAGAATACAGCCTATCCAATCACGGGAAATCTGAAGCAATTGTTCTTGAATATTTCCCACCGGCAATGGAAACCAACATCCGTGCGGCATTTAGGTTTCGTCCCAATTCAAACTTTGAGGTCTACGGAAAATTAGTCATCAACGATGAAATCCATTATTCCGGACGACACTTCAAATTCCATGATATCTCCATAACAGGTATTGGAATTCTTATCGCCAAAAAGATTTTAAAAGAAAGAAACCCTTTGCTTGATCTCAAAACGAACAGTCATGCAAAAATTGGAATTCTTTTAAAGACAGGTGGCCGGGAGGATTCTGCTTCGACCATCGAATGCGATATCAAAGTCGTAAGGACAAATATGGAATACAACCTTCTTTCAGGCTTTGCCGGTTGTTCAATGATTAACCTTACTCATGATAATGAAGAAACGCTTAACAGATTTATTCACAACGCCCAACTCCATGAGATCCGAAAGGTGAATCGTTTTAAGTAAGTTAAATATCCAGCTTAGACAATGCGTTGAAAACAGATTCGGCTGCTTTTTCGTTCATTCCTTCCACCGCCTTCAAATCGTCTAAAGAAGCCTTTTTGATTCCTTGAATTCCTCCAAAATGAGAGATCAGACTGCATTTTCTCTTTGACCCAATACCTTGAATAGAATCCAAGATAGAGATCAAACCCTGGGTGTTTCTCCGTTTACGATGAAAGCTAATGACAAAACGATGGGCCTCATCGCGTATTCTCTGCAAAAAAAGAAGGAGATCCTCATCTCTCGCAAAATTCAAGGGATTTGATCTTCCAGGCTTGAATATCTTATCTTGTGTTTCGCCCTTTTTTTCATCTTTCTTCGCGATTCCGATGACATCGAAAGCCCCTTCTTTTCCTGCTTCTTTCAGAGCGGAAATCGCAACATTCAACTGTCCCTTGCCTCCATCCACCATGAGAAGGTCCGGTAAGGGTAAATCCGGATCCTCTTTCCCGTAACGTCGTTGAAGCACTTCGTCCATATACAAATAATCGTCCTGGGTTTGCACAGTTTTGATTTTGTACTTCCTGTAGGCTGCCTTGAAAGGTTTGCCATCTTTGAAAACAACCATGGCTGAAACCGGTTCTTTTCCTGATATATTGGAATTGTCGAAACACTCAATGCAAAGGGGAATATTCTGTATTTCCAGCTTTTTCTTAAGTCGCAACAGCATTTCCATTCCGGATTTTCCTTGACTCTCTCGGTCTTCCAGTTCTTTGACCCCGTTCTGCCTTGCCATTTCAACATATTTCAGTTTCTCCCCGCGTTTGGGTTCCACAAGACTGACCGACAATTTTCGGATGTTTTTAAGAAAATCAACCATGGCCTCGTAGTCGTGAGGAAGAACGGAAACCACAATTTCACCGGGAACATAAGGGGCTGTTTCGTAGTACTGCTGTATGAAGGTTCCAATCAGGTCCGCATCGTCAGCCATGGTTTCACGAAACGGGAAATGCCTCGAACCTGAGAGGCTTCCTCCACGAATAGAAAGAAGGGTTATCAGAGACAAGGTATCACCACGGGAAACGGATATCACATCCCGATCAACCATGTCACTTGATACCACATGCTGTTTTTCCAATGTTCGCTCCAGTGCAAAAACCTTATCCCTCAGTTGGGCGGCGTCCTCGAACCGCTCTTCAACTGCGGCATCCGCCATATCCTGCTTAACCTGTTTGATCAAATCAGGGGTTCTACCTTTCAAAAACAGGGCCACTTCGTCGATAATCTTTTTGTAAACATTTTTGTCCACGTCAAAGCAGCAGGGAGCCAGGCAGACACCGATCTGATAGTTTAAACAAGGCCGTGTCCTGCTTCTAAACATCCTGGTGTTACATTTTCTCAGTTTGAATGTTTTGTTTATAAACTTCACTGTTTGATGAACAGCACCAGCAGATGCATAGGGGCCGAAATACATGGCTCCGTCTTTTTTTATTTTCCTTGCGATGGTGAGGTTGGGGTAAGGTGAGGTAATGTCTATTCGAAGAAGCGGGTAACGCTTGTCATCTTTAAGAATAACATTATACCGTGGTTTGTATTTTCGGATCAGGTTGGCTTCGAGAATTAGAGCTTCCTGCTCGGTGCCTGTGAAAATGGTGTCGAAATGTTCAATTTTCTTCACAAGAACCCCGGTTTTCATATCCGAGTAAATTTCTCGTTTGAAGTAGGAGGTCACCCTTTTTTTTAGATTTTTTGCTTTACCCACATAGATCACCTCATCTCCGGCATTTTTCATAAGGTAAACACCTGGCCCTGATGAAAGAGTGCCCACACGGTCAGCAAGTTTCTTTTTAATGTCTTCTTCCGATGGTTTTGTCATAAACAAATCTTGAACATGGTTTGAGGATGATGTTGATACAGGTTACACTCTGGAATCACATAAGACTGATCTTTTTCAATTCCTTGATTTTGTCTCTAAGTTTTGCAGCTTTTTCGAACGCCAGTTCTTTTGCGGCCAGTCTCATCTCTTTTTCAAGATTCTCAATGATGTCCGGAAGACTGTCAAGTGAGTTGTAATCCACTTTGGTATCAGCCACAGCCGAAACAACCTGATCAGCATCAAAGACATACATACTCCCAAAGCTTGAAAGAATCTCTTTTTGAATGGTCTGGGGTGTGATTCCGTGCGTATCGTTGAAACGCTTCTGTATCTCCCGCCTCCGTAACGTTTCGTCCATGGCGTACTTCATAGAATCGGTGATCCTGTCTGCGTAGAGGATAACTCGTCCATTCACATTACGAGCCGCTCTTCCGCACGTCTGGACAAGAGAACGTGCGGAACGCAAAAAACCCTCTTTGTCCGCATCAAGCACGGCTACAAGGGACACTTCCGGTATATCGAGTCCTTCACGTAAAAGGTTGATACCAATGAGGACGTCATAGGCACCTATTCTAAGATCTCGAATAATTTCTATGCGTTCCATTGTTTTCACATCCGAATGCATGTATCTGACCTTAATGTTCAAATCGGAATAATAATCGGTCAGATCCTCCGCCATGCGTTTAGTCAGAGTTGTGATAAGCACCCTTTCCTGCCGTTTCACCCGTTTTAGTATCTCTTCGTAAAGATCATCCACCTGATAAGTGGCCGGCCTTACCTCAATTTCCGGATCAATAAGCCCTGTGGGGCGGACGATCTGCTCCACCACGTTTCCCTGAGCCACTTCAAATTCATAATCCGCTGGTGTTGCAGATACGTAAATGGTCTTCTGGATTCGTTTGCAGAATTCTTCGAATTGAAGCGGCCTGTTATCCACGGCGGAAGGCAGCCTGAAGCCATACTCCACAAGGGTTGTTTTTCTAGATCTGTCACCTTTGTACATGGCTTTGATCTGGGGAACAGCGATATGGCTTTCATCAATAAACAACAGGAAGTCCTCTGGAAAATAATCGAGCAGCGTGGGAGGAGGATCTCCGGCATTTCTCCCTGAAATATGGCGTGAATAATTTTCAATTCCGTTGCAGTAGCCGATTTCCCTCAGCATCTCCAGATCATGATTTGTTCGTTCTTCGATACGCTGGGCTTCCACCAGCTTGTTCATGTCCCTGAAAAAAGCGACGCGACCCTTGAGTTCGTCGGCCACAGTCTCAATAACACGAGTCCGTGTATCTTTCTGTGTGACGTAATGGCTGGCCGGATAGATCGACACTTTCTTCAAGCTTTTAAGAATTTCACCTTTTAAAGGATCGATTTCAGCAATGGATTCAATTTCATCACCAAAAAATTCTATTCTGATAGCGAGGTTTTCTTCGTATGCAGGAAATATTTCAACTCGATCTCCCCGTACTCGGAATGTTCCACGGTAAAAATCGTAGTCGTTCCTTTCATACTGAATAGCCACCAGGTCTGAGAGAAGCCTGTCACGATCCATGGACATCCCCGCTTCCAGTTCAACCCGCAGTGCAAGATAATCCTCAGGAGCACCAAGACCGTAGATACAGGAAACGCTGGCCACAACAATGACATCACTCCTGGACAGCACGTTACGTGTGGCTGAGTGCCTCATCTTGTCGATTAATTCGTTAATGGACGAGTCTTTCTGGATGTAAGTGTCACTGGTTGGAATATAGGCTTCGGGCTGGTAATAATCGTAGTAACTGACAAAATACTCCACGGCATTTTCCGGAAAAAGTCCTCTGAATTCATCGAACAACTGGGCTGCCAGGGTTTTGTTGGGAGCGATTACAAGTGTGGGCTTCTGCATCTTTTCGATCACATGGGCCATGGTGAATGTCTTTCCAGACCCTGTCACTCCCAGAAGGACCTGATGCTGCTTCCCTTTGAGCAATCCATCGCAAAGTATTTTGATGGCTCTGGGCTGATCACCCTTGGGTTCGAATCCTGAATGTATCTTAAAGTTTGACATTAATATTTATAGTATATTTAATTGTTATATATGTGTTTATGCATTTAAATTATATATCGATTCAACAAAATAACGAAGGCAAACCCCGTGAGATTTGCCTTTCATTTTTTATTAACTTCTCCTGACTAATGGATTGATGGTTTTACACATCTTTAATCCATCATCTTCCAGATCGTCCCTTCCGGCCGGTCTTCCGTGACAACCCGCATTTCTTCAAGCTCTTTCCGAATCCTGTCCGCTGCTGCAAAATCCTTTGATTTACGAGCATCAGCACGCTGGGCAATTAACGATTCAATCTTTGCAGGATCAACTGCCGTCGTTTCAAGTGCTTCCTGTCGTTTTTTCTCAAAATAATCCATGGGAATTTCTTTTAATATACCAAGAGTGTTGGCGATTTTCACGATATCCGTAGCAAGCCCCTCTACCTGGTACTTGGTATCAAACGCCGTATCGTCGTTCACTTCGTCCATAAGTCTGTTTGTTTTTCGTACAGCTTCAAACATGACGGCAAGGCCCTTGGCTGAATTAAAGTCATCTTCCATGGCTGCAAAAAAATCTTTCCAGACCTGACCGTAGCGTGACATGTTGTTAGAATTAAGTCGAATCAAAGCAAGATTTCCATAAGTATCGGCAACCCTTTGAAGCAGAGTGTAAAGCTTGTCGAGATTCCCTGAAGATTCTTTCATGGATTGATCCGTGAAATCAATGGGGCTTCTGTAATGATTGGAAAGGAGGAAGAGTCGCACCGCTTCAGGATGGAATACTTCAAGTATGTCCTTGATCAAAGTCGTGTTACCCAGGGATTTACTCATTTTTTCAGAATTGATGTTCACAAATCCGTTATGCAGCCAGTATTTAACGAAAGATTTTCCAAAAGCCGCTTCAGACTGTGCAATTTCATTTTCATGGTGGGGAAAAATAAGGTCCTTCCCTCCCCCATGGATATCAAAAGACTCACCCAGAAGTTGCCAGCTCATGGCAGAACATTCGATGTGCCAGCCAGGACGCCCTTGCCCCCATGGGCTTTCCCAGGAGGGCTCTCCCGGTTTTGCAGCTTTCCACAAGGCGAAATCAAAAGGATTTTCCTTTCGTTCATCGATTTCGATTCTTGCACCTGCTTCCATATCTTCAAGCTTTCTTCCCGAAAGTTTACCGTAGCCTTCAAAAGCAGTGACCCTGAAATACACATCGCCATCCACAGGATAGGCCATGTTTTTTTCGATAAGGACGTTGATGATGTTAATAATATCCCCAATATGCTGTGTGGCGCGGGGTTCAATGGTGGCCCGCTTGACATTAAGAGCGTCCATGTCACGGTAAAACTCATTGATGTATTTTTCAGAAATTTCTTCTGATGACACTCCCTGGTCATTGGCTCGCTTGATGATCTTGTCATCCACATCGGTAAAATTTCTGATGTATGTCACATCGTAACCCATGGCGGAAAAGAAACGGTACACAACATCAAAAAACACCACTGAACGGGCATGGCCAATATGGCATGAATCGTATACCGTTGGACCGCAGACGTACATTCTGACTTCACCCGGTTCAATGGATTCAAACTCTTCTTTTTTTCCTGACAGCGTATTGTACAATTTCAAGGTCATAATTTTTTTCCAAAATAATTTTTTTTTATTCGATCAATGCCACACACATGGCCCCAATCCCCTCACCTTCACCGATCATTCCGAGACCTTCGGTGGTTGTGGCCTTAATGTTGACACAACCTGGATAGAGGTTCAACGTGTGGGCTATCATTTCACGCATGGCGTCTTTGTAAGGTGACAGTTTGGGTTTTTCTGCAAAAATCGTCGTATCGATGTTCACAATAGTAAAACCCTGGGCTATAATCTTCTTGTGGGTTCGTTCAAGAAGTTTAATGCTGAAAATATCCTTGAATTCAGGATCGGTATCGGGAAAATGCTGACCGATATCGCCCAGTCCAGCAGCCCCAAGAAGAGCATCACATATGGCGTGTAGCAGAACGTCCGCATCGGAATGCCCGAGAAGCCCTTTTTCATAGGGAATCTTAATCCCGCCTAACACAAGATCCCTTCCCGTTACAAGCCTGTGCACATCGTTTCCGATTCCCACGCGCATAATCAGCTGTTCTCCTGGTTGAGTTTTGCCCAGGTGTCCTTCAACGTTACAGTTCTGTTGAACACAAGGCATCCCGGCTTTGAATCTCTGGATTCTACACAGAAATAACCCTGACGCTCAAATTGAAATACTTCACCTGGTTTAGCCATGGAAAGAGACGGTTCCACCATGGCATCGTGGATGACTTTCAGAGAATTTGGATTCATGGAGTCTCTGAAATCAGCCCCACCTTTTTCCGGATTGTCTACAACAAACAGACGATCATACAGCCTTATCTCAGCGGGGCAGACATGAGCCGCAGAAACCCAGTGAATGGTACCTTTGACTTTACGACCGTCAGGTGTCCCTCCACCTTTAGATTGGGGATCGTAAGTGCAGACAAGCTCGGTTACTTCTCCTGTTGAAGCATCTTTCACCACATCTTTGCACGTGATGTAGTAAGCGCCACGAAGACGGACCTCACGCCCAGGCCCGAGACGAAAAAACTTCTTGGGCGGTTCCTCCATGAAATCGGATCGTTCGATGTAGATGACATTGGAGAAAACAACTTTTCGTGTTCCCAGTTCTGGTTTCAAGGGGTGATTCATCAGTTCCATGTCTTCAACAGAATCGCCAGGATAATTTTCGATCACCACTTTTAATGGTTCCAAAACACCCATAACCCGGAGAGCGCTTTCGTTAAGGTCATCCCGGAGACATTCCTCAAGAACACCCATATCGATCCGACTGTCTTTTTTGCTGATTCCGATTCGTTTGCAGAAATCCCTGATGGAAGCCGGTGTGAAGCCCCTTCGCCTTAATCCGGAAATCGTAGGCATTCGTGGGTCGTCCCATCCTTTTACATGGCCCTCTTCAACGAGTTGAAGCAGCTTCCGTTTGCTCATCAACGTAAAAGAAAGGTTCAGCCTGGAGAACTCAATCTGCTGGGGATGACACGAGGTCTTCAACGTATCCAGAACCCAGTCGTAAAGTGGGCGATGGTCCTCAAATTCCAATGTGCATAGTGAATGGGTAATTCCTTCGATTGCATCGGATATGCAATGGGTGTAATCGTACATGGGGTAAATGCACCAGTCGCTTCCTGTACGGTGGTGTTCGGCTTTTTTGATTCGATATATGGCCGGATCGCGCAGGTTGATATTAGGAGAAGCCATGTCTATTTTAGCCCTCAGAATATGAGCACCGTCATCAAACTCACCGTTCTTCATTCGTTGGAATAGATCGAGGTTTTCCTCAACACTTCTGTTTCTGTAAGGGCTGTCCTTTCCGGGTTCGGTGAGAGTTCCCCGGTATTCTCTGGTCTCATCTGCGGAAAGACTGCATACATAGGCTTTTCCCTGCTTGATCAGTTGAACAGCATAATCATAAAGCGCAGCAAAGTAATCAGATGCGTAATGAATCTCGCCGTTCCATGAAAAACCAAGCCATGTCACATCTTCAATAATGGAGTCGATATATTCCACATCTTCTTTCACCGGGTTGGTGTCATCAAACCTGAGGTTGCAGGTGGCACCGTCGAATTCTTCTGCAATTCCAAAGTTGAGGCAGATGGATTTGGCATGGCCGATGTGAAGATAACCATTGGGTTCAGGAGGAAATCTTGTGGCAACTCGTCCATCATTCTTGTTGACAGCCAGATCTTCCTTGATGGTGTTTCGAATGAAATCTGAACCTTGTACTGGCTCTGCATCCGTGTGTGTCATACCGTTTCCTCATGTTTGGTATTCAATTTTTATAAAATAATGCCCTGTATTTTTTGTGCAAGAGGTACTTTTTATCACAATTCATAGACAGTTTCCACTTTGAAATGCAGGATTACGTCTGTATCTGAAGTACTTTAAAAAACATCCCTTAAATAGTTCAGTGACAGTTCAAGGTCTTTAAAAGAAAACACCTCTACGGACACGGTCCCTGAAAAATCTTTAAGGATTGAACGGATTTTAGAAAACATGGGAGGATCGAAAAGATCAAGGGACACATGGTCGCAACCTTTGTGGACTGCGTGAAGGTGAATGATGGAAATACGTTCTTTGAACTCTTCGTAAACCGCAAGTGGATCCCCCCCACCAAGAATCACATGCCCCACATCAAGACACATGGAAAGATCGAATTCAGCTATAAGGGGTTTCAGCATTTCCACCGGATACATAAGGGTTTCAATTGAAATAAGCCGTGGGTTGATCCCATGAGCAAGCAAGGATCTGACTCCCTTGATCGAATAAGCCCTCCATAATGCTTCACCTCCAGGCCTTTCCGAATCAAAGGGTATATGAAGGGTATAAGTCACGGGATCAAGGGGACGTGTCATGTCAATGACTTTTAGTAGATTGGAAACAGCTGTGTCCCTGTCCGTGGGATCAGGTGTTGACAGATCCACGTCAGTGGGAAGATGAACGTTATACGACAGATCAAACTCTTCTTTTAGTTGGGCGAGCTCTTTGATTTCGAATTCTGAAGGAAAACATCCGGGTTCTCTGCTTTCAAAAAAAAGCAGCTCTATTTCATCAAGATAAGGCCCTAGTTTTCTTACGTTTTCAGAATAAAGATCAGGGTATATGAACGACGTTGTTCCTACCCTGAACGGATAGAAATTCTTGAACGACTGCCCCAGTTTTTTTATTTCCATCCTTTTTCGCTCTTTCTATTTTAAATAATTTATAAAAAACTCACCACATGGGCGAGGGTCATGGACATGACAATACTCACAACAGACGAAATGACCAATAACTGGCAGGCCTCTTTCAAATCCTTATCATCAGGCGGATCGAATGATCCACCGATGTAAGGTTTATCAACCAGGATGCCTTCATAAAGGCTTGGGCCTCCAAGACGTACACCCAGAGCACCGGCAAAAGCTGCTTCAGGGTAGCCCGCATTAGGACTTGTATGGTTCCGACCATCACTTAAACCTGTTTCAAGAACCCTTTTCCATGGCAATTTCAACAGATAAGCCGAGAAAGAAATGACTGGTAGGGAAAGTCGTGCAGGGATGTAATTTGCAAAATCGTCTATTTTTGCCGAAGCCTTTCCAAAATCGATATATTCATCGCTTTTATAACCCACCATCGAATCCAGTGTATTGATCATCTTAAAAGCCATAGCCAAAGGCGCCCCACCCACACCAGCCCAGAAAAGCGGAGAAATCACACCATCCACAAGGTTTTCAGCAACAGTTTCGATACTTGCTCTCAGCACCCCTTCCCTGTCAAGAGGCTCCACATCACGCCCCACAATATGGGCGAGTTTCCGTTTGGCAGCATCAAGCCCTTGTTCCGTTAGTGCATAGTAAACGTCCATGGCTGCTTTTTTGAGTGAGAAAGTTGAAATGGCATAATAAATAATAATAATTTCAAACAACTTCCCTAAAGATGGATGGATAGTTGTTGCCAAGATCAAGGTCAAGGCGCACAGAATCCATGTGGCAATAATCAACATCAGCGCAAAGCAAACCCCGGCAAATTTTGTATTCCGAATCTTTTCCCTGAATCGGGGTTCAAGTTTTTCAATCCCCTTCCCCATCCACCGGACAGGATGGGGAAGCCACAACGGATCACCCAGCAGGAAGTCCAATAAGAACGCAGCAGGAAGAATATACCAGTCTGAAATAAGAAGCATAAAAGCCACTCCGCTTAGTTTGTGTGAATCAATGTTTCAAGGGTTTATAGAATGAAACAAAGCATAAATCATCATAGTACTTGCCATAAGCTATGATTGATAATCAAAATGCCCGGATGTGTCAAGGAATCTACCAGAGGTCGAATGTATAATTCAATTATGCAATGAAGATGGCTCTAAAGATGAGGTGCACTGTAGTGGCAGGTTCCAAACCTGCCCCGGTGATCGTAATCGGTATAAGATAAAATAATCTTATTGCAAATCATGATAAATTCCCTTGTCAAGGCTACCATTATCTGTTAAAAAGCCTGTGTTCTTAAGTTATGGTGAGCGTAGTTCAGTCGGTAGAGCACTGGATTGTGGTTCCAGGCGTCGCGGGTTCGAGCCCCGTCGCTCACCCCATTTAAATACATACCATGCGCCCGTAGCTCAGCTGGATAGAGCGCCGGACTTCGAATCCGTAGGCCGGGGGTTCGAATCCCTCCGGGCGCGCCAAAAATATTAATGGGTTACAGATTTTTTATCTGTAACCCTTTTTTGTTTTTTCAATAAATGTAAGCATTTTCAGTGCTCACAAACAACACTTCATCTTCATCAGCCCCACTGCCGCTCAAGCGTTTCCCTCACATCATGAAAATCATTCCAGGCCACATAGTTTTTGCCGTGCTTGTCTAGAAAATCCGCCAGATGCTTTCTTGCAAACACGATAGACGCCTCCATGGCCATGCCCTGATCTGTCACGCCGTCGCCTAAAGCCGCAGCATCCGTGTAACAGTAGGTGGCCATGATTTTCTTCTTGTTTACCAGTTCTGAACCGTCTTCAAACGGTGAAAGCACACGCAAGTTTTCGCCTGATGTGTCCACATCTGCGGCATAAATTCTCTCGGCCCGTGCGGCAATCGGCCCCAGTTGCCGGAGAACGAGGCCCATGAGTCCGCCGGAAATCACCACAAAGGGAATGTTCTTTCCTTCCAGAAAATCAAGAAAGCGTTCAAGTCCCGGTCTTAATGATGTACCGTTCACAAAATCAAGCATTTCAGGGTATCTGGCTGATGGAATGGATTCCACGATGTCACGAATTCCGTCTTTCAGACTCAAGCTTCCTTTGAATATCTCACGAAGAAGGCGATCCACCGTATCTGCGGCAAAATGTCTGCACACTTTCACAAAGGTGTCTTCCACGGTGATGGTTCCATCAAAATCACAAAAAACAATCCGCTGGTCTGCCTTCATCATACATCCAATCACATTTACGGTCAAAGTTTGTGGGTCACGCTGGTCACCACGCCCCAGACTCCAAATCCATATCTTTTTCAATCACCGGCACGATAAACCATAAACAGAGGCTGTTCAAGGGGTGTTTCAAAATCCGGTTCGTAGATGGCTTTAATATCGGACATCGTTTTTTAAAGATCCTCAGGAAGGGTTGGTGTCGGAAAAATTCCAGGGCAACAGTTTGTCCAGGATAAGGCCGTTAAACCGGCTCGCCCCGGAAGTGAACAACCATCCCAGATGGGTAAAACAGGTCCGGCATACAGCGATCCGCCAGACATAGCCGTTAAACCATGAGAACTCATAGGACGACTGTTTTGAGTAGGCACAACCCGGCGCAGCTCTGAAACAGCCCACATCGAAAAACATCCCGTGGGGATTTGTAAAGCCGTGAGCATGAGCCCCGTTCATCTCGATTTTCTCCCCTTCGGAGGTAATCACCCGCATACAGGCCCGGCACACCAGAAATCCCCCTTCACCAGCCTGGCTTTCAAGGGGGCGAGTGGTGGTGATGTATTTTGTTTTCCCGCCTTCGCATTTTTTGCATTTATCCGGGCGGAAAAGACGTGTGGGTGTGATTATCATTTCAACCTTGTCTTTAAAAATTGGAATTCATTTTTCAGACCGTCTGGTAATCATCTTACACACCCAGCCCCTTAAAATCAAAAAGATTCACATCGGCCATCTGTGAAGGTTCAATATGCTGCATGCTGTTGAAAATGGTTTCCACTCTTCCGGGGAATTCTTTTTTCCAGGCTTTCAGCATGGTCTTCACAACCTGCCGCTGAGTACTTTCTCCTGCTCCGCACAGATTTCCGGGAATTATTGGAAACCCTTTGAGTTTTGTGTAGCGGATCAGGTCTTCTTCGTCAATATAGGCCATGGGCCGGATCACCACATGTTTTTTGCTGTCTGTAAGGAGTTTGGGCGGCATGGCTTTCATTTTTCCGCGATAAAAAAGATTGAGGAAAAGTGTTTCCACCATATCGTCCCGGTGGTGACCCAGGGTGATTTTCGTCATATTCATCTCTTCGGCAAAACGGTAAAGTGCCCCGCGTCGCAATCGTGAGCAGAGTCCGCACATGTTTTTTCCCGGCGGGATTTTTTGTTTCACCGTGCCGTAGATATCCTGATGGAGGATATGGTATTCAATGCCCTGCCGTTCAAAGAAATCAGGCAGAACATCTTTGGGGAAACCCGGCATGTTCTGATCAAGACCCACAGCGATCACATGAAATTTCACAGGTGACTGGCGGAGAAACAGAAGGAGAATATCAAGAAGTGCGAACGAATCCTTGCCGCCGGAGTGACAGACCATGACCCGGTCGCCTTCCGTGATCATGTTGTAATCCCTCACAGCTTTGGCCATAAGATACACAAGGTGACGGCCCAGTTTTGCCGCCCGCTTTTCCCTGATGCCATCAGCCATGTCCATATTAAAAAAACCTCTGCCATGAGAGGGAGCCCTCGTAATACCCACTGCCAAAGGCTTCTTTTCTAAAAACCGTAAGTTGAATCCTGTTGTTCCGATCGAGCCTGAAATTCTGATCCAGACGAAGAAGATTTTCACGGTAGTCTTGGCCCGGCGCAAAATACATTGTCTGAGCTGAAAGTAGAACACCCCACCAGGGACGGATATCGTTCATCAGTCCGATGCCCATCCCGGCTCCTGCTGCCACATCATGTTCCAGACCTTTGCCCGCACGAAGTTCCGCTTCGGGCATGATATAGAAAAGACCGGCGTAGGGAAGTTGAAACGAATAACCTGCACCGCCGTTAACCCTTACCACCCTGTCTTTTTGGTCTCGGGTCACAGCCTCACGACGGAGCCCCGCACTGATCTTCCAGGAAAGAGGTTTGAAAAAACGGCTTCGTGGAAAGAGGGACACGATGTCCAGGATGTCAAATTGTTCCAACCGTAATTTATTATCCTCATCCTCGTACCTCACCGTGGCGTCAAATATACGAAGCTCCACCCCTTCGAGTCTTGTATAGTCTGTATTCAGAAGATCTGTAAACGCGGGATTCACACCCACGGCCTGGAACCATTTGCCATCAGCCATCCCGGCTGAAACGGTGAGCCTTGACGAGTCATGACTTAATACCGGGTCCGGAGGTGGTGAAACATTATAGCGTGATTCGTCAACGGAACCCAGAGTACTACGCAGCTTCAAGTTGGGAAGAACAATGGACTGGTACTGATCCCTGGTCATCTGTCTCTTGATCAGCTTGTGCTTCAGGTATTCTCCCGTAAGATCACTTGCGATGATTTTCCGTTCACGGTCCGGGATTCGTTGATCAATAAGACTTGGGCTCTTTTCTCCTTCGCACACGTCAAAAACAAGATCCTGCTCGTCCTCGGAAAGAAGGGACAGTTTCTGTCTGATTTTCGTTCCGTTGGACGGTCTGAAAATAGCGTTGCCTATGAGGCCCTGCTGTTTCATCCTCTTCACAGTATCAATGGGAATGGTCGAAGCCCCGAAGGTGTCCGAAAGGTTCAGGGAGGGACGAGCTGCCTCAAGTAGAAACAGGAGATGATACGAACAGTTTTCCTTGAAAAAATAGTAATCCGAGTAAACGCCCTGCATTTCACGGATATGGAGCACCATGCGTTTCAATTCCGCATCGGTCAGGTTTAAAGGGTATTCCCAGATGTCGCGCTGATCCATATCACTGTATTGCTGGATTTTTTTGTAATACGGCAAAATGGAAAAGTAGCCCTTAAATCCGCCGAAAATACCATAAACAGTGTATTGGAGAGAATTGGCACCTTCTGGATCGGCAGCATAGTTCACAGCATTGGTGAGAAGACTGCTTCCATATCCTGTTTCAACGGTGATGAGCGTATGACCAAACATGGAGGTGGGGCTGTTCAGGTAGTACGTGGGGAAAATCAGAGTTGCAGCCCTGGGTTTGAGATCCTCGACCTCAGGACAGGTAAACAAAGGGATCGTCGTCGCATCAGGTGCCAGGTTTTCCTTCACCCAGGTATACCGTGCGATGTATTTGCATACAGACGGGGCCTGGTCTTTTTTTTCAGGATCAAAATACGTTCTGATCAGGGCTTCCAGCTCGGCCTGGGGGTTGTTTTTTCCGTCCGGTGCAAGAAAAAACGAGGGATCGTCAACCACGCTGGCAACCCCGAAAACCGTCTTTTTGTAATGCAGAAGAATCCACCAGTAAGGGTCATCTCCCAGCTTTTTCTGTCGTGAGGATTCAATAAGGCCGGAAAGCGCAATGTTCTCTCCTGCCCCCGCAAGCAACGGAGAAAAAACGAAAAGGACAAGCAAAAGACAAAGAGGATAAAATAAAAATCCGGAAGATGGGCATCTTCCGGATTTTTTAAACTTCTGAGGAATCATAGAAATCAGATACTGGCCACGATGTCGTTGATTACAGTGACCACGTGCTTGTCGCTGACGTTTGCATCAGGGTAAATTGCGTTGAAATTGGACTGAAGAGCGGAGAACATCCGGCCCTGATTGTCAGGAGAAACCTGGGTAATTTCAGCAAGAGCACTGAGTGTCTCACCTTTTCCAGAAGCAATGTCCTGGGCCAGATTGTCTCTGTTGTCCGCAACAAAAATTTCCAACTGTTCGTTCATAACCATTTTTCCGCCTGTGTTACAACCCAGAGTCCCTGAGGTCATTCCAAAGGTCTGGTTACCACAGATGCCGTTCAGAAACGTTCCAAGAAGATCCCAGACAAGGCCTTCTTTTTGACCGATAAGCTCACGCCCAAGACCACAGCCGCAGTCCTGGGATACGGTGTTAGCATAACTGGAACTCGCCATCATCAGCACAACAGAAATCACCACAATCATTTTTTTCATAGCCGTTCTCCTTTTTTTTGAGTTTATACATTAGAACAACAGTCAAGGATTTTTCCACAAAAAAACCCTTTTTTTATTCTATTTTGCATTCAAGCAGGCACCATTGAGGATGATCTGTAGGGGGTGGATTCTAAACCAGCCCGTAACCAAAAAAGTTTTCTAATATTATAGGCTGAGACCTTTTTTGTCAACGGCTAAGCAATTTTATTGCTGAACAAAAGATATGCGATTGTTGATCGATGAAATCGATATGGGCACATGGACATTGAAGCGTGGATCAAAATTGCAAAAAGTTGTGCAAATTACGGAATCTCATTTCACCGATTGCCTGAAAAACTCCAGTATTTTTTCCCGGTATTCCCGGTTCTGAGGTTCCAGAGCTGAAATATGATGACCACCTTCTACTTTGACAAGGGTTTTGGGTTCTCTCGCCCGTCCAAACAATCGGGTACTGTGATGATAAGGAACAACCCTGTCTGCGGTTCCATGGATGATCATGACGGGTGTGGGAGCAATAGCACCGATGAGATCTCCGGAATGGAAGGAATCGGTAGCCATAATGTAGGACAATGGCCCTTTGAACCAGGATATAAAGGGAATGCCTCCGATTTTATCACGCACGATTGAACGGTAGGAATAAAACGAACTGTCAATGATCACAGCACGGATCATGGGATCTTTGGCAACAGCTGTGACGGCAATGGCATTGGCTCCACCAAGACTCTGACCATAGAAGAAAACACGATTTCTGTTCACATCATTTCTGGAAAGCACATAACGAAAAGCTGAAAGAGAATCTTCGTAAACACCCTTTCGATCAGGACTTCCTTCGGACTCCCCGTATCCTCTGTAATCGAACATGAATATATTCGCCCCATGGTATGGGAAAAAACTGACCATTTTGAGATTTGCCGTGATGTTCCCGGCATTCCCGTGAAAATGGACCACGGTTCCCCAAGCGTCCCCTTTTGCCGGTATAAACCAGCCGTGGAGTTTTGTTCCGTCAAGGCTTTTGAAATAGACGTTTTCGTATTCAAGTGCCGCATCTTCAGGGGTAAGATACACGGTGTCGCTGGGATGGTAAAAAAGACTGTTTGCACAGCCCGAAAGGGCGAACAAGACATAAATAAAAAATAATATGCGGCGCATGATCATGATAGATAAGAAAGGGGGACAGGTTCTTTCTGGTGGTTGACGATGTAGACATTATCATCTTTTTCGAACAGGACAATCCCTTCGAGATAGGCAATCTTTCCATATTGTTCATGGGGAAGACACAGTCCGAACTCTTTGAGCAGATAGACATTCCAGTCGTGGGTCACTGAAACATGGAGGGTGTTCCTGTCCGATTCAAGCAGACCACCGGCAAGAAAGCGGAACATCCGGCCTGATGCTTCTTTTGCGTTCATTAGGATGTCTTCAGAAATATCGCCATCAATCCAATTCCTGATAAAAGTGGCTACATCTGTTTTTTTAACGATTTCAACAACACGGCCAATATCATTGACATAAAAAGGGGCAACGGCTTTCGAAACCCGGTTGCTTTCTGTAAATCCCCCCGTTTTATTGACAAAACCTTTGTCAATAAGATAAGCAGTTTCTATACAGCGTCCGATGTGGCTTGAAAAAAACTTAAGGCTGAGATTTTCTGGAAGAGCAGCCCCCAATTGAAAAGCCATGTCTCTGCCTTCGTCGGTCAGACACATGAACGGCTCCATATGGACGTCCTTGTGGTAATCCCTTTTTGAATGACGGAGCATCAGGGACATTTTATCGATTCCCTGCCTGTTGAGATTTCGAATAAGAGAGGCTGTTTCCCCCACCAGCTTGTTATTCATGCTTTATTCCTGTTTTTCCTCTTCATGGGTTGCAAACTGCATCTTGTACAATTTATAGTAATCACCGCTTTTAGCAAGCAGCTCATCATGGGTCCCCTCTTCCACGATCTTTCCCCCTGATAGGACGAGAATTCTGTCAGCAAAGGTGATGGTGGAAAGTCGATGAGCAATCACAAAGGTCGTCCGTCCTTTCATCAGGTTCTCAAGGGCTTTTTGAACCACTTTTTCCGCTTCGGCATCAAGAGCCGACGTGGCCTCGTCCAGAAGAAGAATCGGTGCGTTCTTCAGAAGGGCCCTGGCAATACAGATTCGCTGTTTTTCTCCACCCGAAAGACGGCTGCCCAGTTCACCGATGGACGTGTCGAAGCCTTTGGGGAATTTCTGCACAAAATCATAAGCATAGGCTGCCTTGGCAGCGGCGATGATGTCTTCGTCACGGGCATCGTGATTTCCGTAGAAAATATTATTCCTGATGGTGTCGTTGAAGAGAATGGCGTCCTGGGACACGATGGCGATCTGTTTGCGTAATGATACAAGTGAGTTGTTTCTGATATCCACGCCATCCAGAAGAATCCGACCAGACGTCACATCGTAAAAACGGGGAATCAGATTCACCAGAGTGGATTTCCCGCCGCCGCTCATACCCACCAGAGCAATCACGTCACCGGGTTTCGCTGTGATGCTTATGTTGTCAAGAATGGTTGAATCACCATAACTGAAACTCACGTGGTCAAACTCGATAAGGTGGTTTCCCGCTTGAATTTCCAAAGGTTTGACGGGGTCAACGATATCCGATTCGGTCTCAATGATGTCAAACACCCTGTCCACGGCGGCAAGACCTTCCTGGACCGCATTGTTCAGTTTGGTCAATTTCTTAAAGGGTTCGTACAACAAAAAAACAGCCGTAAGGAAAGAAAAAAAAGTCCCGGTTGTGGATGTGCCATTGATCACGCCATTTCCACCGTACCAGACGATAAAGGCGATACCAAGACCTCCACAGATATCCATGATAGGCGATGACAAAGCCTGGGCTTTTACTTTTTTCATCTCATATCGGAACAGGGCATAGGACTTCTTAAAAAAACGCTGTTTCTCGTATGTCTCACGCCCAAAGGCTTTGACGATCCGGTTGCCTGCAAAAGTTTCATGGAGAAACGAACTCATATCCGCCACAGATTCCTGGGTTCCCGTGCTGACTTTTCGGATTTTCCGCCCCAGTTTCACGATAGGAAGAAAGGCGATGGGAACCACTACAAAAGCGATGATGGCCATTTTCCAGTCTCTGTAAAACACCACCACCGTGAGACCGACGATGGAAAACACATGTTCGATGGAGCCGGTGACCACATTGGACACCATAGCCTTGATCACGTTAACATCGTTGGTGATCCGGCTCATCAGAACACCTGTTTTTTCTTTCTGGAAAAATCTCAGAGAAAGGTCCTGAATCTTATTGTAAAGATCGTTCCGTAAACTCATGATAATGCTCTGCCCCACATGGTTCATCAGGTATTCCTTACCGAGAACTGCAAGACCTCTGACAACGGAGGTAACAATCACCACCACAGGGATGAGCTTGAGCATCAATTCATCTTTTGCGATGAAAATATCATCAAGAATATTCTTGATCAAAAAAGCAAGCAACGCCGTGGACCAAGACACGACCATCATACATAGCATGGCCACGAACAGCTTGAACCAGTTTTGCCTGATCAGAGCCATGATGTGCTTGTATCTGTTTTGTCTGAAGAATTCCGATATGATTTTCATCTTATTATTGTCGTTTTTTATATTATTATCTGCGACCCATCACACACAGGTCGGTCAACCGGAGGGAACGGCGCACCGTGCCCCTACGATTCTTTCATGGCAACGATCACCATATTATGACTGTCTGCGAACTCCACCATCTCTTTTTTATCAAACACCACGGTTTTGTTAGCTTCGATCACAAGAACGCGTGCTCCAACTTCATGCATGGTTTCAAGGGTTTTCAGCCCCACGGCCGGAACATCGAATCGCATGTCCTGGGTAGGTTTGCTGACTTTAATCACCACAGCATCCCCTCTCCCAAGCATTCCGCCCCGTCGTATGGTTGCGTCTGTTCCGTCTATGGCTTCCACGGCGAGAACCGATCCGCCGCCCATGACGATACACTGACCAATGTCAAGTCTGCCGATTTCCTTGGCAAGGCCAAATCCCACACGGATGTCAGCAAGCTGAGCTTTTGAAGGTTTTGTTCTGGTCCAGCACCCTTCATAAGCAAGAATATCGGGCACAAGATCCGTGGATGATCGAACCATGATTCCTTCCTTTTCGAGAAAATCGGCAAAGATCCTTAAGACACCATCATCGTGTGTGTGACGCATGGTGGCAAGAAGCATCACGGCTTTGATATCCGGTTTGATATCAGAAAAAATCCGTGTTTTTTTAATCCCTCCAACCATCACCGTTTCCCGGACATGGTTTTTTTTGAAAAAAGACAGTAGTTTTCCTATCTGCCCCAGGTGAATCCACTTTGTTTCACAGGTGATGCTTTCTATGGATTCATCGGCTTCGTTTCTGATCGCAGCAGTGAACACCTTATGGCCTTCAGCCGATGCAGCCTTAGCGAAAAGAATGGGAAACTGGCCGTTTCCCGCTATGAGTCCGATGTTCATGTGTACATCCATCAACGCGTGATGCCACGGCTCGACGACTTTATGAATTCGATAAATTCGATAACTTCAGGCACCTGTTCCACTCCGGCCTTGACCCGTTCAACGGCTTCGATTGTGGTGAGTCCTATTCTGAAAACAATCCGGTATGCTTTTTTCAACGCCGAAAGAGCGGCAGGAGAAAAATTATGGCGTTCAAGGCCCACTTTGTTAAGACCATGGAGTTTAGCACGATCTCCGGCGGCAATGACGAACGGAGGCACATCTTTAACAACCGCCGACTTGCCTCCGATGTAAGAGTAATTACCCACCCGTACAAACTGGTGAATAGCTACGAGCCCGCCAACCGTAACATAATCACCAAGAACAATATGGCCGGCAAGGGTGGACCCGTTGGCAAGAATGACTTTACGACCTGTTTTGCAGTCATGGGCCACATGGACATAAGCCATCAGGTAGTTTTCCTCACCCACTTCCGTAATTCCACCGCCAACGCCTGTGCCTCTGTTGATGGTGGCAAATTCACGGATCACCGTTCCCCGGCCTATCTTGAGATATGTTTTTTCACCGTGAAATTTCAAATCCTGGGGAGCGGCCCCAACGGAGGCATATTGAAAAATAGTGCAATCTGCCCCGATGGTCACATAAGGATCAATCACCACATGGGATGCAATATTCGTTCTTGGTCCTATCACCGTGTCGTTTTTAATAACTGAAAAAGCGCCGATCGTCGCACCTTCACCAATTTGAGCTGTCGGGTCAACGATGGCTGTGGGGTGTATGTTCACGTTAGTTGTCATCATCAGTCTCCTTTATCTTCCAAAGAGTTCATTTTTTTTTCAAGCACGTTTACACGTTTTTTAAGCTCCGGTAGTTGCGCGAGAACCGTCTGAGCTTTCATCCATTGTTTATGGGCTATGGCCGGAGTGCCGGATAACACATCATGATCTGCCACGGAATGAAGAACACCGGCTTGGGGTCCGATCACGGCGTTGTTTCCGATGATCAAATGACCAGCAACGCCCACCTGGCCTGCCAGAATGACGTGGTCACCGATCACCGTGCTGCCCGCAATTCCCACCTGGGCCACAAGAAGCGTGTTCTCTCCGACCACCACGTTATGGGCTATATGCACCTGATTATCAGTTTTCACTCCATTTTTAATAATGGTTTCTCCAAACGTCCCACGGTCAATACTGTTTAATGCCCCTAATTCCACATCATCACCGATTCTCACAATACCCGTATGGGGGATTTTCGTGTACTTTTCTCCATCAGGAACAAAACCATATCCGTCACTACCGATAACGGTACCGGAGTGAATGATCACCCTGCTTCCGATAACGCAACGGTCCCTGACAGTTACATTTGGATATATGGTCACATCGTCCCCGATCACTACACC